>CAYUXJ010000021.1:3674-37345 GCA_964448845.1 uncultured Sediminibacterium sp.
TGAGCGCCCAATCTACGGGCATCAGCTTCCTTCGCGGGTGAAGTGCTGATGACTGTTACTTCAGCTCCAAAAGAGGCGGCAAATTTTACACCCATATGCCCCAATCCGCCCAAACCAACCACGCCAACCCGCATGCCCTTGGTAACACCAGCAAAGCGAAGGGGAGAATAAGTAGTGATGCCGGCACAAAGCAGGGGCGCAGCAGCAGCCAAATCGAGTCCGTCAGCAATATTTACCACAAATCTTTCCTTGACCACTATATCGGAGGAATAACCTCCCTGTGTAATACCTGACCCATCGCGCTCGACGCTGTTATAAGTACCGGTCATACCTTCATCGCAATATTGTTCCATCTGGTGGTTGCAACTATTACAGCTACAGCAAGCATCTACCATCACGCCTACGCCCACCCTGTTACCGGGGACAAACTTTTTCACCGCTGACCCAACAGCTACCACCTCACCAACAATCTCATGCCCGGGCACCATGGGATACTTCGCTCCGCCCCATTCATCTCTTACCTGGTGCAAATCGCTGTGGCATACCCCACAATAATGAATCTTGATGTGAACATCATCGGGGCGAAGATGTCGGCGGTCGAAAACGTAGGGCGCCAAAGGAGTTGATTGGCTATAAGCAGCATAAGATTTGGCTGGTATCATATCATTTCAATTGAAGGATGTCTGCAAAGATACCCTTTCCCGCTTATAAGTTTCTATGGTTAACTATTACCTGACCAATAGCACCCCGTCAATAACCATTCACTCCTTCCAAACAACAACTCACTCCCTTCCCTCCCTCCGGGTAACAATCAAATCAGGAGCATTGTGGTATCATTTCAAAACATCTCAACTGTTTCCCATGAAAAAAATTATCACCACCTGCCTTCTCATGGTGATTGCGGCGAGCATCTATGCACAAAGCAATGCACTGGTTCAAACCATTCGAGGAACCATCTTCGATGAACAATCACTACAGCCCCTTACGGGTGTAAGCATCCGGCTGGAAACCGGAAATGGTCAGCCCCTCGTACTCTCCTCTTCCTCCGGAAGCTTTTATATTACGGGCGTACCGGTAGGACGGCATCGTTTGCGTATCTCACGAGTAGGATATGAAGATGCCCTGTTGAATAATATTGAAGTCACTTCCTCCAAAGAGGTTGTACTTGAAATAAAAATCCGGGAAAGCGTACAACAACTGAAAGAAGTGGTGGTAGCTTCCGGCAAATCGAAATTCAAAGCACTGAATGAAAGCATCGTCGTAAGTTCCCGGCAGCTGAGTATGGATGAGGCGGTACGTTATTCCGGTACCCGCAACGACCCCAGCCGGATGGCACAAAACTTTGCCGGCGTTAGCGGACCGAATGATGCGCGCAATGACATTGTGATTCGGGGCAACTCACCCTCCGGTGTTCTGTGGCGCATGGATGGTATTGACATACCCAACCCGAATCACTACAGCACTGCGGGATCTACCGGTGGCCCTGTAACCATGCTGAATACCAATACCCTGAAAAATTCTGATTTTGTAACGAGTGCCTTTCCTGCACAATATGGTAATGCCATCGCAGGGGTATTCGACTTGCGCATGCGGAATGGTAATGCAGAAAAAAATGAATTCCTCGGTCAGATGGGTTTTAATGGATTTGAATTCGGCGCAGAAGGTCCATTAAAAAAAGACAAGAAATCATCTTATCTCGTTAATTACCGCTACTCACTGGTAGCAGCTATTCAGTCCCTTGGATTGAACGTTGGCACCGGAGCTGCCACACCCTACTACCAGGATCTCACTTTCAAAATGCACCTAGTAACCAAAAAGCACGGCACTTTCGACTGGTTTGGTATCGGAGGAGAAAGTCATATCACCTTCCCGGCCGACTCCACCGGTGATAATCTTTATACCACCAATGACGGAAAGGCAAGAACCAGTAAAAACAAGTCGCTTACAGGTGTTCTCGGAATGAGCCATACCTATTACTTCAACCCAACCACCTACGGAAAACTTACCCTGGCTGTTTCCGGGTTCAAAAGCACCTACAAAGAAGAAGTCATTCCTGTTGCCAAACCCAATCAAACCGTATTCGATGTTGATAACCGCCAAACCAAGATCTCTGCCGGTTATCTGTTCAATAAAAAATTCTCCGCGAAGAATCAACTGACTGCCGGATTTTTATCTGACTTCAATGCACTCAACCTGCAACAACAGACAGTGCCCAATGGTGATTCTGTTCTTCGTTATCTCACTAATGCAAAAAACAATGCAGCACTACATCGGGTATTTATGAATTGGGGGCATCGCTTTAACAACGAACTCTCTACCAACCTAGGTCTCTATGGTCAACTCTTTAGTCTCAATAATAGCACCAGCATTGAACCCCGGTGGAGCCTGAAATACCAATTCAAAAGAAATCAATCGCTCAACCTGGGAATTGGGTTGCACAGTCAGACACAGCCCTTGCAGGTATATTTTTATCGCAACTACTTCTCGCCTAATCCAACTGTACTCACCAACCGAGAACTCGATTTCGTGAAAAGCTGGCATGCCGTTGCAGGGTATGACTGGAACATCACTCAACACATGCGCATCAAAACAGAGTTCTATGCCCAATACATCTATCGTGCTGCTGTAGAAAAAACACCCAGCTCTTTCAGCATGCTGAATGAAGGTGCCGGCTTCAACTATGCCGATAAAACCAACCTCGTGAACAACGGTCAGGGAAGAAATCTTGGATGGGAAATTACTGTAGAACGTTTCCTGAACAAAGGCTTTTACTACCTGTTGACAGGATCGATCTTCCGCTCAGAATACCAGGGCAGTGATGGCGTATGGAGAAATACGGCTTTCAACAGTGGCTACATAGGCAACTTATTGGGCGGAAAAGAATTCAAGCTCAATGCCACCAATACATTCGGAATAGATACACGCTTTACAGTTGCCGGCGGACAACGCTATACCCCCTTCGATGTTGCAGCGTCGCAAGCCAGTGGATTTGTCGTATTCAAAGAAAATGAGGCTTTCAGCCGGCAAAACGACACCTATCTGCGCTGGGACCTGAAGTTTTCCTTTACCCGCAATGGCAAGAAAACAACCCAAAAATGGTTCATTGATTTTCAAAACCTGACCAATAGGAAAAATATCTTTATCAGAAGCCTGAACCCTTCTAACGGCAGAATCAGCGAAATCAATCAAATTGGCTTTTTTCCGAACTTCAACTATCAAATCACATTCTGATAGCCGCAGTCGGAGCAACACGAATAATTAGTAATTTCAATCAGCAAAGAAGCAATACATGGAGCAACAACAACTACTGGAAAAAGACCGCATCTGCTGGAATGACCACTGGGCGATCATTGTTTCTCTTCCTATTCTTTCTTTGCTGATTCCTTTTGTTTTCTTTGGGGTTCGTTTTACCCGCCCCCCTTACTTTACTCTACCACTACTTATCAATACTTTCATCATTTCTGCCATCATCTGGATAGGCAACAGGGCCATCATGATCTGGTCGAGGAACAGGTATCCAATGATGGAACAATTGAAAAAAAGATTGTTGATTCAATCTCTCTTGATGCTAATCTACACTTTGATGGCAGGTGTCGGTGTGGGATATCTACTGGAAGAATTTAGCCAGATCTATCAAAGCGGCATGAGTAAAACTGATGTTCTCATTGCCAGTATCAACTCTTCCCTTTTTACTACCATAGCTATCACTGCCATTTATGAAGTAATTTACTTTTCCGATCAATTGAGGGACTCACTCACCAAAAGTGAATTGCTGAAAAGAGAAGGTCTTCGCGCTGAACTCAATGCATTAAAAACCCAGGTAAACCCGCATTTTCTTTTCAATAACCTAAATACCCTTTGTGCGATCATACCCGAAGACAGTGAAAAGGCAGTGAAATTCGTAGAGCAACTTTCAAAAGTGTACCGCTACATACTGGAAGTTAAAGAAGACAAATGCATTCCACTATCAGAAGAAATTAAAATATTAGAGGCCTATGCCTTTTTACTAAAAACTCGCTTTGGCAATAATTTTAATTTGAGCATAGATGTACCGGAAACTATGCTACAAAAAGAGGTAGTACCTTTTGCACTTCAATTGCTGGTAGAAAATGCCTTAAAACACAACATCGTCTCTAAAGAGTATCCGTTATATGTTACAGTGAAGGCGATCAATGATGAACTTATCATTCAAAACATCCTACAAAAAAAACAGCAGGTTGAAAACTCAACTGGTATCGGACTCAAAAACATTCGGAACAGATATGGTCTGATCACCAACCGTGTTATTGCTGTTACCGAAACTCCCCAATTCTTTACCGTAGTATTGCCACTTATTTAACATGAACCGTGTAGTAATAATAGAAGATGAAATACCGGCAGCAAACCGGCTAAAAAAAATGCTCACCCAACTAAGACCCGATATTCAGATCACTTATCAGGCAGATAGCATCCGGGAAGCAGTCAACTATTTTCAACAATACAATTCCGATCAGCTGATTTTTATGGACATACACCTGGCTGACGGACTTAGCTTTGAGATCTTTAAACAAGTGAGGGTAACTACACCGGTTATTTTCATTACTGCCTATGATCAATATGCCATTCAGGCTTTCAAGGTCAATAGCATTGACTATCTGTTAAAGCCCATCGATGAGTCAGAACTAAAAAACGCACTTGAAAAATTTGATCGACAAAACAACAATCAGTCCATCAACCTGCAGGAAAAGATGCTACTGTTATTAAATCAAATGAGCGCACCGGCCCGAAAAGAAAGAATCATGATCAAGCGTGGTCAGCAACTCAGCTATTTAAAAATAGAACAAATTGCTTACTTTTTCGCAGAAGGAAAATTCTCTTATGCAGTTGACCTTGAACACAATAAATACATCCTTGATGACAATTTAAGTTTATTAGAGCCTGAATTAGATTCTCGCTGTTTTTTTCGCATCAACAGAAGTCTCATCGTACACATAGACTCAATTGTGAAGGTACATGCATGGGCCGGCAATCGACTGCAACTGGAATTAAAATGGCAGGCCTTGACCGATACGATTGTGAGCCGAGAAAAAGTGGGGTCGTTCAAAGAATGGCTGGGTGGTATTTATAATTAAGTATAATGACTTTTTAACCCTTATGAAATGTTCCATACTATTCTCGGAGCAGGCGGACCTGTTGGAAAATCTCTAGCAACTGCGCTGGCCAACCTGAACAAACAGGTGCGACTGGTTAGCCGTCAACCCCTTGTTACCAATAACGGGCAATACTGGCTCAAAGCAGATCTATCTGTAGAGCAAGATGTGATCGATGCACTAGAAGGAACGGAAGTGGCCTACCTCACCATCGGATTGCCTTATTCCACCAAGATCTGGCGTGAATATTGGCCACGTGTGATGAAAAATGTAACTACTGCCTGTCTGCACCATGGGGTACGTCTTGTTTTCTTCGATAACATATATGCTGTAAGTCCTAATCACCTGAATCCCATCACAGAATCTTCCCCCCTGCAACCGTGCAGTAAAAAAGGGGAGATACGTGCCGAGGTAATTCGGATACTGATGGAAGCGGTTGAAAAAAAGGGGTTGATGGGACTCATTGCGCGGTCTGCCGATTTTCTTACGCTGGAAGAAAATAAAGGGATAATCCGGCCGCTGCTGTATGACAGGATGCTAAAACATCAACGGGCCCAATGGATTTGCAATGCCCATGTGATTCACAACTTCAGTTACCTCCCCGACCTGGGTAAGGGTACAGCTTTATTAGGAACAACACCGGATGTGATGCAGCAGGTATGGAATTTACCGACTGACCCTACTCCCATGACCGGTGTTGACTGGATTCGGATGATGGCCGAAGAGATGCCTACCAGTGAAAAATATACCACCATATCTGCAGGCATGATCAAGTTCCTGGGAGTATTTATTCCGAATATGCGGGAACTGGTAGAGATGCTTTACCAGTATGACAGGGACTATTTCTTTGATAGTAGTAAATTCAATCGCTACTTTAACTATATCCCTGCTTCTCCCCGCGAGGCTATTCAAGAGATGTTGATAGAAATTGAAAACCAGCAGCGTAATCACTACCCTTAGTACTCTGTTCAATTACAGATCACTTCACTGACAAAAAACCAACCTGGCATTCCTTTACTGGTATGCCAGGCGGGTAGTGCCGGCAAAGGATGCACCTGCATCTTCACCCGTCGAACCTTAACAGGTGCGAAAGAAATCTTCAGCAAATTGGCACCGGGCGATGTGCTCGAAGTTGCTTTTTCCGGCGTGAAAGTCTGCAACATGCGCCAGTTCTTCCCATCCATACTGCCCCAGACCTTTATAAATACCGGCGGAAAAATGTGTGCACTTGTGTGCGTAAGCGAATTCACTGCAATCGATTTGAGTTCGATCTCCTTCCCTAAATCAAATACCATCTGCGCATCGTTGTTCTGAAAGCCTAACCACTTGGTTGAAAAATCTGTTGGATCACCGACATCAAAATCTTGTAAAACTGTAGCGGCATTCTCCTGATATTTTTCATCCGGGGGCAATTGCCATTCGGTTTTCATGATTCGATATCCGGCCTGCAGAAAGGAACGACTAACCACATTACTGGGTAACCACCCCTGCTTGTATGCCCTTACCCGAAGCGTGCCGGAGCTATTGATAGTTAATGGCTTCGTATACCGCAAGCAGTTACTATCGGGCATCGACCCGTTCCATGTATAATAAAGCTCGGTCCCATTAATCACATGCTTTATGGGAACAGTTAGCTGATCTGTGAAGATGCCCTCCTGCGCAGCTATCAGTGGTTCATTGAGTGGTAATCGAATACTGTCTCCTCCACGAAAACCTGTTTCAATGCTGACAAGCGGAAACTGCTTTCGCAATTGAGTAATAGCTGATGCTGCGAGTTCAATATCCCAAATGAATAATTGCTGCAGTTTACTCTTCTGGAGTAACCCGGAGATACCTGCCGCAGTTACGCGGGTGCCGGTTAACGAGAGCGACTGCAGCGATGTGATTCGAGTCAGCAACTGTATGGCAGCATCATCGACCGCTGTATAATTCAAGTTAAGACGTTCTAAATGCGGCAACCGACTGATCCATTCCAGATCGGCTGTCTGCAAAGGCATTTTCGCCAACTGCAACGCGATGATCTGCTGTTCCAGTGGCTTTAATTCATTCAATCTTTCTGTTGAAAATCCGTTACTGCCAAAGAAGGATACCGATAAGGCAGGAATATCTTTTCCCAGGGGTTTTATAATGCGATAGTTATCATTCAGACGAAGAATTACGTCCGGATCAGCAGCAGAAAAGGTATAGGCAACAGGTGACTGCTTAATTTTCAACTCCAGCTGCTGCACTGCCAGTTGTCTGAAAGTGTCGTTTTCCTTTCTCTCCATTATGCGTTCAGAAAAGGGTGCCCCCGCATCAATCCAGGCCTTGATTAATTCAATCTCCTTTGCTGTGGGCTGCGGTTTATCTGCTTCCGGCATGTGTTTTTTATCCGTTAGCGGCAGTAGCAATCGTTGCAGCAACTGACTCGCAGCACTGCTGCCTGCAACCAATGTTTTCCCCTCTTTGCCGCCACGCCATAAAGTGACGCTGTCATTCATGGAGAGGCTCCCTTTCTGAACAGATCCCATATGACATTCCCCACACCTTGTTTTCAGTACTGGATAAATCACATCGTGCCAGGCCTGCGCCTGTTGTAAATCAACTACCGGAGATGCTGTTGTTTTTATCGGACCCAGTATGAAATCGTCGCCATGGGTGAGTGTCGCACCTTTATGTGCAGTGATGATAACCAGTAAAATAATGACTGCGCCGACTACGCGTCGCAGCTGCACCCTTTCTGACAAATAGTTATGACTGAGAAAATAAAAGGCTGTGATCAATACAAGGGTTACACCGAGCCATTGATGATAAAATAAGGTCTGCCCGGAAACAGTATGTTCCAGTTGCAGTAACATGCCGGTGTTGGCTGTCAACAATGTTGCCAGTAAAACCAATGACCTGAATAATTCCCAGATAGGTGTTGAAACAATAGTTGCCATAGGCAACCAGTCAATCAAAATAACCAGCAATAATAAAACAATAGGAAAATGCAGCCACACAACATGTGTTCGCCCCAGAACCTGCCACCAAACGGGCAGCACCACCCTATCGCTAAAAAATACCAGGAATAGGAAGAAGCCCAGCGCTGCGAAGGTGATATAATGAATGACTGTATTGATTTTCTTCATGTAACAAAGTGTTCGCCAACCAACCGATGGATACCTATTATTATTAGGTAATGATATCTTTTACAACATTTCCATATAAATCAGTGAGCCGATATCTTCTTCCCTGAAATTTATACGTGAGTTTTTCATGATCGAGTCCCAGCAGGTGTAATACGGTGGCCTGAAAATCGTGCACGTGTACCGGATCTTTTACAATGTTATAGCCAAGTTCATCGGTTTCGCCATATACCATACCCGGACGAACGCCACCACCAGCCATCCAGATAGTAAAGCAGCGGGGGTGATGGTCGCGCCCATAATTATCTGCTGTCATTTTTCCCTGACAATAATTCGTTCGACCAAACTCGCCGCCCCAGATCACCAGTGTTTCATCTAACAATCCCCGTTGCTTTAAATCAGTAATTAATGCGGCAGAGGGACGGTCTACATCCATGGCCTGTCCGCGCATTTCATTGGGCAGGTTCCCATGCTGATCCCAACCCTGGTGATACAATTGCACAAAGCGTACGCCATTCTCCGACAGCTTGCGGGCAAGCAAACAGTTGGCAGCAAAGGTGCCGGGTACCAGACAATCGGGACCATACATCCGAATGATGTCTTCGGGCTCCTGGGTAGTATCCATGATTTCAGGTACTGCCGTTTGCATTCGGTAAGCCATTTCATACTGACTGATTTTGGCTGCTGTTTCCGGATCACCAAAGCGATTCAATTCCATTTCATTCAAGGCAGCAATCTGATCGATCATTTTTCTTCTCGACACCCGATCTAATCCCGCCGGATCCTGTAAATAGAGGATAGGATTTTCACCACTGCTGAATTGAACACCCTGATGAACAGAATCTAAAAATCCGTTGGTCCATAATTTAGAGTATACCCCTTGTCCATTTCCTTTTCCCCTTGATAAGAGTACACAGAAAGCAGGTAAGTTGCTGTTTTCTGTGCCCAGTCCATAACTTACCCATGATCCTATGCTTGGTCGGTTTCCCTGCTGTGCCCCAGATTGAAAAAAAGTCAGGGCAGGGTCATGGTTGATGGCTTCTGTATGCATGGAACGGATAAAGCAGATATCGTCTGTGATCTGCGCTATGTGAGGAAATAATTCACTTACCCAGGCACCTGATTGACCATACTGCTTGAAATCATAATAAGAACCTACGAGGGGAAATGCAGTCTGGTTCGCTGTCATACCGGTAAGCCTTTGTCCGTTTCGAATAGATGCAGGCAAATCCTGGCCCATCATTTTTCGCAGCAATGGCTTATGATCAAACGTTTCTAATTGAGAGGGGGCGCCATTTTGAAAAAGATAAATCACCCGCTTGGCCTTAGGTGCAAAATGAGGCAGACCGGAAGTCAACGCCTCCTCGACTGTTTGATCACGAAAAAGATCCGGAATGAGTAAAGAACCTAAAGCCGCACTACCCAGACCAATGCTCAGGCGGGAAAGAAATTTCCTGCGATTGAATTGTAAACTATAATCGAGTAGTTCTTTTTGCATGATCAGGTTTTTGTAATTGCTTCCTGTAGATTATAGATAATCTGTATAGATTGCATGGCGACAGCCAACTGAAGTACATCCTGGTGTTTGGCCTGGTAATTTCCTGTTGCCAGTTGTTGCCTGGCGGCAGTAGGGTTTTTTTGTATCGTCTGCAGTGCTTGCTCCCAATAAGCTTTTAATAATTGCTTTTCCTCGGCTGTAGGTTGCCTGCAAATGATGCGCCGGAAAGCCGTTTCCAGCAGCTGTTCAGTGGTTAGTCCCTTTGTCAGCAATTGATCGGCCAGTGCACGGGAAGATTCGAGAAGCGTGGGATCATTCATCATCACCAGCGCCTGCAGGGGCGTATTTGTTCGATACCGATAAGTCTGACACTCATCGCGGTTACTGGCATCAAATATCATCATCGATGGAGGCGGCACAGTGCGTTTGATGAATGTATACAGGCCCCGGCGATACAATAACCGACCCGTGTCTTGTACATATTTTTTTAGAATGCCTCTGCCGGAACTGGCCAGCTCCCAAAGACCCGGCGGCTGATATGGTTTTACGCTGGGGCCACCAATATCCTTATTCAGTAACCCGCTGCTGCTCAGCATTACATCCCTTATGAGTTCTGCTGAAAAGCGAATACGTGGGGCATATGATAAGTATACGTTGAGTGGGTCTTTAGCATTTTTCTCCGAACTGATCTTTCCGGACTGACGATAGGTTGACGACATCACCAGCTGCTTCACCAGTCGCTTGATGTTCCAGCCATTTTGCTGCAGGTCAACAGCCAGCCAGTCGAGCAATCGCGGATGTGTAGGCAAATCACCCTGCATACCAAAGTCTGCCACTGTTCTAACAATACCCCGGCCAAAAAATTCCTGCCAGAGACGATTAACGATCACCCGCGCAGTCAGCGGATGTCGTGGATCAAATAACCAACGGGCGAGTCCCAGCCGATTAGCCGGCAAACGGATGCTATCGAATGCCAATACCGATGGTGGGGTGGTAGGAAAGACCTGTTCACCGGGTCTGTCATAGATTCCACGCTGTAGTAAAAAGGTTTTGCGCGTCGTATCGCGATCGGCCATAACCGATACCTCTACTTTAGCCGTATCTTTCTTTCGAATGAAGCGCAGCGTCTTTTGTATATCCTCCTGTGTAATCGTCATGCGCGGATTCTTTGCATATGTCTCCGGTCCACCTACTGTTGACTCGAGGCCAACTTCCTTTACGTTATTAAAGAAGGCATAAACCTGATAATAATTCTTTTGCGTGAAGGGGTCGTATTTATGGTCATGACAATTGGCACATTCGAGTGTTAGTCCGAGCATAGCGCGGCCAAACGTATTGGTGCGGTCAGTTACATATTGTACGCGGTATTCCTCATCGATTACGCCACCCTCTTCTGTTATTTTATGGTTTCTGTTGAATCCGGTGGCGAGCAATTGTTCACGTGTCGCTTGAGGCAAAAGATCGCCTGCTAACTGCCAGGTTATGAAGGTATCATAACGCATGTTACGATTGAACGCATCGATAACCCAGTCGCGCCAGGGCCATTGTGAGCGATAGCTGTCATCCTGAAAACCATGAGAGTCGGCAAAGCGGGAAAGATCCATCCAGCCAATGGCCATCTTCTCCCCATACTGCGGCAGACTAAGTAACCGGTCAACCTGCTTTTCATAAGCTTGCACAGATGGGTCATTCAAAAACACTGCGGTCTCCTCAGGTGTAGGAAGAATCCCGGTAATGTCCATGCAGAGTCGCTTGAACAGGCGCTCTTGATCAGCAGGCTCATTCGGCGATAAGTGCTGCTGCTCCATTTTTTCAAGTGTAAAGAAATCGATTTCATTCACCGGCCAGTTTCGCTGGCTGACTGCAGGCAGTGCTGATTTTTGTGGTGCAACAAAAGCCCAGTGGGTTTCATAGCGTGCCCCTTGTTCTATCCACTTTCTGATGATAGCTACCTCACGTTCGGTGAGTCGGGGCAGATGACTGCTGTTCTGGGGCATCAGCAGTGATGTATCGGAGGTCGTAATGCGATGATAGAGTTCTGATGCTTCTGGCTTGCCGGGAACGAGGGCTTTCTTATCCGGATGCTCCTGCAGGGGTTTATATGCTTCAGCGGCTATGTCAAGTCTTAATCCTGCTTCCCGGTGGAGGGGATCGGGACCATGGCATTTAAAACATTTATCCGATAAGATAGGACGTACATCATAATTGTAGCTGATGCTTTGAGGCACCTGCTCACCTGAAGTGGATGATCCACCACAAGAAGGTAACAGCAGCACCAGCAGGGTACCGGCAAGCAATAGCAGGACAATCGTTTTTTTCATAACACAATAACATCCGGTTCCCGGTGGGCGGGTGAAGGACTAACTAAGTTAATCAATTAATCAATAAGGTGTTAGGGACAATCAACTCGAATAAAGTAGTTTTGAACCATGATAACCATTACTACTGCCGCTAATGAAAAAGACCTGCAGGGTATTCTTAACCTGCAACGGCTCAACTTGAAAAAAAACATTAGTCCCGATGAAGCAACATCACAAGGTTTTCTGATAGCAGAATTCTCTATGACGTTCCTACAGCGACTGCATGAAAAATATCCCCCGGTTATTGCACTGGCAAATAATGAAGTAGTTGGCTATGCCATTATTGTAACCAAAGAAAACAGACAGGGCAATCCGCTCATAGAAGATTTATTTAACCAGATTGACGAATTAACCTTTGATAACATTCCACTACTGAATGCAGATTATGCTGTAGTCGCTCAACTATGTGTCGATAAATCTGTGCGTGGACAAGGACTAGTACAAAAGCTCTATGGACATTTTCGTGAGCTGCTGGAAAACAACTATCAATTCGGCATCACTGATGTCGCCTGCGCCAATACCCGATCTCTTAAAGCACACCTGACAACAGGATTTCAGGTGATTCATACCATTGGATATGGCGGATTGGAATGGGATGTGGTGTTGTGGGATTGGCGCAGATAGTTCAATTAGGCGTTCCATTGCACCGTCACAATCACTTCGTTTCTTCTTCCAAAAAAACGATAGGGGGCATCATAACCTAAAAAACGAAAATTGCCCTCGTGGCGGATGCCCTGCTGCTGCAATATGGCAGCCAGCTTATCTGCATACGTGCGTATATCATCATCAGATGCATAGCCACCAAACCGAATGGCAGCAACATATTCAGCCGGTGTCTTTTCCAGTTGTATGTCTGATTGATTGGGCACCGGCAATTGCTGCAAGGGAATATCCGGTGACATCACAAAACTCATCGAAGAACCTTTTTCACTCAATCGCATGTGCACCGGTGCCGTCATCGCCATTTTTTTCTTCTCCCGATTGCCACCAAATATATAATTCGCAAGTTGCCGAAATCCCTTACTGCCCACCTCCCGAAAACTGCGAGCAGAAGATACTACAGTGGCAAGTACGGCAGGAGGATAAAAACGTATTTCAGCACCGGGCAGCGTTTTAATCACTTTATAAGGTTGTTCATAAATTCCTGCCATACGATTCAATTGATTAATTAGGGCGCCAGTCGGACAATCTTCCAGCTGCCGTCGGGCTGAGAAGTATATTGGATACGATCGTGCAGACGGCTGCTGCGACCTTGCCAGAATTCAATTTGCAGGGGAATAACCCGATAACCACCCCAGTGCAGTGGACGGGGGATTTCCTTTCCCTCAAATGATTGCGCTAAGGCAGCTACTTTTTCTTCGATGATATCGCGGCTACTGATAACACTGCTCTGAGGGGAAGCCCAGGCACCAATGCGACTTCCCTTCGGACGGGAACTGAAATAATGATCACTCTCTTCTTCACTTACTTTCTCTACCGTACCACTGATACGAACTTGCCGCTCCAGCTCTTTCCAGAAAAACACAAGTGAAGCGCGGGGATTCATTTCCAGGTCGGCTGCTTTGTTGCTCTCATAATTGGTGAAAAACACGAATCCTTTCCGGTCAAATCCTTTGAGAAGAACTATTCGGGCTGCGGGTACTGCATCAGCAGTGGCTGTTGCAAGTGTCATGGCATTCACTTCATCTATCTCACTCTTGAGTGCTTCCTTCCACCAAAAACCAAATTGTTCAATGGGATCGGAAGAAACCTGCGACTCATCCAAGGTCTCTAAGCGATATTCTTTGCGAATGTCTGCAATGTGCATGGCCATGATTTACCCTGCAAAGATACGAAGATAGCGGCAGCCGTTCGCTGCAATGATCAGCCATTCAACTCTACCTTCTCCGCATCGTGCTTACCGGAAATAAAAGTGTAGATAGCGGGAATAACGAAGAGCGTGAGGATCAGCGAAAACAACAGTCCACCAACGACCACAATACCCAAGGGTATCCGACTGGTGGATGCCGCACCCAGACTCAGTGCAATGGGCAATGCCCCCAAGGAGGTGGCCAGACTCGTCATCAAAATGGGGCGAAGGCGCTGGGTGGCAGCCTCTACAACTGCAGGTACTTTAGACAATCCCTTGAGTCTTTTCTGGTTGGCAAACTCCACAATGAGAATGCCATTTTTGGTTACCAATCCGATCAGCATAATCATACCAACCTGAGAGAAGATGTTGAGCGTTTGATTCAATACATATAAACTCAGCAATGCCCCGGCCAAGGCCAATGGAACTGTAAGCATGATGGTAATGGGATCGCGGAAGCTCTCAAACTGAGCAGATAATACGAGATAGATCAACAGCAGAGCAAGAATAAAGGCAAAGGCAATATTGGAAGAGCTCTCCTTATAATCACGGGAAGGTCCGCTCAAGGAAACCTGATACGTTTCATCCAGCAAACGATTGGCGATGGCCTGCATAGCATCAATTCCATCGCCAATGGTTTTACCATCAGCAAGGGAAGCGGAAATGGTCGCCGACTTATAGCGATTATAGTGGTACAGCGTGGGTGGATTACTGCTTTCTTCCAGCTTCACCACCGCATCCAATGGTATACTCTGTCCTTTATTATTCCGCACATATAAATTGGTGATATCGGCAGTAGTATTTCTTTTATCACGCTCTACCTGCGCAATCACCTGGTATTGATATCCATTCATGATGAAATAAGCCAGCCGACCACCACTGAAAGCGGCTTGTATGGTGCTGATGACATCAGTTGTATTAAGGCCCAAATCTTTAATCTTCATGCGGTCAACCGTTAGTTGTACTTCCGGTCGGTTAAACTTCAGGCTCACATCTGAATTGGAGAAGGTCTTATCTTTTCTTACCTCATCAAGGAAGCGGGGAATGATTTCACGCAGCTTAGCAAGATCCTGATTTTGTAATATAAACTGCACAGGCAAGGAAGCACGCGATCCGAAGCCCACGGAAATGGTTTGCTCCTGGGTAGCAAAAATTCTGGCATCATTAAACCGCGACATCTTTTTTTGCAGGTCAGACGTAATTTCCGACTGCGTTCGTTTCCGCAGCGAGGGGTCAACTAGACTGATCCGGGGCTGCGCGCTGTTTACACCTGATCCACCACCACCACCCCAACTGGAAGAGGTACGAGCAATGACAAAATCGCGCTCAGGTACAGAATCATACAAGAACTGCTGAATTTCATCGGATAATTTTTGCATCGAATAGTAACCGGTACCTTCCGGGGCGGTTACGCTGAAACGCACGCTGCTGCGGTCTTCCATGGGAGCCAGCTCACTAGGCAATGTCTGATAAATGATCCAGATGATACCTATACAGGCCGCCACAATTACCCAGGCTACCCAACGAATTTTCATGAATGATCGCAAGAGTCGGTTGTACCCGTTTTCCATGCCCACAAAAAAGGGCTCTGTTTTTTTATAGAACCAACCTTCATGAATATTTTTTGCACTTAGGTATACATTCAACACGGGTGTGATGGTGAGTGATACGAAGGCAGATATCAGTACCGCTGCTGCAAGGGTTACACCAAACTCCCGAAAGAGTCGACCCACAAAGCCCTCCAGAAAAATCACCGGCATAAAAACAACGGCAAGTGTGAGCGAAGTAGAAACCACGGCGAAGAAAATTTCCTTGCTGCCCTCCAGCGCCGCCTTGCGGATGGGTAATCCTTCCTCCAGCTTACGGAAGATATTTTCCGTCACCACAATACCATCATCCACTACCAGTCCGGTCGCCAGTACAATACCCAACAGGGTTAAGATATTGATAGAGAAATCAAACAGGTACATGATGAAGAAAGTCGCAATCAGTGAAATCGGTATGTCAATGAGCGGACGGATGGCGATGAGCCAGTTGCGAAAGAAGAAGAAGATAACCAGTACCACCAATGCAAAAGAAATAATCAGCGTTTCCTTCACTTCGCTCAGGGAACGACGGATGATCTCGGTGCTATCGATCATCACCCTGAATTCTATGTCTGACTTATTCGCCTTTTTGATGGCTTCAAGCCGCTTATAAAAATCATCGGCGATTTTTACGTTGTTGGCACCCGGCTGGGGTATGATGGCTAATCCGACCCCATTCAATCCATTCACTTTCCAGGATTGCTCCAATTGCTCTGGAGCAATTTCAACATTAGCAATATCGCCCAGCCGAACAATACCGAGTGAATCTTCACGAATAATCAGATCACGGAATTCCTGCTCGGTGGTGAGCCGCCCCATAGCGCGAATGGTCAGCTCGGTTCGGTTACCATAAATCTTTCCCGGCGGCAATTCTACATTCTCTGTGTTCAGGGCCGACCTGATATCGGTAAAAGCAATATTAAAAGCACTCATACGGTCGGGCTGCAGCCAAAGACGCATAGAGTACCTCTTCTGACCGAAAATATTTACAGCACTAACATCATTGATGGTCTGAAATTGCTGCAATAATACCGTCTCGGCATAGTCACTCAGCTCAAGCAAACCTTTCGACTGGCTTTGAACAGCTAATACAATGATGAAGTCACTATTGGCATCCGACTTAAAAACAACAGGTGGTGCATCAATGTCTTGCGGTAAACTGCGCTGCGCCTGTCCTACTTTATCACGCACATCGCTCGCAGCAGCTTCCAGGTCGATACCCAAATTAAATTCGAGGGTAATGGAACTACTGCCCAGGGAACTGGAGGAGGTAATCGATTTGATACCGGGAATGCCATTGAGTTGCTTTTCCAGGGGCTCGGTGATCTGACTTTCAATGATGTCGGCATTCGCCCCCGTATAACTCGTGCTCACTGAAATCACCGGCGGATCGATGGCAGGATAATCACGCACAGCCAGGAATGAATATCCGACCAGACCGAACAGGATCAAGGCCAGATTCATTACCGTTGCCAGTACAGGTCGTTTCAGTGATAACTCGGAAATATTCATACGCTCAAAAAAGATAACGGCACAAAGCCGGACAAATAAAGGAAATTACTGTTTCAGCTGCTCGGCTGTTTTTACGCCCCGCACTTTTACGGGAGATTTCGGGCGACAAAACAAAATCCCGGAAACGACAACACTATCGCCTTTCTGGATTCCACTCAATACTTCCACCATATCTTCTGTACGAATACCCGTGGTTATACTCGTGAACATGGCCTTCCCCTCTTTTACCAAAATCAGCTGTTTATTTTTATCATCCGGTATAATACTGTTGCTGGGTACGAGTATGCTGGGTTGGTCTTGTCGGCGCGTAACATATACTTTGACAAATGAACCGGGATTGGGTTTCGCTCCCTGCAATACGGCCCGCACCTTGATATTTCTGCTGATGGAATTGATCTGCGGCTCCGTAGCAACAATGGTAGCAGGATGCCGATCCGAACGGGAGAGATCTGTTTGCACCTGAACCCCCGCTCCCTTTTTCATCAACCGGGCATATTTTTCAGGTACGGTAAAATCTACTTTCATTTTATCTACCTGCTGCAAGGTGGCAATCACCGTGGCAGGCGTAACATAAGCACCCGGACTGATCTGACGTAAACCCAGGAGTCCGGTAAAGGGAGCGCGGACAACCGTTTTATCGATCAGGGACTGTGTATAGGTAAGGTCTGCTTTAAATGTATTAACCTGATTGAGTGCAGCATCATAATCGGCCTGGTTGATGCCTCCTACTGCAATCAACTTAGCCAAGCGTGCTTCAGTCTTTTGCGCAAGATCGAGTAAAACACGTGTCTTACTCATCTGTGCCTGCAAATCAGCATCATTGACACGGGCAATAACTGTTCCCTGATTTACGATGGTTCCTTCAGGCACTTGTAAAAAAGTCAGGCGCCCCTGCACTTCAGGTCGCAATTCTACCCACTCCTGCGCTACTACGGTACCATTGGCTTCCAGGGTGTTGCTGATTACTTCGGGAGCAGCAATCATTACATCCACCAGCGCCGGCGCACCACCAGGTTTTTGTGCGGTTTTTTCCTCAGACTTTTTGCCTTTACATCCCAACAACAGGGCGGACAGCAAAACAGATATATATATTTTTTTCAATCCTTACTGTTTTATAACCCTTAAAGATAGAAATTATTTGCCAAGGCGTTGATCATTCCGGGACGGGCGGCCCGACATATAAATAATTCGGTCAATACGGGCCTGAATTGTAATTTTAAGTTTCCCATACGATTCAACCTCCCCACCCAAACATCTTTACTTTATGCTGGCCCTCACCTCGCAATATCCCCAAAAAAGAGCTTTTATCACCGGCGCTGCATCAGGACTGGGCAAGGCTTTCTGTCTGCACCTGGCCGCAGACGGCTGGACCCTCGGCATGTCTGACAACAATGTGGTAGCACTGGAAGTTGCAGCCGCAGAAATCAGCGCTGCCGGCGGTAAAACAATTCTTTTACCCCTCGATGTGGCCGACAAAGATCAGTACAGCCTCGTTGCAACCTCCTTCCTGGCACAAGCAGGAGGTATTGATCTGCTGTTCAACAATGCAGGTGTGGGTGATGGCAGCGTACTGGAAGAATATGCTTTGGAAAACTACGAATGGATGACCGGTATCAATCAGATGGGTGTGCTCTATGGCTGCTATTACTTTGTTCCCGCCATGAAAAAACAACGCTCCGGCCAGATCATCAACACCGCCAGTGCTGCTGCCTTTAGCTGTGCGCCGACCATGGCCGCCTACAACATGACCAAAGCAGCCGTTCTCGCCCTCAGTGAAACATTATATGGCGAGTTGATGGACTATAACATTCATGTTTCATGCATCATGCCTACTTACTTCAAAACAAATGTTATTCAACATGCCCGGGGCGGCGAACTGGTGAAAAAAGCAACTGAACATTTTATCAATCGTTCCGGACTGGAAGCCATTGATGTGGCAGCAGAGATACTGGACCGTGCCGGCAAAAAAGAACTCTATATTATTTTACCATCCGCTGCGCGGAAAATGTGGTGGATGAAAAGACTTGCACCACTTCGCTTCCGCAAAATGGTGAAAGAACATTTTATGGCCTCCATGCAGAAAGTAAAGAAATACCAGAAAAAAGGTTAATCCAGCATACATCATCCATAAGCAACACTTATATGAATACGCTCACATCATTTGACTTGACCGGTAAGGTAGCATTGATCACCGGAGCAAGTAAAGGCATAGGAGAAGCCATTGCAAGACTGTTTGCCGCTCAGGGCGCAACGGTTATCATCAACTCGCGTAAACAAGAGGACCTGGATATAGTGGCTGAAAGCATTCGTGCAGCCGGTGGCACCTGTACCCCTATTGCCGGGAATACAGGTAACATGGCTTCTTGCCAGGATCTCATTCAACAGGCGCTGGAAAAACATGGCAAGATTGATATACTCGTTAATAACGCTGCTGCTAATCCTGTATACGGCCCCATCGCCGAAACAGAGGAATGGGCTTTTGATAAAATCATGCAGGTAAATGTAAAAGCGCCCTTCGAGCTGAGTAAGCTGGTGTATCCTGTAATGAAAGCCAATGGTGGTGGTAGTATCATCAATGTGAGTTCTGTGGCGGGACTGATATCAGATTACGGACTTGGTTTATATGCCATTTCAAAAGCTGCTCTGAACATGCTCACCAAAGTGACTGCCAAGGAATGGGGCAAGGATGGAATACGTGTGAATGCCATGTGTCCGGGTTGGATAAAAACCAAGTTTTCGGAGGCGCGTTGGAAAGATGAAAATTGGGTGAAACAATTTGAGCAAACCCTGCCGGCCGGTCGGATGGGCACTGTTGAAGAAATTGCAACCTTGTGCCTTTTTCTGGCATCCGATGCCTCCGGATATTGCACCGGCGCCATTTTCATGGCAGATGGGGGGTTAACCATTTAATAAAAAAACTATGGAAGAAATATTTGTCACCGAACGCATTCGCTCTCTGGTACCTGCTATTCGTGCCTTCGTTGAAAAAGAACTCATCCCCCTGGAGAAAGACCACCGAGCACGCAGTGGCAAGGAAACAGAAGCGCTGCTGCAGGAAAAACGCCAATTGGTAAAAGCCAGGGGCTGGTGGAACCTCCATTTACCCGCCAAAGAAGGTGGCCTGGGACTAACCCTCTGTGAGTTTGGACAAATCAGCGAAGTACTTTCCCTTGCACCCTATTACGGTCAATATACATTCAATTGCCAGGCGCCCGATATCGGCAACACAGAATTACTGATGCGTTTTGCAGCTGCAGCATTACAAGAAAAATTTCTACACCCCCTGCTCGATGGTACCATTCGAAGTTGCTTCTCTATGACGGAGCCGGCCATGCCGGGCTCTAATCCAGTTCGCTTGGGTACCACTGCAGTGAGAGAGGGTGACAGCTATGTGATCAATGGCACCAAATGGTTTACTACCGGCGCCGATGGTGCTGCCTTCACCATAGTTATGGCTGTCACGAATCCTGACGCAGCACCGCATCAACGTGCGAGTATGATAATTGTTCCCACTGATACACCCGGTTATGTTCGCGTTAGGAATATCCCCATTTTTGGTGAACAAGGAGAAGGTTGGGCCAGTCACTCCGAGATCAATTTTGTCAACTGCCGCGTGCCGGCCAACCATCTGATCGGCGAAGAAGGAATGGGTTTCAAACTGGCGCAGGAAAGATTGGGCCCGGGACGCATCCACCATTGTATGCGCTGGATAGGAATTGCAGAAAAAGCTTTTGACCTGATGTGTCGTCGCGCGGTTAGCCGGGAAATGGAAGAAGACATCATGCTGGGACAGAAACAATTCATACAAGGTTTTATTGCAGAAAGCCGCGTAGAGATCGATGCCGCCCGTATGCTGGTGCTGCGCACTGCACACCTCATCGATTTAAAAGGAGCCGCCCAATGCCGCGAAGAAATATCAGGAATAAAATTTTATGTTGCCAATATGTTCCTGAAAGTACTGGACCGGGCAATTCAGGTGCATGGTGCAATGGGACTCACCGATGATACACTGCTGGCCAATCTTTACCAACATGAGCGCGGTGCCCGCATCTGGGACGGGGCAGATGAAGTACACAAACAAAGTCTTGCGCTGCAGATTCTGAAACGCTATGGCCTGGATGTAAAGAAAAAAAATAAACCCGCTTAACTGACCTGCATGCCATTGCCGGATATACATCAGCAGCTGCCTGCCCTGCAGGAATGGATAAAACAACACCTGCCACAACTGGGTACCCTGCAAAATATAAGTTCCATTACCGGCGGATATTCTAACCTGACCTTTCGCATTACCATTGAAAATCGCAACTATATACTTCGCATGCCCCCACCGGGCGCATCGGTAAAAACAGCCCACGACATGGGCAGAGAGTTTCGTGTCTTAACCGCTCTTCGTCCACACTATCCATTAGTTCCTGAACCCCTCAGCTACTGCGATGACACTGCCATATTAGGAGCCCCTTTCTATATCATGCAGGAATTACAGGGTGTAATTCTTCGCCCGGGCATGAAAAGACTAGCTGAACTATCGCCGGAAACATTCACCGAACTATCGCAAAGACTTATAGAAAACCTTGCTTCCCTCCATGCCATCGATATCCATACTACCGGACTAATTCAGCTGGGAAAACCGGAAGGATATGTGCAGAGACAGGTGACCGGATGGACACAGCGCTATTTTCAATCGGAGACGGATGTGCTGCATGATATGAATGGATTAGCCGACTGGCTGGCCAGACAACAGCCGCAATCTCAAGCGGCCAGTCTTTTACACAACGACTATAAATATGACAATGTGTTGATGGATGTTGAAACACTTTCCACCATCACCGGCGTGCTGGACTGGGAAATGGCAACCATAGGCGATCCGCTGATGGACCTGGGTGCGGCACTGGCTTACTGGTTTGAAGCCGATGATCCGGTTGCCTTTCGGGCTTATAACATCAGTTGGTTGCCGGGTAATTTTTCCCGACAAGCTTGTGCTGATCTCTATGCAGAACGGAGTGGACGCGACCTGCGCGATTTATTATTTTATTATGTGTTCGGCTTATTTAAAAATGCGGTGATTGCTCAGCAAATTTATTTTCGCTGGAAACAGGGTTTGCATCGTGACAATCGTTTTGAAGCCTTATTGCAGCTTGTACAATCACTCGGCCGACACGGCGTACAGACACTGGAAAAAAATCGTATTTCCTGAACAGGAAAATTAATTCCTTCGACGAAGACCGCCTCGCCAGTTAAAGCGCTCTGAGCGATATCGCTCATAATTTTTGCCGATCATATACCCCAGCTCAAGATCATTTAGCCTTAATAGCGTTTCGTAATCGGGGCGATAGCGCACCATGAACGTATCTAGATCGGGTGAGGTTAACTTTGTAATCTTCCGAACAAAAGGCTTAGTAAAGCGACTGTTTACATATTTCTCCTGTTCCTGCATCAGCAATCTTCGCTGCAGGTTCAATAAACTTGCGGTCCGCTTGAAACGAAACATATTGATGATCTCATTCAGGTCGAACCCTACTGTTAAACCACCGGGATTATAATTCGGGTTGTTGCTGAGTCGCAGTGTTGGCTTCCTGAAATCGAAGGCCTTGGCATTGTCGCGCCTGTTTTGGATAGAATCGAAGCGATAATAGCTATTCCGCACTGTTACATCGGGCAGATCAAAAGCCCGGAGGTGCAGCATCACATTGAAGTTCTCGGTATTGGAAATCGTATCCACAGGATACTTCATGGTGGTCTTTCCAATCAAAGAGAACCAGATGGAATCTTTTGAAGAAATCGTGATAGAATAGCGACCCATGGAGTCGGTAATGGTTCCCCGGCCGGAGGTACTAAGCACCCCAACGGCCTCCAGCGGACGACGAGCAGACAAATCATACACCGTACCACTAACGGTTACCTGCTGCGCATGCAAAGACACCGAAAAAATACTACACAATAGCAGAACAACAATGAATAAGGGTAGCGATCTCCTCAAGGCAGGGGTTTGCATGTAATATTAAATAACAACCGGCAGCGGTCATCAATTCGGCTGCAAATTAACGAGGATTTTGCAGTTCAGGGGGTATGGCCGCTATCAAAAATGGGTATCAATGATGTGGGGGAGCATCTTGCGCCAGGTTGGCCAATCGTGGGTGATATCATTACCCCATACGCCGAGATCGTGGGGAATTCCCTTCTGATGAAGGATGCCCGAAAAACGTCTGGATGCCTCCGGATCTTCATACGCACCACTACCGGTATATAGGTGTATGTGTCGGCTGCTGCGAATACGGTCGAGGTACCAATTGTCTTCCAGCCCGGGCAAATAATGCTCCGGACTATTATAATACACCTGATCATCAAAATACCCTTTGGTATATTCCATCAGGTTGTAAACACCGCTCATACTGATGGTGCCTTGAATGAGGTCAGGCCGCTTAAGAAAAAGATTCATGGCATGGAGGGCTCCAAAAGATGCCCCACAGCAGTAAATAGGTGTATCCTCGCTGGTATGGGAGCGTACATAAGGAATCACTTCATTGAAAAAATACTCATTGAACTGGTTGTGGCGAATGGCTTTGTGCTCCGGCAACATAGTAGCATGCATCCAGCTTTCGTTGTTGATGCTGTTGATGCTAAAAACTTTCAGCTTGCCGGCATCTATCAGGGGGGCCAGCGCATCAATCAGTTGAAAACGCTCATACTCGAGAAAATCGGCGGCGGCAGTCGGAATCAATACGAGGGCAAATCCATAATGTCCATATGTTACTACCGGCATTTCGGCGTCGAGGGCAGGACTATACCAGGAAGTAATTGATCTGTTCATGCAATTAAGCGGCTGCTTTTAACAGCACTTATTTATTTGTTTTTTGCCGTATTATTATTCAATACAGTTTTTCCGGATCTCTTTCCATAAATCCTGATAGCACTGGGCAGCATAGCTGCTGCGGGCAAATGTAGCCAAGGGCGCCTGCTGAACACCCATTTTTTCTACATCACTCAGATAAGGAATGTAATTCTTAAAAAACACTTTGTCTTTATAAAAGTCTGCCATCACCTCATGGTGCAGGTTCTTCCGGTGATCTACCATGCTGAAGAAACACTTAATCTTCGAGGTATCGAGGTCATTGGCTTTAAAATAATCCATCACCGTTTCATAGGAGCGGATAGAAAGGGTAGTTGGAATATTCGGCATCAGCACCCAGTCCGCAGCATAAAAAACAGTTTCATGCAGGAGTGAGATACCGGGAGGGCTATCCAGAAAAACCACATCATACTGCTGCTGCAATGGTGCCAGTAAGGAGGCGATTTTTTTGCGCGATTGTTTCATCTCATGCAACAGCACATCGGCATGTCGTGCTGAGAGGTCGGCAGGTATCACGTCAAGGTGATCGTAGGGCGTTGCCTGAATGGCATGCCTTAATTCGAATTCATTATTGAGTATTTTCTTCGACTCATTTTTTATATTGGCCTGTACGCCGAGATAAAAGGAGGAAGAGCCCTGGGGATCAAGGTCCCATATGAGTGTTTTCAATCCCTGCTGGGCACACAAATAGGCAAGATTGATGGTGGCAGCTGTTTTACCCACCCCACCTTTAAGATTATACAGTGCAATGGTTACCATTCTACAAATTACGATTTTTTTTACAATTATATACCCCGGGCTAGAGTAAGCCACCCAGCAGGACGCATCCTACCACGATCCACGGGGGGGCTATCCGCTTTGTCTGCAACAAGGCCACGGTAAAGATTACAATGCCCAGGTCGACCATGGCCAGGGGATCACCCTGCCAAAGTGGAAACCAGAACGTATCGGCCATCAAATAACAGGTGGCGCCTGCCATGATGCCCACAACAGCGGCATGGATACCTTCCAGCGACCGATAAATGACCGCATATTTTTTAAGGTATTGCCAAACTGGAAAAAAGAACAATACCAGCAAGGCACTGGGCAGGAAGATGGCCACGGCACCAATCACTGTTCCGGCGGCCTGCGCCGCCAAACCTTGTTCCCGCATTACCATTCCACCGGTGAAAGCACCGATTGAAAAAACGGGCCCCGGAATCGCCCTTACCACCCCCGATGCAGTTAAAAAATGTTCCCGCCTTATGCGCAACACATCGCGCTTTTGGTTTTGTATGTGCCTGGTTTCAGGGCGTGTAACATATTGCTCATACATCAGTGGCATGAGTACATCCCCACCACCGAATACCAGACTACCAAAACGATAGGCATTCTCAAAAAGATTGAATGCCCTGCGATTTTTCCAGTTCCGGTTGGAGGCCGTCTCTGACAAATAGGCCGCTACCGCAAATACCAGTAAAAAAATGAGCAGGTTTCCCCAGCGAATGGGTTTGCGATTACCCCCTTTATCGGGTATTCGCTTATCGCTGAAATTGGTGACAATGCCCGATAAAATGATCAGTCCCGGAAATACCCAGGGAGTTTTAAATGCCAGGAAAGTGGCGATGGTGGCCAGTACCATGATTACCCTTGTGATGGTATTGGTGATAGATACCTCCATGAACCGAAAAGCTGAAAAGCCAATAAAGCCGATGGCCATAGGTTGCATAAAGCGAAACCAGTGGATAGTTTTTCCCTGGTCATCAAAATAGTCGAGCAAGAAGGAGAGTCCGCCCATCAGCAGGCAGGCCGGTGTTATCCAGATCAGCAAGGTGGCAACGGCCAGCAACAACCCGCCGCGTTTATAGCCAATCAGGGTAAGCGTTTGTGTGGAGGAAGCGCCGGGTAATAATTGACAAAAACCATTGTATTCCATCAACTCCTCTTCCGTAACATCGCGCCGGCGATGCACAAAGGTATTATACATCATGCCCAGATGACCTTGTGGACCACCAAAGGCAGTTACGCTGTGCATCAGCACGGCCTTTAAAAAGGGGATGTGTCTAAAAAAATACAAACCAACGGATTTAGAACCCGGAAGAAATTATCCTGCTAAAGATATTGGTTATTTTTTTAGCCCAATTTCACGCAATCGTTCTTCCAGGTATGCGCCGGCAGTAATGTCGGCATAAGCCTTTGGATGAGCGTCATCCAAACAGCGGTCGAGACAGGCGAGGCTCATATCGCTGCGCGGATGGAGGAAGAAGGGAATAGAAAATCGGCTGGTATGCCACATCTCGCGAGGCGGGTTGACCACGCGGTGGGTGGTACTCTTCAGCATATTATTTGTGAGGCGCTGTAGCATATCTCCCACATTCACAACAATCTGATTCGGCAGCGATGTAACCGCAACCCACTCACCCTGTTTATTCAATATCTGCAAGCCATCGGCAGATGCACCTACCAGCAGGGTGATCAGATTGATGTCTTCATGTTGCTCGGCACGGATGGCTGATTTAGGTTCATGGGTAATAGGCGGATAATGAATACAGCGAAGTATGGAATTGCCATTGTGCAAGTGACCATCGAAATAATTACTGTCGAGACCAAGGTATTGGGCGATGGCGGAAAGCAATGCACCGCCGCTTTTTTCAAAATGGCGATAGGCATTGAACAGGGTCTCATCAAAACCGGGGATATCTGATACATTCACATTGGAGGGATATTCCTGCCTGATCGGATCACCATCGGATACGGTTTGTCCATACTGAAAAAATTCCTTCAGATCGGGTGCATCGCTGCCCTTGGCATGCTCTTTTCCAAAACTGGTATAACCCCTTTGTCCGGCTAATCCGGGCACTTCATATTGCCTCTTTTGTTCTTCAGATAAGTTGAAAAATGACTGCACCAAACGATAAAGGTCGGCAATCAGATCTGCCGGTATGCCGTGATTGGTTACGGAAACAAAACCTACTTCTTCAAATGCATGACCCAACTCCTGTACAAAAGCTGCCTGACGGGCGGGGGTGCCCTGTAAAAATTGGTCCAGATCAACAACCGGTATTGCCATAAATTTTATTTTTTGGAATATGCAACATTTAACACCCATACAGGGTCTACTTATTAACGATTACGAAGTATCTTTTATGCGCAATTGCTTTTATTTTATGAATTTTATACCATGAAATTATTCTATGCCCTGATGGGCAGTTCCCTGTTATTAATTGCTGCCTGTTCTCCCAAATACAGCAACTATTCAAAAAAGTACACTTTCTCCTCTGCAAATGGTGCACCCGACTATACACAACTTGATTATTGGGCGGCCCACCCTTATAAAAAAGACCCTTCCGACAGCGTACCCGAACCGCTGCTTGCCACTTACCGACCTGATTCAATGGTAGATGTATTTTTCATTCATCCCACCACTTATACTGCTGAGGAAAAAAAGACCGGTTGGAATGCCCGCGCCGATGATGCCGAACTGAATGCCAAAACTGATTATAGTCCGATACTCTTTCAGGCCAGTATTTTTAATGAGGTAGGAAGGGTTTTTGCGCCGCGCTACCGACAGGCACATATTTCTGCTTACTATCCGAAAACAAAAGAGGATACCCTCGCTGCGCTGGATGCTTTCAACCTGGCATATGCTGATGTAAAAAGCGCCTTTCTCTATTATCTGCAAAATGAGAACAAAGGCCGACCCATCATCATTGCCTCCCACAGCCAGGGCTCTACCCATGCCCAGCGCCTGCTGCTTGAATTTTTTGATGCTACGTTGCTCCATAATAAACTAGTGGCTGCTTATGTTGCCGGCATGTATATTAATACAGAAAAATTCAAAAACATTCGGCCCTGTCAGGCACCTCATCAAACCGGTTGTATGGTGGGCTGGAGAACCTATCGTGAGGACTATGTGCCGGAATTCGTGGAAAAAGAAAAAGGCAGTTCACTCGTGACTAACCCCATCACTTGGGACAGCAGCCGGCCGACTGCCGACAGATTTGAAAATAAGGGGGCCATTCTCTTAAACTTTAATAAACTCATTCTTCAATCTACTGCTGCTAGTATTCACGACCGCGTACTTTGGACACCCCGACCGGTTTTTTTCGGCAGCAGTCTATACAGAACCAAGAATTATCATGCCGGTGATTTCAATCTCTACTATGTAAACGTGCGGGAGAATCTGCAGGTACGGCTATCGGCCTTCTGGAAAAAGTAACTGGTAGGATGGATGCAACTGCATCAGTTTCCATACTCACTGAGAAACTTGATGCGCATAATCTTTAGCTGTTCCCAGGTAAAGGAATAGTCACTCAGTTCTTCCTGCGCCAGCTGCAGCGATGATGTTTCACAATTTCTGAAGTAATCGATCACGGCCTCCTGTTCCTCATCATCAAGCCATTCATCAATGGCATAGTTCAGGTTGAGGCGGGTGCCGCTGGCAGCAATGGTTTCCATCTCCTCGAGGAGCTCCTGCAGGTTCAGGCTTTTATTGCGGGCAATGGTTTCCAGCGGAATCTTTTTATCGACATTCTGAATGATGTAAATCTTATTGTTGGCTTTATTTGCGACGCTCTTCATCACAAAATCATCGGGCTTCTCGATCTGGTTTTCTTCTACATATTTTGCAATGAGTTCTACGAAGGGCTTGCCGAATTTCAGCGACTTCCCCTTACTAACGCCCTGGCATTTTTCCAGTTCAGCTAATGTAGTGGGGAAGAGGGTAGCCATATCGTGCAATGAACTTTCTAGGAAGAGCACAAAGGGTGGAAGTTTTTTACGTCTGGCCTCCTGTTGGCGAAGTGTTTTCAGCATCTCGAAGAGTTGTTCATCTGCGGATGTGCCTGCCTGTGCTGCTCCTTCACCTTCATCATCATCGGCGTTGGCATCTTCAAACTGATTGTTCAATGCAATCTTTAGGGACACCGGCTTTTTGATGAATTTTTGTCCGGCAGGAGTAATTTTCAGCAGGCCATACTCTTCAATGTCTTTGCGGATCAGGTCGTGCAGCAGCATCTGGCGAATCAGGCTGCTCCAGAACAACGGTGTCTGGTCTTTGCCGATTCCAAATACCGGCAGGTGATTATGGCGGTAGAGATTGATTTGTTGGGTAGCGATGCCCATTAAAACATTGACCACATAATCGGTTCCGAAACGTTCGTCGAGTGCCTGTATCACTTTAAGTGCCTGCACGGCTTCCGCTTTAGACTCTACGCGTTCGCGCGGGTGACGGCAGTTATCACAGCTGCCACAATTCTCTTCGGTCCACTCTTCCCCGAAATAATGTAGCAGCACTTTGCGGCGGCAGACGGAGGTTTCGGCGTACGCCACTGTTTCATCAATGAGTTGTGCCCCCACTTCTCTTTCACTCAGTGGCTTATCACGCATGAGGTGTTCCAGTTTGGCCACGTCTTTATGGGAATAATAGAGTACACATATGCCTTCGAGTCCGTCTCTGCCGGCACGACCAGTCTCCTGGTAATAGTTTTCTATCGACTTGGGAATATTGAAGTGTATAACAAAGCGGATATCGGGTTTATCGATGCCCATACCAAATGCGATGGTGGCGACGATCACCTGTACCTTTTCACTCAAAAACTGATCTTGCCTGTCAGCCCGTAATTTCTGATCTAATCCGGCATGGTACGCTACTGCCTTGATGTTATTGGCCACCAGCAATTCTGCCAGTTCTTCGGTTGTTTTCCTGTTCAGGGTATAGATGATGCCGCTCTTTCCTTTGTGTTGGGTGATGAAGCGAACGATGCTTTTTACCGTTTGTTCTTTGCTGACTTTCGGTTGTATCTCGTAATAGAGGTTATTGCGGTTGAATGATGAGATTAGAATACAAGGGTTTCGCAGTACGAGGTTTTTCACGATATCACTCTGCACTTTCGGGGTGGCGGTGGCGGTGAGTGCCATTACGGGTATGTCGGGGTTGATGATGTCCATCATTTCCCGCAGGCGGCGGTATTCGGGACGGAAATCATGACCCCACTCAGAGATACAATGGGCCTCATCTACGGCGAAGAAGGAGATGGTGAGGTCGCGGAAAAAATCGAGGTTCTCTTGTTTGGTCAGGGTTTCCGGGGCAACATACAGCAGCTTGGTTTTTCCCGACAGTAGGTCTTGCCGAACGGTTTTTATTTGCCCCTTGTTGAGGGAGGAGTTCAGGAAGTGGGCCACTTCGTCGTTTTCGCTGTAACCACGCACGAGGTCCACCTGATTTTTCATCAGGGCGATGAGGGGAGATACAACGATGGCACAGCCCGGACTAATCAATGCCGGCAGTTGGTAGCAGAGGCTTTTTCCACCGCCGGTGGGCATGATGACAAAGGTATCTCTGCCGCCCAGCAGGCTTTCGATGGCCTGTTGCTGGGTACCCCGGAATTCATTAAAGCCAAAGTATTGCTCGAGGGCGGTATGTATTACCGAGTCGGAACGCTTTGCGCCGACCGCTTTTTTTGCGGGGGACTCTTTTTTAGCGGGTGCTGTCTTCTTTTTTGTTGCGGTAGCCATGTCTGTCAAACGCTTCTTCAACAACCCTGGGGGGCGATTGATTATATAATTTAGTCATTTTTCCCGAATCGGGCGGAATTATTGTTTCAGGGTGCAATATTCCGCTTTCCCGAGCTTCGACATAGGGTAAAAGTTACCCGTATTTCTCTTTTTTCCAAGAGGGGAACGAAGTTACTGAATAATGGGGTCTTTAGCTGTTAAAGTTTACCTTTGCAACCATGACAGACTCCCTGTTAGATATAGCCCGTGCTGCCATATTGAATGAGTCGGCAGCTTTGGCAGCGATGGCCCATCGGCTGGATGAAAATTTTGAACGTACCCTACATGAAATACGGGCTGCCGGCGGCAGGTTGGTGGTGAGTGGTATAGGGAAGAGTGCCCTGGTAGGGCGGAAGATTGTAGCTACCCTGAATTCTACCGGAACGCCGGCCCTGTTCATGCATGCGGCGGATGCCATTCATGGTGATCTGGGCATGATTCAGTCCGGCGACCAGGTATTGCTCATCAGCAAAAGTGGGGAGAGTCCGGAGATCAAAACCCTGGTTCCTTTGATCAAGAAATATGGCTTCCGGCTAATAGGCATGACAGGTCAGCTCAATAGTTTTCTGGCAAAGGAATCGGATTGGGTATTGGATACTACGATTGACAAAGAGGCTTGTCCCCACAACCTGGCGCCTACCACCAGTACCACCGCGCAGATGGTGATGGGGGATGTGCTGGCTATTTGTCTGATGCACCTGAGCGGATTCACCGGTACTGATTTTGCCCGTTACCACCCTGGGGGTAACTTAGGCAAGCGGTTGTTATTGCTGGCGGGCGAATTAGCCGCTGCCCATCCAAGACCGAAGGTAGTAGCGACCGCATCCCTGCGGGAAGTGATTGTAGAGATTACGCAGAAAAGGCTGGGGGTAACGGCGGTGGTGGATGAGGCGGACCGGATTGTGGGTATTATTACCGATGGAGATTTACGCCGCATGCTAGAGAAGAATGAAGACATCAGCCGGGTGGCTGCCAGCGATATTATGTCAAAGGACCCCAAGACGATTGGATCGGATGCCCTGGCAATGGATGCCCTGGAACTAATGCAGCAGCATGACATTAGCCAGTTGATTGTTGCTGATCAGGGAAGTTACCGGGGCATTATTCACTTGCATGACCTGGTAAAAGAAGGTATCCTATGATTGCTGCTCCACAGAATATTTGTATACCGATGAAAGCCTGTAATATTGCAGGAATTTCAGGTAATCTGCTGCCTTCATGAATCATTCCCACCATTATGTGGCCATTATGGCCGGCGGTATTGGAAGTCGTTTTTGGCCCAAGAGCCGAACGGCATATCCCAAACAGTTTTTAGATATCCTCAATACAGGTAAGTCGCTGTTACAATGGACTTATCAGCGGTATGCTGCCTTTATTCCGGAGGAGAACATTTTTGTGGTAACGAGTGAGGAATATGCGGAAATAGTAGCTGAGCAGTTACCCGGAATGAAAGCGGGGAATATTTTATCAGAGCCGAGCCGGAAGAATACGGCACCCTGTATAGCTTATATCTCCTTCAAGTTGCGGCAGCTAGATCCAGCGGCTTGTTTAATTGTAGCGCCGAGCGATCACCTGATTTTAGATGATCAGCAATTCACCCGTGTAACCTGTCAGGCATTAGAGTTTGTTGAAAATATTCAGGCATTGGTTACGTTGGGTATTACTCCTACACATCCCAACACGGGTTATGGTTATATACAGCATGAGCCCTTACCGGTGGCGGAGGGTATTTATAAGGTAAGGACTTTCACAGAGAAGCCTGATTTGGAATTGGCACGTACTTTCATCGCCAGTGGTGATTTTCTTTGGAATGCCGGCATTTTTGTCTGGAAGGTAGCCACGGTTTTAGAGGCGATCGAGAAGCACCAGCCTGAGATGTTTGAATTGTTTGATGTAGAAAAAGCACAATTCAATACGCCGGGGGAGTTGGGGGCCATTCATCGCATTTATCCGCTCTGCACCAATATATCGATAGATAATGCGATAATGGAGAAGGCGGGTAATGTATATGTGATACCTTCTTCCTTTGGTTGGAGTGATTTAGGTACCTGGAACAGTGCCTATGATAATCTGGAAAAAGATTACTTAGGCAATGCGGTTTCGGGAGACAGTGTGATGATCATTGATGCGACCCGTTGTATGGTATCGATACCTGACAAAAAATTACTGGTATTACAGGGGGTGGATGATTGTATTATTGTAGATACACCTGATGCGCTCATGATTTGCAAAAAAGAGAAGGAGCAGTCCATCAAAGAATATGTTGCCGAGGTCAAGCGCAATATTGGGGATGGGTATCTCTGAGTAGGTATAGAAAATTTTTCTAAGCAGGTGCTGTTGTCGGTTCCCAACCTCTTTAATCCACATATTACACACAATAGGATTTCCACTACAAAATGGTAGTGGCAAAGCGCCTATATTTATTACCTCATTAAATTTTAATCGGTTTCCCCCCAGCCAGCAAATCCAATTTCAATGCACTTGTACGAGACGTTTTTATCGACGGAAACCTATGATCCGGTTGATAACCCCTCTTATAGAAATATTGAGGTTTTTGCTGATGAGGCGATTTATATCTATTCTTTGATGGACAGGAAGATTTTGTATGCGAAGGGTTTTGGCAGTTTGCTGGGGTATGACAACCAGGAGATCAGTATGCGATTATTGGTGTCAATTACTACGCCGGACTTTGCCGATTTTATTCGGGAGATGAACAATGAGTCGCTGGCTTTTATTTTACAGCAGCGGGAGCACTTGAATGAATATTGTTGCACGATTGAGTCTAAGAAGTACAATAAGCAAGGGAAAGAGGTGTCATTGATTGAGAGTGTGCGGGTACATCGAACTCAGGGGAATCGGGTGACGGAGGTGTTGGGCAGGTACAAGCTAAATCCCAGGGTGCCCAATCCCCGGTGCAAATATTTCCATGCCAGTGGTCCGGGCATTGAGGAGCTGGTAGAAAAGATGCGGGCGTTTGAAGCCAATGAAAAAACTATTACCCTCAGGGAGCAAGAAGTTTTGAGATTGATTTCACAAGGCATTTTGGTCAAAGAAGTAGCATATCAATTATCAATATCAAAATCTACCCTAGAAAAAATTCTTCAAAATATGTGTAAAAAATTTGAGGTAAAGTGTTCGAAAGAGTTGATTGCCTTCGGCTTGAAAAATCAGTTAGTGTAATTAAAATTTCACTTTCGTTTGAAGATTTGAAATGATAGTCAGAAAAATAGGGGGATTGATTTTATAATT
>CAYUXJ010000022.1:0-36262 GCA_964448845.1 uncultured Sediminibacterium sp.
GGAAAAACCAACACACTCATCACCAAACTTCCCTCATCAGCAAATAATTCCAGCGAACAGCGATCCATAATAAGCTGGATGTTGAGTACATTGGAGTTGCTGATTCTTTTGCCTCTTATAATTTTTCCGAAATTCGGATGGAAGTCCTTTACACCTGCCCGGGTGCGGTCAATTTCTATCACTGCCTGACTGACTATATAGCGCATCTCCAATGTATCACCTTTATCATTGAACCATTGGGCCAGCTGGATGGTATCTTGTAAAGGATAATCCGATAGTTGTATGGTTATATTCGCTGCATAATTATCCACTATATAATTTTCACGCTGCAATGCAGACAATGTTGACTTTTCCCACAACTGTGGTTTTCTCAGCATCCGATTGATGGATGGAATCGATTGACTCAACAGCCGGGTATGACCTTCAATCGTTTTTATCTTTAATTGACGGGGTATGGTCATAGAACTGCGCCATTTTTTGGTTGGAACCTGCTGAGCATATTCCCAATTACTCATCCAGCCCATGAATATTGGATGATTTCCAGGCGCATTGTAAAATGTTACCCCCGCATAATTATCTGTTCCCTCGTCTACCCATTTTACCATAGCTGCCTTTTCCTCATTAATAAATTGCTTTCCATCAAAATGCCCGGTAAAATATTGGGTAGCGCTGCCTCCATTGGGCCCTCCATTGCCAATGCTCACCAGTAAAACCCATTTTTCCTTGCCTGTATCTGCATCCTGCATACGAATCAGATCCGGACATTCCCAAACACCCCCATGCGCTCCTTCCTTCTCACCGAAACTACTGAGATAGGTCCATTCTTTTAAATTGCGTGAACTGTAAAATTGTACCCGATCGCCTGCAGCCAGCGTCATAATCCATTTTTTTTCCGGGATATACCAGCTGACTTTTGGGTCACGAAAATCTTTGATACCCGGATTATTCAAAACCGGATTCCCTTTATATTTTTTCCAGGAAGTGCCTCCATCATTACTATAAGCCATGCCTTGGGTCTGAAAATCGATCTTCCCCTTCTTTTCGCCCACTGGATCATGATAGGTATATATTGCTACCATTGTCTTTTCTTTTCCCCTTTGTAATCCGGCCGTATTTAGTTCATCTACCACGATGCTTCCGGAAAATATATATCCTAAGGTGTCAGGGTAAATTGCAATGGGCAATTCTTTCCAATGCAGCAGATCAGAACTTATAGCATGGCCCCAATGCATCGGCCCCCATACCAAGCCACCAGGATAATATTGGTAAAATAAATGGTATTGTCCGCCATAGTAAACCAAACCATTCGGGTCATTCATCCAATTCGCTCGTGGCGAAAAGTGCAGTTCGGGGCGCCAGCGCTCACGGAAAAAGTGGCTTTGACTCCACCCCGACGAGGAAACCAGCAAACAAAGAAAAATCACTATTTTTTTCATCGCTAGAAAACTGTTTGAATTGTTCTTCATCCTATTGCCTATTCTTCAGCTACAACTGCACTTGCAAACAATATTTGGTAGCCGTTTCGGTGACTGACTATCGTATACTTTGTCTGCACTTTTTTTCCAAGCGCTCATGGCTGCTGCATTAAGGGTGCTTCTTCTGTTGTGCAGATTTGAGTTCAGCAGTAAATGCTTCGCTGGAACCTTGGGTCTTGGGAATGCTCAGACTTTGCCATTCCTTACTTAGAAAGAATCTGCCCAAATAAACGATTTGACCGATGTGGTAAGGGTAGTGGGCCAGTTGGCGCAGAACGGCATCGTAGGCAGGCATGGATTCACCTCGAATGGTAATGGATTGGTGCAGTTGTTCTGGCTCTAGTTGTTGAAGAGCAGCGAGCAGGCACTGCCAACCTTCTTCCCATAGTTGTAATAACTTTTCTTTGGAAGCTGGAAGGTTTTCTTCAAATTCTTCGTCTCTACGTCGCCATTCTTTTTCGCCATCTTCTGTCAGAAAATTGGTCCATCTGCTCATCATATTACCATGTAGGTGTTGGATGATGACGGCGATGGAGTTGCTTTCAGTATCTGGTTGGCGGTGGAGATCGGCTTCGGATAGACGCTGTAGGGAAGCATCCCCCAGCGATTTGTAGTAAAGGAATCTTTTGGTCGTACTTTGCACGAAGTTGTGGTCGATGGACTTAGTCATACGGTTGTGTGGGTCTTTGTGGAGCTTCAATTTACTTCAAAAAATCATCTCTGTAAAGTAACTTATGCCCCTTCGGCGCTCCATGCACTCGTTTTTGTGCATGGGTATATTTACTTCTTACTGCGAATAAATATCATCGCAATTGCAGTAGTCGCTATTCCCATTATAAGCGCACCAATGGAACTCTGAATGGCATAATTTGTATAATTGAAGTTGGCCGCTGCCTCCTCCGTAGTTTTATAGTAGCCGAGTTCTACTGACCGCTTGATTACATTGGGAAAATATTCGGGTGTAATTACATAGGAAGTAATCCATTGGGTTAACGGAGCCAACAAGGCAATAATTGCAGAGATAATTATTCCGGAAATCAGACCCTGTCCGTAGGTCATTTTTCCGTTATATACTTGCTTCTTTTTCTCCCGAAGGGCCAGCACCATCATAATAATGGCAGGAATGGCAAATAGATTGGTCAGGTAGATATGATAGTCGATGTATTTGTCGTGCAGTCCTGCCACTTTTTCTCCGGTCATCCAAAGCAAAGTCACAGCTGAAAAAATCAGCGCCCATTTGATTTCAATCGAAATTGTTTTCATTGATCGGAAGATTTATCCACTAATATAGCGTTTTTAATTCGCACCATATAGCTAGACTAAATGCAAATGGCTTCTGATAGTTTGAAAAAGCCTTTGACTATCGTTTGCTAATCTTATTGAGTGTGATATTTCGTTGCAGGGAACATTTGAACCTGGAAATATCGGGGTTTCTTTTCTGGGCATGTTTCTGACTAACGCCACTGTTGACCCGCTTCCGCCAGAGATTGAAACTACTACGTTTGAGTTCACGCCGCATTAACGCAATAACCTCCGACTCACTTAGAGCAAACTGCATCCGTATTGCTTCAAAGGGCGTTCGATCTTCCCAGGCCATCTCGATGATTCGGTCAATGTCTTTTTGCTCCATCCTGTAAAGGTAGTATTCGGTCAGCAATATTAAGTTAGTCCGAACTTCATGGCAGTTTACTTAAACATGTTTTTTAGCAGGGATCAAAGCCAATGTCTTGTCAGAAGGCAATCAATATAGATCGGATCTGCTAATACATAATTTTCCTGATTTCCTTAATAGGATTGACGACCTTATCATGGTTTTGTAAAATGATAATGGTTTTATTTTGATCTATATGTCTGTCAATAATGGTTCTGTAGCCGGGCCAACTGCCGGTATGGGTTGTCATTTTACCATACACACTATCGGTAGTAACACTCCAGCCAAATCCATAATTCGTGGACTTGCCATCTTTGAGTACCCCGCTGGCAAAGATTTCCCGGAGGGCTGATTTAGGTACCAGTTTTTCTGTATACAGTGACCTGTCCCATTTAAGTAAATCAATAACTGTTGAGTTCACGGTTCCGTCTCCCACAATGCCGTCTAAGAAAACTACATACTTCGTTCCGGGAAGGTCGTCAGGGAGTAAGTACTTTTTTAATGAGTCAACATAGAGATAGCCATAAGCATAGTTCTCAATAGTCTTGGGTTGGAATCTCCTTCTGTAAACTTGTGTTCTGTACATGTTCAACGGCCGAAAAATAGTTTTTTCTAAATAGGCCCCATAACTTAATCCGGATAATTTTTCAATGATCGTTCCCAGTAATGCATAGCCGGTATTGCTGTACTCCCATTTTGCACCCGGCTCAAAATGTGAAGCAGGCTTATACTTTTTGAAAGTATCTATGATATCCTGATTAGTAGCAATTTTTTTTCTGTCAAACAGCGAATCCAGAATACTTTCATAATCAGGCAATCCACTGGTATGTTGGAGCATATTTCTGATGGTAACTCCTTTATAAAATGATAACTCCGGAATAAATTTTGCCAATGGGTCGTCATAATTCAGCTTCCCCTTTTGCTTCAGCATCACAATACCCATGGCAGTAAACTGCTTGGAAACGGAAGCCAGTTCGAAAAGTGAATTTTCATTCAATGGGGCTCCCGTAGTTTCATTGGCCAAACCAATTGATTTTTGATACATTACTTTTCCCTGTTCAGCAATAAGTAGGGTACCATTGAATTTACCCGCTGCATGCAGGGAATCTATTAGGTGAGTCACCTTTTCTGAACGACTTTGGGCAGAGCAGTAAAGTGTGCATGTCAGGAAAACGAGTGTATACAAATGTTTCATGGTAAGCGTAGATGGGTAATTTCAAAATAAATTATTGTAAGTAACAACCCTAAAGTTTCTGATGAAGTCCATTTTCTTTGCTATTCATAACCATCAATCGATAGAGGAATACATTAAAATCCTGCCACCGAATCATCGCCACGCTTGTCAGCAGCTGTTTCACGTTTACCTAACTTATTGATTAAAATCGCTTCCGTACGGCCAATTGCCGCCCGCTCAGTTATCTTGTAGCCCATCTGTTGTAACGCCTTCTTCGTATTTACATCAAAATCACGCTCAACAGCTACCTCATCTGGTAACCACTGGTGGTGAAACTTTGGTTTATTGATGGCATCGTCTGGTGTCATATCAAAATCAACAATATTGACGATTGTCTGAAAAACCGAAGTGGGTATCGTGGTACCTCCAGGTGTTCCTACTACCAAAAAAGGACGGTCATTCTTTAATAATAAAGTGGGCGTCATTGAACTTAACATACGCTTACCGGGCATAATCGCATTGGCTTCGCCACCCACTGCACCGTACATGTTGGGTACACCGGGCTTCACACTGAAATCATCCATCTCATTATTCAATAAAAAGCCGGCACCGCCCACCACCGTGCGGCTGCCATAGCCACCATTTAGGGTTGTTGTAACGGCTACCATATTTCCCTGCTTATCCATCACGCTGATATGGGTTGTCTGCTCGCTTTCCTTGATGGCGCCTGCTTTGACGCTACTGCTGCTGCCCGCTTTGTCCGGCACATAATCCGCCATTCGCTGTTTTAGATAGGTATCACTGAGCATAGTAGTCACTGGCACCGGATAGAAATCAGGATCGCCCATATGCGCTGCTCTGTCTGCATAAGCCCTCCGCTCTACCTCGATCATCAACTGCACACTTTTCGGTGTCTGGAAACCCATCTCTTTCATCGGAAATTTTTCTATCATCTTGAGCATTTGTCCAATCAATAAGCCACCACTGCTGGGCGGCGCGAAGCTGATGACATGATGATCACGGTACTTGAATTCAAGGGGCTTTCTCAATTTGGCAGTATAATTGCTCAGATCATCTAAGGATATGATTCCATTGCCCCGTTTCATCTCTTCAACGATTAACTGGGCGGTCTCACCCTCATAAAATCCAGCTGCACCATTTTTTTGCATCCGGCGTAATGTGCCGGCCAATTCTTTCTGTACCAGGGTATCTCCTGCCTTCCATTTTTCCCCTTTGACAAATGCAGTGGGTCTAGTGCTGTTCTTAAGTATTGACTCACGAATGCCATTTAATCCGTTTGCTTCTTTTTCGGTAATCACAAATCCATAATCCGCCAGATCGATGGCGGGCTGAATCAATACCTGAAATGGTAACCGCGCATGTTCCATCGTGGCAAAGAGTCCAGCTACTGTTCCGGGAATGCCAGAAGCCAGATGTCCCAGCATCGATAAATTCGTGATGACCTGTCCATTCTTATCCAGGTACATGTCCCGATTCGCTTTCGAGGGTGCCGCTTCCCGATAATCAATACCTACGAGTTCTTTATTTGATTTCCGCGCCAGCATGAATCCGCCACCCCCTAAATTACCTGCCCCGGGATACACTACTGCCAGCGCCAATTGTACTGCTATGGCCGCATCAAATGCGTTGCCCCCATTTTTCATGACGACAACACCTACCTGACTGGCCAGGGGATGGGCCGATGCTACCGATGCCTGGTTGAAAACGGCGGACTTGACAATGGTATAGCGGTAGGGGTCAACGGCCTTGCCTGGACCTACCCAGGAACCGGACTTCTGTGCTTCCGCCGTATGCAATAGCAAGAGGAAGGAAAAGAGGAGGGATGTCTTTTTCATGGGTGAAAATTAAATATTTTTATATAATGATTAAATGCTTGAGATACAGTGTGATTAACTTGGTATAAAATCCAATTTTCGGCATTGATTTCTTGCTTACTTTCACTTGTTCATGTCGGTGTGTTCCAGCACCTACAACATTATTCATCGATCAAGTCATTCTATGAAGCGTTCATCCTTCTTCCTCTTCTTCACCCTCATCTCCTTAGCCCTATCGGCACAAACACTTACTTCCCCGGAAGCCTTCCTAGGCTACCGAATCGGTACCCGATTTACCCGCCATCACCAGGTAATTGACTATTACAAATTGATTGCTGAGCAGCAACCCAATCGGGTAAAGCTCATGCAATATGGAAAGACATGGGAGGGCAGACCGCTGATGCTTGCCTTCATTGGTACACCGGAGAACCTGCAGCGGCTGGAATCTATTCGTACGAATAACCTGGCATTGGCAAACGGCAGCGCCGGCACCCGTGGATTGCCCGTGATTGTATGGCTAAGCTATAATGTGCATGGAAATGAATCTTCCTCAACCGAGGCATCACTGCTCACCCTTCATACACTCGCCGATCCCAATAATCAACAGGTAAACAACTGGCTAAAGAATACAGTAATCATTATGGATCCCTGCATCAATCCCGATGGACGTGATCGTTATGTGAATTGGTATAATTCTATGGCAGGTGATCAGTTCAATTCTGACCCCAATGTGCGGGAACATGCTGAACCCTGGCCGGGTGGCAGATCGAACCATTATTATTTCGACTTGAACCGGGATTGGGCCTGGCAAACTCAGGAAGAAACCCGACAGCGCATGAAAATGTATAACCAGTGGATGCCACAGGTGCACGTAGATTTTCATGAGCAAAGCATTAATGGACCCTACTATTTTGCACCGGCAGCACAACCCTATCATGAAGTGATCACGAAATGGCAGCGGGATTTTCAACAACAAATTGGTAAAAACAATGCACGCTATTTCGATAAGAATGGCTGGCTGTTTTATACCAAGCAGCGGTACGACCTGCTCTACCCCTCGTATGGGGATACTTATCCTACCTACAACGGCGCCATCGGCATGACCTATGAACAAGCGGGCGGCGGTCGGGCCGGTCTGGGCATCATAAAAGCAGACGGTGATACGCTGACATTGGTCGATCGTGCCCTGCACCACCATACCACCGGACTTTCCACCATTGAAGTGTCGAGCGCTAACCAAGAAAAATTATTGAAGGAATTCAGTCAATTCTTCGATGATGCACGCAAAGGGCAGGGTGCTGAATATAAAACGTATGTGCTCACTACCAGCGATGCTTCAAAGCTGAATGCTCTGAAAGATCTGTTGCTTCGCAACGAAATCAATTTTGGCGCTGTCAGCAACAGTAATTTTAAAGGCTATCAGTATTTCTCGGGTAAGGAAGAGAACTTTGTCAACGAAGGCTACCACATTGCCATCAGCGGCACCCAAACGCGCTCAGTACTGGCACGGGTGTTGTTCGAACCAACAACCGTTGTTACCGATTCCAATACCTACGACATTACTGCCTGGGCGATGCCCTTTGTTTATGGCATCAAATGCTATGGGGTCAAAGAAAAGCTTGATATTCGGGCAGAAGAACAACCAGCTGCCATCACAGCCATTAATGATGGCTATGGCTTGCTTATTCCCTACACTTCTTTTCAATCCGGTCGCGTATTGGCTGCTCTCATGAAGAAGAACATTAAAGTTCGTTTCGCGGAAAAGCCTTTTACTTATCAAACGAAGGAATATCCCCGGGGTACGCTGGTGGTGATCGCAACGGGTAACCCTACGGGCTGGCACCAACTTACCCAGGATATCTGCCGTCAACATCAGGTGCAGCCGGTAGGTGTAGAAACTGGTTTCATGGATAAGGGTATCGACTTTGGCTCACCCGAGATGAAGGTGGTTTTACCCGATGTAAAGGTAGCGATGGTGTCAGGCGACCCTACCGTATCACTCTCTGCGGGAGAGATTTGGCACTTCTTTGAGCGCCAACTGAATTATCCCATCTCCCTTATCAATGCAACGGATATGCCTCGTGCGAGCCTGAAAAATATACAGGTACTCATTTTGCCAGATGGAAATTACCGCGCCTGGGCAAATGATAAGGGTATGATGGAAAAGTTGAAAGAATTTGTTCGCAATGGCGGTAAAATCATTGCATTGAAATCTGCCATCTCACTTATGGCGACTGCAGGTGATTGGGGTATTCGAATGAAAGATGATAAGTCTTCGGATAAAGGAGAATATGCTGCCTTGAAAAAATATGGCGATGCGGAATTTGAAAATGCTTCGAGCTCGGTAGAAGGAGCCATTTATAAAGTGGAATTGGATAATACACATCCGCTGGCTTTCGGTTATCCTAACTTTTATTACACACTGAAGCAGAATGGACCGCAATATGATTTTCTACGCGATGGTTGGAATGTGGGTGTAATAAAAAAAGACGGCTACCAGTCCGGCTTCGTAGGGGCGCTGGTAAAAAACAAATTGAAAGATGTATTATCCATGGGTGTTCAGGAATTCGGTGCAGGTCAGGTGGTTTATTTCGCAGAGAATCCACTCTTCCGTAATTTCTGGGAGAATGGAAAACTACTTTTTGTCAACGCAGTATTCTTAACAGGTCGCTAAAGCATTGTAATAAATAGCAGTCGCATTTAATTATGAAAACAAGCTTACAATTTTCTAGCCGTTTATTTTTGGCCTTACTGCTGTTGTCGGCTGCCCGGATGGGTACAGCACAGCAGCCCGTAACACATACCAGCGCAGATATCTATCGGAACATGAAGAAGCTGAAGGTATTGGCCAGTGTACTCTATATCGCTGCGCACCCCGACGATGAAAACAATACTTTTCTTCCTTATCTCGCCAAGGAGAAACTCTACCGCACTGCCTACTTGAGCCTCACCCGCGGTGATGGCGGACAAAACCTGATCGGTCCGGAACAAGGCATTGAGTTGGGCCTCATCAGAACACAGGAACTGCTGGCAGCCCGCCGGCAAGATGGAGCCGAGCAGTATTTTACCCGCGCCTATGAATTTGGATATAGCAAGAGTGCGGCTGAAGCACTGCGCATTTGGGATAAGGAAAAAATATTGGCTGATGTGGTTTGGATCATACGACGCTACCAGCCAGATATCATCATCAATCGTTTTCCCGGTGATGCCCGGGCAGGACATGGTCACCATGCTGCATCCGGCATTTTAGGTGCAGAAGCATATACCGCTGCAGCCGATCCAACCCGATTCCCTGAGCAATTTGCCTATGGTGTAAAACCATGGCAGGCCAAGCGCATCCTCTGGAATTCCTTCAATTTCGGTGGCAACATGAATACTACCTCCCCCGATCAGTTCTCCTTCGACATCAGTCAATTCAATGCATCATTAGGAAAAAGTTATGGTGAGATTGGCGCTGAGGCACGCAGCATGCACAAGAGCCAGGGTGAAGGTCGTCCAAGAAGGCGTGGCCCATTTCAGGAATATTTTTCAACGATCGGTGGTGAAGCCCCTGTCAATGATTTAATGGATGGCATTAATACGAGTTGGTCTAGAATGGAGGGTGGTAAGGCCATCGAAGAAAAAATAAACCGAATCATTAATCAATACAATTTTGAACAACCGGAGGCTTCCGTTCCTGCGCTGGTTCAGCTCTATGCTTCCGTACAAAAAATACCCGAGACGGCTTGGAGGAATAAGAAGCTCAATGAAATACAGGAGTTGATAGAAGCTTGCAGCGCATTGTTTACTGAAGTAACCACTTCTCAGGAATGGGCTGTTCAGGGAGAATCTGTAACAGCGAATTTCTTTTTCAACCTGCGAAAAAATGTGGGGGCTGTTTTGAAGTCTGTCCGACTCGGTAACTATGATACCGCCGTTAACCTGAATTTGCCGGTGAATCAGAATGTTCAATTCAGTAAACTCATTCCGGTAGATCGCAATCAGCCTTTATCGCAACCTTACTGGCTGCAGTATCCAAAACTAGAGGGTAGTTTCGACGTGCGCGATCAGCAGCAAATTGGTAAAGCCGAAAACGATCCTGCCTTTCCTGCTTCCTGGGTCATTAATATCGGAGGCGTTGATTTTACCATCAACAGGGCCTTGCAATATAAAGTAGTCGACCTGGTAAAAGGTGAACTGTATCAGCCGCTGGCAGTGCTGCCCCGTGCAGAAGTGAATTTTGTAAGTGAGAACCTGGTTTCCAAAAATGGCGAGCAGGTGAAGGCCGATGTTCAACTTACCCAGCGTGGTAAAGTAAAGCTGAACCCAGTAGTTAATATCGCAGGTAATCGGTTATTCACTAAATTAGCCGGCACTGAAAACGTATGGGATGATAATGCGCGGATCAGCAGAAAACTCCAGTCACCGCCTGTTTCCGCCAATCGTAGAGAAGAAGTTACCCTGCAATCGGACGATGCTTCTGTTTATGCAGGTAGTACACGCATCATCGCTTACGATCATATTCCCACCATCACTTATTTCGCTCCAGCAAGAACCAACCTGATCGACTTATCCGTAAAAACAGTAGGCAAAAAAGTTGGTTATATACCCGGTGCCGGCGATAAAATTCCGGAAGCCTTGCAGCAGCTGGGGTATGAAGTAACGACACTCAGTGAAGCAGACTTACAAATGCCTTATCTCAGTCAATTCGATGCCATCATCACCGGTATCCGTGCCTACAATATTTATGAATACCTCTCTAATCGGAATGAAGTATTGAACAAGTATATTGAGAATGGCGGTCACCTGATCATTCAATATATGAAAAGCAACCAGGTAGGTATAAAAACAATCACAGCCGGTCCCTATCCCTTCCGGGTGAATTCATCACAGCGGGTGACGGAAGAAAATGCGCCAGTCAGTTTTCTGCAGCCAGCACACCCCTTGCTCACTTATCCCAATACTATTTCGGCTGCTGACTTCGAAGGATGGGTGCAGGAGCGGAGTACTTACCACGCTGAGCAAACCGACAGTCGCTTTACCTCTATCCTCGCTATGGCAGATACCGGCGAAAAACCTGCCACCAAAGGTGGTAGCCTGATTACGGCACCCTATGGAAAAGGAAATATAACATATGTGGGACTCGTGCTCTTTCGGCAATTACCTGCCGGTGTACCGGGGGCTTATCGAATCCTGGCCAACCTGATTGCATTGCCTAAGAATCAACCCTAATATGCAGCAGAAGAGACGCATAGGTATATTTACCGTTGTTGCTATTGGAGTACTGATCGGACTTTTTTTGAAGAATGTAAAGATTGGTTTGATCATAGGTTTATTGTTGGGATTATTGGCAGGCGGATTGACCAAAAAATAAATGTAGTAGCAAAGTCGATCAATGAAGTACATGGAAAATAAAACGGATTACATACAACCTGTTACCACGCCTCCCCCGGCAGAAACGCCTCCCATGGGAAGTTTCACCGCCTGGTATGTACTCCTGATTGTAGTACTCATCGCTGAGATCATTTTCTTTTCCTGGCTAACAAAAACATTTGCATGAGTAAGGTCGACTGGCTGGTTTTATGTACTACCCTTTTGCTCATTTTGACCTATGGTCTTTATAAAAGTCGCACCAGTAAAAACCTGGAGGGCTATTTTCTCAGTAATCGATCTATGCCCTGGTACCTTGTATTATTGAGTATCATGGGTACACAAGCCAGTGCCATAACATTTTTATCGGCACCCGGACAAGCATTCACCGATGGGATGCGTTTTGTACAATATTATTTTGGTCTTCCCCTCGCTATGATTGTTATTGCTGTCAGCTTTGTTCCACTCTTTAATAAGCTGAAAGTGTTTACAGCATATGAATTCTTGGAGCAACGCTTCGACCTCAAAACCCGTGTACTCACCTCAACGCTGTTCCTGCTCTCCAGGGGCTTGTCTACCGGTATCAGTATTTATGCCCCCTCATTGATTCTGTCTTCTCTGCTCGGTTGGGATATTTTCTGGACGAATATTTTCATGGGTGGTCTGCTCATTATTTATACTGTGAGTGGGGGTGCCCGTGCGGTGGCCTATACACAGCAATTGCAGCTGATGATTATTTTTGGCGGCATGTTCATCGCAGGGTATTATGTGGTTCACTATTTACCTGCAGGCGTCGGATTTACCGATGCACTTACAATCAGCGGGGCCTCGGGAAAACTCAATATCATCACCACCGGTATTTCCGAAAAGGGGTTTGATTGGAAAGATCGCTATAACATCATCAGTGGTGTAATTGGGGGATTCTTTCTAGCGCTCTCTTATTTCGGAACGGACCAATCACAGGTAGGCAGATACCTCACCGCAAAAGATAATACCCAAAGCAGATTGGGTTTGCTGATGAACGGCCTGGTGAAAGTACCCATGCAGTTCTTTATACTTTTGTTGGGAACACTGTTGTTTAGCTATTATCAATTTAATCCCGGACCGGTATTTTTTAATCAGTCAGTGGCAGATAAGGCAATGAAAACGAGTTATGCACCAGAACTTCGACAACTAGACAGCAGTTATCAGGTGCTTCAGGTGCAACAAAAAAGCAATAGCATCGCTTTTGTTGATAAGCAGGATGCCGCCAGCCGACATGTATTTCAGACAACACGCCAGACCATGGATTCTTTACAAAAAGAATACAAATCTGTTTTGAAAAAAGCGGTGCCCACTTCAGATACCAATGATACCAATTATATCTTCCTCCGATTTGTAGTCGATCATTTACCTGCCGGACTGGTAGGTCTTTTGATCGCTATCATATTTCTGGCAGCCTGGGGATCTATTGCGGCTGCTCTCAACTCACAGGCGGCTTGTACCGTAATAGACTTCCATATTCGCTTGCGCGGGAAAAAACACGATAGCACCCAGATAGAAGCCTCAATGCAGGAATACCGGGTATCAAAGTATTATACCCTGGGTTGGGGAATATTTTCCATCATCACTGCTGAACTTGCTACCGGCATGGGAAGCCTGATTGAAGCAGTGAATGTATTAGGGTCATTGTTTTATGGGGTCATACTCGGTATTTTTCTTGTAGCACTCTATTTCAAAAAAATCAGTGGTCCCGCCGTTTTCAGAGCAGCCATACTTGGTGAGTGTTTGGTTGTTGCCTGTTTCCTACTCGATAAATGGGGTTATATTGGACTCGGATTTTTATGGTTAAACGTAATTGGCGCAATTGTAGTGGTATTATTGGCACTTGCTTTTCAATTCTTTTTACCGTCAATTAGACAAAGTATCGGGGTAGCAGAAGAAACAGGAGTTGGATAGAACCGGTGTGCATGTTTTTCAAATTAAAAACCTAATCATGTCAGCAAGTATGGTAGCATGGGCAGTGGGGGCGAATGTGTATGAAGTGAATATCCGGCAATACACACCCGAGGGTACTTTCCGTGCTTTCAGTCAGCATTTGCCTCGGTTACGCGACATGGGCATTCAAATCATCTGGCTGATGCCGGTGACTCCGATAGGGAAAGAAAAAAGATTAGATACACTGGGTAGTTATTATGCCTGCAGCAGTTATGTAACAACCAATGAAGAATTTGGTACTCTAAACGATGCCAGGGCACTTGTGCAACAGGTTCATGAATTGGGTATGTACCTCATCATTGATTGGGTAGCCAATCATACCGGCTGGGATCACCACTGGACGAAGGAGCATCCGGATTGGTATATCAAAGACGCCGAAGGAAATTTTACCGAGAAAAACGGGTGGACAGATGTAATTGATCTGGATTATAGCAAGGAAGATATGCGCATGGCTATGATGGAATCGATGGCATTTTGGGTGCGGGAAGTAGGTATTGACGGATTTCGTTGCGATATGGCACACCTGGTTCCACTCGATTTCTGGCAGGCAGCTCGTCGTCATTGCGATGCCATTCGTCCCTTGTACTGGTTAGCAGAGTGCGAACAACCGGAATATGATCGGGTATTTCATACAATCTATGCCTGGCATTGGATGCACGTAACTGAAAAATTCAGCAGGGGTGAAAACGGATTAGGTGTTGTTCGTGATGTGCTGCTGGGTTACACAGAAAAAAATCCCGCCGCTGCCAACCGCCTTTTTTTTACGAGTAACCATGATGAGAACAGTTGGAACGGAACGGAATATGAAAAGTATGGTGCGACGGCCAAAGCATGGGCTGTATTTACCTGCACCTGGCCGGGTATGCCACTGATTTATAGCGGACAAGAGAATGCCAATACCAGGCGACTGGCATTTTTCAATAAAGATGAACTGACCTGGCAGACGCCACCTGTTTTGCATGATTTTTACCAACGGCTTCTTCGCCTGCGTCAACGTAATCTTGCCATCACAGCAGGTGAATGCCGGCTTATATCCACACCGGCAGATGCGCAGCTTTTGATTTTTTTCAGAAAAAAAGAAGCCGATACAGTATTGGTATTACTGAATGTATCTCGCCAGGGACGAGCTACCGTTACCCTGGAACACCCCTGGCTGAACGGATCATTCAGACAATTATTTTCTGAACTTATCTATACATTTAATCATCGGGAACACTTTGAGTTGATGGAAGGGGAGTTCCTGGTATATGAAAAGCTGACATAAAAAGAGGGAGCAGTTAACTGCCCCCTCTTTCAATATTTATTTCCTGCTCTTATTTATTCGTCATTACCTAAATCGCTGAGATTAAGCGGAATAGGGTAAATGCCTTCCGCACCCGGATAAACACATTCCATAATCACCGTTTTACCTTTATTTGAATTCAGCACACGTTCAAAATCAGCTATCGTTTTCACTTCCTGGTTATTCACTTTGGTGATGATAAAACCTTCTTCAAGGCGGGTTCTCTTTCTTAAGATACCATCTTTTATTTTCCGCACCACCACACCACCGCTGATTCTATTGGCAGCAGCAGTTTTTGCATCAACCGTTGAAAATTCAGCACCCAGTTTATCTAGGAGGGTGTTGTTTTTCACGATTTCGGTGTTACCGGATTTGTTTCTTAACACAATGGGAACCGTATTTTCTTTTCCGCCACGCTGATAAGTCAACGAAATCTTATCACCCGGCTTGTAACGGGCAATCTGTTCTTGCAATTCGGGACCGGTAGTTACCGATACACCATTTAATTTGGTTACTATATCACCTTTTTTGATGCCTGCCTGTGCAGCAGCACCTTCTGCTGGAACATCGGTTACATAAACACCTTCACCTTCTTTGTAGCCGGGAATATTCTTTTTCTCTTCTTCCGGAATTTCCACTCCTTCACGATTATATTGTATACCTATAAAAGCCCTTTGTACAGTTCCGAACTTCACCAGATCGGTCACTACTTTTTTTACAATGTTCACCGGGATAGCATACGAGTATCCTGCATATGATCCGGTAGGAGAGGCTATGGCAGAATTGATGCCGATCAATTCTCCGGCGGTATTCACCAATGCACCACCACTGTTACCCGGATTCACGGCTGCATCGGTCTGAATGAATGACTCAATGGCTGTAGTACTCTGGCGATCGTTCACACCAATAGAACGCGCTTTTGCACTCACAATACCTGCCGTCACCGTAACATCCAGCGAAAGCGGATAGCCAATGGCCAATACCCACTGTCCCAGTTTGGTGTCATCGCTGTTGCCATAAATCAGATAGGGTAATCCTTTACCCTCAATTTTAATGACAGCCAGGTCGGTACTGGCATCTGCACCCACCAATGTGGCTTTATAAGTTTTCTTATTGGCAAGTGTTACATTGATCTCATCTGCTTCATTGATCACGTGGTTGTTGGTTACAATGTAACCATCCTGTGTAATAATTACGCCACTGCCACTGGCTCTTTGTTCCGGAATAACACGCGGACCACCACCAAAGAAATCACCCAAGTCATCGCCAAAAAAGTCAAAAAATGGGTTGTTGCGCGGACGTCTTTGCTCTTGCACCGTGGCTTGTCTTGCCTTGGTGCGGGTTTTAATGTGCACCACCGCTGGTGTAGCTGTAGTAGCGGCGGGGGTGAAGTCTACACTCGATCCATTATTCCCACCGGTATTAGTAAATCCGGCGTAATTCACCGGAAGCTGGTTCGTTGCCTGCGAACCGGATGAAGTATCCGCTTGCACAAATTTTCCATAGCCCCAAATACTGACGATGGTTGTACCTGCACTGATGGCTACAATAGCCAAAACGTTTTTCCAATTCAGACTCATAAAAAGATGCTTTTTAATAATCAATCAAAATATATGCCTCTCTCATTGCAAAGAAACTAAATAGGAAGAAATGGCAGTTCTTCCTGCTCCCCATTTAACAAAGTTTTACGAGCAACTTCGTAGATGAGGTGGTTTTGAAGCAAATTCATCTAAGCTTTGATAGGTAAGTCGATAAGGAACTGTAAAGTATCTACACCATCGGCATAGTCAAAAAGGGTGGGTTTTTGTGCCTGCCCGGCAGGAATGCCGCCTCTTCCCACTATGCATTGGATAGTATCATCTTTACTCAATGCAGTCCGGGGATCTGTTCCAGGTGAATAGAACTGATAATGGATTTGGCTAACCGGTGAAAAAGGTGCGTTGTGCTCGGTAAGTACCACCGATTCATTGGTCATATAGAATTGATTCCGCATGATCAGCAAGGTCAGGTGATAATCAAAATTGTGCCGATAAGCAGGCAAATCCATTACAAAATCATAGGTCTTCAACGCTTCCAGCAGGCCCCGGAAGTCGTACGCTGTTGGCACCCATACCTGTGTGACATTGCGACAGCCTAGTCCGAAATAGCGCTGCATATCGCCTGCCAGGTCAACGAGTTCCTCGCTGGTTTCTTCACCCGTCAAAACCGCTACAGAGGTTCTGTTACGCCGGATGATGTGGGGATATTTGCCAAAATACTGATCGAAATACCTGCCCGACTGGTTGCTGCCGGTGGCGATATAGGCATCACATCCTTGCAGCCTTTCTGCCATTTCAATATAATCAGCCGTTCGCGGATCGATGGCTTTCATCTGCTCAATCAGGTGGGTGATCAGGCATTTATCTTTCGATGAGGGCTTCACCACAGTCCGATGGCCGGAAATGAAAATACACAGCAGATCGAAAAATCCGACCAGGGGTATATTGCCTGCCATAATGAGTCCTACCCGCTGTGGAGCAGCATTTGCTACCGGCAGTGGATAAGCAGTTGTCCACTTTTCCAACAAAGGTCGGGTCAGCATTTCCTCACAGATGGCGGTAACGGCAGCATCCACAAATCGGGGTATGAACCAGGTATTTTCCCTTCCGGCCCGTTCCCTGCTACTAAGCCAGTTGGGGTCAGTTCCGGACATATATTTGCCCAATTCACACATTATTTCAATTCGTTCTTGTAAAATCATTGTTCCACCGTATTTTTGAGGAGAGAAATTTCGATTCACCCATTAACAAATAAACCCTATGGCGATCAAAATTACAGATGAATGTATTAACTGCGGCGCTTGTGAGCCCGAATGTCCAAATAATGCCATCTACGAAGGTGGTGTTGAGTGGTCCATCTCAGATGGAACATCCATAAAAGGTAGCTATACCTTGATGGATGGTTCTGTTGTAGATAGCGATCAACGTTTTGCCCCGATCAGTTCAGATACTTATTACATTACGCCCAATAAGTGCACCGAGTGCCAGGGCTTCCATGAGGAACCCCAGTGTGCTGCTGTTTGTCCGGTAGACTGCTGCGTTCCTGACGAACAATACAGGGAAACAGTGGAGGAATTGCTGGGAAAAAAAGAGAAAATGCATATTTGATGAATGTTGCTGCCTGAAAGGGTGGTTACCATTTTATCCCGGTGATTTTTTCGCACAACGCCGAAGAGATCACCGGGATTTTTTATCGTTACACATGAAAAAAAACATTGCCCTGGTTACAGGGGGTCTCAGCAGTGAGGCTCAAATCAGCTACAAGAGTGCAGAAACGGTGAAGTCAAATCTGAACCGCGATCTGTATAACGTTTACTATATTGACATCCATCCCACCGGTTGGTGGTATGTTTCCCCTGCGGGGGAACGCACCCCCGTTCATCGGGATGATTTTTCCATCATCGATAATGGGGTAAAAGTAATAGTTGATCTGGCACTGCTTTGTCTGCACGGAACACCGGGTGAAGATGGTAAACTGCAAGGCTATTTTGATCTGCTCGCTTTACCCTATACCAGTTGTGATGCTGCAACATCTGCCCTGACCTTCAACAAGCGCTTCACGGTTGCCGTGGTAGCATTCGCTGGTATTCATGTTGCCCGTTCGCTGCATCTGTTTGCACATACCCCCTTCTCTCCGGAACAAATTTTACATCACCTGACACTGCCCGTGTTTGTTAAACCGAACAACGGCGGTAGCAGTCTGGGTATGAGCAAGGTGAATACACCTGAGGAACTTGGGCCCGCACTGCGGAAAGCTTACGCAGAAGATAGCCAGCTGCTGGTAGAAGAGTATATTGAGGGAAGAGAATTCACGGTAGGCGTTTTTCGTCGGGATGGGGTGATCACTGTATTGCCCATTACCGAGATCGTCACCCAAAATGAATTCTTTGACTTCGAAGCTAAGTACCAGGGAAAAAGCAAAGAGATTACGCCGGCAGAAATAACGCCCCCTATGCAGCAGCAGTTAGAGGCCGCCGCCAGAAAAGCTTATGAAGTACTCAATTGCCGAGGGGTAGTTCGGGTAGATTTTATTTACAGCAGTAAATATCAACAACCCTATATGTTGGAAGTGAATACAGTACCCGGACAAAGTGCTGCCAGTGTTATCCCTCAGCAAGTGAAGGCCATGGGCTGGAACCTGACTGATTTTTATGGGGCTTTGATTGAAGAAGCCCTGCAACGATAAGTCCATTAGCAACTGTTTGCGATTTTACCTTTAATATTGCCTGTAATCAGGAACCGCTATGAAAAAATTAATCCGGCAAATTACCAGCAAGCCCCTTTGGGTCAATATGGTTTTCGCCGTATTGCTGGCGATTACTTTACTCTTACTTTTCTTCGGCTCGCTGGCTTGGATGACCGGATTGGGAAAAACGCAGAAAGTGCCCTCTATTACCGGACAAAATGTGCAGGCAGCCATTAAAATATTGGAAGCCAGTGGACTTGAAGTAGTGATTCAGGATTCAGTATACATAGATACCCTGGCTAAACAGGCCGTGGTGCGTCAGATACCGGAAGCCGATGCCATCGTGAAGACCGGCAGAACAATTTATCTCACCATCAATCGTACTGTTCCACCGCAGGTGGAAATGCCAAATCTGGCAGGTTTCTCTTTGAAGAGTGCAGAAATGTTCCTGCTTAGTTTGGGACTTAAGATGGGAAGTCTCACCTATCGTCCTGATATTGCCCGCAATGCTGTGTTAGAGCAGTTAGTAGGTGATCGCCCCATTGCACCGGGTACCAAAATACCCACCGGTACAGTTATTAATTTTGTATTGGGAAGTGGGGAAGGAAGTGGAGAAATGGATGTACCTCAATTGGTGGGACTTAGCTTTGAGGCAGCTAAGTTGATGTTGCAGACCTTGAACATCAATATAGGTGTGGTGGTAGCCCTAAATCCAATCACAGACTCAGCGGCTTCTTTTGTGGTCAAACAATCCCCGTCGGCTTTATCTGATTCTCTGGATATCAATGGATATTCAGTCGTTACCAAAATTAAATCTGGTCAGCTGATTGATTTATACATCAGCAGCACACCACCCAGTCCGGCCGACACCACACAAACACCTTATCATCCATAATTATTTTTATGAAGACAATCACTGTACAGGAATTGAAAGCGATGCTGGATCGCGGTGAGACCATTCACCTGGTTGATGTTCGTGAACCTCATGAACACGCCGATTTTAACATCGGAGGGTTACTGTTGCCACTGGGTCAGGTTCAAATGCTCCAACTGGATGCAATGGAAGAGTGGAAGGATGAACCCGTCTACTTATATTGTCGCAGTGGTAATCGGAGCGGACAGGCATGCCACATCCTCTCAGCTGCCGGCTTTACCAATGTTATCAATGTTTCAGGCGGCATGCTCGCGTGGAAAGAGCAGTTTCCTTCCTAGCTAATTACAGTTGCGTCAGAGACTAATGTTCAGCGCAGCCATAAAATGCCTGCCCGCTACCGGATAAAAATAGTTGTCGGAAAACAATGTGCCACCTGTTAAATAGGGATACGTGTAGCCATTGGGGGCATATTGCCTATTCAGCAGATTGAATACTTGCACTACCAATCTGATTTCCTTAAATGTTTTCACAGGCACTTTCCAATTCATACGTATATCCTGCACATAAAAAGCAGCGATCTGGCGGGCAGCATTCGAGGTGTTATCTAAGAACTGACGGTCTACCATTTTATGCAGCCAGTCCAATTCTAAGGCAGGCAATGGTTTCCAGTTCAGGGTGACATTGGCAGTTACCGGTGGTGAGAACGAAATATCTTTGTTTCGATGCACTATTTTATCTTGATCACCCGTATCCCAGTTGTCTATGTATTCAGTGAATTGTCTGATTTTGTTTTGACTGATGGTCAGGTTACCATTCAATTGTAATGCCGGCAGCAGGCGGATGCCTCCTTCAATTTCAATACCGGCGCGGAAACTACGGGGCACATTGGTACGGGTGTAAGCACCTACATCATTGATCTGACCGGTTAATACCAGCTGGTCACGGTAATCCATGTAGAAAAGGGTAACACCCATGGAACTTTTTTCTGTACGGTGCAGCCAGCCAGCTTCCCAATCGAGCAGGCGCTCGGCACGCGGTTGTGAATTGATGCCAGCTTGAAAATCATCGCGGTTGGGTTCTTTATTAGCAACAGCGAAGCTAAAAAAGGCTTGTGTGCCTCCCTGTTGGTAGCTCAAGCCCAGTTTCGGATTAAAGAAAGAAAAAGACCGATCGATGCGTAGGGTTGGGTTATTGCGGAAGCCATTCATCACGTGCCGAACCAGACGATGTTGCAGATCGGCAAATCCCTTCCAGCGACTGCTGATGTTTTGTTGCCATTTTACATACAAGTGAGCATCGTTTTTAAAGGCGGGCAAGTCATAAAAGCGATAGTTGGCCGGTTGTGTGCCCCGTTGCAGCCAGGGTAGTTTTCCAACGTGTTCACCATCGTAACGGGTAATTCCACCGCCAATGGTCACTTCTCTTTTATCTTGCTTCTTTTGCAGGGTGAAGAGTTGACCATAGTAATAATTATCGAGCCACAGTTGTCTCACTAAATCGGTTCTTGTATAGGTTACACCGCCACTGATAAAAGGCGGAAGACCGTATTTAGCAAAAGATTCATCTGCCTTATATTCTTCATAAAATCCCTTACCACGACTCAGGAAACTGGTGGTGTTTACTGTCCAGCTATTTTTCAGTTGCTGGTTGAAAAACAACTGATAGTGGGTTTGCTGATAGTTATCAGTTTGATTATCGTAGGGTTCACCGGGTTTTTCTGTTCCGGCAGGATTAAAACGGCGGTTGGTCGACAACAAACTTTCCGGAACACCGTACCAGGCCTGGTAGGTTTTTTCTTTCCCGGAGAAAACGTTGAAGCGAATGCTGGTTTGACCTTTCCGGAATAAGGTGCCTACAAAGAAAGAACGCAGGTCACTGGAAGCTCTGTCTATGTAGCCATTGCTCCGAATGCTGCTGATGCGACCATCAACCGTAAAATACTTTCCGATCACTCCTGTACCACCTTGCAGCGTGTGTTTAACAGTGCCGAAAGAGCCAATGCTGTTGTTTATCTCGAGGTAAGGTTTCTCACGTACATCGTTGGTAGATAAATGCACGGAGGCACCGAAGGCAGCCGGACCATTGCTCGAAGTGCCCACACCGCGTTGCACCTGAATGCTGTTAACGGATGAAGTAAAATCGGGCAGGTTAACGAAGAAAGTACCCATACTTTCTGCATCATTGTAGGGGATGCCATTCAGGGTAACATTGATGCGGGTAGCATCCGATCCGCGTATTCGGATGCCGGTATATCCAACGCCATTGCCTGCATCTGAATTCACCACTACTGAGGGAAGCTGGTTCAATACATAAGGAATATCCATTCCCAGGTTTAGTTTCTTCAGCTCTTCTTTTGTGATGTTGCTTTTGGCAAACGGCGCCCGGTCGGAAGCCCTTACTGCGGTTACTTCCAGTGGCTGTAACATTTCAATGTACGGTTGCAGAAAGAATTGCATTGTATCGGAACTGGGGGTGCCCAGTCCTTGCTCGAAAGACGTATACCCGGCAGAACCAATTAGTATTTTTTTCTGGGGGGAAGAAGGAACAGCAAGAACAAAAATTCCTTTTTCATTGGTGATCTGTTGTTTGTTACCTACCCATACGGTAGCGCCGACAATGGGCTGTAAGGTTTTCGCATCTTTTACCATCCCGATCATACGGGTGGTTGATACAGTCTGCGCTTGAGGCAGGCAATAAATGGCAAAGCATAACAATGTTCCTAATAACTTTTTCATGTTACTGGTTTAAAAGTTAACAATAGGAACAGGAAAGACAGCAAGAGAGGGATGATCACCTTCCCTTCGCAGGCATTACCCTGTTCAGGTTCAACGGGTATTATCTCAGCAGGTTCGGTTTTTCCTTTTCTGCACCCCGGGAATTCGCTGCAAAGGTACGTATCAGTAAATAATTTCAAAATCAATGTAACTTTTTTATCTTCCCCTCGTTTTACATAAAAAAGCATTATGAAAAGCATATTATTATTTATTGCACTCTTGGGCCTAAACTTTGTTCATGCTCAGGAAACCATTCACACTGTCAAGGACCCGAACGCAGAGAAGAGGAAAGTCAGCAGCTTTACATCTATACAGGCAGAGGGAGGTATCGATATCTTTTTGACACAGGGAAAAGAAACGGGGGTAGCGGTGAGCGCTTCATCAGAAGATTACCGGGAGGCCATCGTTACAGAGGTTCGGGGTACAACTTTATATGTTTCATTTAAATACAGAAATGCCTGGGGAAACAGGATGGTAAATCCGAAAGCAAAAGCCTATGTGTCCGTTGAAAAACTGGAATCCATCAATGTATCTGGGGCTTGTGATATCCATATAGCCGGGGTATTAAAATCTGACGATTTGAAAGTAGTACTATCGGGTGCAAGTAATTTCAAGGGAGAAGTGCACTTGAATAACACTCAGATTTTATTAACCGGTGCCTCCGATTGCAGGTTCACAGGCAAAGCCGAACGGATTAAAGTACAGGCCAGCGGAGCTTCCAGTTTTAAGGGATATGATATGGATGCAGTCGATGCCGAAATCAATGCTTCCGGCGCCTCTGATGTTCAGATGAGCATCAGCAATTCATTAACAGTGGAGGCCTCCGGTGCCAGCTCAGTGCATTATAAAGGGGAGCCCAGGTTAAAAGGAATACGGGTCACAGGAGCTTCCTCTTTTTCACGCAAGTCTTAGTTGGATCTCTGGGTATTGAAAATCTCACTTCACAGAATAATTAAATCTCCGCCATGCGGAGATTTTTTATTTGCTTTGTCTGAACCATTTTTGGGCAGAGGGCCTTCGGTGAGGACAGCCCGGCCAGCAGCAGGGTTGGCGGTCTCCTTGTTTGAGTTGTTCCATCATTTGTTGAATATGCGCTGCTCTTATTTCTTCTTTTTTTACAATAGTAATCCAGCAGATCCATTCATTGCGCTGAATGGGGGTGAGTGAGTTCCAGCGTTGTAAGAGCTCAGCGTCTTCTTTCAATACTTTTTCAATATCGGGCGTTAATTCATGTAAGATGCCGGGAGCAGGCATCAAGATTGAATGTACAGTTTTACTTTTGGTAGTCGCCATGATGATTTAAATATACTATGATCCATTCATGTTATAAGCACTACGGATTAGTCACTTTTTTTTAGTCCTTGATATTAAATTCCTGACGCAGGATCTGCAGAAGTTGGACATTTATTTGCTGATAGTTTCTTATGTGTAATCTACGTGTCGACATAAGTCCTGCTGTTTTGTGGTAGTAAAGACCTTTAATGATTTTTTTTCTATCAACAGCTTCAGTTTTGTCAATAAAAAAAGGGAAAAAATCATCACTTTTCTCATAAACAGCTATGGATTCAATCAATGATTCATTTCTGTGTCGCATTTCTGTATCAAAAGTATGGTCATTGAGTTGAATATGAATTGGAGTAACATGTTCTTTGCGCGATTGGTCTTCCAATTGCTGTCTTTCCAAAATACTTTTTATTGCAACTGATAACTCGCCTGCCAGTAGTTGAAGCTTTTCATTTTTAAAATAGCGCAAAGAACCTGAATTACGCAGTTGGTCTAAAATGATGGTTCTCGGTTCAAAAATGATAGGGGTTCTAAAATTGATTCCATATTGATAATTAATTTGAAATTGCTTGGAAAGATGCTCAAAGCTACTGTCCCTGAAAAAGTTAATCATATAGTCCAGCGCCGCTTCCTGCTTTAGTCTGTTTTTCACTTTTAGCTCAGCAGTAATAGAGTCATTTTTCAGTTCCTGATAAAAACTTTTCGCCAGTTCTTCCGTCCTGTCTTTCTCTATCTTATGTTCAAGTTGATACTCGGCTAAAAATCCGCAGAATACAGCCAGAAAAAGCATCAGGAATTCCCAGATGTAAGATTTCCAGGTTTTTCGATCGTGGTGAGCGTGGTGATGTACTTCCATGCCATTAAAGTAAGATTATTTTTAATGCTATCATCTATGATTTACTATTTTTTTCGGTTCCAAATAAGTGTAAGATGATTTCGTACTAGGTATTTTCTCTCTTTTTTTCCAATTTGATATCTTATCTATTTGTAAAAAAACAGATGGGTAATCTTTTCATCGAAGATGTGCAGGAGAAGCTGGATTCTTATCATTGGGATATGTTGCCTTCCCAAAGCAGAATCTGTTTCCCAATTATTTATCGGCTAAATGTAAAAATGAGAATTGGACTTCAATTTCCCGGAATTATACTTGATAAGTCCTTGATTATAGACGGACACCATCGATATATTGCCTCTAAGTTGGTAAACGTTCCAATTGATAAGTATCCTGGCATTCGGCCTTCAAATCATCATTTATATAGCTGGAAAGATGTTCAATTAATTGCGGAAGATTGGGACACTCCCGAAAAATTAAATTTCTTAACCGGCAAGATGCATTCTATCATGTGTATTCAATAGATGCGCTCATCGAAATTTTGAAATAAAGCGCATAACTTTAAGCCATGCTCATTTTACTCGATATTGATGGAGTGATGGTTCCCGCCGGGCATGGCAACAACCTGCACTGCTTTCTGATGGCTTTCCGGCTTTTAGTTCGCAGGCTGTAAGCGTTCTAAAAGAGCTGATAGAGCCCACTACCCGGATACTTCTAACCAGTTCACATCGGTCTCGGTGGAATGTTGAAGAATGGAAAGATATATTCTTACGACGCGGCATTCGAATCGTCGAGTTTGAATTGATGGATACCCAGCCGATATTTTTAAGCCGTAAAGATGAAATTTTGCATTGGTTAACTCAGCACACTCCCCCTGGTGACTTTATCATAATCGATGATGACAGTTCTTTACATGACCTACCTGCTCATGTGAAGGCGCGGTTGGTTCATACAGCCCCATTGATAGGATTAACCACCCAACACCTGCAGACAATCCGGCAACTTTGTATCTAACATTTTTCCCTTCACTATTGAGCGGTTTTCAATGTAGCCATACCTGCTTCCTTTAAAACTTGGTTACTAAACAAAAAGTACGTACCTTTGCACTCCTATATCGCGAGGTAGAGCAGCGGTAGCTCGTCGGGCTCATAACGAGTAAGAAAAGAAGAAAAAGCAGAAATTAAAATATTGAAAATGAACCACTTGAATAATCATCAAGTGGTTTTTTTATGTCTGCGCTAAATCTCTGTGTTAGATTTTTTACCAAATATATTGACCTTTAATGCGGCTAATTCAAGAGTATTTAGAACCTGTGGATCAATATAATGATCTTTCAATATTTTGGTACCAGCATGAGATGTAATCTTACCTGTGTTCTCTCCTAACTCATGGTGCATCCATGTTAAATATGTCTTTCGTAGGTCTTTTAATGTGAATGGTTTTAATACACCAGCACCAATTCTATAATGAGTAAAGGCATCGGTAATCTTCTCCATTATACTACTTAAAGCAAATTCTTCGTTTGGGTCAATTATCTTCTCATCGGTATGTTTTTTCTCTTCCAAACCTAATTCAATCAACATATCCTCCAAATCCTTACAAATGGGTGCTAGCCCTGAAAAACTCTTATCTGTTTTTTGGATCCTTTCTACTTTTAGGTTTCTAATCATAAAAAACTTGGTACCAACATTGGATACAAAGTAATCAGACCATCTCAAACTCACTACCTCTTCTCTACGACCTCCTACGAAGAGGAATAACTTAAATGCGTTCTTCATCCATGGGTAGTACATTTTTTCTTTTGTACCATTCTTATTCAGTTTGGTAGGAGTGTAACTATCAACAGCATTCAATATTGCATCAAATTCTTCTTTGTTTAAGGTATGAATGGTTCTTTTAGGTACCTGCAAACTAACACACTCCTTAAAATAGTTCTTCATTTCAATATCTTCCTTGTTTATTAGAAAATCAAAGAAGGTGGTTAGTGATTGAATGATGTTATTTACTGATTTGGGGTGGTATTTTTCCTTTATCTTCCCAAAAAAGTATGATACATCCGCACGATTGATTTGAGGGGGTTTAATCCACTTTATTTTCCTATTTTCTCTTACACTATCATGGAATTTAACAAGAAACCCAATGGTCTCCTTTATGTATTTGGGTGTTAGCTTTTTATTGTATTGCTGGTACTCTGTATCACCATTTAGGTACATGTGATATTTTACTATCGCATCACCAAGTGTGTAGTCATTTCCTTCATTATTGGTTGGTTTAAGGTTTGGTTGTTGTGCCAGACCCTTCTTGAAATTGATAGCCTCAACTACTGCATCATCATATTCAGTTGCCAATAGGATCTTACTTTTGTGTTTTCCTGTAATAGGGTCAATGTAGTTTGCTCTGTAATTTTGGTAGTCAAAGTGCTTACACCCTGTATTATTCTGTCTGCACTTGCGACACCAGATTTTAATGCCATTCCTATTGTTCTTTGGCAACTTTAATTTTCTCATCTGTATAATCGTTTTAATAGTTCTTCTTGTTCTTTATTTTTTGGCTTTATTCTTGTGGTAGGAGTTGATATTGAATGTTCATTATCCATCTCAATTAGAAATAGATCACATAATGCCTTATTGCCATCACAAAGGATTTTTAGCTTTTCCTTCCATAAGTTGGGGTATCTTTCTTTGCAGTCAAGTATCAATGGTTTTAAGTATTCCATCTCTACCTCTAACTGGTAAACATAATATCGTTTATCGTTATGGATTTTCACCTTGTTATCGTTTAGCCATGATACTATTGTATCTCTGTCTTTTAGCTTGATAATTTTCCCCGCATCCATAATTGATATTCTTGAAAAAGGTTTCATCACTTTACTTTTTTTAATCTTTGTAAAAGTGAAAGTGCAGGTGGTACAAATACAACTAATTGTTAGCATTCTGCTGTTTTATACCACACTGCCAAATTCACAAATTCTAATGATACTGCCGCTATAATTTTAATAAACAAGATTCAAGTTGTACATTGACGATGGTTCATAGTTCTTGCCCGTATTTTTATGTCTAACAATTACATGTACCATTTCTGCTGGCAACATCTTATAACAATAGAATACACTTGTGAATGGTGGACTTTTAATGCCATCAAAACTTACATTTTTATCTGGCACAAGTAGTTGAATCTCATTTTCTCTAACAATCTTTTTCACTCCTGCATAATTCATACAGCTCATGTTCAATAACATGGCAAATGGTTTGCCAATCATAAGTAGTCGTTCAAGCACCTCCATCTTCAAGGAAAATGGTGGATTAGATATTACATAATCAAACTTGGGAGGTTGATAGTTAAAAAAATCAAATCCCTGCCAAATATGTGATTGAATAGTTAAATGACCGGCACCATCAAGCACTTTTACGAACTCACTTTGGTTTGTATCGAATGGACACCATATTACTGAATTGGATTTGATAAAAGGTAATACAACATCAACTAAAAGGGCAGGAGTGTAGTACTCGTCTTTTTTTGTAAGGTTATAGTACGCACTATTTGATTTATTACTCATTGGAATTGATTTTATGCTGCAACCCCGATCTCTATATCAGGGTTGTTTAATATTTTTTGTAATCGTTTTTCACAGAATTCAATAGATAAGGGATCAATGTCGTAGCCAATTGCATTTCGTCCATTGGAGAGGGCAACATCTAAACCTTGTCCGCTACCACAGAAAATATCCAAAAAAGTATCCGATGGGTTTGAGTAGGTCTCAATAAAAATCTCGTATAATTTTTTAGGTGAAGGTGCGTCGTGCTTAAATGACGGGTCAATATCCTTATACTCATTATGATTGAAAACAGGTGTCGTAATCACATTGGTGATAGATGTGCCATCACCACCTATATAGTAGTTGGACTTTCCATTTTTCCCATCTCTACTCCTTTTTAGTTCAATTTCACCACCACCTGCTTCTAATGGCTTCAAGGTTGGGTGAAATGTTGGTTTTCCCCCAATTTTTTTACAGACGATAATTTTTTCATCCGCTGGTTGGAAAAACTCCTTCAATTTTACTGGAGTTGGATTTTCTTTAACCCATGGGCAAACCCCAATAATATCAAAACCAATCTCTCTTAATGCCAATTCGTATCGGCTAACAACACTATTGTATGAACCCTTATAAGATTCACCGATGATAATGAATACCACTGCGTCCATGTGCAATTTCGGCAACAATGCTTTGAGGAACTCCATACCATTTTTAATATACTCTTCGGTTGTTTTTTCCTGTCCGTGTTTTAATTCATCTTGGTGTCTGTAGGATCTCATTGAACCTTCATAAGGTGGTGAGAAACCAGTAATTTTGATACTGCCATCTTCAAGATCACTTAAATCTAATGATGACTTGTTGAATAACTTGTACCAACCTTTTGTACTCTTACCTTCGTAATCTCTTTTTTCGCGTTCCTCTTTATCTTTGATTTTCTTATCTCTTTTCATCAAGTGCTTGTGTGCCTTATCAACAGACAATTCACCACGATCAATGAACTCCAACAATTCCAATTTAGCCACCTTTTCATCTTCCTTTTCAAGCCAGTAAATTTTCATCAACTTTCTTAATGTGGATGGCCCAAAATCCAATCCTGTATAATGACATGCAATTTCGTATCGGTCTTTACCAGCCAAACCGAATTCTTCCTCATCATTAAATTTGCCAAAACCCATCAACTCGTGTTTTTTACCTTGACTTTTACCAATCAATCCCAACATGTGCTCCAAGTAATAACAGGTTTCTTTTATGTGTGTCTTGCTTTTTTGGTTTAGTCGTAATCGTTGGTCTATCACTTGGTTATCGGGAATATCAAGTACGATACAATCAAGAAACTCCATTGGTATTTCTTGTGCAGCCACTAAACGAACAACACCTTCCACTACGTAGAATTTATCCTTTCGTTTAACAACATAGATTGGATTTTCTTGACCTGTTAATTTCATCGTGTATTTGATGAATTCAACTTTTTTCTTTTGCCAAATCTCTTTGACTGCTGGGTGAATTTCTAATTCACTTACTTTGATTGGGTCTACTTTTTTGCTCATTTGATTTATTTTAAGCGTTATTAAATACAAGTTTTTATATTGGATATACCGACGAGGCAAAAAAAATCCCCCTACCTTTTTCAAGGCACTTCCAAAAACCATTATAATTTTTGGATATACGAAGCTGGGGTAAAAAAATGCCCCATAGGACATTCTTTTTATTCATGTAGCATATCTATTTCAGTTCTCCATTGTTATATCGTTCTAAAAGGGTTTCCTTCATTTTCTGTTTTGCAAGTATCCTCACATGAATTTTTTTATGGTCTGGATATTCACTCTCTTTGCCAATGTAAATTCTAATTTCCTTTCTCCTTCCGTTCATCATAGGCCAAAATGTTTTTGCCGTTAAAGAATTGGTTGGTGCTTCTGCATTTCTTGAATCTTTGATTGTTGCTAAATAAACAGATGGATTTTCAAGAGTATATAATTGCTGGTACTTTACCATTTTCTGCTCCAATTCTAACATGACTGCTTTATTTTTTTCCATGGTGGTTATTATGTCGTCCCTGACCATTTTCATTTCAGCGGTTTCGGGATCTTCTGCCCAAGGAATATCATTCTTTTTCTTAAACCTCCTTAAACCATTTTCATCAAATTCATCATCACCTACAAAGCCCATCTTAAATAGGTCTAACCAATCTTCGTAGCAAAGTATTTGCGGAAATTTAATTCTCATGGTTGTGTTGTTTAGATTGCAAAGATAAGGGTGGCTAATTAAAAAACAAAATTATTTTTTGGATATACGACATCCTGTATTTTTAAAGGAAGTTTGGGGTTAGGTAGTGGGGCAGGAGGGACTATTTTAACTGCCGTATCCGTTCTTTTTTGCCCCTGCCCCCCTGAATACCACCTAATAAGGTCAAATCCGTTTCTAAAATTTCCAGTAAAATCTGCTCCAATTTGAAAGACCCTGAAAACTGAATTAAAAATTTTGGCATTTTTTTTTCAGTAGGGGGCTTGACTTTCTAAAACCTAATATTTATATTATACAAGTGTGATAATATATGTGGAGTATATTATCGTTAAGCACATAAGATATTTTTAGAAGCCCCAAACAAAGCACCTCCACTGCTGACCTTTGGGGTCTTTTATTTTAATGATACCTATATATGAAAAAGGAATCAAGAGCACCACTCCAAACAGGAAGATTGATTTTCAGGAACTTTACCAATTAATCCTAAACGGATCCCACAGGGGTCAAATAGAAACTATCCGTCATCTAAAACAAGCAGGTGATGGCTATTACAAAACCTTCAAGGAGCAACTACCTTATATTACTCCGCAGGTAGATGTAAAGAAGAGAAATTTAAGTGATGACCATTTTACGGAAAACTTTATCTGCTTTACAGGTTTCTTATATTTTGATTTAGATAATGTAAAAAATGTTTTACAAGAAAAGCAAAGGATAATAGACCAATATGGTAATAATGTTGCATTAGTTTGTTTATCTCCGTCAGGTGCTGGTCTAACCATATTAGTTAGAGTAAGCAACGAGATAACAAAAGGCACCTTCCCTTTTATATGGAACAAAGTAAGAACTACCTTATTGAAACATGAAAAAGTAGATCCCAAAGCTACTGGCATCGGTAGGGCAATGTTTATTTCATATGATCCTGATGTGTTCGTAAATAACGATAGTGTGGTTGATGTAGATATAAATGATGTAGAAATTGGAATTCAACCAAGTTCATATTCTTCTTCTTTTTATAATTCATTGGATTCCGATTTATCTAAAAGTAATAATAATGAAAAGTACAAGTGGTATCATGTCTATAATTTAGACGAGATACTGGCTAACATAAAAACTAAAACTATTGTACCTGTTTCTAATCCTGTTGTTGAATTTAAGGAGGTAGAGGTGTTAGATGAAATAAGGATTATGTTTAAGATACGAGATGATTACAAGCACGCTTTCTTTTATAGAATAATACACCAGCTTTACTACTTGAATAAGGAGGTGGATTTGGATTATATATACTCTTACTTATTCTTCATCAACAATAATAAAACAACTGAAAGGATGAGAACGAAGGAGTTGGTTAGGTTCTTTAATAGCGTTATTGATAATATCAATAGGACAGGAGAGTATCATATTGAAACAAGGATTAAACGGGTTCATTTTAATCCCGATAATAAAGAACTTTCGGGTGATGAAAAGAAAACGATAGCAAGTGTAATCAATGGTGCATTTACAAGATGGGAAACGCGTAAGAAAATTGATAGTGCAATTGATTTATTGAATGTACAGAACATAAAACCTACCAACAGAGCAGTAGCGAAATTGATTGGGATGAGTGTAGATACAATCGGTGATAGAAAAAAGGATCCACCAATAGACATGGACTATGAGGTGTCATTGTTTAACTAATTCCAAGTACTTAATTTGTTCTTTGAGGAACCTTTTTGTCGTAAAGACATGGTTATTATATAATTGGTTGGTTTCCTATTTTTTTCAGGTGGGAGTATTCCAATACAGAATTTACTTTGAGTTGTTCCTACCTGTGGGATGTATTAGATATACTCCCTTTTGTGAAATGACCACTGCATTATCAAAATAAGAAGAAATAAGGGGTCTTATTAGCTTTTTTGGAGGTATTTATAGTAAAGAAATATACTATGAAATTAACGACACTTGTAAGTGAAACACCGAGAAAAAGGATAAAATTATTGATTAGTGAGCAGCAACTAAAAACCTTAGCCTCTAATATAATCCGCGAACAGGAAGAAGGTGCCATAAAGAAGACATACTTGATAAAACAAAACACTAATGGCAAGAAGAAATAAGAACCAAATTGAAATAAAGTACCCTGAAATAGCAGTATTTGCTTTGAGTAAGGGTTCTCAAATGAATGCAGAAATAATAAACAGCCAAAGTTATCGTCATGTATTAAGGATAATTGAAAATACGATGAGGTTAAATAATGTAGTGAGTGATAAGATTGGGATTTCAGGATATAAGGAAGATGTTGTAGCCTATATTGTAATGATGATAAATTTATATATGTATAAGGATATGGAAATTGACCTATTGGAAGATACAAATGAATACGACCCTGACTATTTGCCAAAGAACATTGGGAACAGATCAAAATTTAGATATTGATTGGCAATTACAACCAAATCAATTACTTGTAATTGCCAATCAACTTGTGTAATTAATTTTATTTTTTTAAATAAAATTGACTTCCTTTTAATTTACAGGATGTTATTTCTTGGTAGTTCCCTTTTATACAAAGAAGGAGCTAATAAAACGCTAAAAATCAATTCATTTCAACCTACATTATCACAAAACATGTGTTTATTTGATTTAAAGACCATATTTGGGTCTTTTTGTGAAGCAAAATGGGTGTTTTTGGGAGGTTTGCTACACAAGTGCTGCACAAGTTTTAAGGTTGAAACTTCGTTTAATTTTAAATGAAGCTAACCAAAATGTTAATCCAATCGAATTTTAGGAAAAGTGTTTAAAGGTCGATATGTGCTGTTTTCCTTTTCTGAAAAAGGGGGTACTTACAATATTGAATACAATATAATTTAATAATTATTGATATTTGTGGTGAAGTATGAAATCATGCGAAAAATTTGAATAATTTTTATTTCGAGGATAATATCACTTATAAAACAATCTTGGAAATTTAAATTCATATTAAATATGATATTGTTGGTTTTTTCCATTTAAAAGTTTAATATTGCCATAATGAAAATTTCTACATTAGCATTAAGTTTTTATCTATTGACGTTGTCATGTTTCGCATGCAACGAGTTAAATCTGTCTTTTTATAGTAGTTTTCAGGTAGTGAGTGCGGAAAATAATCATAACCATAATGAACAAAATTCAGAGGCATGTACGCCATTTTGTAACTGTTCATGCTGCCCGTCATCGGCATTTTATCAACCCATACAGCACTTCAATTGGGTTATAATATCATTTCAGTCGGTAAAATACCCTATTTACAATTCCTCTTTTCATATAGAGGTTTTCTATTCAATTTGGCAACCGCCTAAATTAGCTTAATTACTCCTTTTATTGAAATTGTAGAATAGCCATAGAAATGTCATGTATGGCATTTTTAATTAATCTTTTTCCATTACATAATGGCAAAAAGAAAAAAATCCAATAGGCAAAACGGTCGTTGGGTTTAAGAGTATTTAAGTACAATTTTATAACCCTTTTATTGTATCATTTTTTTAGCAGCTTTTGCCAAAAGGAGTATGCATAAATACAGTCATATTACTAAATAGAAAAAAATGTTTCAAAATATAATTCAGTTTTCAATAAAGAACAAACTTATAATTGGTGCATTCACGTTGGTACTCATTATTTGGGGCGTTATATCCGCTATGCTGTTGCCAATTGATGCTGTGCCTGACATCACAAATAATCAGGTACAGATAATTACACAAGCCCCAACATTAGGCGCAGAGGAAGTAGAACAGTTCATAACTACTCCTATTGAGCTCGCGATGGCCAACATTCCCAATGTAATTGAAAAGCGGAGTATTAGTCGTAGTGGTATTTCGGTAATCACTATTGTGTTTAAAGACAATGCCGACATCTATTGGGCAAGACAGCAGATAAGCGAACGCCTCAAAGAAGCAGAAGCACAAATTCCACAGGGATTGGGTGAACCCACCTTAGCACCCATCACAACAGGTTTAGGCGAGATTTATCAATATATCATTCATGCTAAAAAAGGTTATGAAAACAAATATACTGCTACCGATTTGCGTACTATGCAGGATTGGATTGTCCGCAGGCAGTTAGCTGGTACAGAGGGTTTAGCAGAAGTGAGCGGATGGGGTGGTTATGTAAAGCAGTATGAAATTGCTTTGGATAACGAAAAGCTCAATGCAATGAATATTACCATTCCTGAAATTTATAAAGCCTTAGAAAGTAATAATGAAAACACAGGCGGCAGCTACATAGAGCAAAGAAGCAATGCCTACTTCATTCGTGGTTTGGGATTGGTAAAGTCGTTGAGTGATATCGAGAAAATTGTGGTGAAGAACGTAAACGGAATACCCGTTTTAATTCGTGATGTAGCAACAGTACAGTTTGGTACTGCCACCCGTTACGGAGCAGTTACAAGAAACGGTGAGGGCGAAGTAGTGGCAGGAATTACACTCATGCTCAAAGGTGAAAACTTTGCACAGGTAATCGCCAACGTTAAACAGCGAATGGTACAAATACAAAAATCATTGCCTGAAGGTGTAGTAATAGAACCATTCATTGATAGAACCAAATTAGTGAACAGGGCAATGGGTACAGTAGAAAAAAATCTAATTGAAGGTGGTTTAATTGTAATATTCCTATTGGTTTTGCTCTTAGGTAATTTAAGGGCGGGTCTTATTGTAGCTTCTGTAATTCCTTTAGCGATGCTCTTCGCCATAATACTGATGAACCTGTTTGGCGTAAGCGGCAACCTGATGAGTTTAGGAGCTATTGACTTCGGGCTTATTGTAGATGGTGCGGTAATCATAGTAGAAGCAATTGTACACAGAATTTACATGAGCAAGCATCATCATATTGGTTTGAATAAACTTTCACAATCACAAATGGATGATGAAGTGTTTCAAGCTGCGTCAAAAATCAGGAGCAGTGCAGCATTTGGCGAAATCATCATCTTAATTGTTTACCTGCCGCTTTTTGCGTTAGTAGGCATCGAGGGGAAAATGTTTAAGCCAATGGCTCAAACTGTGGCTTTTGCAATATTGGGTGCCTTCATACTTTCATTAACCTATGTGCCAATGATGAGTGCTCTTTTTCTAAGTAAAAAAACTACGCATAAAAAGAATATTTCCGATAGAATAATTGGCTTTTGTCAAAAACTTTATGAACCTATACTGAGTTGGGCTTTACGCTGGAAAAAAACCGTTGTGTTTACAATGGCAGTATTGTTTACTGGCAGCATAATATTGTTCAACAGCTTAGGTGGTGAGTTTATCCCTACACTGGAAGAAGGCGACCTCACAGTTGAAATAAGGATGGAACAAGGCACATCATTAACACAGGTGGTAGAAACATTCAGCAAGGCAGAAAAAATATTAAAAGATAAATTCCCCGAAATAAGACAGGCGGTAACAAGAATAGGCAGTGCTGAAATACCTACCGACCCTATGCCCATCGAAAGAGGCGATATGATGCTTTCCATGAAGCCGAAAGAAGAATGGACATCGGCAAATACCCGTGAAGCCATGATGGAAAAAATGGAAGAGGCACTAAGTATTTTACCCGGTGTAAGTTTTGAAATTACACAACCCATGCAGATGCGGTTTAATGAACTCATTACAGGCATCAAACAGGATGTGGCAATAAAAATTTATGGTTCCGATTTGGAAATCCTGAATGCACAGGCAAATAAAGTGGCAGAGCTTATCAAAAATGTAAAAGGAGTAAGTGAGCCCTTCGTAGAAAAAGTAGGTGGACTGCCTCAAATACAGGTGGTATACAA
>CAYUXJ010000023.1:0-35385 GCA_964448845.1 uncultured Sediminibacterium sp.
CCAGACTAATTTCAAAATACAATGGGCTATTGGCGGGGATGATGGGGGGATAGCCGGTACAGCTATATCCCAGGGCTGAAGGTATCACCAGCTTGATTTTTCCACCTTTTTTGATCAGGGGCAGTCCGATTTTCCAGCCATCGATTAACTGCGATAGGCCACTGGTAAATGGGGTAGAAGAAGAGTCAAAGGTTGTTCCATTCATCAACTTACCCACGTATTGTACCGTAACAATAGAGGAGGCGGCCGGTGTCAGGGTTCCCTGACCGGGGTCCATGATCTGGTACAATAAACCTGAGCTGTGCTCGGTATAACTAATATTACGTGCCGTACAGAAAGCCACCATCGGGGTTTTTTCAGATTGAACAGGTGCAGGCTGGCAACCACTTGGTTCGTTTTTCAGGCAACCAAAGCCAGTCAGGGCAATCAGGGAGAAGAGAACTAGTTTTTTCACAATATAAATTTTTAGGTTAGACCATTTTCAGCCCCCGGAGGCTGCATGGCATCTTTATTTTCACGTTTTTTTTTGGCCAGTAAGGACTGGTAATATTCTTCATTCCGCTCCCAGCGAAAGTGCCGGTAGAAATATGCCACAAAAATAGCTACTGCGAGGATAATTATAAGCAGAAAACCCATGCTCAGCCGGGAATTAGCCACCATAAAAGCTCGTTTATCCCAACCGGAATAGAGCGATACAAGGGTGGCAATACCGAAAACCAGTCCGAAAGAGAACCCGATCAGTAAGGGACGGGGACTGCTTTTCTCTGCCGCGCCGCGGGCTGCCCAAAAGTGTATAAAATTTTCCTCTTCTTCGCGCATGGTGGCGCAAAAGTAAGTATTGTTGTGATATCAGGATTTTCCCGGGCATGCTTTAACAATTAATCAATCTGATCGTATGAAGAAGAACGCGGCTTTACTTTTCAGGGGTGCTTACCTGCTCGTGTTGGCAATACATATCTTTTCGATTGTTTCCGGATATGTGGGTGCCCGACTTGTAACAAAATCTCTTTTGCTTCCAGTGCTCATTGTTTATCTGATCCTGGTTACCGGTAAGCCGGTCATGGAAAATCGATTGGGTAAATGGGCCATTGCAGCGCTGCTATTTTCATGGTGGGGTGATTTGCTTTTGATGGCTGATGGAGCATTGTTCTTCTTGATCGGCATGCTCTCCTTTATGCTAACACATATCTCAAACAGTCGTTTGTTATTCATGCTACAGTCGCTTCGTTTATCCATATATACGTGCTTGGGCTTCGTTTTTGCCCTGTTAGCAGTTTTGGGTTTTTATGTTGCACTGAAAGACAGTTTGGGTTCCTACCAATTACCGGTTGTTATTTATATGGTGCTGATATCCTTTAGTCTGGTGATGGCATTTAATCTGATGAACCAGGTAGATTTTCGCAGCACTGCGGTTTCTTTTTTTATTCCCGGTATCGGACTTTTTATTCTCTCTGATGCCATCCTGGCATTCAATAAGTTCCTCTTTCAATCGCCTGCAACCTGGGATGTATGGGTGATGTTGACTTATGGATTGGCTCAATGGATGATAACAGAAGGCTACCGGCATGTACTCAAACAGCCGGCAGCCCATCTATCATGAAGAATTTTTATAACCTTGGCTATATTGCTGGCAATTAGACCTATTATTTTATCAGCTCCACATCTATTTTATTGTCTTCCGGTATACGATCGATGAGTTGGTTATACGGATCGATGCCGGCTTTAACAGGTTTTCCCTTCACCCGAATCTTTACAACATGATCACCATTTTTCAGGCGATGTTTTTGCAGGTATAAAGGTTGTGTAAGTTTTCTGCCGTTTTTCTCCGTCTTCTCATCAGTAAAAATACCGATATCGATGTAGTCATTCGTATTGTTTGCTTCCGATTCATTTCCTTTTTCATCGGCATACATTTTTCTGGCCCTCACCGTTAAACTCACTTCGTATTCATCTCCCTTCAACTGTTTAGCAGTTGCTTTGAGTATGCGGTTTTCATAAAGGGCAATTTTTAACCAGGAGTCTTCCAGGAAATAGCGCAAAGAGTCTGGAACGGCTTTTTCTATAAACGCGTACAGATCATAGCTGCCTGCGAATGGGGGTGTTTCTTTTAATGCGAAACTATCCCTGAATGCCTTGATTTGTGCATTCAATTTATCCTCTCCAATGTAATCTTGCAGGGCATATAAGATGAGACTGCCTTTTTGATACCATTGGTATGAACGATTACAATTAATAAACACATTCTCTTTTTTTGATTCCCCTGCTCTGCCACGGAGATACCCATCTAGGTCATAGCGCAGGAATCTCTGCACATTATCATGGCCATACTTCTCTTTTGCCACCATTAGAGCTGAGTATTCAGCGAGCGATTCAGAAACGAGGTTGGAACCGCGGGTATAGTTGGGAACCACCTGGTGACCCCACCATTGGTGGGCTAGCTCGTGAAGTGTTACATAGTAAAAGTAGTCATAGTCATTCGGGTCGGAGAAGTCCGCATACCAACCGAAATCCTCTGAATAGGGGATGGTGTTGGGGAAGGATTGTGCAAATGCCGCATAGCGGGGGAACTCAAGGATTCGAACCTGCCGGTATTGATAAGGTCCGAAGTTTTTTTGATAATAGCGGAGACCATCTTTCATGGCCGACATCATGCGGTCGAGGTTGTAGTTATGCTCTTTATGATAATAAATTTCCAGGTTAATTACTTTTCCTTCAGGACTCACCCATTTGTCTTTCAAAATCGAGTAACGGGCTGATACGATGTTGAAGAAGTAATCGGACTTGGAATCTTGTTTGTAATGAAAATAGCGGCGACCGTTTTCGGTCCATTCTCTCTGGATGTATCCGGGTGCGATAGCAATTTGGTCAGGAGTAGTACTAACAAAACATTCGAAACTGACCAGATCGGCATCATCGTTGAACAGCATTGTACTTTCACCATACGGATCACGGTGGGGTGGTTGTTCATCTTGCTTTTCCGGTAGTTTGTATTTTTTTCTATCCTCATCACTGCTCAATTCCAGATCTGCGTTATAGCCGATTGAGGGAATACCTTCATTGGTGAAAGTACCATTGTACACAATCTCTCTGGTAAGTCCGTTATTCACAAATCCAGGGTTACTTACCCTTGTTCTAATTTCCAAAACAGCAGTATCACCTGGCAGGAGGGAAGCGGGCAGTCGGAATATGCGGTAACCTCCTGTATCCGGACGATTGTAGACGAGGGTGAGTTTGGGGCGGGGTCTAACTTCCGTGTATACAGGTTGTAACTCAGAACCGTTGTACAACAGTTGGTAATGCTGGCCATCGCCGGAAAGCAAGTGTAGCGAGTCAATGGTACGATTGGTCTTGTTTTTCACCTTTAGTTGCACTTTCATATTCACCGCTCGTTCTTGCGGAAATATATCTGCATAGAGGAGAACATCAGTTACTTTTGGCTGTGGTATGCGTTCATATTTCTTATATTTCTTTTCATAGTTGGCTGATCGTTCTTTTCCCTCATCGGAAGTACTGTATTTATTCAGCTGACTAACATTGTAATAAATAAATGCCCCGCTGCCGAGCCAGATGATACATAAAATAATCATTGCAGTGGAAGTAGTGCGATTCCATCTGCTTCGAAAAGCTTGAAGGCGTGATCGGAAAGTATTATTGTTTCCGCGCGCCCAAAGAATGGAAGCCACTACTAATAAAATAAAGCCAAAAGCGGTCCAGTAAAGATTGAACCAGAATAGGGGTGCTGCAAAATGACCGAAGTCATTCATATCTGAAATCCGGTAGCTGGGTTTATAGCTGTACAAAACCAGGTTATAATCCCATTCCAGAACACTGCGAGCAATAAATATCAGTACCCAAATACCAATACCTACGAAATGTCCAAGAAATTTATTGTTGACCAGTGCATGAACAAAAAATGCCAGTAAGGCCATCTGAAAGTAATCCCAGAAAGTGATGGCATACAAGTCGATGAAATAATAATCCCACTTGAATTCAAAGAAACCTTGTAAAATCTGAACGGTTACACCTACTATCATAGGAATTGTTGCCAGCAAAAAGCAAACACCTGTTATGGCTAGAAATTTAGATCCCAATTGCACCCAATTAGGAACAGGTAAGGCATCTGCAATGTTAGAGAATCTGGTGGCGCGATCCCTGTGCACAGTTTCACCTGCATAGAACATGATCAAGATAAATACAAAGAGGCTGTAATTAAAAGTTTTAAACAGCAGCATGTTCATGGTAAGAGGTCTGTCGGGCACACCATATTGCTGGTTGCCAATCCAGTCGTCGAGGAATAAGAAAATAACCGCACCGAGGATGATGGAAAGGAAATAAGTATCTCGAATGATATTCCTGAATTCGAGTTTGCCCAGACTCCACAAATTCGACCTGTTCAGCCGATTGCTGAATACCGGATTAAAAACTGGTAACCCTACCCGGGCAGTTTTTTCATCTGTTGTCTTGTTTTTCCCTCCCCGACTTGCGTTGGCCACAAAGCGAACAATGCTGAAACGGAAATAAGCAAACAACAAAATTACCAGTCCGATGGCGGGCCAAAGCAAGCGATTGTACAATAGATTGCCGGTCATCGGGGTCAATAAAGTATTTTGTTCTGCGGGCGTGAAATACTTGGTAGCATTACTGTACGTATTGAGGGCAAATGGATCGAGCAGATCAACCAGATCTCTTTTTTCCAGGTCACTCACCAGAAAATTGGACAGTAAATACAATATGAACAGCAGAATAGATGCTGTGTATAATACCCTGTTGTTTCGTAACCAGGCTACCAATCCGAAAAAGATGCAGCTGGTAAAAAACATACTGGGAAGCAGTATTGTGACAAAGGGCCATAGGTAGTTCATGGTAAGATTGGGTCCATATCTCTCTGCTTTGGTCCAGTCCAGCAAAGGCCCCAGCCAAGTCCCGGCGATGTAGCCGATGATGGCACCGGAGCATACGAAAATCAGTATCAGAAATGAACCGCTAAAGCGGCCCCAGAAATAGGCAGTGCGGCCTATAGGTGTGGCAAGCAGATATTCTTTGGTATTATGTTCCAAATCACGAAACAGGGGCACACCCATGATAGCGGAACTGATCAATACACTGAAGATACCCAGCAGACAAAAAAATGAGCCGATCATTGCCGGCGAATTGTGATACACTTTTTCAGTGGCCGGGGTACCTCCATCTGCAATGATCAAGGCTGTGATGAATAGAAAAACAGCGAAATAGATATAGGTAGCGGGGCGTTGCAGCCGATAACGGATTTCAAAGGAAAAGACAGACCAAAACATACGAGCAGTTTTACAGGGTGACTAGATCCATTTTTGTTGAGATAGCGTTGAAGTATACGTCCTCCAGCGTAGGTGCTGCTGGAGAGAACCCATTGCCGGGATCACTGTCGGCAATCACCCGTATGAATAATCTTCCCTCCGCCAGCTGGGTAGCTATTACGTGGTAATTATTTCTGTATTCCTCGATTTCAACTTTTGGTATCGATTTACTCCATACTTTATTGCTGAGCCAGTTCACTGCTTCCTGTGGGGTACTTACCGCCATTACTTCCCCTCCACAAATGATAGCAAATTGTTTACAAAGTGTTTTTACATCTTCTACTATGTGTGTACTTAAAATAATGATCGTACTTTCTCCAATTTCACTCAACAGGTTATAAAAACGATTGCGCTCGGCAGGGTCTAATCCAGCTGTCGGCTCATCTACAATTAACAGTTTCGGGTTGCCTACCAATGCCTGGGCGATGCCGAAACGCTGCTTCATGCCACCGGAAAAGCTGCCGAGGTTGCGTTTACGCTCTTTCCAGAGATTGACTTTTTGCAACAAGGCTTCTACTGTTTCTTTTCTTTCGTTGCGATTAGATAATCCTTTTAACTGGGCAATATGATCGAGCATCATGGCGGCACTCACGCGAGGATATACACCAAATTCCTGCGGCAGATAGCCGAGTACTTTTCGGAGTGATTCCTGATCATGCAGTACATCTATATCTCCTAATTGAATAGACCCGCTGTCCGGATTTTGCAGGGTGGCGATGGTTCGCATCAGCGATGATTTGCCGGCACCATTCGGACCCAAAAGTCCGAACATGCCCTGGGGAATGGTCAGTGAAACGTTGTGCAGGGCTTTCACACCGTTCGCATAGGTTTTAGACAGGTTGTTGATGAGTAGTTCCATGGTTAGAAGAATGAGTGGATGAAGATGGATGAAATGATTTCAGGGTAGGTATTTAAATTAAATGTAAATAAGTATTCATTTTAAGTAGGACAACTATTGGATGGTCGGTCGAAGTTGCGAGACCAATGGTTGTAAGGTGATATTTTTTTACCACACGACTAAGACGATGTTGTAACTTAAAAGTTACAGAAAAAAAAAGACCCCGACCGTAGCGTCGGGGTCTTGATATTAAAAGGGTAAAGTTGATTAGTATCCACCCATACCGCCCATATCAGGGGCAGGATGTGCATGTGCAGCTTCGGGCTTGGGTTTGTCGGCAATCACACACTCTGTAGTGAGTAACATGGCCGCAATAGAAGCAGCATTTTCAAGGGCTACGCGGGTTACTTTGGTAGGATCAATAACACCGGCTTTCAGTAGGTTTTCATACACCTCTGTGCGGGCATTGAAACCAAAATCACCTTTTCCTTCTTTGATTTTCTGCACCACAATGGAACCTTCGATTCCACTGTTGGCAACAATCTGACGGATGGGCTCTTCGATTGCTCTCTTAACGATCTGGATACCGGTTGCTTCGTCTTCGTTGGCACCTTTCAGTTTTTCGAGACTTTCTACAGCGCGGATATACGCCACACCACCGCCGGGTACAATACCTTCTTCAACCGCTGCGCGGGTAGCATGTAAGGCATCATCCACACGGTCTTTCTTTTCTTTCATTTCTACTTCTGTGGCAGCACCTACATAGAGTACAGCTACACCACCGCTTAATTTAGCCAGGCGCTCTTGCAGTTTCTCGCGATCATAATCTGAAGTTGTATTCTCGATTTGTGCTTTGATCTGGTTCACACGTGCTGTGATATCGGCTTTCTTTCCTTTTCCACCTACCACAATGGTATTGTCTTTGTCGATGGTTACTGAAGTAGCCTGACCGAGGTAAGATAAATCAGCATTCTCGAGTTTGAAGCCCTGCTCTTCACTCACCACAATACCTGCTGTCAGAATGGAGATATCTGTGAGCATTTCTTTTCTGCGGTCGCCAAAGCCCGGTGCTTTTACAGCAGCCACTTTCAGCGTACCACGTAATTTATTCACCACCAGGGTAGCCAGTGCTTCACCTTCCAGGTCTTCTGCGATGATCAGCAAAGGACGACCACTTTGAGCCACTTTCTCCAGAATATGGAGGATGTCTTTCATAGCACTGATCTTCTTATCATAGATAAGAATGTAAGGGTTCTGCAGTTCTACTTCCATCTTCTCACTGTTGGTTACGAAGTATGGAGAGATATAACCACGGTCAAATTGCATACCTTCTACCACATCAACAGTTGTATCGGTACCTTTTGCTTCTTCTACCGTGATAACACCTTCTTTGCCCACTTTGCTCATAGCTGTTGCAATCAACTTGCCGATTTCAGCATCGCTGTTGGCAGAGATGGCAGCTACCTGCTCTATTTTCTTGGTATCGTTCCCTACTGTCTGTGATTGTCCTTTCAGACTTTCCACCACGCGGGCAACGGCCTTGTCAATACCGCGCTTGAGGTCCATTGGATTGGCACCTGCCGCCACGTTTTTCAGTCCTTCTGAAATAATGGCCTGGGCCAATACTGTTGCAGTAGTAGTTCCATCACCCGCCTGATCGGCAGTTTTAGAGGCTACTTCCTTCACCATTTGGGCACCCATGTTTTCGATGGCATCTTCCAATTCGATTTCTTTCGCTACTGTAACACCATCTTTGGTAACCTGAGGAGCACCGAACTTCTTTTCAATAACTACATTACGACCTTTAGGACCAAGGGTCACTTTCACCGCATTGGCTAAGGTGTCAACACCCTTTTTCATCCTGTTCCTTGCTTCAATGTCGAAAAATATTTGCTTTGCCATAATTCTTGTTTTTTATCCTTTTGTCGGATTTATTTGTTTTTCAATTGATTAAGCTGGTTAATTAAAATAAAATGTCAGATAAAAGAATGCTGAATTAAACAATCGCCAGTATATCACTTTCTCTCATAATCAGCAGATCCTGTCCTTCAATCTGTATCTCAGTGCCTGCATATTTTCCATACAGTACGGTATCGCCCACCTTTACGGTTACAGGTTCATCTTTCTTCCCGGCTCCAACGGCAACAACGGTTCCGCGTTGGGGCTTTTCTTTGGCTGTATCCGGAATAATGATGCCGCCTGCTGTTTTTTCTTCAGAAGCTGCCGGCTTAATGATCACCCGGTCGTGGAGGGGAGTAACGTTCAATTTTTTTGCCATACGTTATTGTTTTTAATTAATTATTAGAGAATTACTTACAAGGGCACGATTATTATGCCACAGGTATATTTAGGTCAAATTTTCAGTTTTTCACGCTGAATGAACTTGATTGAACACTTTACTGTCATACAAAAGCGCCCCAATTTCAGTTATTTCAGTCAAATTATGTCATTTTTTCATACGCATGAAGTCAGTGGGAGGAAACGGATGCTGAATGTTTCAGAAAATCAGGTAGTTATTTCTAATGATCGCTATTAATGTATCCGTATATTTGCGCCGGTTCAACCAGTTCTTACCAGTATGATCAGCAGAAGAAACATCCGGTCGAAAGTCATGCAAGTCATTTACATGGCTGAAACCTCCCATACAGAGCATACCCCCGCTGAACTGGAATCTCACCTTCAAAAAAGTCTTGAAAAAACCCGGGAACTTTTCGTTTACCTCCTTTACTTTATCACCGAAGTAGGACAGTATGCGGACATAGATTCATTGCACCGCCGGGCCAAGAACTTGCCATCCCGGGAAGACCTGGAAGTGAACACGAAAATTACTGCCAACCTCACCATACGGGGCATCTTAGATAATCCCTCTTTTCGCAATTCTGTGAAAAAACTGGGTACCAATAACCTGATCGACCCTGAATTGGTAAAAAAAATCTACAACAGCCTCAAGGAGACGCCCGCCTACCAGCAATACATTGGAGAAGCGTTACACGATAAATCCCGCGACAGGGAAATCGTGCGTATCTTATTTTCTCAGGTCTTATTACCCAATGAATTATTTTGTCAACACCTGGAGGAATTGTTTACTAATTGGGACGATGATGCGGAGATGATGGAGCAACTGATTCTAAATTATATTCAAAAGCCGGGGGTGTATAACACCGATGAACTGCTGAGTCCGGAAAAATGGTTGTTTGCAAAAGACTTACTACGTACCGTAGGAGAGAAGAAGGATTATTGTTCTACCCTGATACATCCTAAACTGAAAAACTGGGATGCCGATCGCATCGCTGTGCTCGATATGATTCTGATGCGGATGGGCTTATGCGAACTATTATATTTTGAAACCATTCCCACCAAAGTCACCCTGAATGAATACATTGACCTGGCGAAGGCCTATAGTACGCCGCAGAGTGGACAATTTGTGAATGGAATACTCGATAACATTCATAAGGAGTTGGTGCAGGAAGGAAAAATTCATAAAAAAGATTTTAAATCATCGAATACCTGAGTATGCCTAAAGTAGTAACCATTCTGCTGCTGCTCGGATGGATGTTGGTTGGCTGCCAGCCATCGTCTAACCCCTCAGCTGAAAAAGCCAGCGCTATTATGAATGATACAGCCCGTTATACACGGGTGCAATGGAGCGATACCCTCCTTGATTTTGGTAATATGATAATGGGTGATTCCATCCGGCTTACTTTCAATTGTACCAATACCGGTCAACAACCACTTTTTATAACTTCTGTTCGTGCTACCTGCGGCTGCACCGTGCCTTCCTACTCTCAAGCGGCTATTTTACCCGGTAAGCAGGGCTTTGTTGTAGCTTCCTTTAACAGCAATCGGGCTCATCCCGGTGAAGTACATAAAACCATCTATGTACAAACCAATACGCCGGGAGGCGATAACCAGGTGCTGGCTTTCTCCGGTAAAATTGTTCAGCCGGTACAATAAACATACCTTTGTTATTCATCCTGTAATCTTTTAATTATGGTTTTGATTCATTCAATTTTAATGGCCGGACCACCCAATCAACCCGGCGGTGGTATGATGAACCTGTTCCTGATGGCCAGTATCATACTCGTTTTCTGGTTATTTATGATACGCCCTCAAACGAAAAAGGCGAAGGAGCAAAAGAAATTCATCGATAACCTTCAGAAAGGTGATCGCATCGTTACCATTGCCGGAATTCACGGCGTGGTGAATAAGATCAATGAAGATGGTACGCTCCAACTCGAGATCAATCCAGGTAGCTATATAAAACTGGAGAAATCAGCGATTAGTATGGAATGGACTGCTGCTATCAACAAGCCTGCTGCGGCAGAGAAGAAGTAAGCGGCACTTTCGCTGGATATTTTTTCTTCACATAAACGTTAGCTGGTGGCCTTCTCCGTTGGAATCACAGGTGGCATTGGCAGTGGTAAAAGCACAGTTGCAGGAATCTTTGAGGTTCTGGGCATCCCTGTTCTCTATGCCGATCAGGTTGCCCGTTCTATTATGCATACCGACCCGGTTGTTCGCGGTGAGCTAGAGCGTCTATTTGGAGCATCCATCTTTGTAAATGATCAACTGGATAGAAAGAAACTGGCATCCCTCGTTTTCGCTGATCCTGTTCAATTGGGTTTATTAAATGAGCTGGTACATCCTGCTGCCATCGAATACGGCCGGCAATGGGCCAAGCGACAAACAACACCTTTTTGTGTCAAAGAAGCCGCCTTATTTTTCGAATCGGGGTCAGCAGAAGGTATCGACCTGATGATAGGCGTTAGTAGTCCGCAGGCATTGCGTATTCAACGGGTTATGCAACGCGATAGAATTACGCGCGAAGAGGTGCTTGAAAAAATGAAAACCCAACTAGATGAGGGACTAAAAATGAAACTCTGCGATCGGGTACTGATCAATGATGAACGGCAGTTACTCCTTCCACAAGTGCTATCGCTGCATCAGGACTTACTGCGGATGGCTGAGGAAAAAAAGCAGCGTTTATAAATCAGGTCATCGTATAATCCGATAACACCATCTCTTTAATTTCCCTTCGAAGTCGAATGGCGTAGTAGCTTTGGTAATGTCTTTGATTTCAGCGGCGGGTATGGCTGGTGCATCCAGCTGAAAGCGGGTAAAATTCGTACTGAAATAAAGGGTACCGCCGGGTTTCATCGCCCACAACACATCTTTGATCAATTCAACATGATCACGCTGGATGTCAAGAAAATCTTTCATCTTTTTACTATTACTGAATGTGGGGGGATCCATGATGACCAGATCGAATATTCTCGGACGAAGCGTTTTTAAATAGGCTTTTACATCTGCCTGTATCAGCGGATACTGCTCCTGATTAGTGAAACCATTCAGGCGGAGATTTTCTCCGGCCCATTGAAGATAGGTGTTGGAAAGATCGACGGATGTTACACGGGCGGCACCGCCGGCGGCAGCATACACACTGAAAGAGCCCGTATAGCAAAACAAGTTCAATATTTCTTTCCCCGCCGACTCCTCACGAACACGTTGCCTGGTTAACCTGTGATCTAAAAACAAGCCGGTATCAAGATAGTCGGTCAGGTTAACCCGAAATTGTAAACCATTTTCTTCCACCGAAAAGAAGTGTTCCTTACTATCCAGTTTTTCATACTGACTATCACGGTGTGACATTCTTTTTCGCTGACGAAGAAAGATTTTTTCCGCAGGTATCTTGCAAACAGCTGCAATGCATTGTAAACTGTCTGACAACCAAACAGCATACATTTCATCATCCATACCATGGTGCCGCAGGTATTCCGCTACGTATAACTGTTCGCCATAATATTCAATGCAGAAGGGAAACTCAGGCAGATCATGGTCATATACTCGATAACAGGTAACCCCCATTTTTCGTGCCTGCCGGCTGCGATGCCGTAACATCTTTTCCAGCCGGTTGCGGAACATAATCAGTTTAGCCGGATCAGACATACGGTTATTTTTTGAACGGCTGTCTGCAATAGGCAGCGTGCATATATCAGGATTGCAAGGCAGCCAGCGCCACCTGAATTCTCGTCCAGGCTTTATCGATGTTTTCCATATTATTGGCAAATGAAAAGCGTACGCAGTTCGGTTCCCCGAAGGCATCGCCCATAACTGAAGATACATGCGCCGTGTTGAGCAAATACATACTCAAGTCGGCAGCACCCTGTATTACTTCACCCCCTGCCTTCTTTCCATAGTAAGCGCTCACATCAGGAAACACATAAAAGGCGCCTTCCGGCTGAAAGCAGTTGAAACCGGGTATCTCACTCATTCTTTCCAGGGTTCTGGCCCTGCGCTGGGTAAAAGCAGTTGTCATTTCCATTGAAGGGGTCAGGTCACCCGTCAATGCTGCCACGGCTGCTTTCTGCGTAATTGAACAAGTGCCACTGGTAAATTGTCCCTGAATTTTTTCGCATGCTTTTGCAATGGCTGTAGGCGCTGCAATATAACCCAAACGCCAGCCCGTCATGGCGAAGCCCTTACTGAGTCCATTAATCAATACCACCCGATCTTTAAGGTCATCAAAAGAAGCGATACTCGCATGCTTGCCTACAAAATTGATGTATTCATAAATTTCATCTGACAAGATGATGATATTGGGATGTTTTCTGAAAACTTCCGCCAAGCCTTCCAATTCTGCTACACTGTATACCGCACCGGAAGGATTGCAGGGAGAGGAGAACATGAATACGCGCGTTGCAGGTGTAATAGCTGCTTCGAGTTGTTGTGGTGAAATCTTGAAACTATCTTCCACACGCGTACGAACAGCCACCACTTTCCCCTTGGCAATTTTTACCAGTTCAGAATAGGTTACCCAGAATGGAGTAGGAATGATTACTTCATCTCCCTCATCTACCAATGCAAGAATCGCATTGGCAAGACTTTGTTTCGCTCCGGTCGAAGTGATGATGTTCTCAGGGGCATAGGTTAGTCCATTATCCCGTTTTAATTTGGTGCAGACGGCCTCCCGTAAATCGGCAAATCCGGCTACAGGGGTATAATGGCTCCAGTTATCCCGAATGGCTTGTATGGCAGCATCCTTGACATGCTGCGGCGTATCAAAATCAGGTTCTCCCAGGCTCAAATCGATGACATCGATTCCTTTTGCCCTCAGTTCTCGGCCTAATTTGGCCATTTTCAATGTTTCCGGTTCGTTGAACCGATCAAGTAAGGATGATAAATGCATGTGGTTAAATAAAGAGCAATAAAAATTGAGTTAAACAAGGCTAAGTTCGTAAAAACTAACCTAACATGTATTAGTTTAGCAGGTTAGTAATTCACATTCGAAGTTCATAAGGTAGCCGCATGCATGATCCGATACCAGTCATTCGGGAGTCTATCTCCGTTTTCGACATCTTTAAAATTGGCATAGGCCCCTCCAGTTCCCACACCCTGGGTCCCTGGCGCGCAGCGCTGCAACTGCTCGAAACCCTGCCGCCGTCTTCCTTATCGTCTATTACCGATGTTAAAGTATCTCTCTATGGTTCACTGGCAAAAACAGGTCGTGGCCATGGTACCGATATAGCGGTGATGCTGGGACTCATGGGGGCTGACCCCGTTCATTTTCCGGTTGACCAGGTGACAACTACTATACAAGCCATTCGATCGAACCAGGAACTGTTATTGAATGGTTCTCACCGAATCGTTTTTAATCCTTCCACCAGCATCCTCTTTCACATGGATGAATCGCTACCCTTTCACCCCAATGGATTGCGATTCCTCATCACTTTTGCGGATGCTACCCAACAGAGCGCCACTTTTTTCTCTATTGGCGGAGGATTCGTGGTGAAGGAAGGTCAGGAACAAAAAGAGGTGAACATTGAATTACCCTTCCCAATTGAAAGTGCTGATGATTTGCTGCGGCATTGCATGAAAGGAATGTCCATACATGAGGTTGTGCTGGAGAATGAAACTGCCTGGCGATCTGAGGCAGCCACTCGTTCCGGGTTACTAAAAATTTGGGAAGTGATGCAGCAATGTATCTACCGGGGTTGCCACACAGCAGGAGAGTTGCCGGGTGGATTGAAGGTGAACAGACGCGCTTTTGGGTTGAATAAAAAATTGTTGGGTCAAACCTTGTATGATGGGAAACAGGAGTGGATCAATGCCATTAAAAATGGGGGCAGTGGGTTTCAATATACACTCGATTGGGTGAGTTGCTTTGCTTTGGCAGTCAATGAGGAAAATGCTTCTTTTGGTCGGGTAGTTACTGCACCTACCAATGGAGCCGCCGGCGTGATTCCGGCTGTGCTGCACTATTTTGTATGCTTCTGTGGTGGTACTACCGATGAACAGATCATCCGTTTCCTGCTGACCGCTTCTGAAATAGGCAGTATTTTTAAGAAAGGTGCAACCATTTCAGCGGCTATGGGCGGCTGTCAGGCAGAAATAGGTGTGTCTTCCGCCATGGCGGCAGCTGCCTTAACTGAATCAATGGGAGGTAGCCAGCGACAGGCACTGATGGCTGCAGAAATAGCGATGGAACACCACCTTGGTCTTACCTGCGACCCAATCGCCGGACTCGTTCAAATACCCTGCATCGAAAGAAATACGATGGGTGCGATCAAGGCTATAACGGCTTCCCAACTGGCTTTGCAAAGTGCACCCGATTTCGCAATTGTAAGTTTAGACAAAGTGATCAAGACCATGTGGGATACTGCACAAGATATGAGTAGCAAATACAAGGAAACGGCTGCCGGCGGTTTGGCCATGCACATTCCCATCAGTTTACCTGAATGTTGATTAAAGTGCGGCAGTTTCAAGGGAGTTGGGCGTATCATCATATTCCCTGATCACGTTATAAAGCGTACCTCTTTCCACGGGTTTTCTGCCGGCTTCGCGAATCAGTTGTACCAATTCGGCAGTATGCATACTCGGAGCTTGTTCCTCACTGCCTGCCATCGAATAAATTTTAGTGGAATCATCTATTGTTCCGTCAATATCATTAACACCAAAAGATAAGGTCATACGCGCCTGCTGTCTACCCAGCATTGGCCAGTAAGCCTTTACATGTGGAAAGTTATCCAGGTAAAGACGTCCCACTGCATACATCTTGAGGTCTTCTACAATGGTTGATTCAGGCACATCTTTCATTTCATTGTCTTTATTCCTGAATTTGAGTGGTATGAAAGTATTGAACCCACCTGTTTCGTCTTGCAGGCTTCTAAGTCTTTCCATGTGATCAATGCGATGCCAGTAAGACTCTATGTGACCGTAAAGAAGGGTTGCATTGCTGTGCATTCCCAATTGGTGGGCAGTACGATGAATTTCCAGCCAGCCATCGGCATCCACCTTGTCTGCGCATATCTTGGTTCTGATTTCCGGATGAAAGATTTCCGCACCACCACCGGGTAATGAGTCGAGACCGGCCGCATGCGCCTGTTCCAATCCTTCACGCACACTCATCTTGGCTTTACGGAACATATAATCTAATTCAACCGGTGTAAATGCCTTGATGTGCAGGTCGGGTCGATGTGCCTTGATAGATTGTAGTAATTCCAGAAAAAATGCCATGTTCATCTTCGGATGCACACCACCCACGATATGCACTTCCGTTACCGGTTTGCCATCGTAGCTTTTTACAATATGCATCATTTGTTCGATACTGAGTTCCCATCCTTCTTCACGATGCGCATAACCGCGAGAGTAAGAACAAAAGGCGCAATTGAATACACAGACATTGGTCGGCTCAATATGAAAATTGCGATTGAAATAGGTTTGGTGACCGTGTTTTTGTTCCCGTACGTAGTTGGCCAGCATTCCAACAAAAGAAAGCGATCCTTTCTCAAAAAGTTGCAAGCCTTCCGATGCGTCAATACGTTGCCCATGTACGATCTTCTCACCGATTTTCCGGAGGGAAGCATCGGAAGTTCGTTCCAATAATGCTGTAACTGAAGAGGGAGAAGATAACATGCTGCTTGAATTGTAGCGCAAAATTAGCCCCTTCCGGCGACATCAGCCGCCTGTTCTTGCAAAAGAAATGTCAACAGTGGTTAATTCACCCATTCACCATTGCCACCGGACTGAATGTTTTTTTCAAGTCGATAGCGGAAGATGAGGGGGAAGAGAATGGCCAGCACCAGGGCATAACCTGCAAAACTGAACCAAATCGAGGGCCAGTCCCGTTGAACTTCATTGGTGACTGTGTTGACAGTTGAAAAATAATCCACTACCCAGCCGCTGATGGAGCCCCCTAAGTAAGCGCCAATTCCATTGGTCATAATCATAAAAAGCCCTTGTGCACTTGCCCGGATAGAGGGATCAGCTTCTTTTTCTACAAACAGTGAACCCGAAATATTGAAAAAGTCAAAAGCCATACCATAGATGATCATAGATAATACCAACCAGTGGAGACCGTCTCCCGGGTTGCCGATGCCGAAAAGACCAAAACGAAATACCCAGGCGATCATGCTCATCAGCATAACGCGTTTGATACCAAAGCGTTTTAAAAAGAAGGGGATGGTAAGTATAAACAGGGTCTCTGAGATTTGTGAAATAGACAGCAGCAGATTCGGGTGTTGTACGCCAAAAGCATCGGGATATTTTGTTTTGAAATCATCCAGGAAGGTACCGCCAAATGCGTTGGTTATTTGCAGGGCGGCACCGAGTAATAGCGAGAAGATAAAGAATACCAGCATCTTCTGCTGACGCAATAGAATAAAGGCATCGAGACCCAGTGCTTGTGCCCAGGACTTTTTCGTTCCATTACTGGTAGGCTGACATGCAGGCATGGTGAAAGCATATAGTCCTAAAACAATACCTGAACCGGCACTCACATAAAGTTGCGCGGAACTTTTCGTGAACCCCAGCACATCGACCAACCACATTGCTGCGATAAAACCCACCGTACCCCATACACGAATAGGAGGGAAGTCTTTCACCACCTCAAGTCCTTTTTTCTCCAGTACACTGTAGGAAACAGCATTGTTCATGGCAATCGTTGGCATAAATGCCATCGAGTTGAAAAGCATGATGAGATAGAATAGGGGATATTGATCGGCTGATTTGATGGTAGATGCCCATATCAATAAAACGGCACCTATGATATGAAGTCCGCCTAATACTCTTTCTGCATTGACCCAGCGGTCGGCAACAATGCCCATGAGTGCGGGCATAAATAACGATGCCAGTCCCATCGTACCATATATGGCCCCTACTTGTCCGCCACTGAATTTCAAAACCCCAATCAGATAACCACCGAGGGAGATGAGCCAGGAACCCCAGACGAAAAATTCCAGAAAATTCATAATGATCAGGCGCAGGCGGATGGACATACCAAACAAATTAGGGATGATTCTATGCGGTAAGTTAAGGAATTAATTGCTAATGATGGGGCCTTGGGGAACCTAAGGGGGGAGCAAAAAAAACGCCCCGAAGGGGCGCATGAATAAGAGGTAAGGAGATATGATTTACAGGTGTGCCTGTATTTTTTTCTCCAATACAGATTTAGGTACAGCCCCAATCTGCTTGTCCACTACCTGTCCGCCCTTGATGAAAAGGATAGCAGGAATGGAAGTAATGCCATAGTTGACACTCAAACCCGGGTTGTGGTCAACATTCACTTTACCCACATTCACCTGTTCTTTGTATTGTACTGCCAACTCTTCAATAACGGGTCCGATGGCACGACAGGGTCCACACCACTCAGCCCAAAAGTCTACAACATTTAATTTATCACTTTCCAACACGGCGGTCTGAAAGTTTGCATCTGTTAATTCTAAAGCCATTGTATTTTTTTTAATGATGAACTATACTGTCTGTTGTCAAATATACATCCAAAGGATATTTCCTGCCCGTTTGACTTTTCCACCCCTGTGATTAAATGACATCCCGTCGGCTTCTATGTCAAACCTGCTGATCTGACTCATTGCCCAACTATCGAAACGTGCACGCCCCAGTCAGGCTGTAATTGCAGGTATTGTGCCATTTCCTCATTCATTTCAAAGCCCGAATCGAATGTGCGCAGGGTGACGGTAATGAACTCCGACGGCTCATTGATATGGAATTTCAGCGCCGATTTCCCCGGATATTTCTTTACATTTTTCTCAACAAACTGAATCATATCATCGGAAACGGCTGCCGGATGGATATGAACATCTACAGATCTTGTTAGCTGTGGCATAACCGATTCGAGGAGGATGACCTGACTCATTTTCCACTCAAATTGGGTGGCATCTTTATACCGCGGTCGAAAACTACCATTGAGGACGATTTTTTTTCCTTTCTCAAAGTAAGACTGGAAGCGAACATATTCTTCACTCCAAACAGTGAATTCCGATTTGCCTGAATAATCTTCCATTACGATAACGCCGTAATTTTTTCCGGTGCGGGTAACTTTGTGTTGAACGGAAGTGATTAATCCGGCTATCCGCATAGACATACCCGGATTGGATTGTGCAGCAAGCGTATCGCGAAATTCATTGAATTGGTTGATGGGAGTGATACCATAGTAGGTCAGCTCAAAGCGGAAATGATCCAGCGGGTGTCCGCTCATGAACATGCCCGTCACTTCTTTTTCAAACTCCAGGAGTTCTGTCAGACTCCAGGAATCGGTAAAAGTGATTTTTGGCAGGGGAACATTTTCGAAGGTATCCAGGCTGCCGAAAAGGGTGTGCGTTGAACCGGAAGAAGCCTGCCATTTCGCCTGTCCATAATGAATGAGTTTTTCCAGTCCGGATAATTTCTCTCCATCAGGTACTGTAAAGTATTGTGCCCGGTGCAATTGAGGGAAGCAATCCAGCGCACCTGAGTAGGCAAGGCTTTCTAATGATTTCTTGTTAACTTGTTTCACGACCCGCTCAATAAAATCATAGATGTCTTTGTACGGACCATTCTCCATGCGCTCTACAATGATATGATCAACAGCCGCATCACCCGCTCCTTTCAGTCCGCCCAAGCCAAATCGTATTTCCCCCTTTTTATTCACGGCAAAACCTTTCAGTGATTCATTCACTTCCGGACCAAGCACCTTGATGCCCATACGTTTGCATTCCTCCATGAAAAAGGTAATGTTTTCAATGCTTTTGGCATTGTTCAGTACCGCTGCCATGAATTCGCCGGGGTAATGGGCTTTCAGATAGGCAGTTTGGTAGGAAACAAAAGTATAGGAAGTGGAATGTGACTTATTGAATGCATATTCCGCAAACGATTCCCAGTCAGTCCATATTTTTTCCAGTTTCTCTTTGGGATGATTCCGCTCCAATGCTCCCTGCATAAAAGCTTCCTTCAATTGATCAAGGGTCTTCCTGTCCTTTTTACCCATTGCCTTGCGCAAGCCGTCTGCCTTTCCTTTACTGAATCCGGCAATTTTTTGTGAGAGCAGCATTACCTGTTCCTGGTAGATGGTAATACCATAAGTCTCCTCCAGGTATTCCTGCATTTCAGGCAAGTCATACGTAATCGTTACCCTGCCATGCTTCCGTTTTACATATTCCGGAATGTATTGCATGGGACCAGGTCTGTTCAGTGCATTCAGCGCAATCAGATCTTCCAGTACCGTCGGCTTTATGTCGCGGAAAATGGGGAATAAATGCGGGGCTTCAAACTGGAAAACGGCGACTGTATTTCCTCGTTGAAAAAGTTCAAATGTCTTCGGGTCGTCCAGTGGTATTTTATCGATGTCGATGTCTACTCCATGATTCTGCCGAATCATTTCCAACGCATTCTTGATGATGGAAAGTGTCTTCAATCCGAGAAAGTCCATCTTTAATACACCTGCTTCTTCAATCAGTTTTCCTTCAATCTGGGTAACCAATAATTTGGAATCTTTTGAAGTTGCAATCGGTATGAGTGTGGTTAGGTCAGAAGGTGCAATGATGATGCCCGCAGCATGTATCCCGGTATTTCTAACGGTTCCTTCTAAACGCTCGGCTTCTTTCAGCACTTTCGTACGCAGGTCGTTGCCTTTGTAAATTTCCCGGAGCTTCCGGATGTTTTCCATGTCGTCTGGCGTATAGGCTTCTTTTTCTTCCAGTGACTTTTCGCCATCCTTTTTCAGTAAGGGAGCATGCAAAACCCTTCGTAACTCTGTTCCCGGTTTATCCGGAACCAGTTTTGCCAGCATATTGCTATCTGTCAGTGGCATATCGATCACCCGGGCCACATCTTTGATACTACTTTTTGCTGCCATAGTACCATAGGTTACGATTTGCGCAACCTGGTTTTTTCCGTATTTGTCTACTACATAATCGATCACCCGTTGTCTGCCTTCATCGTCGAAGTCTGTATCAATATCCGGCATGCTTTTCCGGTCAGGATTCAGGAATCTTTCAAAGAGCAGGTCGTATTTTATGGGGTCGATATTGGTAATACCGATGCAGTAGGCAACCACACTGCCTGCAGCTGAACCCCTGCCCGGACCAACAAATACGCCCATTTCACGACCGGCACGTATGAAGTCGCTTACGATGAGAAAGTATCCGGCGAAGCCCATGGTTTTGATGGTGAACAACTCAAAGTCTATGCGCTCGCGGATATTGGGCGTGATTTCATTGTACCTTTTTCTGGCTCCTTCTTCTGTCAGGTGCCGGAGGTATTCATATTGATTTAGGTTGGCATCGGCATGAATCTGAAATTCCTTGGGTAGGGGGAAGGCAGGTAGTAGAATATCTTTTTTCAGATTCAGGACTTCAATTTTATCTGCAATCGCATTGGTATTATCAATGGCTTCCGGAATATCACTGAAGAGCGTGCTCATCTCTTCTGTTGATTTAAAATAAAATTGATTATTTGGAAACTTAAATCGTCTGTTACGGACCTGCACATCATCATTCACGAAATCATCAATGCCCGGTGTGGATTGTTTTTCTCCGGTATTCAGGCAGAGTAGGATGTCATGTGCATTCGCATCTTCCTGGTCAACATAATGACTGTCATTGGTGGCTATAACCGGTACGTTGTATTTTTTCGAGAAGCGGAGTAAGGTCTGGTTGATTGGTTCCTGCTCCGGCATCTGGTGCCGTTGTAACTCAATGTAATAATCATCGCCGAAAACATCGAGCCACCATTTAAATTCTTTCTCTGCTACTTCCTCACTCTGGTGTAAGATCGCCTGCGGCACGTGTGCCCCGATACAACAGGTAGTAGCTATCAGTCCTTCATGGTGTTGGAGAATAAGTTCTTTATCAATACGGGGATATTTACTGTACATACCCTCCATATAGCCAAGAGAAGTCAGTTGAATCAGGTTTTGGTAACCCACCGCATTTTTGGCAAGTAAAACCTGATGAAAACGCTCGTCTTTCAGTTCTTTGGTAAAGGATTTGATGTGTCGGTCTTTTACTACATAGAATTCACAGCCCACCACCGGTTTAACCCGTGGTGTCAGGATGGGTTTACCATTGGCATCTGTTCCGGTTTGAATGGTATCATTCCAGGCCTCTTTTACAAATTCAAATGCTCCGAACATGTTACCATGGTCGGTAATGGCCAATGCCGGCATTTGGTCGTTGGCTGCTTTTTTGAATAATTTTTTTACAGATGCGGCGCCATCCAGCAGCGAATATTGCGTGTGAACATGCAGATGTGAAAATCGCGTCATAATGAAACCTCCCTTCTAACTTGAACAGCGCCCTCAAAACGAGTTTTCTTACCCGCTTACTACCTGTCAATGTAGCTGGCAAATATCGTATCTTTCCGCCGCGTTTCAGTGGGGGTTTTTCCACAAAATTGACGGGGCTTCTTAAGGGCTGGTTAAAAACGCGACCCGCATTTGCCAGTATTACAACTGTTTTTATATTTGAAACGTTGTTCATATTATGTTAGCAAGGAATTTACTCATAGTAGGGGGCTTTTTTTTCACTTGTACCGGCTGTCATCTGGTGCAACCCATATTCACTAAACCGGCAACTACACCGGCAACTAAATCGGGGGCTGCCGCATCAAATGCTCCTTCCTCTACGAATGTTCCATCACGTTCGCCATCAGGAAAAGGTACCCCTCTACCGGTAAAAACCATCCAAGTGAATCAGTCTTCTACTGCGCAGGCACCCATATTTAAAAACGAGGGTATGGCGCCCGCGGGTTTACGGCCTGCTGATCATTTATACGTATTACAGGAAACTCCTGCGCTTCTCCAGGTTAAGTATGCCATCTTACTTGATGTGGTTGCTGAGAAGCTAACCAATGCTTCATTACTGGATGTGATGGATTCCTGGTGGGGAACGCGGTATTGCCTGGGTGGCAGTACGGATAATTGCATCGACTGTTCTGCCTTTGTTCAGGTAATATACCGGGATGTATATGGTATTGCATTGCCTCGAACTTCGAGTGAACAGTACGGGGTAAGTGAACTCATTGACCGGGAGGAATTGAAAGAGGGTGATCTGGTTTTCTTCCATACCCGTGGTCGCAGGAATGCTATCACCCATGTGGGTGTATACCTTCAAAATAATAAGTTTGTACATGCGTCTACCAGCAATGGTGTAAGCATCAGCGATTTAGATGAAACCTATTGGAAGCCTCGATTTCGGGGGGGCGGGCGACTGAACAGTCAGCGCTGATTTATTTTTTTGTCAGCCACTTGGTTTTCACAACGTGCAGCAACTGATGTGCATCGGGAGTAATTTTTCCGTAAAAAATACCGGCCACCATCAACCCTGAAAAAAAGCAAGATTGAATGATGATGGCTGCCCAGCCAGACAATGGTAAGCAAATAAGGTGTGCTACCATATAAGCAGCAACCGCCAGTAAAAGTGCATAGAGCGTTTTTATATCAAATGGTTGCATATGGAATTTTCGTCGCAGAAACTCGAAGCGGATAAAATTATATACACTGTAGGCGATCAGTTCAGCAATGGCTGAGCCGAGTATACCGTAGTGGCGAATGAGGAAGTAGGTGAGGGGAAGCCGAAAGGCCAGTAAGACCACACCACTATAAAAGTCAAATTTCCAGAAAGTTGAAGTGTTGATAACCAATGCATTTAATCCGGTACCGGCATCAATGATTCTTACCATGCCTAAAACAAAAATAACAGTCAGTCCCTCTGCATAAGCATTTTGGATATGGAATACCTCGATGGCTTCTTTCACATTCAGCCATAGATTGCCAAAAACAAATAGGGCGAGCAGCAATAAATTGATACAAGACCTTTTGTAAATGCGGTCAATTTCCTTCAGGTTTTTATCTTTCCATGCCTGGGAGAGAATGCCGGCGGAGACTGCTTGTATGCTTCGCAATGGCACCTGTATCAGGTTGGCTGCGTATTGCGCAAATACAAAAATACTAACAGCTTTCAGGTCTTGAAAGCCCGCAATGATGAATACATCAATCGTGGCTGCGATCGACGCGATGCAGGTGCCTCCATAAGTCAGCAACTGCATGCCCAGCATTTTTTTCCAAAACTTTTTGGTGACCCGGCTGATTGAAAATGAAAAATGAAGTTTGTTTTCCCTGACGAGCTGAATGAGTAATACCAAGAAGATGATGAGATAAAGCCATGAAAAAAGATGTATGAAAGTTGAATACCCAATCCATTTAAGATAAACAGCTACGATAAGGAAAAAAGTAATAATCCGCAGCAGGGTTTCTTTCAAAAAATTAGAGAGAACACTTTTCCCCACAGCCCAACTAAATCCCTCCAGCACACAAAAAAAGAGCATACCGATGGAAAATGGAATCATCCAACTGTAATAATCTACTACCAATGCTGATTTGGCTAAATAGAAACGGACAAAATACGATTGAAAGAGCCAGGATAAAATCAGAATGAATATCATTCCCAGCAGGGAAAATAATATCCCCCAGGTCATGATATCTATTTTCTCCCGGGGCAGGTTGTCTTTGTAATAAGGGTAGAATTTATAGATAACTGGAATAACTCCCAATGCTCCAAATGCGAACATGTTTTGTGCGTAGTCGAAGAAGATACGGGTAAGTCCAAATTCTTCCAATGAAAAGGGACCTGACTCTAAGGTATACAGCCACATATTCAGCGCACCCACGCCAAAACCCAGGTAAACCAAAATGCTAGACACGATGGTTTGTTTGCGGATATTACCCATGATGGCTGTTTCTGTCTATTTACAATTTACTCAACTCCTCTGTGAGTGTTTGCTGACGCAGGGTACAATAATACATTTTCTCAATTTCCCGAATAGTATTCGTGCTGATTTCAACTGATGTGTTCCATTTCTTCCATAGACTGCCGTTGGGGAAGAGTTGCACCTGACCACCGGCACTGTTGATCCAAATTGGGAGATCGAAATCTGATAAACAATTTTCCCATCGATAGAAAAGAGTTTTACCATCCGCAGAGAAAGCATAAGCCAATCGTGGAATCTGGATGGTGGTAAGGTATTGACGGAAGATGGAAGAAACTGACCATCCGGTAAATTGGGATGTTATCTTCTCAACATCACTATAATCAACCTGCCTATGATAAAATGCCCGGTTCATTTCCCGCAAATATTGTCTGAACAGGGAATCATTGTTCATGGCATGGCGGATGCTATGTATCATATTGGCTGTTTTCGGATACATATCACCACTTCCTTCTTTGTTCACGCCGTAGTAACCAACAATCGGCAGTTGGTTTTCAATGTTCTGACGAATGCCATAATTATATTCATTGCCAGCCTGTTTGCCAAACCAATATTCGGTGTACAGGGTTTCTGAGTAAGTGGTAAATCCTTCATGGATCCACATATCCGCAATATCATTGCTGGTGATGTTGTTGGCAAACCATTCGTGGCCACTTTCATGAACGATGATATAATCCCATTTAGTTCCCCAGCCACTTTGGCTGAGGTCAAAGCCCAAATAACCATTCATGAATTTATTTCCATAGGCGATGGCACTTTGATGCTCCATGCCGAGGTGCGGTGATTCAACCAGTTTATAACCATCTTCATAAAACGGGTAGGGGCCCAACCAGTATTCAAATGCACGCAGCATGGTTTTTGCCTGGACGAACTGTTTTTTAGCCTCCTCCACATGGTTTTCCAATACCCAATAGGAAAGGTCCAGTTTACCTTTTTCACCCAAGAGGGTATCTGAGAATGAAGTGTATTTTCCTATGTAAGGAATCAGGTTGTAATTGTTGATGGGGTTTTTTACCTCCCAGGTGTAAGATTTCAGTCCGGGTTGAATGGCTTGCTCGCGAATGAGTCGGCCATTTGCAACAGCGGTTAAATTTTCTGGAACAACCATGGTGAGGGAGGCGCCCCGGTCGGGTTCATCACTCTGATGGTCTTTGCAGGGATACCATACACTGGCGCCGAGCCCCTGACAGGCAACACTGATCCATGGATTTCCCTTTTCATCCCGGGTCCATATCCAGCCGCCATCCCAGGGTGGGCGAACCGCTATTACAGGTTTGCCACTGAAAAATAAAGTGATGCTGCTTTCCTTTAGGTCTTTGGGGAATTTAGGAAAGCTAATTATTGCGATGTTACCTTTTCTGGTAAATGGTAGAACTTTTCCCTTTTCGTAGTTCCAAACAACACTGTCGATTTGCATGGGTTGCTGCAAGTCGATCTGCATTTCAACTGAGGATGCAACAATGGAAAATGTGATTCGATTTTCCCCTATGATGGTCTTTCGCGCAAGATCCGGCTGCACTTTGATATCATAGCGCTGCACATTCCACCAGGTTCTGCGGGGGTTCAGGCTTCCCCGCAGGGTATCGGCCTCCGTAAATGTTGCTTTTTTTTCCATCAGCTGGGCGCTGGAAGGAATCGATAAGAACGTTCCAATCACCAGCAAGAATATAATGTACTTCATACTTTAAAAATACATCAACCCTTGCTAAATAAAGCATAAATCAACAATGAAAGAGAAAATGGAAAAAAATAAGCTCTATTGTTTGCGTAGCTTGTCTTTAAAAACCTTCTCAAATTTTTCCAATTTGGGTGCAATTACATACCGACAATATCCCTGGTTTGGGTTATTGTTGTAATAATTCTGGTGATAATTCTCTGCGGGGTAATAATTTTTGAAAGGCTCAATCAGGGTCACTATGGGTTTATCCCAGGCACCGCTTTTATCGAGTGCGGCCTTATATTGTTCGGCCTTTTGCTTTTGTGCATCATTAATGAAATAGATGACGCTTCGGTATTGCGGACCGGCATCATTCCCTTGTCGGTCCATGGTGGTGGGGTCATGGGTTTTCCAGAATACTTCCAGTAATTCATCAAAACTGATTTCAGCCGGATTATATACAATGCGCGCCAACTCTACATGCCCGGTATTCTTATCACATACCTGCTCATAGGTGGGGTTCTCTACCCAACCGCCACCATAGCCACTTTCAACGGCATATACTCCCTTAAGACGTTGAAAAAATGCTTCGGTACACCAAAAACATCCTTCACCAAAGTAGGCAGTATCAGTTTTAACGCCCACAGGAGGGGTTATAGAAGACATAGGAAATAATTTTTCGGGTTCGGCAGACTGCGCACAAGAAAACAGGCAGCAGGTGAATGAAAAGGTAAGAAGTTTTTTGAACATAATGGGCAGCTTTATTTGGTTAACAAACCTACCGGCTTTTGGTTCTCTTACCCAAAGTTTCGACTGCGATGAATTTTCCTTTTTCACTGTGGGTAAGCCGCCTGCCAAATTGTACCTTTGCCAGCTGAGATAAACGTTTAAGATGCGCTGCTACCCGGAAACGGCTTTTACACAGTTGGAATTTGATAAGATATCAGAATTGCTGACCAAGTACACCCGCACGCAGCCTGCGCGGGAAAGGGCACTTCAACTACGCATTCATACCAAAAAGGAATACATCATTCGAGAATTAAGTCAAACACATGAATTTTTATTGATACTGCAACAGCAACAATATTTTCCCGGTGAATTCACTGCCCCCCTTCATGCTGAATTGAAGTTATTGGGTATAGCGGGTGCTGTTTTGGTGGCTGAGCAATGGTTGCTGATTCTTAGGTTGTGTGAGAACCTGCAGCAGATTTTTCGGTGGATGGATCAGGAACGGCGACAAGCATTTCCAGGGTTAGCAGAGGTACTCGAAGGATGTTATGATGAGAAAAAGATTCCGGAGGCGATTCAACAGGTGATTGATGATACGGGCGCTGTTAAGGATACGGCTTCCCCCGATTTGCAGCGCATTCGGCAGCAGCTTTATAAAAAGCGACAGGAACTACGACGAATATTCGAGCGGGTGGTAGGAAAACTACAGAAAGCAGGCTTCAGTGCAGATATCGCTGAAAGCTTCAGCAATGGAAGGAGGGTGGTAGCTGTTTTCTCGGAACACAAAAGAATGGTCAAAGGTATTTACCACGGCGAAAGCGACAGCAGAAAAACAGCTTTCATAGAACCCGAAGAGACCATTGAATTGAACAACGATTTGTATTCACTCGAGAATGAGGAGCGCCAGGAGATTCATCGGATTTTTCGTGAATTGACGGCGGACTTATCCGTGTTTGCGCCCTTATTAAGGGAATACTACCGCATCAATGCCGACTATGACTTTATTAGGGCCAAGGCAAGGCTGGCCATGGATATGGATGCGCACATGCCGGTGATCACCGATAAGGCACAAATGAAATTGATGCTGGCACACCATCCACTGTTGTTGTTGTATAATCGTGCAGCCGGTAAAAAGACCATACCATTAAATATCACTTTACACGACGATCAGCGGATTTTAGTGATCAGCGGACCCAATGCCGGTGGTAAAACGGTTACGATGAAAACGGCAGGTTTGCTGCAACTCATGGTGCAGAGCGGATTACTGGTTCCCGTGCATCCGGATAGCGAGATGGGTATTTTTCGTCAATTGTTCATTCACATGGGAGATACCCAGAACCTGGCTTTTGAATTAAGTACTTATTCCAGCCACTTGCTGCACATGAAGTATTTCATGGAGAATGCCAATGGTAAGACCCTCTTCTTTATCGATGAATTGGGTAGTGGCAGTGATCCCAGCCTGGGTGGTGCTTTTGCAGAAGTTATTCTGGAAGAGTTGTCACATAAGCATGCACTGGGGATTGTTACCACGCATTATCTCAACCTGAAAGTCATGGCCAATCATACGCGGGGGATAGTTAATGCAGCTATGCTATTTGATGAGGCCAACCTGCAGCCATTGTATCAGTTGGTGATTGGGAAGCCCGGCAGTTCCTACACATTTGCCATCGCTGAGCGTATTGGGTTGCCTAAACACCTGATCGGTAAAGCACGGAAACTGGTCGATGAAAATCATTTCAGTTTAGATAAATTACTGAACAGAACAGAGCGAGACCTGCAGGTAGTTCAAAAGGAGCGCGTGGAATTACAAAAATTACTCAAGGAAAATGCTGCTTTGAAAAAACAGATGGAAGCAACCCTGCAGCAGGAGAAGCATCGCCAGGATATGGAGCGACTACGTGAGCAAAATAAGATGAATGTTACACAGTTGGCCTACCTCAAGGATATGGAACGGAAGTTGAAGCAGGTGGTCACTGATTATAAAAAGACAGAAAATAAGCAGGAAGTAATTCGAAACCTAAAAGACCTGTTATTTGGGAAAAAAGAGTCGGTGGCAGTCAAGAAAATGGTTGGTAAGGTAAATAAGTCATTTCGTGAGTTACCTAATCAGCCGATAGAAGTAGGTATGCTTGTAAAACTCACGCGCAATCACCAGGTTGGAACTGTAAAAGAAGTGCGGGGCAAGCGGGCCATTGTACTGATTGGTCAGTTACCTATGAATGTGAACCTTTCTGATCTCGTTCCTGTTGAGAAAATCATAGAGGTTGAGCCGGGTAAGTAGCACAGTATTCACTTTTTATCCTTTATAACATTTTGATAACAAGCGATCTCCCAGTCGTAGTCTATTTTGATGAATAAATTTAACAATATGAAAATGCTTCGGCCCATTCTTTTGGGATTAGCAGCTATCATGTCGGTGATGCCGGCTGCTGCCCAGTTCCAAGCCAATCAACCTTTGCCGCTGGATCCAAAGGTGAAAGTAGGAAAGCTACCCAATGGCTTGACCTATTACATTCAGAAAAATGCTTTACCGGCAAAGAAGGTTCAGTTACGTCTGGTCATCAATGCCGGATCGGTGCTGGAAACTCCGGATCAGCAGGGCTTGGCGCATTTTATGGAACACATGAATTTCAATGGCTCTAAGCATTTTCCTAAAAATGAGTTGGTGAGTTATCTGCAATCCATCGGAGTTGAGTTTGGCGCTGATCTCAATGCCTACACTTTATTTGATGAGACGGTATACATTCTCCCCATACCTACTGATGATTCAATTAAATTGGAGAAGGGCTTTACTATTTTAGAAGATTGGGCTTTCAATGCGCTCCTTGATACAGCCGAGATCAATAAAGAGCGGGGAGTAGTATTGGAAGAGTCACGCCGGAGCAAAGGAGCAGGTAATCGGATGAGTAAACAGTATCTCCCTTTACTGTTCAATGGTTCACTCTACAGTAATCGGATTCCGATTGGTAAAGACAGTATCCTTCAAAACTTCAAGGCAGCATCGCTCATCAATTTTTATAAAACCTGGTATCGACCCAATCTGATGTCTGTAATTGTCGTGGGCGATCTAGATCCGGTGGTTGCAGAAAAGAAGATCATTGCTCATTTCAGTAAATACAAGAATCCCCCCAATGCTAAGCCCAGACCGGCTATTATTCCAATAGCTGAGCGTAAAGTGAACGAGAGTATGGTGGTAACCGATAAGGAACAGCCGTATAATTTATTACAGCTCATCAATTACATCGAAAAAGATATTCCCGTAAAAACATGGGGCGATTATCGGCAGTCGGTGATAGAGGGTTTATACAATCAGATGGTCAGTCAACGATTATCAGAAATATCGCAGCAGCCGAATGCTCCTTTCCTGGGTGCAGGTGCCTCCTTTTCAGGTTTCATCAGAGGATATAACTCTTTTACTTCAGTAGCATTTTTGGGTGATAAGCCGGCACAGCCCGCCATCCGTGCTATGGAGTCTGTAACTGAAAGTGTGAAGAAATTTGGTTTTCTGGCTTCAGAATTAGAAAGGGCAAAAATCAATCAACTGAATTCGGTGGAGCGTGCTTTTAAAGACAAAGACAAGACCAAATCAGATGTAATTGTAAATGCTTATATCAATCATTTTCTACAAGCAGAACCTGCCCCCGGCATCGAGAATCGGTATCAGTATATGCAGCAGGTATTGCCCACCATTACCATTGATGAGGTGAATGCTTTGGCTAAGAAAACCGCTAAGCAACAAGGCTTCTTTGCACTGATCATGGCCAGCGAGAAGAGCAAAAATACGCTCCCGACTGCAGATACGCTGACCTCCTATATTACTGCTGCCAGAGCAACTCCGGCAGTACCTTACGAGGAAAAGCAGGTGGCCAAAAAGTTGATAGATAAAATGCCTGCGCCTGGGAAAATTTTGAGTGAAACCACCAATGCCTCATTGGGAACAACCGATTTCACGCTGAGCAATGGCATAACGGTTACCCTGAAACCAACCACTTTCAAAAATGATGAAATTCAGATGGATGCCTGGCGGCGAGGTGGTGTATACCTCTTTCCGGCAGCTGACCGGATGAATGCTGAATATGCTGCTTTTCTGGTCAAGAGTATGGGTGTTAAAGATTTTACGCCGATTGACCTTAGCAAATTTTTAGCTGGAAAGTCATTATCAGTTACGCCCTACATGAATGCTGGTGATGAAGGTATTCAAGGTTTTTCCAGTGTGAAGGATCTGGAGACATTTTTACAGCTGGTACACCTGTATTTCACCGCTCCTCGAAAAGATCAGGCCTTATTCCAGACTTTTGTGAATGCACAAAAAAGTTTTTTAGAGAATATGAAGTCGGAACCTCAGAACTATTTTAATGATACGCTCGATAAGGTTGTATATGGTGATCATCCCTGGGCTCCCAGAATGGAAACAGCAGAAACTTTTAAATCCTTAAGTCTGGACAGGTCCATGGAAATCTACAAGCAGGTATTTGGTAATGCTGACGGTCTCCATTTTACCTTCGTAGGCAATCTCGACATAGCGAAAGTGAAGCCGATATTAGCGCAATACCTGGGCAGTCTTCCTGCTGCGAAGGCAGACCATAATTTCAAGGATGTTGGTTTAAGGCCAACAAAGGGTTCCGGAAAATTGGTGGTGAAAAAAGGGACAGAAAAGAAAAGTTTGGTGAGGATTATATATGATGGTGAGCTTTCTTATAACGAGGAGAGAAATCTGCAACTCAGCATGCTTTGCGATGTAATCAACATCAAAATCATTGAAAAGTTGCGGGAAGAAATGGGCAGTATCTACACCGGCGGTATCAGTGGTGGTTGGGAAACGCGGCCCTATGAGCATTTTACTATTTCTGCTGCCTTCCCTTGCGGTCCGGAGAATGTAGATAAACTGACAGCAGCTTATTTAGATATCGTAAAGAATATTTCTGAAAAAGGTGTTGATGCCAAAGACCTGGAGAAAGTGAAGGAGACACTGAAGAATCAATATGCTGAAAGTATCAAGCAGAATGATTATTGGTTAAGTAATTTATCTCGTTCATTCATCGATCAAACGGATCCAGCCTGGCTGCTGGCTTATCCGGAGAAGGTGAAGCAGACAACGGGAGATCAGTTACAGCAGATATGCAAACAGTTATTGGGTACACCTAATCTGATTGCTGTTTTGCAGCCTGAAAACTAAGCTTATAAAATACAGATTTTTAAAAAAGCACCCATTGGGTGCTTTTTTTTATGATTGACCGAAATTTTGAAATAATAGCGATGTGATAGTAGACACCATTACATTCCCGCAAATGGCTTTAGTTGGGAGAATTTTTTTACAGTTCTGTTGTAAATCGCACCATTTTTATCACTCATTCTTAGCACCAATTCATTTGCGGCTACTTGAATGGCCATGTTTTTCTTCGGCTGAATGCCTGTTAAATCTTTTCCTGTGAGGGAGATTTGCCAAACTGCTTCCTTGGTGTTATGAACAAGGGTATCGGTATGTTTACCATCTTTCAGTAAAACAGGTTTTGAAGTCACTCTACTGATGGTAGCAGTATACAATTCCTGTTTGATCCATATTTGCTCCAATTTTAAATTGGATACCCTGTTGGCAATAATATAAATAAAGAATTCGGACTGGACAGGCATTGCAGTCTTTGTGATTTCCTCATCCCCCACATTAATTTCAGGAGTAGGGGCTACTCCATTCAATATAATTCTTTCAAAAGCTTTGAGCTGTAAAGAGGGCGTTCTGGACTGGCCAAGGGCTGCAGAGAACCAGCATAAACCCACCATTACTAATATTCCTGTATAAATATGTGTACGCACTATTTTTTGATTACTTTTTGAATGGTTTGGTATTTCTTAGTGTCACTGGTAATTTGAATCACATAGTTTCCTGCGGATAAATGCCCCAATGGAATATTTCCGGCACCATAATTAACTGTTTGGCTATACACCCGTTGTCCCAATAAATTAAATACTTGTACCTGCATCGATTTTATTCCTGTAAGTGTACCTTGACCATACTGGTAATTTCCACTGCTTATTGTTGGGAAGATTTTGATAAAGTTTTTATCATTTAAAATGGCAGTTGGTAAAGCGGTTGTTAAGTTCGGATTGAAATTCGGAGAACCTATCGTAGAGTAAAACATGCCATTACCATGTGATCCAATCAAAAGTGTATTATCTGCCGGGCGATAATCTAAAGAGGTAATTACTGCATAATTCAAAATCGAGGGACTTTCTCTTGACCAGGTTATGGTACCACCTGCACCTAATATTTTTCCAATATTGGCGGTTGTAAATAAGCCAACTGATGTGCCAACATAATATTCGGTGACAGGTACGCCGTTTTCCAATTTTGGCGCAATCACACAAGAACGAATAGAAGGTAAAGTCAGATTCCCCTCTGCATTGGACCAACTCGGTTTGGCAGATTTGGCATTGAATGTCCACCAAATACTTGTCACATTGTAGTTAGACACCACTGCCATTATTTCATTGTCATTATTGGGATGTACTGCAATATCTATTACGTTTCCGGAAAGACCTGTTGGTGTAATATCTACAGGAGCTTGTGAGGGAGTGGCATTTATATAATTGTCCAGTCTAAAAATTTTACCTGAGCTGGTACCATAATACATGGCATGCGAGTTCAAATAGGGGCCCCAAGAAAAATCTATGGATCTAATAGAAACTGGTGTACCCGTACCATTATCAGTTGCAGTGGCTATGCCGGTCATTTTGGTCCAAGTGGTACTATCTACCGTACTGGCAGATGTGGTTCTGAATAAATTGTAATAGTTAGCATAGAACATGACTTCAGAATTGGAATTACTTAATTTGAAATAAGTAACAAAATCACCCCAACCGCTGCCACTATTTGATATCAGTTCAGTGACCCTTGGTCTAATTCTTGCTCCGGGATAGTTAAGATAATCTAACACTTCATCACGAAATATTTCACCGAGTTGAACGCCAAAATAAATGATTTGTTTACCGGCATTGATATTGGCAATATCCACTGCGACGCCATCTCCGCCAGCTATAGTGAAATAATCATCAATGCCCGGTCTATCAGGGGGTCTGGGGCCTAGGTTCAAGGAAGCATCGCGGTACCAGGTACCATTATCCTGCGCACCCCCCAGGAAATTATTTTTGCCTGTTTCAGGGTCAATGGAAACGTGGTAGTATTGAAGGGTTTGATAGTTTTTGATATAAGTCCATACTACAGGTGTTGCTGTTATATCATTCGTTATCTGCATACTGCCATCATTAACGGCATATGCTTTTTTAGAATTGGTTGGATCAAAAATCAAACTATGCATATCGGGATGCGAATTTGCAGTTGAATATCCTCCTATGGTAGTTGTTGCGCCACTGGTAGTAAAGCCATTCAGGGATCGGTATAAATTCGTTCCACCGACAAAAACCATATTGGGGTCATCTGGTTTAATATTCAGGGACATGTTATATCCTCCCTGTAATTTCACACCTCCGAAATTTCCCGTACCTGTAGGCATAAAGGCAGATAAATTGGTCCATTGATTTGTTGCTCCCACGGTTTCTAATTTGAATAAATCAGCCTCAGCGGTGGTGGCGCCAACACTACTTCCGTTTTCATACATGACGTAAAGGATGTTGTTATTGGATGGTGCCAATGTCATCAGTATTCTTCCCCAGTTAGATGCACCAATATTTTGTTTAAATCCTGCTGGAGTTTCAGCTGTATTGCCTGCAATGGCAGTCCATGTTCCAGTATTACCTGAGGTAGATTCCCATACACCCCTGTCAATGGTATTTTTGAGGTGAAAAGCTGCATAAATTTTCGAACCATCTGCTTTTATAACAATATCTGTATTTCCTGTTGCAGTATTACCCCCTAATGTTCCTTTCACTGCCGTCCAGGTGGTACCCCCATCTTGCGACCGTTGAATTGAATTTTGGCCGGCTACATATACATCACCTGTGATAGGGTGAACTACAATTTTATGGATGATATCAAACGCGCTGTTAAATGATTCAAGTGTAGATTGTGTGCTACTCAATGGGGTCCAGCTAAGTCCGTTATCTGTTGATTTAAATATGCCATTGCCAAAAAAGAAGGCTCCGCTGGCAGAAGCCGAATTACCCAATGATTCACCTGATCCTGCGTACCAGGTATCCTCTTTGCCTGCTCTTGGATCTTGTGCCAAGGCTGTTAAGCTATGAATTTGAGCGGAAGGGGTGACCAGGGTCCAGGTAGTGCCTGCATCGGCAGAACGCATGATTCCTCCACTCACACATCCGGCAATCATTACTCGGTTGGTAGTTCCATTGAATCTTTTGTCCAGAACAAACGCCCTGGTTCTGCCGCCGATGTTATTGGGTCCTGCTTTCAAATAGACATTATTAGTTGGGGTCGTTTCACCATTGGTAGCAACGCCATTTTGCACAGATCCCGATTCTGGTGAAACGGGAAGACGCATGGCCTGTTTCATTTCCTCCTCAAAAGCATTTCTTGGGATCTTTCCTGTTTTCGGGTCTTTTAAGATATCATACTCATATTGCCATCTTGCCGCTTGCATTGCAGCCCGTTTTTGAGGATTTTCCTCGTTCTCATCTTCTTCTCCCTCTGCCTTTTTTTCAAGCCATGTTTCTTTGAGGGTTTTCTCCCCCCATAAATGCAGGCCATGTTTATTAACCAGTAAACCAATACCTACGATTGTTACTACAGCCGGAATAATGAGCAGCTTATTTTTCATACAAGTGGGATATTCACTCTAAGATATAAAATTATATGGTAATTCATTGAGTCGATTTCT
>CAYUXJ010000024.1:0-35226 GCA_964448845.1 uncultured Sediminibacterium sp.
ATTTCAATGGTACCGGCCTGAAAGGCTTGAACCGGGTGCAATGGGATCTCACCATTAATCCCCCGAAAGTAGCTAAGGGTGGTTTTATCGCCCAAAGTTCAGTACTATTTGCATCCGTGATCGCTCCTCGTGTGCCCGCAGGAAAATATCGTGTGGTAATGACGCACAATAAGAAGGATTATGAGCAGTGGATTAGCATACAGCCCAATGACGCCGCAGGGTTATCTGCAGCCAGACTGCAACAATTATATGATCAGTCGATGCGACTCTATAAGGCCGAAGAAGAACTTTATTATCTGGTCGATACGCTAGACAAGAAAATAGCGCAGGTAGCTATTGCAGATACCTCCAAAACTGAGGTTAAGCAAAAGTGGAATGCCATGAATGAGTTGCGGAAGGAAATACTGGAATTGAACCGTAAAACGATATTCTTCGATGAATTTAAATTTAGAAGGAGGCTGTGTGACCTGTACGTCAATGTTTGTACCCAGACAGAGCCGCTCAGCAGCAACGAGGAAAAAGGTATTACTGTAATGGAAAAGGAACTGGCCGACATCAGCAAACGGGTGAAGGCCTTGTTATAAAGGCAGTTGGGAATTTGGTAATAAAAAGGGTGGGGGACCTGCGGGTTCGCTACCCTTTTTGCTTTAAGAGGAAATGACCAGCAAGGCGCAATCCTTTTTCATCGTCCCGAACTTTTTGCATCAGCAGCCGGCATCCTTCCGGTAGCGCTTCAGCCATGCCAGGGTCGAGCCACTCAAGGGTTTCAACAAAATCATCCGAGTCGTCATATGATCCTGCCACCCAGGCATATCGATCCCCGCCATAATACCGCAAGGATGTCTGGTTGTCGTCGTCATCGAATTCGGTAATCACAGACCAGGTTTCCTGATCTTCAAAATCAAAACGGATGTCCACTTGCGGCAGTTGCGAAAGGCGTTCCAATAGGGCAAGAACGGGTTGCATTTCGGGTGATGTAGTAGATGAAGAAGCCATTAGAATTGAGTTAAAAAAATAATATTTATTGATTATTAATAAATTATATATAAAAATTAATCAAATGTAGGATATCTTTACAACAAGAATAGTAAAATTACTACAAAATGACGCCAATATGCAGCGTAATTATACGTTCTGAATAATAGTCCGCCTTTGGAAGATGAACTTTGTTAGAAAAGTAAGAAGAAGATTATGAGAATTTTAATTGCTGACGACCATACCTTAATCCGGGAAGGATTACGAAAAATCTTAGCAGAAGCTTTCCCTTTTGCTGAGATTACTGATGTGCCCGATTCGGCCGACCTGCTGAAAAATGCCCTGATGCATGCCTGGGATATTATTATCTCAGATATCAGCATGCCTGGCCATTCAGGTATTGAAATACTCAAGCAGATCAAAGAACACGCACCCCAAACACCCGTGCTGATTCTTTCTATGCACGCCCCGGAACAATATGCGGTGCGCTCCCTGCGCTCGGGTGCCTCCGGCTACCTGACCAAGGAAAGTGCCCCTTTTGAATTGGTAAAAGCAGTGAAACAAATACTATCCGGCAGAAAATACATCACCAGCGAAGTGGCTGAAGTGCTCGCCGGCTCCATCGAAGAAAATAATTCCCAGGTTCCCCATGAATTACTCTCCGACAGGGAATTTGAAGTGTTTAAGATGATCGTTATGGGACAAAGTATTTCATCAATTGGTGAGCAACTTAGCCTGAACGTTAATACCATTAGTACCTACCGTGGTCGAATTCTCGAGAAAATGAATATGAAAACCAATGCCGACCTGGTTAAATATGCGATACTGAACAACATCATCTAATCGCTATTTCTCTCTTTTTGTAGTATTTTCTTGACAGTACCCTTTTTTTGACCGACACAAAAAGAACCAATAGTTCTATCCTGATCCGGGGTGTCTCTTCGTTACTTTGTTCTACAATATCCAAACGGAAGAATTGACATCCCGTTTTAAAATCCAATGAACTGCTGCATCCAATGGGGTGCAGCACCAACAACCGGCTAACCACCGGCACATCCAATAACCCGCAGTAATCGCCCTCTGGCGATTACACGAAAACATAGTATATGAACAACCAATCCCTGAATGTTCTGCTGGTGGATGATGTAAGCATCATTCTTGAAAAAATGAAAATGTTTCTCTCCATCGTGCCCAGCGTAAACAAGGTAGATACGGCCGATAATGCTGAAATGGCCTACTCATTGCTTGACTCCCATCAACCAGAACTGGTCGTATTAGATGTAAATATGCCAGGAACCAGCGGTATTGACATGCTACGTAAAATCCGAACTGAAAACGAACATCAACCCGTTGTTGTGATGCTCACCAATCAAAAAGAAAAACTCTTTCGGGATACTTGTCTCAGCCTGGGGGCAGACTATTATCTCGATAAATCAACTGATTTTCTCTGCATCCCTGAAATTATTCGGGAAATGGCTGCCAAAAGAGCCTAAGCAGGCAGGGTATACACAACTCTGTAGTACAACATGCTCTTTGATTACAATCAAAGCACTACAGCTGATTACACACTAACATTGAAATCACGTAAGGCATCATTGAGACTGGTTTTCAGGTCAGTGCTGGCTTTACGCTGACCAATAATCAATGCACAACTAACACCATATTCCCCGGCAGGGAAAGCTTTCTGATAGCTCCCGGGAATAACGACACTCCGCGCAGGAACTCGGCCCCGATATTCCACCGGCGTTTGGCCGGTAACATCAATGATTTTTGTTGATTGGGTAAGTACCACATTGGCGCCCAATACAGCTTCCTTTTCTACCCGTACACCTTCTACTACAATGCAGCGGCTTCCAATAAAACAGCCATCCTCAATAATTACCGGACTCGCCTGTAAGGGTTCGAGCACCCCCCCTATACCAACACCACCACTGAGGTGTACATTTTTACCTATTTGCGCACAGCTACCTACAGTTGCCCAAGTGTCAACCATCGTTCCCTCAGCCACATAAGCACCGATATTAACATAACTCGGCATCAGAACAACCTGGGGTGCTATATAACTTCCATACCTGGCTGTAGCCGGTGGTACTGCTCTTACACCTAACTCACGGTAGCCCTGTTTCAGCAACATTTTGTCGTAGAACTCGAAAGGTGCCAGTTCCCAGGTTTGCATGGGCTGAATACCAAAGTAGAGAAGAATCGCTTGTTTTACCCATTCATTCACCTGCCAGCCATCCTGAACAGGTTCCGCCACGCGCACGCTGCCTTTATCCAATTCCTCTATGACGAAACGTACCGCATCCGCATAGTTGCTTTCCTTGAGCAATGACCTGTTCGCCCATGCTGCCGCTATCAGTTCCTTTACATCCATGATCTTTTTTTGCAAACATACAATGAGAATATTTTTTTCGTTCCTTTATTTAGTCAGTATGGCGTAATTTTCCGATACGATGATGAGCCATGCCTTTGAATATGATATCGATCCCTGTCTGAAGGTACTGCAGAACGGCGGACTGATTCTTTATCCCACCGATACCGTGTGGGGTATAGGCTGTGACGCTACGAATGCCGAAGCGGTTGATCGCATCTATCGCCTGAAACAGCGGCTAGATCATAAGGCTATGGTTGTTTTGTTAGCCGATGAACGGGATATTTTGACCTATGTAACACAAACAGATTTGCAGGTATTTGATTACATCAAGGGGGTGCATCAACCTACCACCATTATCTATGATCAGGCAATCGGTCTGGCCGATAATTTACTGGCAGCAGATGGTTCAGTTGGCATTCGTATTTCACGTGATCATTTTTGTCGACAACTGATCAAGCGATTTCGTAAACCCATTGTCGGTACCTCTGCCAATATCAGCAGCTATCCACCCCCGACCTGTTTTAATGACATAGATGCATACATCATCAATGGGGTTGATTATGTTGTTCACTACCGCCGCGATGATACCAATCCGGGCCGCCCTTCCTCTATTGTTAAATGGGAAAAAGACGGTACTTTGTCCATCCTACGCTCCTAAGGAGTCTATTTTTTTTCTTTTTCAGTGCCCACCGCCCATACTTCTCCTATTTTTGTAACATGGCTAAAATCCTGATCATACAAACGGCCTTCATCGGCGATGCCGTTTTGGCCACTGCACTGCAGGAGAAGATACATGCCACTGACGCTGCTGCAGAGATACATTGGTTGGTTCGGAAAGGCAATGAAACCTTGTGGTCGGGTCATCCCTATGTAAAAAAAGTCTGGATCTGGCACAAGGCGAAAAATAAATACACTGAATTATACCGTCTTATTCATACCATACGTAAAGAACGATATGATAAAGTCATCAATGTGCAGCGGTTTGCAGCTACCGGTTTGCTCACTGCTTTGTCCGGAGCCACCGAAACCATTGGATTTGATAAAAATCCATTCGCCAGATTTTTTACACGTAAGATCAAACACATCATTGGCACGGGTACGACAAGTCTGCATGAAACTGAGAGAAACCAGCGGCTGATAGATCACTTTACAGATGGGGTGGCAGCTCGACCCCGATTGTACCCAACCGACGCCGATCGACAAAAAATTAGCTCCCTGACAGCAGAACCCTATATCTGTATTGCACCAGCTTCTGTATGGTTCACCAAACAATTACCGGGTGAACAATGGACCCAACTCATCAGCCAATTACCCGCCTCTTTTCATATCTACCTCTTGGGTGGTCCCGGTGACCGTAAATTATGCGATCAGATTATTCGTAGTGGTAACAGATATCATGTGACCAATCTATGTGGTCTCCTTGATTACCTGGCGTCGGCTGCCCTGCAGCAGGGCGCTGTAATGAATTATGTAAACGATTCGGCCCCCCTGCACTTCGCTTCCGCAGTGAATGCCCCCGTTACTGCCGTCTATTGTTCGACCTTACCCGCTTTCGGTTTCGGGCCATTGTCAGAGAATAGCCACATCGTGGAAACCAAACAACAATTGGCTTGTCGGCCATGCGGACTTCATGGAAAAATTGCTTGTCCCCAAAAACATTTCAACTGCGCAACCACCATTACTACCGAACAGTTAGTGAGCGTGTTACCTGCCACCAACTGAAACAGTTGTAACTTTGCACTCGATGTATATCCATTGTACCCCTTCAGAGAGCAAATTGCTGTCAATCATCGCCCTGCGTGCTGCAGAGCTGGGGTATCCCTGTTACCTGATTGGCGGATTTGTGCGAGATAAAATCATGGGGCGGCCCGTAAGTGATGCTGATGTTGTTTGTCTGGGCGATGGCATACAACTGGCCCGGGCGGTGGCCGATTCCTTCCAACCCCGACCCCCACTGTCAGTATTTAAAAATTTTGGTACTGCACAGATCAAATTACCTGATCTCGAAATTGAATTTGTAGGCGCGCGCAAAGAAAGCTATCGACAAGACAGCAGAAAACCCGCCGTAGAAGCAGGAACGATTGAAGACGATCAAAATAGGAGAGACTTTACCATCAACGCCATGGCCATCTCCCTCAATGAAGCCGACTACGGTGAATTGGTTGATCCATTTGGCGGCATGCAAGACCTCGAGATTCAATTGATCAAAACGCCCCTGCAACCGGAACAAACTTTTGCAGACGATCCCCTGCGCATGATGCGGGCCATTCGATTTGCCGCACAGCTGGATTTCACCATCGTGCCGGAAACATTTGCAGCCATTCGATCACAGGCCCATCGCATCCGAATCGTATCACAGGAGCGTATCTCGGAGGAGCTTAATAAAATCATGCGTTGCAAAAAACCCTCTGTCGGTTGGCAATTGCTGATGGATAGTCATTTATTGCCCATCATTTTCCCCCAGGTGGTCGATCTGAAGGGTGCTGAATATATTGACGGGATGGGTCATAAAGATAATTTTACCCACACGCTGCAGGTATTGGATAATGTAGCAGCTGTATCGGAAGATCTGTGGCTACGCTGGGCAGCCATGTTGCATGACATTGGCAAACCGGCTACCAAACAATTTGAACCAGGGCACGGTTTTACCTTCCATGGACATGAAGTAGTAGGCGCCCGCATGGTACCCAAAATTTTCAATCGACTCAAATTACCGCAACATGAGAAAATGAAGTTCGTGCAGAAACTTGTGCTGCTTCATCTTCGCCCAATCAGTTTAACCAAAGAGAACATCACCGATAGCGCTGTTCGTCGTCTTCTATTTGATGCCGGTGAAGATATTGATAGCCTGATGCTCCTCTGTGAGGCAGACATCACCAGTAAGAATAAAGTGAAGGTCAAGAAGTACCTGCGCAACTTTGAATGGGTGCGCAAGCGGATGCAGGAGGTAGAGGAGACCGATCGCCTTCGCAACTGGCAACCACCCATTACAGGGGAAATGATCATGGAATATTTTCAGATTACCCCCGGGAAACAGGTCGGCATTATAAAAGATGCTATAAGGGAAGCAATTTTAGACGGTATCATTCCCAATGAATATGAAGCCGCCTTCAGCTTCATGCAGGAAAAAGGCAAAGAACTACATTTGAGCGGAAGAAATTGAGTATTTTTACGGCAGTCCGGCATTTTCCGGCTGACAACATCCGATGGCAGTTCTAAAATTCAGAGTATACCTCGAAGAAGATGATACCGTATACCGGGACATAGTTATTCTTCATCAACAGTCCTTTTTTGAATTGCACCTCGCTATTCTGAAATCTTTTGAGTTCGATCAGCAACATGCTGCCACTTTTTATCGCAGCAATGATAACTGGGCACGGGGACGGGAAATCAGTTTAGCGCGCTATGAAAAAGACTATCGGGTAGAACCGTTGTTGATGGCCGAGGTACCGATCGGAACAGAAATAAAAGATACCAACCAGAAATTTGTTTACGAATACGATTTCAATAAGCACTGGATTTTTTTGGTGGAATTGATTAACGTAAGTAAAGACATGAACAACCGACTGACCTATCCGGCAATTAGCCGCACAGAAGGAATCGGACCCCAGCAATATGGTACGAAAAGTCTGCTGGGAAATAAGTTCGCCGATATTGAAGAGAAATATGATCTCTCTCAAACAGCTGATGGTTTTGGCAGCGAGGGAGAAGAAGACGAAGTTGCCGATGATACCGATGGCGAAGAAAGCGCTTCCGAGGATTTTAGTAACAACGATGAATTCTAGCCGTTCATCCTTTATTCAATCCCAGCATTGATCAGTTCACCTACTGTGATTATTCTTGCCGGACCAACTGCCGCCGGAAAAACAGCCCTTGCTATACAATTGGCTGAAAGATATGGTGCAGCCATCATATCCGCAGACTCCCGTCAGTGTTATCGTGCAATGAAAATTGGTGTGGCAAGGCCGAGTGAGGAAGAATTGCAGCGAGTACCTCATCATTTTATTGCCGAGTATGCTTTACATGAACCCATCAATGCTGCTTATTTTGAGCAGATGGCTTTGCAAACCTGCCAGCAACTTCACAGCAAGAATCCGGTGGTGGTAATGACCGGCGGTACTGGTTTATACATCAAGGCTTTTATGGAGGGGCTCGATGCGATGCCCGCCATTCCCGGAGACATCAGAACACAATTGCAAGCTGAATATGAGGAGAAAGGACTTGATTGGCTGCAAGCGGAAGTAAGGAAAGCTGATCCTACATTTTGGGAACAGGCAGAACAGCAAAACCCACGCAGACTTCAGCGCGCACTCGAGGTGCTTCGAACAACGGGGCACTCTATACTACACTACCGAAAGGCGGCGCAGGCACAACGACCTTTTGAAATAATACCTTTTTTCTTACAACTTCCCGCTCCATTATTACGCGATCGTATTGATCAGCGGGTAGATGCCATGATAGCTGCCGGCTGGGTGGAGGAAGTGCGTTCTTTATTGCCTTATCGAACATTTCCCGCTCTTCAGACAGTAGGTTATCGCGAACTCATGCAATACCTCGATGGCGCTTTTTCGCTCGAAGAAGCCATTAGAAAAATAAAAATTAATACCTGGCAGTATGCCAGACGTCAAATGACCTGGACAAAAAAGCAATCCGGCTTTACTTCGGTCGCAGGCGATAAAGATCCATTGGGATCCATGCTACAAATGCTGGGGTAGTCAGTTAACTAATTTACTGATTGGCTGAAAGGTTCGGCAGGTGTAGTTGAAGCACCATGCCTGGTATGATTTATTTTTAGAACTTAAAGCCAACTGTTACCATTGCGCGGCCAATGCTGCCTGTTTGTTCTGCATAGGTATTGGGTTGATCGCTCAGCAGATATGGGAATCTGACATCGCGATTAAAGGTATGCGCATACGTAAGATCTATGAACATGCCCTTATTACGATAACCAATACCCCCACTGGCTACAAACCTGTTCGCATTAAAATCATTGTTGTAGGGACTTCCATAATAAGCAGCTCCCCCGCGTAGCATAAATGTGTTGAGCTTTAATTCCATACCCAGTCTTGCATTGATGTTGCCGCGATAAATATCACGAATGGTTTCATTCAGGTATCTATAATAAGCATCCAATTGTTCTGATATGAATTCGCCACCATGAAATCGCGCTGAGCGATAATTTACGTACTCCAGGTCAGCGCTGATGAAGGCGCGTTGCTGACGCGTGTCACTGATTTCACGAAACACATGGCTCAAACTCAGAATAGCTCGCCAGGGAGTAGTGAATGTGTATTGACGTTCACCAGCATTACCGCTATTCAATTGGTCACTGGTTTCTGTACGCACGCCGGCATATGATTCTGTATCAGCAGTGATGGAGCTTCTGATTTGATCCTTGAATCCGATGATTTGTGGTGTATGGAAAGCAAAGCCTACGCGCCACATTTCTGCAGGCTTATAGATCATACCCAGTTTGGCACCAAAACCAAATCCGTTGGAGGAAAAAAGCTCCTTATACTCAAAAAATCTGAACTGGTTATTCGGGTTATTGGTTGCATCTCGCTCACTGTAAAATAATTCCCTGCTAAAGCGTATGATGGGTAAGGTGATGCTGGCGCCCAGATAAAGTCTGTCTTCGACATTACCTGCCGTACCGATGGCGATTTCATTGTAACTGCCACGCGTTATCGCATCATAAAATTGATTCACACCGGTAGAGATGGGAACCAGACTTTGATAGCCGGAAACGCTGCCACCGGGTCCAGAAGTAGTATCTACCAGAAAAGTGCGGAAGGCAAGGGAAGAACCAAAAATATAGTTACTGAGGGCAGCATTTGTATCGGCCCGATCGCGTATCAGTTCTTCCAAGTATTGTTCTGTAAATGAGGTTGCATTATTAAAACCCCTGAAAGATTCGCGGTTTTGGTAGTTGGCCAGTTGGGTAACAGAAATAGCGAAGGCACTGCTATTGTAGCGGGAATAATTTTTATTTCTCCCCGTACCCCATACAATACCCATGGTACCATATTCAAATGAATTTCTTTTTCCTGCCGTATCGGTGCCGCGATAAGCAAAGCGATTGTTATTCATTCCAACACCAGGTGTTATGACGAACTCGCGGGTTTTAAATAAACCAAGACCGGCAGGATTCACATGGTTGACACTGATATCGCCTCCCAGGGATCCCATGGCACCACCAATGGCGACCATTCGGGCTGTTCCATTTTGGGTGAACCAGGAAGAGCGGATAGCATCTTCAGGTTGCTGCGCCTGCAGTTGTGATACCAGGCAAGTGGATAGCAGCAGGAATATAATGTTGGCTTTCATGTTGATCTGTTTTCATCCCGGGCAATACATTGAATTCTCCCGGAAAGTAGAAGTAATGGTTACCTATTCAAAAATGAAAGGGAAATTAGTTGCCTCTTCCTCCACGTCCGCCGCCCGCAGAAGAGCCCGCACTTCCAAATCCTCCGCTGAATCCACCAGCTGAAGAGGAAGGGGCAGAAGAACTACCCATGCTGGAACCGCTGTTGCCGAATGAGCGGGAAGGACGACTGTAAGTACTACCTGCATAACCATTGCCGGCGGGCGAGAATACGGTCCGCATCAAACTTCCAAAAGAACGGTTGGAAGAAGGATTGGCCACACCGGGTTTAGGCAGGAAGTTGACAGAATTTGCGTTATTGAAATTTCTGTTGCGGGCAGCATTCAGGTTACTGAGTGAAACAGAACCACGTGAAAAATTAGGCGTACTGTAATTGATCAGCGTAAAGAATGGATTGTTCCAGCCAAAACCACCGCCCCAGCCTCCCCAACCGCCAAAACCAGCACCAAAGCCAAAGCCGAGGCCTCCTCCGTGCAAGGGCATGAAAGGATGCCCCCAGTTATTGAAACTAGGACAGGTAAAGCAGTTATAGAAAGAATTGAAATGAGAGAAAGTCGTAGGGAAGAAGTTATACCGGCAATCATTCCAATAGCTGAAATCATCTATGGCTGACCACCTGTTCCGGTTAGTAACTTTTCTGCGCAGGTAGGCATCATCCTGTGAGCCCGTATAATCCTGGTATTCCTCCCGGTTGTTTCTTTTAGTGTTATATTCTTCTCCCCCCACCGCTTTTCCGGGAGAGAAATAGATATCGTCCGGTGTTTGTCCAGCTTTATAAGCCGTGCTGCAGGAAGACAACATAAGCACACCTACTACCAGCGTGTATAAACTGAGTGTTTTCATAAAGGCGGTTTTAGAGATGAGATAAAGTTAGTTACATTTGCGCAGCTTTCTGCTTTTTTTACATTTGCAAAAGTCATGCCAACAATCGTTAGTTGAATAAGGCATTCATAAATAACTGATTATGAGTAAGGAAGTTACCTCCCGCGCACAAGATTATTCCCAATGGTACAATGACCTGGTCATTAAAGGCAGTCTTGCAGACTATAGTGCTGTAAGGGGTTGTATGGTCATTAAGCCTTATGGTTTTGCCCTATGGGAAAATATGCGTGATGTATTGGATAAGATGTTTAAGGATACAGGCCACCAAAACGCTTATTTCCCCCTGTTTGTGCCGAAAAGTCTGTTTGAGGCAGAGGAGAAGAATGCGGAGGGGTTCGCCAAGGAATGTGCTGTAGTAACTCATTACCGCTTGAAATCAGATCCTGAGCACCCCGGTAAATTGATGGTAGATCCGGAAGCCCGCCTCGAGGAAGAACTTGTCGTTCGTCCGACCAGCGAAGCCATCATCTGGAATACTTATAAAGGCTGGATTCAATCTTACCGTGACCTCCCTATACTCGTGAACCAATGGGCCAATGTGGTTCGCTGGGAAATGCGCACCCGACTTTTTTTGCGTACCGCTGAGTTTCTCTGGCAGGAAGGTCATACTGCTCATGCCACCCGGGAAGAGGCACTGGTGGAAACACGCAAGATGCTGGATGTATATGCAGACTTTGTAGAGAACTGGATGGCACTACCGGTAATCAAAGGAGTAAAAACACCTAATGAACGCTTTGCAGGAGCTGAAGATACCTATTGTATCGAGGCATTGATGCAAGATGGGAAAGCTTTGCAAGCCGGGACTTCCCATTTTCTGGGTCAAAATTTTGCACGTGCATTTGATGTGAAATTCAGCGATCGCGATAACCGCCTCGATTATGTATGGGCTACCAGCTGGGGCGTAAGTACCCGACTGATTGGTGCACTCGTGATGGCGCATAGCGATGACGAAGGATTGATTCTCCCACCTCGACTTGCCCCTACACAAGTAGTGATTGTGCCTATCTTCAAAGGGCCTGAACAGAAAAGTATGCTCGACGAAGCCGTGTCATCCATCCAGCAAGATCTGCGTGCCCTGGGAATATCTGTTAAATATGATGACAGCGATAACGCGCGACCCGGATGGAAATTTGCAGAATATGAAATGAAAGGGGTGCCTGTTCGCCTTGCCATTGGTGCCCGTGACCTAGAGAACAAAGTGGTGGAAGTTGCCCGTCGCGATACCAGGGAAAAAGCAACAGTGCCCCTGGAGGGAATAGCTGCCCATATCCAACAGTTGTTGGAAGATATTCAGCAGAACCTTTACAACCGTGCTTTTACATTCAGAGCCGAACATACTACCCAGGCCAACAGCTGGGAAGAATTCATGAACTTACTGGAAAACAAAGGTGGATTCATTTCCGCACATTGGGATGGAACTGCTGCAACGGAAGAAAAAATCAAAGAACTCAGCAAAGCCACCATTCGTTGCATCCCACTCGATAACCAGCAGGAAGCAGGCAATTGTATCCTCAGCGGTCAACCTTCAACACAACGGGTGCTGTTTGCACGTGCCTATTGATTCCCATATCCCGTTAATCAACCGGCACCATGAAGCAGAAGGAAGTTCCACCATACCTGCAACCGTTTTTGAACGGTCAGGTGTTATTATTAGATAAACCACTGGGCTGGACATCCTTTGATGTGGTGAGAAAAATCCGTTATCTCACCCGAGTAAAGAAAGTGGGGCATGCGGGCACGCTCGATCCACTTGCTACCGGACTCCTAATCGTTTGTACCGGTAAGTTTACCAAAGAGATCAATCGATACATGGGCATGGAGAAGGAGTATACAGGTACTTTTACCATTGGTGCAGTTACACCAACGTATGATCTGGAAAGTGAACCTACTCAATTAAAATCTTTCGAGCACATTACCCCAACTGACATTTATAAAGCGGTTGAGCAGTTGACAGGTCCCATTCAACAAATTCCACCACAACATTCTGCCATAAAAAAAGATGGTCAACCGGTTTATCTCGCAGCGCGCAAGGGCAAAGAGATTCAACTGGAACCTCGACCTGTGACTATTTACACTTTCGAAATTACCTCCATTGCTTTACCAGTGCTGCAATTTCGTATCGTATGCTCTACCGGAACCTATATCAGAAGTCTTGCCCATGATCTGGGCCAACTTCTTGGAACGGGGGCTTATCTGAGTAGTTTACGCCGCACACGTATTGGCGAATTCAGCGCTGAAGATGCCGTATTACCGGAGCAATTTCAGCAGCAGATGGAAAAACTTGCTATCAAATCAGAAGGGGAGTCCAATTCCTAATTGCAGTGCGAAATTTTCTACTGTTAATCCATTCGGTCTTTTTTCAGTAAAGGCAATGCTATTCATCCAGCCATTGTTATAGGGTCGTGCAGGATCTTTTACTTTATATGCGGCATCGAGTCTGATCAGGAAGTATGTAAAGTCAAAACGTAATCCGGCACCTACATCGACGGCGAGATCTTGACCCAATCGTTTCAGAGAGAACCGCGCTTCCGGATCGCCCGGAATGTTTTTGATACTCCAGATATTACCTATATCGGTGAACACCGCCGACTCAATTTTGAAACCACCGATGCTGGTGAGCCGGAAACGATATTCCAAATTAAATTCTAACTGCATATCACCAAAGCGGTCACGATAATTGGAATTTGAAATAGTATCACTTTGTATCGAACCGCCCAATCCTATCTGACGCAAGCGCCAGGCCCGCATGCTGTTGGGCCCACCAGCAAAAAATTGCTTGAAGAAGGGGAGGGTATTACCTATCCGCGGATCTGTGCCGTAATTGTATCCTACCCCTGCAAATGCACGAAAGGCAAGTGAATTTTTATCATACTTGATGGTCTGTCTATATTCACCCTCTGTTTTAATGAACCGATAAATCTGCGATGCATTGGCATTGAACAGGGCGAAGAGAGAACCTGATTCTTCTAAGCCCAAGCGAATAAAATGACTTTTATTCGGATTCCTGGGTGAAACAATTGTTTTGAATACAGTGAGTGTTTGTCCGAAAACCCGCCCCTCATTGAAAGATGTTTGCAGAAACGGATTGCTGATCAGCAAACTATCCAATTTGAAAAAACGCTCTATCGTATATAATTCCGCATTCAGTGGTTTATACAGCCAGGTAACATTCTTCTTCTTCCACTCATAACCCCAACTGGCAACAAGGGAGCGTAGGAGATAAAAATCTCTGCGGTTAACAAATGATCCGGTTAAACTCAACAGCGTTCTCCGGTCATCGGCCTGTTGCAGGGGCCTCCATTTTTTAACGGGTAATATAAGTTGCGGGAAAGAGTAGGTGTGGCCTAAACTGACGTGGAAAGTCTGCACCAACGGGCCAGCTTGACTATTTAAGATATTCAGTTCGACACCGGTTCTGAAAGAGGTAACCGACTGGATCGATCTTTTCCAGACATTTCGATTAATATAATTCAAATTGGTAGATAAACCCCAAAGATTTCCTGCTCCCAGATCAGTGGTATTGCGGCTACCCTCCAGATCGATGGAAAAGCTTTGCTTGATCGCAGGTACAAGAAAATAGTGAATATCTAATGTGTCTTTATCTCGCGGAATGATTTTAGCATCTGCTGATTGCCAGGCACCCAGTCTTCCCAAAGCATTCAGGGTTTTAAAGTATTGCTGCTCGTTGTACAATTCTCCGTGTACCTGATAAGTATGTTCCAGCAGTGGCTGATCGACGAACAATCCTTTTTTGTAGCGCATTACAGCATGTGGGCGCCTTGTTTCCAGCCAGTTCTTTGCAAACGGTAAACTGTCGGGTAAGTCCGACAGCCTGGTTTCAGGATAATAATACAGCGTGCCGATTTTATATGATTTCAAAACATTGCTATCGACCTTGTCCCTTCTTTCCATGGCTACCGGCCAGCTGGTATTCTTTTGCCGATTTTTATTGGCCAGCATAATCAGTTCTACCTGTTTGATGGGGTCTAGGGTGAGCTGAAACAGTGATCGATCGAGCGTATCTACATGCGCAAAAATATGTTCGCGGGTAAACTGAAAATACCCATTTTGGCGGTATAGACTCACCAGCCTATCCAATTCATTGCTGATGGCACTTTTTGTATAGGGGTCACCGGCCTTGATCCGACTTTTATCCCGCTCTTGTTCCGTCAATAACTGCAGATTACTGTCCTTTAATTCATAGCCAATTGAATCAAAAGTGATGTTCTTACCCAATTCGATGGTGAGTGCAATTTTTTTCCTTTCTTGGTTTTTTACAAAGTCTGTGCTGATGACCGGTTCAAACAAGGCATAATAAAATCCCTGTGAATTCAGGTATTCATTCATGTAATCAATGCTTCTCTCCAGATTGGCAGAATCGAAGGCAGCCGGATTCTTGATAACATATCTGATACCCAGCTGGGAAACCTTTTTTACGCGAATACTATCGTCCCAATAATTTCCCAGTTCATTGGTAAGCCGGATTTTCTCATCTTTGGTAATATTTCCGTTCACATTGATCTTCGTGTCATATACGAACGGTTTTCCTTTGGGCGGATTACTGATGATGGTTCGTTTCTCAAGACTACAGGAAGCGATCAACAGGAGACCCGCTGCAAAGGCAATATGATAAAACAATTTACGCATTCAATCTAGATACATGGTCAGTAAGCGGGAGGTCAAATATATTCAAAGTTTATGCCAGAAAAAACACAGAGCGGAAGAACGTTTGTTTATCGTGGAAGGGGAGAAGGCAGTGGAAGAACTCATTCAAAGTGACTGGACCATCCGCCAGTTATATGCTGCTGCTGACTGGATGGCGGCACACCTTTCATTGAACTTACCTGTTCAGGAGGCATCCGAGGAGCAATTACAGCAGATGAGCGGCTTACGCTCGGCACGTGCGGTGATTGCCCTGGTTGAAATGCCTAACCAACAAGAACTTCCGCTGCAACCCGATGGCTTTACACTGGTACTCGATCAGTTGCAGGATCCGGGTAATATGGGAACAATTCTCCGGATTGCGGACTGGTTTGGTATTCAGACGATCGTTGCAAGTGAGTCTTGTGCCGATCTGTATAACCCCAAAGTGATTCAAAGCAGCATGGGCAGCTTCCTGCGTGTACAGGTTCATTATACCGATCTGACTGCTTGGCTGGAACAATACAGGGCGCCTATTTTAGGTGCTGTTCTAACCGGGGAATCCGTTTTCATGGCATCTCCCCACGAGAGAGCCGCTCTTATCATAGGTAATGAAGGTCAGGGTATCGGGCAACAGTTGCTACCCTTTATACAAGAACCTGTCAGCATACCCCGCCTGGGAAAGGCTGAATCATTGAACGCTGCAGTAGCAACAGGTATTTTGCTGTCTTATCTGAAAAGAAAATAGTTGCTGATTAAGACGCGATACGGGCTAGCTCAGCTTCCTCCAATTCTTGAATGCGCTTTTTCTGGGCAGCAATCGATTCGGCGGCAGCAACTACCGGCATTGTTAGCGGAACTGTTGTCTCCGGAAGGGTGGTAGGCAGTATCTCCTCTGTTTGAACCGGCTTGCTTTGTGCCTGATCTCTCTTGCGGTCAGCAATGGCCCTGCTTCTTAGATCCTCATCAAGTTCAGATAAATGAATTCCTGCCACAATAAGTGACAGGGCGGGCATAAAAATGGCCAGCAACATAGGATCTTGCAACCACTGGCGGCGCTGGTATGAAATGCGTCCTATCCAGCTCATTACAAGAAGACGTAAACCGATGGCGCCACCAGCCAAAGTTTTTAAAAACAAGGCAGTTCCGTCAAACAAAATATGATCGTTCAGACTGAAATAAATGAATAGGCAGGGTGCGATGAGTAAAATCAATCCGCCGAAGAGCAATTCGCCATAACCATATATGGTTTCTTCCCATCTGTCTGCGTGAAAAAAAGAGCGGCGATATGATTGATAAGTGGCTGCAAAGGGGTCACTTGACCTTGCAGGCGGCGTACCAATCTTGAGAATAGTATACCTACCCAAGACCTTCACAGACAGGTAGGAGGGGAGAGGGAAAGCAGCAGCATCAGTTCGGCTCATAGCAGGGGGTACTATTCTTAACAGAATCGCCACAAAGTAACATTTTTTTAACCTTTCAGGATACTAACCTCCTAACCTTCAGACTGAATCGTTGAAAGAATGTGAATAAATAAAATGGGAGGCGACGATTACCTCATTTGGATGTACTGTATGGGCCTGTCCGTGCGTATGATGAAGGTTGGAATCAGCAAACAAAGGAAACAAATGAACAGGGCGGCGATCACGATTAACATTATTTGCCACCCGATGATGTGCACCGGTGCATAGGAAACATAATAAGAGGCTTCGTCTAACCGGATGAAGCCGGTCCATTGTTGGAGCCAACAGATGGCGAGACCCAGCAAACTGCCCAGTACGATACCGGCAAAGGCAATCAGCATGGCCTGGTAAAGAAATATATGTCGAATCATGCGCGAGGGTGCCCCGAGCGTTTGCAGGATGCCTACCATACGGGTTCTTTCCAAAATAAGCACCAGCAGGCAAGTGGCCATATTGATTATACCAACGATCCCCATGATGATGAACAGCACGTTTCGATTCATGTTTTGAATCAGCAGCCAATCGAAGATATTAGGAAATAGTTCCCGTATGGTGATGCTGCCAGTTTGCAGAGGCAGGTGCTCTTCTACACGGGCATGCACAGCATCCAGTTCTGCATTGTCTTTTACGAAAACTTCATAGCCGCCGATCTGGTCGGAAGGCCAGTTACTTACCCGTTGCAATAAGCGCAGGTCGGCCAACACGAAAAGCTGATCATATTCTGCAATGGATGTTTGAAAGATGCCGGCTACCCGTACCTTTCGATAGGTGCGCGTGCCTTCTTCCGGGGAGATGAAATAGAGGGTAAGCGTATCAGACAGTTCAATGTTGAGTAATCGGGCCTGATTGGTTGATATGATGATGTCATGGCTATAGCTGCTGTCGTTCCAGCTGATCCATCTTCCTTTTTTCAGAAAAGATTGAAAGGGTACCGTATCATATTGTTGCGTGATACCTTTGATTAAAACACCTTCAATACTTTTATTGAATTCCATCACGGCCGATCTTGTAGCAAAGGCCTGCGTATTTTTTACACCCGGCAGCCGGCTGATCACTTGCTCGAGTGAGTCATTTTTCTTCATAGGCGTTTCTTCCGCCACGATAGATTTACCGGGAATATATTGCTGGATGCGAATGTGACCCCAGAAGCTGAATACTTTTCCTGCCACTTCCCGCTGAAATCCATTTACAAATGAAACGGTGATGATCAGTGCCATTACACTCACTGCGGTGGCTGCAATCGATAGCCGTATAATAAAAGCGGCAAACGATCGTCTGCTGCTGTAGGCCAATTTGCGGGCAATGGTAAATGCCAGGTTCAAAGTAGAAGGTTGAACTGTAAAACTACAGTGCCACCCACTGCCATCCAAAATCATTTGTCATTTTAGTAGTAAGTTTATGATGATTTTTATGAAAAGATTCCTTTCATCCCTGCTGCTTTTTTTCCTTTTTTTGACCGCTCATAGTCAAAAACAGCTCGACCGTATTTATATGGATAACATTCGGGGGGTTGCATTTTTCAAACAAGGTGATCCCTATTCCTTCCCCATCCTGGAATTGGGAAGTGCTGAATTACTGGAATTGCACTTTGATGAATTGGGGCGTCAGCCACGTAATTTTTTTTATACATTTCAACTTTGTAATGCAGACTGGACGCCGGCTGACCTGAATGTATTTGATTATCTGCGCGGCTTCACCCAAAATCGGATTTTGCAATACCGCATGTCTTCTGCTACGACCATACCCTATGTGCACTATCAGGTCAACCTACCTGAACGAAGTTGTCTTCCGGTTAAGAGTGGAAATTATCTGTTGAAGATTTTTCTCAATGGTGATACCAGTCAGCTGGCTTTTACCCGGCGAATGATGATTGTAAAGAACCAGGTACCCATCGGTGTGTCTGCCCAACAACCTTTTGACCCTTCCTTACAGCTCACCCACCAGAAGATACAGGTTAGTCTTGACGTAAAATCCATCAACCTCTACATGCAGCAGCTGGGCAAACTGGTCATCATTCAAAATAGTCGCTGGGAAACCGCCCGCAGTCCGCAACTGCCAATGATTATTCGGGAGAACCTGGTGGAATTCAATGCGGAACAGGATGCTGTTTTTCCTGCAGGAAAAGAATATCGCTGGGCCGATTTGCGCAGTGTTCGCTTTCAATCTGATCGCATTGATCGCATCGATAATAGCAGCGCACCTGTTCGGGTTTATCTGAAAACTGATCAGGAACGCAGTAAAAACCGGTATACTTTTTTCCCCGATCTGAACGGACATTTTTCTATCGGTACCACCGACCAATATAATTCCTGGTGGCAGGGAGATTATATGGATGTTCAGTTTACACTTGAGCCTACGGGGAAACAACCTTACCCCGGAAAGGATGTCTACCTCTGGTGTGAAGCGACCTTGATGTTACCACCCGAACAATACCGCATGGAATGGAATGAAAGTAAGGGGGTGTATGAGAAAAGTCTGCAGCTTAAGCAGGGCTACTACAGTTATTCATACATCACTTCCCGCCACAAAGCACCCATCTCGATTCCCGATTTTTCTGTAACGGAGGGAAATTACTTTGAGGCTGAAAATGAATATACCATTCTGTTTTATTATCGCTCTTTCAGCGCCCGCTATGATGAATTGCTCGGAATACAGCGCCTGCGCACAGGCATTGGTTTACGTCAATAGCTGCTTATCGCAATCAGACATGTGCGGCAAATTCCTTATCTTTGCACCGGCAGGTCTTGCACGACCAGCTCCTGCTGAACCTCCCCAGGGCAGGAATGCAGCAAGGATAGGCGGTTGTAGCGGTGCGATGTAAGTAGCCTGCCATTTTTTTTTACTTTTCTGCCCCATAAAAATAATCGCATGAAATTTTTTGTCGACACAGCTAATCTGGCCCAGATCAAGGAGGCCAATGACCTCGGTATTCTCGATGGCGTTACCACCAACCCTTCCCTCATGGCCAAAGAAGGTATTAAGGGAGCGGCTGCCATCAACCAACATTACCTAACCATCTGTGAAATGGTGCAAGGCGATATCAGCGCTGAGGTTTTGTCGACCGATTTCGCTACCATGGTAGAGGAAGGAAAAAAGTTGGCGGCCATTCACCCCAATATCGTTGTGAAAGTTCCTATGATCAAGGATGGTGTTAAAGCGATCAAGTGGTTCACCGATAATGGCATCCGTACCAACTGCACCCTGGTATTCTCTGCCGGACAAGCAATACTGGCTGCTAAAGCCGGTGCCAGTTATGTATCTCCCTTCATCGGACGCATCGATGATAGTGGCTGGGACGGTATGGAACTCATTGCCCAAATTCGCCAGATCTATGATGTGCAGGCTTTCAAAACAGAAATCCTGGCTGCTTCTATCAGAAATGGGTTACACATTGTGAAAGCCGCTGAACTGGGGGCTGACGTATGTACATGTCCGCTGGATTCTATTTTGTCATTATTGAAGCATCCCTTGACAGATATCGGACTATCAAAATTCCTCGAAGACGCGAAAAAAATGTAATCAGGGTAAGGTAATTACCTGCTGCTCGGCTGCACTTTGTCGAGCTGTCTCAATGATTCGCATTGTCTGTTCACCTTCCCGGCCGGCAACGGGCGATTGAGCGCCCTCCCTTATATAGCGATACATCGCATCAAAATAGTCCATATAATTTCCCCGCTCGGTAGGTACTTTTTCCCTGATACTACCGGCGGCTGTTTCCGTATGAAGCAGCCCTTGCTCTGCTTCCGGCTCTAGGCCCCAGTTCGGGTCCGCTGGTGATAGTCCAGCCAATAAATCTCTTTCCTGCACATCGGCACGTGACTTATGAAAACTGCCTTTCCGACCAAATAAAGTGTAGGCAGGAATGGGTTCCCGATAATGATAGCCGGCTTTTAATCTCACCCGTAGGGTGGGGTAATAAAGTAAAATCTCAAAACAATCATCGACCTGTGTACCGGGACGAAGACTGCGGACATCAGCAAATACGGCCTCGGGAAATCCAAATAAGACCAGCGCCTGGTCAATCAGGTGCGGCCCCAGATCGTAGAGCAGTCCAGCCCCCGCTATAGGCAATTCTTTATGTTGTTTAGGACTTAGTGATTCTCTGAAACGATCGAAATGTATCTCAGCTTCCAACAGTTCACCTAATAAGCCTTCATTCACAACACGCTGAACCGTTCGGAAGTCGCTATCATAGCGACGGTTTTGGAAAATGGAAAGACAAAGCTGCTGTTCATTAGCAAGCAAAGACAATGCTTCTGCCTCCCGGGTCGTTATGGTAAAAGCTTTTTCTATAAGAACGTGTTTGCCGGCCCGCAGGGCTTGTTGGGCATACTCGAAGTGGGTGGCAGTGGGGGTGTTTACGACCACCAATTCAATGGCTGGGTCTGCAAGCACCTCCTCGAGCCGGTCGACAGAACGGATGCCAGGGTAACTGTCAGCAGCCAACTTGGATGATCGTTCCCATATCGTTGTCAGGTGGAAGCCGGGGTGTGCAGTAAGAAAAGGTGCATGGAACAACTTACCGGACATGCCGAAAGAGAGGAGGGCTGTTTGAATGGCTGGCATCTATTTCAGTTTCAACGATGGGAATGAATAAAAATAATGATTCGAAACGACAATGCCGAATTACCCCAGATCAACAGGTTCGTAAGATTAAACAAAAAAGGCAATTTCCTATATTAAGTTTAAATTTGTTAAAACCCATTGAATGGAAAAGCAAGATTTTGTGCATGTGAACACGCCTGAACCACATCGTGGCAGGACGCGGGAAATGTTGAAGCAGCATCCGGAACTACGCGGATTAATTGGAAAGAATCCATACTCCATCTTTGCTATCATAGGAATAGTCTCAATTCAATTACTTGTTGCCTATCTCTTGTCGGGACAATCCTGGTGGTGGGTATTTGGTGCCGCCTATTTAATTGGGGCATTTGCTGACCATGCCTTATTTGTTTTAATTCATGAATGTGCCCATAAATTGATTTTTAAAAATCGGGCAGCCAATAAGATGGCGGGTATGATTGCCAATATACCGCTGATTTTTCCAAGTTCCGTTTCATTTGAAACCTATCACCTTAAGCACCACTCCTTTCAGGGTGTGCATGAGTTGGATGGCGACTTACCGAATTACTGGGAGGCGAAACTCATCAACCATTACTTCATTGGTAAAGTGATCTGGCTGCTCTTTTATCCTATATTTCAGGTATTCCGTTTGAATCGGTTACGTGAAATAGCCCCCTTTGATAAATGGGTTGCCCTCAATTGGGTTATACAGATTGCCTCTATGACAGCCATTGCCTGGTTCCTCGGAGCACAATCTTTCGTTTACCTGGTCGCCAGTTTCTTCTTTTCAGTAGGCTTGCATCCATTGGGAGCCCGCTGGATTCAAGAGCACTACCTTACTCATGGTGAGCAGGAAACCTATAGTTATTATGGTGTATTGAATCATGTGGCTTTCAATGTGGGCTTCCACAATGAACACCACGACTTCCCTTCCGTGCCCTGGAACCGTTTGCCTGATATTAAAAAAACAGCTCCGGGTTTTTATGACCAGCTCTCCAGTCATACCTCCTGGACAAAACTTTTCTTCCGGTTCTTATTCGATCAGGAGATATCACTTTTCTCGCGTGTGGTAAGAAAGAATAGGGGTAAAGTGGCATTAACAGATGAGTCTCGTCCGGATGCTGAACTCAGTCTCTGAGTTTACATTTTTCAATTAACATAGTATTGGCATATTGCAGCTGGCTGTGATGTCAGTTTGTTGTACCTTTGCACCCGAAAGCGTAGGCCAAACGCCATAGATCCGGGAACTATAATGAAGTACTTCGTCAACGATTGACTTTTCCCGGGCCACTACCATTTATTTACATAAAAACAATATGTTATGAAAGATATCGCTATGAACACACCCGAACAAATTGAATCAGCTGAAATGAACAGTCTGACCTCTACTAGTAAAACTACCGGCCATACCGGAGATGTTACTGGAAAACCTTCCCCCAGCCGCACCCGATTCGGTATCGCTGATCTTTGGAAGATACACAGAAAGCAGCGCAGTGCGGTTGCACAGCGTCGCAACATCCTGTAAATTTTTCGCCGATCAGGGCATGTTTTAATAGAATGAATTTTACGGCAGCAGCAGTATGAACTGTGGGCTGTCGTTTTTTTTTTGCGCAAGCGATTGCACCCACCTGCTGACATGGCAGAAAATGAGCTGACCGACTTTAAAGCAAAGCGATTACGGAAAACTTCATTATCTTAAAGGCTGAATTCCGTTCAACCGTTCATTTCGCAATGCATGTCAGTAGGTAAAACATCCACCCGCGTCGCCTTTATTTTACTTACTTCTCTCTTTTTTCTATGGGGGTTTGTACATAATCTGGATCCGATTCTGATACCTCATTTAAAAAAGGCATTCAGTCTATCTACCCTGGAGGCAGCCCTTGTTGATTCATCTATTTTTATTGCATATTTCTTCATGGCCCTGCCTGCAGGATTGTTCATTCGGAAATATGGGTATAAAAAGACCATGCTTGCTGGTTTGTTATTCTTCGCAGTGGGTTCTTTTTTGTTCGTGCCTGCTGCAGAAACGCGGCTCTATGTATTCTTTTTGGGGGCATTGTTTGTAATCGGTTGTGGACTTGCCCTGCTGGAAACAGCTGCCAATCCGTATGCGGCTTTGTTGGGTGACCCAGCCACTGCCTCCCGCCGCCTGAATTTTGCCCAGGCATTTAATGGGCTGGCCGTTACGGTGGCGCCGATTATTGGTGCCAGTTTCATTTTAACCCGCGATGTGCCGCAGGAAGTTTTAAATCGTATGACACCTGTAGCAAGGGAAGCAGCGCTGGCAGCAGAAGCAAGTTCTGTTCAACTACCTTATTCTATTATTGGCGCTGTGATCATACTGGTAGCATTTCTATTTTTACAAATTGATATGCCCGACATACGCGAAAAGGATAAGTCGGCGCCGAACTGGCAGATGCTGGTTAATACCTGGCAAATACCACACTTGCGTCATGCGGTATGGACACAGTTTTTTTATGTAGGTGCCCAGGTATGTGTAAATAGTCTATTCATACTTTATGCCGCCCGTTCAGCACACCTTGATAAAAATACCGCAGCTACCTATCTGGGTATTGGCTATGGTGTGTCGTTCATGCTGGGCAGGTTCATTGGAACTTTTATCATGCGCTGGATTCCTGCTGCCCGCTTACTGACGATTTATGCGGTGCTGAACATTGTATGCTGTTTACTGGCCGTTTATCTGCAAGGGATGCAGGCACTCTACACCGTTTTCGCCATCAGTTTTTTCATGTCGATTATGTTTCCCACCATTTTTTCGCTGGGGATAGAAAAATTAGGTGCACATACAGAAATGGGCAGCAGTATGATCGTGATGGCCATTGTGGGTGGGGGCATACTTCCCTTGGTATTTGGTTTTATCACTGATTTGACAGGCAACATCCAATATGGATATTATGTACCACTGGTCTGCTTCATAGTAGTAGCATGGTTCGGCTGGCGTGGCCACCTTATTCAAAAAAAACCAGCAGTATGATTCAGCAGCACATTTTACTACTTGACTTGAAAGATGATCCGGCATCGATTGCTGCCTATGAGTCATGGCACACCCGGGTGTGGCCGGGTATTCTAGATAGCATCCGTCGTGCGGGTATTCATGAGATGAAGATATTCCGTGCCGGAAACAGATTGGTTATGCTGCTCGATACAGATGATTCGTTTGATTTTGAAGCCAAAGGTAGGGCAGATGCTGATGACCCGCTGGTGCAGGAATGGGAGAAACTAATGGATCATTTTCAACAATCCCTGCCTTTTGCCGCACCCGGTGAGAAATGGGTTCGCATGAAAAATATTTTTTCACTCAATGATTTGTCAGCCGATGTTTGAACTCACACATAAAACAGCGATTATCACGGGTGCCGGTAGTGGCATTGGGAAAGCCATCGCACTGCTCTTTGCCCAACAAGGAGCAGAAGTGCACTTACCTGATATCAACCAACAGTCCGTGGAAGCAACACTTGCGGCTATTCGATCTGCAGGGGGCAAGGGCGTTGCATATAGTTGTGATGTATCAGCTGGTGAAGAAGTTAAGAATATCTTCGCTGCGATTGGAAGCGCCGATATTTTAGTGAATTGTGCCGGCATTGCTCATGTGGGAACAGTTACGCAAACAACCTCAGAAGATTTCGATCGGGTCTATCAGGTCAATGTGAAAGGTGTATACCATTGCCTTCATTTTGGTATTCCCTTACTATTAAAAAAGGGGGGTGGCAACATCATTACTATTGGCTCCGTAGCAGGTATTACCGGCATTCCTGACCGATTTGCCTACAGCATGAGTAAAGGAGCCATCATCGCAATGACAAGAAGTGTGGCGAATGATTATCTGAGGCAGCATATTCGCTGTAATTCCATCTCTCCTGCCAGAATTCATACCCCTTTTGTCGATGGCTTTATCGCCAAAAATTATCCGGGACAGGAACAGGTTATGTTGGAAAAGTTGGCAGCTTCCCAACCGATTGGGCGTATGGGTACGGTGGAAGAAGTGGCGCAATTGGCACTCTATCTCAGCAGTGATGCGGCTGCTTTCATTTCAGGAAATGATTATCCAATCGATGGAGGTTATTTGCACCTCAATCATTAAAGCTGGTGATGGTTTCATTACTTAGATAAGATTCAAATTTAGGCGCACCTATAAATTATACACCATGAAATTAATCAGATGGGGGAATCCAGGTGAAGAAAAACCAGGTATTTACCGGAACGACACCTGCTTTGATGTGTCTGCCTGGATAAAAGATTATGATGAACATTTTTTTGCAACAGGAGGATTAACAGAACTGGCAAAACTGATTGCTACAGAAACATTGCAGGAATTACCCAAGAACAGTCGTTTCGGTTGTCCGGTAGCCCGTCCCTCTAAAATTGTATGTATCGGATTAAACTACGCAAAACATGCCACAGAGACCGGAGCACCGATACCCAAAGAACCTATTTTATTTTTAAAAGCAACCACAGCCATCAGCGGGCCTTATGATCCCATCCTTCTTCCCCGATATTCTACCAAAACGGACTGGGAAGTGGAGTTGGCGGTCGTAATCGGTAAAAAAGCTTCCTATGTTAGCAAAGAAGAGGCAATGACTTATGTGGCCGGCTATTGTCTGCACAATGATGTGAGTGAAAGGGCATTTCAACTGGAGAGAGGCGGAACTTGGGACAAAGGCAAGGGCTGTGACACATTCGCACCTATTGGTCCCTGGCTGGCAACGGTAGATGAGATTCCCAATCCCCATCAACTGAAATTGTGGTTACACCTGAACGGACAGATCATGCAGGAGAGCAATACGGATGACTTGATATTCGATGTTCCTACCTTACTTTCATATACCAGCCATTTCATGACCCTCTTACCGGGCGATATTATTTCAACCGGTACGCCTGCGGGTGTAGGCATGGGAATAAAACCGGAGCCGGTTTATCTCAAGGCAGGCGATGTGGTAGAGTTAGGCATTGACGGCCTGGGATGTTCTCGACAAACAGTGATCGCACATTAATAACAATTGTATATGGATTTACAACTTGCCAATAAAGTAATCCTGGTGACCGGTGGTGCCAGTGGTATTGGAAAAGCGGTAGTCAAGGCGCTGGCAGCGGAAGCAGCCATACCTGTGATCATTGACCGAAACAACGCTGCGGTTAAGTCCCTCACCGATGAATTACTGATGCAAGGGCATACAACCATAAAGGTTACCGCGGAATTAACCGAACCGGGGAGTCCTGAAAAAATCATTCAATCTGTTATCAACCAGACAGGCCGAATAGATGGATTAGTCAATAATGCCGGCACCAATGATGGAGTTGGCCTTGAAACTGGCGACCTCGAACGATTTATGCAAAGCCTCCAACAAAATCTGGTGCACTATTATACCATGGCAAAGCATGCCCTCCCATGGCTCAAGCAATCACCCCAATCAGCCATGGTAAATGTACTATCGAAAACGGCAGAGACCGGACAAGGTAATACTTCTGCTTATGCAGCCGCCAATGGCGGAAGAGCAGCCCTGACTCGTGAATGGGCAGTGGAATTATTGCCTTATGGCATACGTGTGAATGGGGTGGTGGTGGCAGAATGTGATACACCGGCCTACCAAAACTGGCTCCAAACTTTATCTGAGCCGGAGGAAAAATTAAAAGTAATTCAGCAGCGAATCCCTTTGGGAAATAGGATGACAACGCCCGAAGAGGTGGCTGCGGCGGTTCTTTTTTTACTTTCTCCCCTTTCATCACATACGACTGGACAATTGCTGCATGTGGATGGGGGTTATGTGCATTTAGACAGGGCACTGGTGGGGAAATAGCATGAATCTGATAAATTACTACTTTTACGCCTTAACCCAACGCAAATGAAAAAATCTCTCGGTATTGCCTTGCTATTGATACTGGCCTGTAATAAAAACAGCAACCAGCATTCTATTACGGTACCTGATGTTATACAGGCAGAAAAAAGACGCGGAAATATTACAGGCGTTTTACGTGTGTATGATACTGATGGAAAAGAAATACCGGATGCTGGTGGTATCACCATCAAAATTGAACAAACAAATGTAACCACACAAACTGCCAAAAATGGAACGTGGACACTGGATTCCATTCCTTTTGGAACCTATGATATTTCATGTACAAAGCCGGGCTTTGGAACCAGCCGAATTATGGGTTTGTACCATGCTGCAGTAAACCATGCAACTACTCATGTCGGATATAACCGTTATATGAGCATGGTATCCACCATTAATATAACTAAGGTGGGCGTTAAAAAACTCAGTGAATCTGCTCCTGAAATAGCTGCTTTAATAGCATCGGGTCTTATCAAGGAAGATGGAATCCTATTCAATCCGGTATTTGTAAATTCCAGTGCCGACGATAAAGCAGTTCGCTTTTTCTTCAGTACTTCACCCGATGTGAGTTCTACCAATTTCATGGTGACCGAGAAGCAAAGATTCTCCGGTAAGGAGACAGAAACCGAGAATGATAATTTTAAATTGAGTTGGTGGATTGATAATGGGTTTACTCCCGGTCAAACCATATATCTAAAGGCATATGGTGATGCCAGAATCTCTGATGATTATGAAGATGCTATAACCGGTTTATCAATTTTCCCCTCCCTTTCAGCGAATGGTTCTCCGGTAGTATCTTTTGTGCTGCCAGCAAAGTAGTAACGATTATCAAATATGATTTCAATGTCGTGTACCCATCGGTACGCGACATTTTTTTATGCCTCTATGTAAGTCCTGGTTTCTTTCTTGATTTGAGGGAAAGTTGGTTAACAGGTGGTTGAGTGACCGAATTCTATTTAGCATAAATTCAGTATTTTCAAGACTCAAATTTTGCCATATGAAAAAATCATTATTTATTGGACTGTTATTGGTACTTGCCTGCAGTAAGAATAGTAACCAGCATTCGATTGTCGTACCAGATGTTATACAGGCTGAAAATAGGAGGGGAAATATAACCGGGGGGATACGATTATTCGATAAGGATGGAAAAGCTTTAGAAGATGGTAGCGGAGTCACCATAACGATTGCTCAGTCGAATGTTTCAACACAAAGCAATCAGCTGGGCAAATGGACGCTCGATTCTATACCCTTTGGTACTTATGACCTCGTACTTTCTAAACCGGGTTATGGCACCTCGCGCATCAAGGGTCTTTACCATGCTGCCAGTAACCATGCAACAACCCTTGTGAAGGCAACCACCTATATGAGCGTAATTTCAGATCTGGAGATCACTAATTTTTTTACCAGAAAATCAAGTGAAGCTTTTCCAATTCTATTGAGTCTGGTTATTGCCGGCGCTGAAGATGGTATCATTTTCTATCCCGGCTTTAAAAATATTTCCAGTAAGGAGAAGCCAGTCAGGTTTTTCATGAGTACTTCCCCGGATGTTAGTTCTACCAATTACCTGGTGACTGAAAAGCAGTTCTATTCAGGTAATGTAACCAAAGATGAGAATGATAATTTTAAAACCAGTTGGTTCATTGCAAAAGGTTTTCAGCCGGGAACGACAGTTTATGTGAAGGCACATGGTGATGGAAGTTACACGGATGATTATGAGGATCCTATTTCAGGGTTAACTGTTTTCCCTTGTCTCTCCCCTAATGGTTCAAAAGTTATTTCATTTGTAGTACCTATGATAAAGTAAAGCTGGTGTGTTTGCTCATCTCGTTTGATCTGCGAGCATGACTGCTCTCATTTATGAGTTATTATTCTAAACAAAACTGATACTATGTTATTTCAATCTATTGTAAAATCTTTCTTGCCTTTATTTTTATTCAGCAGTGTAATTCATTCCCATGCACAGAACAAAGCAGTCATTGACGCCATCATTAAAGAGGGAACTGAAAATTCTGCTTTGAAGCGCATGGGCCACGAGTTGATGGACCAGATCGGTCCGCGACTGGTGGGAACTCCCCAGATGCAAAAAGCCAATGACTGGGCTGTCAACACCTATGCCGGTTGGGGAATAGCTGCCAGAAATGAGGCATGGGGAAAATGGAAAGATTGGGAGCGGGGTGTTACACATCTTGATATGCTTACACCCAGAATGCACACCATTGAATGTACCCAACTCGCCTGGAGTCCCTCTACCCGCAAGAGGGGCGTGCAGGGTGAGGTGATTATATTGCCCGACCTGGCCGACTCACTTGCTTATCATGAATGGATCAAAACCGTGAAAGGAAAAATGGTCATGATTTCTATGCCGCAACCCACCGGGCGACCAGATTATAACTGGCAGGAGTTTGCATTGAAAGAATCATTTGAAAAGATGAAGAAAGAAAGATCGGCACAAACTGCGGCCTGGCGCAATCGTATCGTGAAAACTGGACTTACAAATAAGCAATTGGTAAGGAAGCTGGAAGATGCAGGTGCCATCGCTATTCTCACCCACAACTGGTCATCTGGTTTTGGTGTCGATAAGATTTTCAGTGCTTCCACCCAAAGAATTCCAACCATAGATGTTGCCCTGGAAGATTATGGTATGCTTTATCGTTTAGCTGAATCGGGGCAACCTCCCATGCTGCATTTAACGAGCACATCGCGACATGGTAATTTAATTCCAGTTTATAATACACTGGCAGAAATGAAAGGGGAGGAGAAGCCCGGTGAATATGTGATGTTATCCGCTCACTTTGATAGCTGGGATGGAGCCACAGGTGCCACTGACAATGGTACCGGTACCCTAATTATGATGGAGGCTATGCGCATCCTCAAGAAAGTATACCCACATCCTAAGAGAACAATTCTCGCAGGTCATTGGGGCAGCGAGGAGCAGGGGTTGAATGGCTCCAGGGCTTTTGTAGAAGATCATCCTGAAGTGGTAGATCACCTGCAGGCATTGTTCAATCAGGACAATGGTACCGGACGTGTTATCAATATTTCCGGGCAAGGTTTTCAGCAGGCCGGTACTTTTTTTAATCGCTGGCTGGCAGCAGTGCCTGATACTATGAAAAATCGTATTCGAACCAATTTTCCGGGTTCACCCGGAGGTGGCGGAAGTGATTTTGCCTCTTTTGTTGCAGTAGGTGCACCGGGTTTTTCACTGGGTGCTCTGAGTTGGTCTTATTTCAATTATACCTGGCATACCAACCGCGATACGTATGATAAGATTGTTTTTGATGACCTGCAGAATAATGCTTTATTGGTTGCCATGCTCGTTTATATGGCTTGTGAAGATCCGGAAACATTTCCGAGGGATAAAGCGCCGATCGCTGGAACGGCAACCGATAGAAATGGTCAGCCCATCAATGCTTGGCCCAAACAAGTGAAAGCCATGCGGGTCGGACCAGTTGAATAAGTAATCAGGGGTACCGTTGTTTCAGTTGCTGCCAGGCGGCAAAACATGCTTCTTTCATTTCTTTGTTTGCAATCGAATTTGATTGGGTAAACTTTTTTGATTGTGCTATCCGCTCGGAAGTGATTGGGTGGGTACTGAGAAATGATAAGCCGATGCCATTATCTGGATGTGCCAACTGCAATGCTTCCATCAGTTTTGTCATTCCGGCGGGGTCTATCCCATTTTCTTTCATCATTTCCTGACCTTTCCAGTCTGCCTCTGCTTCCAGTTTTCGTGAATATTGCAGGGTTTGCAGCATACCTGCCTGATGGATGAGGGTATTACCCAATCCGCCGAAATTACTGCCAACTATTGAAAACAAATACGAGGTAGTCAGACTGCCCAGCATTTGTTGCAGACTGTGCCTTTTATTTACATGGGTAGCTTCATGTGCCAGCAAAGCGTACAATTCATCGGGCTGCTGGAGCGCAGCGATGAGCCCGGAATAAACTACGATATGACCGCCGGGCACCGCAAAAGCATTTGCTGTAGTATCGTCCACCAAAGTAAGCTCAATCGGATAATCTTTACTAATGGCATAATCCGAGGCAAATGTTTTCAGAAGGATTGTACCTGAACTATCAATCTTACTATCAGCGACAGCACTCGAAAAAATTTGTTTACCCCAAAGAATTTCCTGTTTCACGGGAATCAGTTTTACCAACAGGGGAGGCAGTCCTTTAAACAACAGATAGAGGAAAGAGAAAGTAAGCATAATAACCAAAGCCAACAGCCACCATATATTTCTTTGATAAGTTCTGCGAAACCAGCCGGTATGCCCTTCATTTATTTTCGTTTGTAACGATTGAAATACCGGGTGTGTCAGCGGCATAACTAAATATTCCGTGCGGCCTGAAGTTAGATATACATGGGCTTGCTGGTGAATGATTTTATAAGTACAGGCGCGAAGGGGATAGAAAATTTCTTTTGCATCCGGGTGATGGGGATCACAGATAGACAAGACATCCTCATAGCGGGTTACCTGCACCTCATGGGGTTTTGCCACTGCTCCGTTAAAATAGGTGAAAATACCTTGCCAGATCATATATCAGATAATGAATCCAAAGTCTAAGAGGTCGGCCATATCTTCTCCGGTTGCATCTTCGAAATCCTCTTGTTGTTGTTCAATTTCATCCAAAGAAATATTGCCATTCATTTGAATGTTGTTGGCCACGAATGTTAGTGAGCGGGTGATTATCCATGGTAAGCCAAGTCCCAATGTAAAAATGAGTATAAGAAAGTTTCCGGCTAATAGTGAAAAAAAGCCACCCGCAGTAGCGACCGACTGGAACTGTACTTGCTGATCATTCCGATGAAGTCGGAGGTTATTTACAAAAAATCTGAAAACATCGCGTTGCCACCAAAAGAAATAGATTCCCAGGGTAAAAAAGGTAAGGATATAGCCTGTCAGGTTTAGTACAAAGAAATCACCTCCTTGTCCGGAATAACTGAAGCGGGCATCTCCCATGCGAACATGGTCAATCAGGTAGCGGCGTAATTTCATGTAGAACCAAGGTCCATAAAATCCAATGGTAATGATGGTCAGCAAAACGCCTCCAAAAAATAGTTTCGATAATTCACCCCGGTTACCGTTGTATCCGAATCGGATACCTCGCCACATGGTTTTTGCCATGCGGTACCGGTAGGAACCATGAATGGCCAGGGGCATAATTAAGAAAATGCCGATATAAATCATCAACAATCCCCATTCACCTTTATGTTCATTAAATAGTATAAAAGATATAGTAAACAGGATGCCAAGAATAATGAGTGCCTTTACAAATCCTTTGAACATTTCTTTTCCTGTACCTGTAAAAGTGAAGGGATGATCTTGTAAGGTGGTATGACTATACATATAATCCAGGGTAGTTGCTTTCGCCCAGGGATAATACAGACCCAGGGTTACAATTTGCAGTAGAATATTCACCAATTGGATTTTAAATAGATCGAAACCATTGCCCAGATATCGCAGTACGTAATTCATAATAAAATTCCTGTAAGTGAAAATAAAATAAAATATCAAAAGCGTCAATTCAATACCAGTCAATCCGTTTTTTCACGGAATTTAATTCCGTGGTTTCACGCTTTTTTGTGGTAAGCAGGCATTTAATGGCGCATTTAGCATCATCCCATTTCCGCCTTTTTTTTCTTGCTATATTTTTTTATTTATTTATATGTTAAATGCAGGTTAATGAAATACCTGCATATTCTATCTTTTTTGCTTAGTTTCTAAAGATTTGAATGCAGGAACTGACAGTTGAATCCTTTAGTTTGTTTAATTTTACAGAGCGAGAGCGGGCAACCGTTTAAGCGTTTTTGCTAAAATAAATTCCGCGCCGAAATGTGCGGGGCCACTTAGTAAAAGAAGAACCATCCAATATCCAATATCCTATATCCTCCGTGTGCCCCTTTTTCGGGCAGCCATGGCTGTTATATACAGTTCGCTATACTTTTTTACTTCCCGTTCACTCGCTGCCGATTTCAGAAAAACAACTTTCCGGCTGGTTGTTTCCATCCTCCTGTTATTTAGTTTATTACCTACATCGGCACAGACTTATGTTTTTGCCCGACTCGATGGTGCTCCGATGAATACGACCGGATGGACCATGAACGGTGAGGCAGCGGTGGCGAACATTATTTACAACAACAATAGTGAATTGATGCTGGCTTCTGCCAGAACTTTTACGAGTGGCGGCATTTTTTTTAATCAGCCCATCAATTTGTCGATGTGTAGTAAATGGAGGGCTGAATTTGATTTTCGAATTTTTGGAGGGACGGGTGCCGACGGACTGGCATTTAGTTTTCTTTCTGCACCTCCTTCCGGATTTGTCAATGGAGAAGGATTGGGTTTGCCTTCCGGTATAGATGGTTTGAAAGTTTGCTTTGATACGTATAATAACTGTAATTCTAACACTACCTTCCGGATGCCCAAAGTTGAAATTCGCTGGGGCATTGGTTACAGTGAATGTTGGAGTCAACCAACCAAAGACAATAGAAGTGGAGATATATCTTTTATTCGTTCCGATCCTTATAAAAGAGCGGTGATTTCTTATGACAACGGTAACATCACCGTTACTGTGAATGGAACACTTATGTTGACTACTTTTCAGCAGTTTAACTTTACCGGTTATCTTGGATTTACTGCCAGTACAGGATCAAAGACAGATAACCATTCCATTCGAAATGCAATCATCTATACTGAGATGCCCCCATCTGAAGCGGGCAATGCGCTGAATTCAACTTGCAATATCCTTTCGGGTCAGTTGGGAACCGGTTCAACTGCCGGCTACACCTATACCTGGTCTCCTTCCACCGGATTATCTAACCCTTCTGTTTCTAATCCAACTCTTCAGCTTACAAACAACGGCACTTCCGTTTTACAACAAAAATATTATGTGCGAACAGCTTTTACTGCTAATCCCGGTTGTTCCTCTATCGATAGTGTTGTAGTTCAGGTCAATCCATTACCAACGGTCGGATTATCCCTGCCGTTTACAGCTGTCTGTTCGAATATAGCCCCACTCACACTCACAGGCGGTACTCCCTCCGGAGGAACCTATTCCGGCCCGGGTGTGAGTGCCGGTATTTTTTCTCCGGCTGTTGCGGGTTCCGGTAACCATACCATCACATATACTTTCACCAATGCATCGGGATGTGCCAACTCAGTTACACAGAGTATCACAGTGCATTCCGCGCAACAGGTGGTCGCGACTGCTGATTTAATTACCTGTTTGGGTAATAGTGTGTCACTTACTGCCGCGAATGCACTTTCCTACAATTGGTCTCCGAATAGTAATTTATCTGCAACTACCGGAAGTGCAGTCCTTGCTAATCCCATCACTACCACTACTTATACTGTTACGGGAACGGATGCCAATAGTTGTGTTAGCAGTGATCAGGTAGTAGTATCGGTCGTTCCTAAGCCCACTGCATCCATTACCTATAACGGAAATCCATTTTGCGGCAATCAATCTATCCCTGTTTCCAGAACCGGACAACCGGGTGGAACTTATTCAGCGCCGGTAGGTCTTTCCCTGGATCCCGGCACCGGAACCATTCAACTGGCCGGCAGTACACCGGGGACCTACACTGTTACCTATACTTTCGGGAATACAACTTGTACAGAATTTACACAAACAACAGTAACTATCTTACCCCCTCCCTTCGTAAGTTTCAGTCCTGCAATACCTACTTCCTGTTTGGAAGGAGTTCCCATGACTGTTACCGGTGGTTTTCCTGCAGGGGGAACCTATTCCGGTGCGGGTATAATCGGTGCAATCTTCTATCCTGCTATTGCAGGCAGAGGCACGCATGTAATAACGTACACTTATACCAATATGGGTGGCTGTAGCAACAGCGCCACCAATGTGGCGATCGTGTATCCGTTGACTTCAGTAACAGCCGCACCTGATAGGGCTATTTGTGCGGGCGCAGTAGTCCCTATTACTGCCACTGGTGCGGATACTTATACTTGGGCACCCAATTATCAACTTTCCTCCACCTCGGGAGACATGGTCATGGCCTCCCCACTTACTACCACTACCTACACAGTGACGGGTATGGACATTGCCAGTGGTTGTACTTCTCAGGCATCC
>CAYUXJ010000025.1:0-28915 GCA_964448845.1 uncultured Sediminibacterium sp.
CCACATTCACCTCTTGTATATTAGTATGCTTTTCCAACGCTGTTTTGATTGATTTTACACACCCTTCACATTTAATATTTTTTAAACTCAATGTAATTGTACTCATGATTATTTCTCTTTATTAATAGGATACAAATTTACTACTTAAACAATGAATCCACTAATGAGCTAAAATTCAAGTAATTTTTGAAAAACCACTGTTTGAGGAAAACGCCCCCTGAAATCTGGCATTCGTAAATTAACTGTGTTAAAAGTTGCGCTAACTAATCCCTCCAAAACCCCCAATTTCCTCTTTCTGCGCTAGTTTCAATTTAACAACAATAAACTTGGTCAAGAAGCAATAAACACCTAACTTTGCCCTCCAAACATCGCGAGGTAGAGCAGCGGTAGCTCGTCGGGCTCATAACCCGAAGGTCGGAGGTTCGATCCCTTCCCTCGCAACCAAACTAAGGCCCTCAGGGCCTTTTTTTTACTGTATGAAGTCGGGTTTTGTCAACATATTCGGTCAACCCAATGCGGGCAAAAGCACCCTCCTGAATGCATTAGTAGGGGAGAAAATGGCCATTGTTTCCCCCAGGGTACAAACCACCCGACATCGCATCAAGGTATTCCTGAATGACCCCGGTAAGTATCAGATCGTGCTCTCCGATACCCCCGGCATCATCGAGCCAAAATATAAACTGCACCAGCATATGATGGATGCCGTTCAGTCGGCACTGGAAGATGCTGATTTGGCACTACTGCTGGTAGACATCACCAGCGACTGGCAGCAGACTGATGAAATTTTTTCGCGACTGCGGTTGAAAGTCCCCTCCATCGTACTGCTGAATAAAATTGATGCGGTAAGGGCAGAAAAATTAGATAGCGCTGTTGAATTTTTTAAAGGAAAGAAATATTGCAAGGAAATTATTCCAATTTCAGCACTCGAGAAGAAGCACCTCGACATCCTATTGACAGCCATCCTACGGTATATGCCCGAAGGAATGCCATTTTACAGTGAAGAAGACCTGAGCGATCTGCCGGTGAAATTCTTTGTAGGGGAACTGATCAGGGAAAAGATTTATGCCACCTGCGGCGAGGAAATACCTTACCAAACTGCAGTGATGGTAAATGAATATGCCGAAAAGGAGCAACTGGTGAAGATTCAGGCCGACATCATCGTTAGCCGGGAATCTCAAAAAGCCATTATGCTGGGAGAACGCGGTAGTCGCATCAAAGAAATTGGTACCTTGGCAAGAACAGATATTGAATCATTCATCGGAAGGAAAGTATTCCTGGAGTTGTTTGTGAAAGTGCGACCGAAATGGCGCGATAATGACCGTCAGTTGCGGGAATACGGATACCGATGATCTAAAATGTGAATTGATTATGAGTTATACAGTAGCCATTGTGGGCAGACCTAATGTCGGGAAAAGCACTTTGTTTAACCGACTGTTGGAACAAAGAAAGGCCATCGTTGATGATATCAGCGGTGTGACCCGTGACCGTCAGTATGGAGTGGCTGATTGGTCAGGTAGGGTATTCAATGTGATTGATACCGGCGGTTTTGTACCCCAGGGCACCGGATTATTTGAGGCGGAAATCAGACAACAAGTGCGGCTTGCAGTAGAAGAAGCCGATGCCCTGATTTTCCTGGTAGATGTGGCCACCGGCATTACAGATCTGGATGAATCCATGGCCAACATGCTCAGAAAAAATAAGAAGCCGGTTTATCTGGTTGTGAATAAAGTTGATAACGGCACCCGCGAGCTGGAAGCCACGGAATTTTATTCTTTGGGATTTGAACATACTTTTTTCATCAGCTCCCTTTCCGGCAGCGGAACAGGTGATCTGCTGGATGCCATCGTTGCTCCTATCCCCCCGGAACAATCCATAACCGAATCCGATGAAACAGCATTGCCCCGCTTTGCCATCGTGGGTCAACCCAATGTGGGGAAGTCATCTCTTTTGAATGCACTGACAGGAACCGAGCGCAGCATTGTAAGTGATATCTCCGGCACCACACGCGATTCCATCCACACCCATTACAAACTTTTCCAAAAGGAGTTTATTCTGATCGATACTGCCGGTATCCGGAAAAAGAGTAAGGAGAAAGATGACCTGGAATTTTATTCCATCATTCGCGCCATTCGTGCCATGGATGAAGCAGATGTATGTATGGTGGTGCTGGATGCAGTGAAAGGCATTTCTGCCCAAGACATCACTATTCTCAGTCTGGCCATCCGCAAAGGAAAGGGCATTGTTATACTGGTGAATAAGTGGGACATGGTGGAAAAGAATACACAGACCGCCAAAGAGTATGAAAAGCTGGTGAAACAAAAATTGGCACCTTTTACCGATGTACCCGTCGTATTCATTTCAGCCAAAGAAAAATTACGCATTCACAAAGGCATCGAAATAGCACTGGACGTTGCAGTCCGCAGAAAGCAAAAGATACCCACTTCAGCACTGAATGATGTGATGCTGAAGGCAGTTGAGGCATACCATGCCCCGGTAGTCAGGGGACATTCGGTAAAAATCAAGTACGTTACCCAACTGCCCACACCGGTTCCATCATTCGCGTTCTTTACCAATTTTCCAGATAACATCAAGACGCCTTATAAGAATTACCTGGAGAATCAGTTACGGGCTCATTTTCAGCTAACCGGCGTACCCATAAGACTCTTCTTCAGGAAAAAATAAGTGCACCGACAAATGCGCCCCTTTTTCCGTTTTTGCTGTCAGTTTGAACCGGTGATTCCCCAAAATCATGCTTGGCATTAATATTGCAAGTGTTAAATAGACTTTGTTCTGGCGCCCGGAACTTTTTCGCGTGCCAATTTGTCGTAACTATACATAACTTATGGCTTATAATCAACAATTCAATCAGGCAGAAGAGGAATCAGATTTTATGCCCATCATCCCCATCTCGGAGGAAGACCTGGACATAGACAAAGATTTGGAGGTGCCCGATGTATTACCACTGCTACCGCTGCGGAATACCGTTTTATTTCCCGGTGTTGTTTTACCTATTACCGTTGGTAGGGACAAAAGCATTCTGGCAGTGAATGAGGCATACAAAGGTGAGAAACTGATTGGCGTTCTCGCGCAGAAAGATGCAGCAGTGGAAGACCCCAGTCCCGATGACCTTTGTCGCATCGGCACCGTAGCCAAAATTGCCAAATTGATCAAGATGCCCGACGGAGGCACCACCATCATCATACAAGGTAAACGCAGGTTTGCATTGGGCGATCTGGTGCCCGGATCTGAATATTTTAAAGGCGCCGTCACCCTATTACCGGAAGGTGGTGTTCCAGCCACTGAAGAATTCAGGGCACAGGTAAGCACGATTAAAGACCTGGCTACCCAAATTATTCAACTCTCTCCGAATATTCCGACAGAAGCTTCCATCGTTCTTAAGAACATCGAAAATCCCTATTTCCTCATCAACTTTGTCAGCAGCAACCTGAACAGCGAACTGAGTGAAAAGCAGCATCTGCTGGAAATGGATCAAGTGGAGGATCGGACAGTACATCTGATTAAAATATTACAAAAGGAATTACAATTTGCTGAATTAAAAGATAAAGTAACCAGCAAGACGCGAACCGAAATAGATAAACAACAACGCGATTATTTTTTACAGCAACAGCTGAAGAGCATCAAAGATGAACTGGGCGGTGATAGCAACGATCGCGAACTGGCCGATATGAGGAAAAAGGCCGAGCAGAAAAAATGGCCCGAAGCAGCTAAAACTGCTTTTTATACGGGAATGGCCAAGTTGGAAAGGATGCACCCCTCCACGCCGGACTACTCCGTTGTATACAATCACCTCGACCTTATGCTCGATTTGCCCTGGGAGGAATATACCCTAGACAATTATGACCTGCAGCATGCAGCGGAAGTGCTCGATAACGATCACTATGGTATGGGGAAAATTAAAACCCGTATCCTGGAATACCTGGCCGTACTGAAACTGAAGGGTGATATGAAGAGTCCCATACTTTGTTTTCTTGGCCCTCCGGGAATTGGAAAAACTTCGCTCGGTCGCTCTATCGCACACGCTGTCGGCAGAAAGTATGTGCGGGTAAGTCTGGGTGGACTGCATGATGAAAGTGAGATACGTGGACATAGGAAAACTTATATCGGTGCCATGCCGGGAAGAATCATTCAGAACATCCGTAAATGTCATTCATCTAATCCGGTGATGATACTCGATGAGATTGATAAAATAGGAAACGACTTTCGTGGAGACCCTTCTTCCGCTTTGCTGGAAGTGCTGGACCCCGAACAAAACCATTCCTTCTACGATAACTACCTGGAGCTGGAGTATGATTTGAGTAAAGTCTTATTCATAGCAACGGCCAATAACATACAGCAAATTCAACCTGCCCTGCGGGATCGACTTGAAATCATTGATCTCAGTGGTTATGCCACCGAAGAGAAAGTAGAAATCGCCTTGCGTCACCTGGTTCCCAAACAAAAGGAAGCACACGGACTAAAAGATGTGTCATTTCAAATCACGGCTCCCGTGTTGGAAAAGGTGATAGAAAATTATACGAGGGAGAGTGGTGTGCGCGAATTAGATCGGCAGCTGGCTTCCATCATGCGCTACCAGGCCAAAGAGTTGGCGACAAAAGGGAAACTGAAATCTACTGTTACCCTTTCAGATGTAGAGAAGATACTGGGTCCGATACGCTACAACAATGAAATTTATAAGACTGCCCTCATACCCGGTGTGGCGGTGGGGTTGGCATGGACTTATGTAGGTGGCGATATCCTTTTTATTGAAACATTGCTGAGTGACGGTAAAGGAGAATTGAAGTTGACCGGTAACCTGGGTAATGTGATGAAGGAAAGCGCTTCGACGGCTTTTACCTACGCACAAGCCCACGCTAAAAAAATGGGTATAGATCCAACTCTCTTTACCCGGAAGAACATTCACCTCCATGTTCCCGAAGGGGCAACACCCAAAGACGGACCCAGCGCTGGCATCACCATGCTGACATCCATCGTTTCTGCCTTCACAGGTAAAAAAGTAAAACCCTATCTCGCAATGACTGGCGAAATTACTTTGCGCGGACAAGTATTACCTGTTGGTGGTATCAAGGAAAAGATTCTGGCAGCGAAAAGAGCCGGTTTGAAGGAAATTATCCTCTGTAATCAAAACGAAAAGGACATCAAGGAAATAGATCCCGAATTTATTACGGGACTTCAATTCCACTATGTGAAAACAATGCAGCAGGTGATTGAACTTGCCCTTGTTTAAGATTAGCGGTTGCTGTTGCAGATTCTTCGTTAGTTTTGAATCATGTTTCAGCGGAGATGTACCCTTTTTCTGCTCCTTCTGTTTGGTGCCTTTTGCAATGTGATACAATCGCAGACATTGGGTGGAAATGCTGTATTTTCTTTCCTACGGCAACCCATTGGGGCAAGAACATGGGCACTCGGCGGAACCAATATCTCCAGTCTTTCTAACGACGTTTCACTGGCTTTCCAGCAGCCCGCTTTGCTACGAACTAGTCAGCAGGCGCAAATAAGCACCTCTGTCCAGTCATTTGTGGCCGGCATCCGGAATTATTCCCTGATGGCAGCAGCATTAGTACCTCGCTCAAATTGGATGTCTGCCATCGGCGTGAATTATTTCAATTATGGTTCAATCACACAAACCGATGCAGCCGGAAATACCCTGGGCCAAATTAACCCCGCTGATTTTGTTGTTCAAGGTATGTTGAGTAGAACGTACAACGAAAAGTTTAACCTCGGCATTACATTAAAATTCATTCATTCAAATTATGGGCCTTACCGAAGTTCTGGTGTAGCAGCCGATATTGGAGTTGCATATCGAGATTCTGCCAATGGATGGCAAGCATCAGTTTTAGTAAAGAATATGGGGGCCCAACTGAATGCGTATAGTGCAGGGGGTGTAAAGGAAGAACTGCCTTTTGATATACAGGCAGGTATTTCCAAGCGATTAGCGAATGCCCCTTTTCAATTTTCGCTGACGGCCGCAGGTTTACAAACCTGGAATACCGTATATAACGACACTTCATTCCGCGCCGGAGAAGGAGAAATTAATTATACGGGTATATCCTTCCTGAATAAACTGGTCAACCGCCTCACATTTGGGGTGCAGGTTTATCCGCATGAAAAACTCGAATTAATGGCAGGGTATAATTTTCAGCGCAGAAGTGAACTGAATGTATTTAATCAGGTCAGCGGATTGAATGGATTTACACTGGGAACGGCTCTTTTGCTGAAAAAAATGCATCTCCATTATGCTACAGGCTTCTACCAGCGTAATTTATTTCACCAACTTACCATCAATTTCAACTGGAACGGAAACTTATAAAAAAAGCCGGAAAAGTTCATGGTTGATCCCAACCTTGAGGCTTTCCGGCTATCATAGGATATGGTCGTTTCCTGTAGTTCCCCCTTTTATGGCTCTATGCAGGTAACTCTACTATATTAGATACAGGCAGAAGCCTGACCGTTGCCTGAATTGAAAAAAATTATCCGTTGCCGCTTTTCTTGGGAGCCGGAACCTGCGTTTTAGGAGGCAAATTGGCTGGCGGACGGTTATCGCCGGGTTTGGCCGGTGGCTGTTCCGCTGGAGGAGGGGTTGCTTTTGGACGATTCCCCAATAAACTCGTATCTGATTCAGCCCCGATTACTTCGTTGTTCCCGACATCATACCCGGTTTCTGTTGTACCACCTCCGTTTTCACCTTCCCCACTCATGATGGGCACATTTCCATTGGTATAGTCGATTTGAATATCTGTATTAATATCTTCAGGCTTAGTAAAGGTGATTTTTGTATCTAGGCCACAAGCCGGATCATTGGCCGCCTTGCGCATAAAATAAGCCCAGATCGGCATGGCTGCACGACCACCCTCGCCATTCTTACTTTCTTTGTTGAAGCGAACGAAACGGTCATCTGCACCTACCCAAACACCTGCCAGCAGTTGTGGCGTATAACCCATGAACCAGGCATCGCTGTTATCGTTGGTCGTTCCTGTTTTTCCGGCTATATCAAGTCCGGCAGGCATATCATATCCCCAAATACCCGCACCGGTACCATTGGTCATTACTCCCTGCATCATTTTGATAACCGAGTAAGCAGTAACATCGCTGATAACCTCTTTGCGCACCGGTACGAAATTCGCTAAAACGTTTCCATTCCGGTCTTCAATTCGTGTAATGTACATGGGCTTAGCACTAAAACCCCTGCCAGGAAAAATACTGTAGCCTTGCATCATCTCAAAGAGGGATAATTCTACTGCACCAATACCAATAGAAGGGTAGGGGGGAATCGTGGATTTAAAATCGCATTTTCTTAAAAAATCTATTAAGCGCTGTGCCCCATTGTTTCCGTTGTTATCGAGCTGCTTCAGGATATAAGCTGTTGCGCAGTTCCTTGATTTGGCGAGGGCCAGCGCCATCGGCATGGCAGCACCTGTGCAGGTTTTTGGCGTTGCAGGAACCAAACCAAAGCTGCCAAAACTTTGTTGGTTATCGTACACGGTGGTATTGGGTGTGAAGCCGGCTTCCTCAATGGCAAGACTATACAGCAGTGGTTTCATGGTAGAACCTACCTGTCGCTTTGTGTTAAGGTTCGCGTGATCGTACTTGAAGGTTTTATAATCAATTCCACCTACCCATGCTTTAATTTGTCCATCCATTGGATTCATAACAATGAAACCGGTTTGTAACATCTGACGATGGTACTTAATCGAATCATAGGGCGTCATCAGGGTATCCTTTCCTCGAACCGTATTCCAGGCAAAAACGCGCATATTCACCGGTTCAAAAAAAGATTTTTTTATTTCCTCTTCATCCAGTCCCTCCTTCGTGAGGTTTTTCCATCTTTCACTTTGCTTCATGGCAGCTTGCAACACATGGTCATAGCCTTTCCAGACGGAACCGGTTTTGATGTTTTCCTGGTTATTCAGCAATTTCTGCAGAAAGTTGATATGGCGGGCCACTGCTTCCTCCGCATAAATCTGCATGCTGGGATTAATGGTCGTATAGATTTTTAATCCATCCCGGTACAAATCAAAGTTATCTCCATTGTTCTTTTTATGCTCCCGACACCACTTCTTCATTTCCTCCCCCAAGATCATCCTAAAATAGGGTCCCAGACCATTGTTCTCATCGAGTTTTTTATAATTCAGTTGAATAGGCTTCCTCTTCAGCTCGGTAGCCTCCGGAGCTGTGACATATCCTTTGGTAACCATCCGGTTCAATACCAGATTCCTTCTCTCCCTGGCCCGCTTGGGATTGGTACGGGGATTGTAGATACCCGGTCCATTGACCATGCCAATTAATATGGCAGCTTCCTCCACATTGATGCGGTCGGGTTCTTTCTGGAAGAAAGTTTTGGATGCATTGCGGATACCATAGACATTGTCACCAAAGGCAACTGTGTTCAGGTACAACGTCAATATTTCTTCTTTGGTAAAATTGCTTTCCAGTTTGATGGCAATGATGGATTCTTTTAGCTTCTGAATACTTCTAAGCAGAAAATTTTTAGTGCTCCAGTTTTCTGTAAACAGATTTTTGGCTGTTTGCATGGTAATAGTGCTGGCACCGCCTTCACTACCTAGAAAAAATAAAGCACGGCCCAACGAGATGGGATCAATGCCGCTGTGATTATAAAAACGTTTGTCTTCTGTCGCAACCAGTGCCTGAATGGCATAGGGACTGATATCGCGGTAATCAGTCATCACACGGTCTTCGATATAATATTTTCCTATGGGTGTTCCGTCATCAGCAAAGACCTGGCTGGCCAGCGAGGCAGTCGGATTTTCTATATCCTGTAGATCCGGCATGGCACCCAGCCAACCGAATTGGATGATGATGATCAGTAAAGCAAACAAGCCAAAGCACCCAAAGAAAAACCGCCAAAAATATTTTACTGCCTTTGTCATAACTGCCTTACTTTTTTGCACGATTCAAATATCTGTCTTTTTATCTATTTATGCCGGGATAATCAGCCAACAGGCGGCTAAAATTTATCAGGATATAATTCTTTTAGGAAACTATTGTAAACGTCCAAATCCTGACTGGCAAGTAGCAAAGCCAGGTTGGCTGGACTAATCAGCGAGAAGCTGAATTTATTCGCCTGCAGCCAGGGAAGGATGCGGGAAGGTGTTACAGGTCGAACCCTGTCCATATAAGCAATGGCTTCATCTGCATTGGTAAAGGGGCCGAAGAGCAGTAGATTAAACTGATCATTCAACTTCCTCAACTGTATGGTAGGTGGACGGTTCAAAGACAGTATTTGATTGTAGCGAAGAAAGGCATTGCGACTTTCATTTACGAAGATGGGGTCGACCTTATTCAATATCAGTACTAAAAAGGCAGTGTCGGCAGGATGGAATCGATAAGTTTTACCCTGAAATCCCTGCGAAACGCCACCCGCAGACAATTGAATGGGCTTAGATTGAATCGGTGCTTTTACGGGTGCTATTGATGGGGGAACGGTTAACTCCTTCCCTGTATTGACAAGTCGATTATCGATGGTGGGCTTTAAGACCTGCTGGGTTCCTGTCAACGGCGCTGAAGGGGCTTTAGGGCTATAGGTTCTTGCAGGAATACTTTTCAGTGGACTTGTTTTATCGACGTCGGCACCCAGTTGAATCTCTTCTACGCCTCTGTCAACAGCAAGATTACTGAGGTATGCCTCAATTTCTTTTCTGCGACTTAACACATCTGCCATGGTAGCAGCTTTTTCGGCCAATGCTGAAGTCGGGAAAAGACGTGTTATATCCCGAAGCCGCTGAATTGCTATACTATCTTGTTTTATTTTGGTATAATACACTGCTTCTATATAAAGCAATTGGGGGGTCCAGTAGGAATTGCCCAGGTCTTTATCGGCTTTTAATTTTTCTTCTTTGGCCTTGTCAAATTCACCTTCGATAAAAAGATTGTAAATAGTTTCATATCGAATGGTAGCAGGATCTTTTGTCTGCTGGCGGTTGCCCTGTTTGAGTTGTTGGTTGTATTTACCTGATGGAAATTCTTCTCGTAAACGCTTGTTCATGGCTTCTGAGGCTGCCATGTTCCCCATTTTCTTGTAGCAATAAATCAGGTTAAAAAGGGCAGGCTCTACCTCACTGCTCTCCGGAAAACGTTTTAAAATCAGTTCATAAATTTCAATTGCTGAGGGGTAGTCTTCTAATTGGTTTTGAAAGGTGAGTGCATTTTCCAACAGTGCCTTTAAAAGTTTGGTATTCGACTCACTCATTTTCATATCATCCAGCGGAATATGCTTATACAGTGACTCCGGGGTGATTTCTTTATCATCCATATTGGTAACAGCATTCACGATTGTTCCCTGTGGATCTGAAACAGCCGTTAATCGATTCAGGGTTCTGTTGACCATGCTCTGTCTCCTCCAGTTGTCTACATTGGGTCTGTTTCCCCATTTATTTTTAAATTCGCTGAGGCCCTTGGTTCTCAAGTTGGCATTGAGGAAATAAAATTCTCCCGATCCGGCAGTTGTAAACAAAGTCTGACTGCCCATCGGATTGCTGATACCAACCGGATCATTGACAGGCAGGTCTTTTAGTCCTTTTTCTTTTCTGATCTGCCGCCAAACTTTCTTTACTGCTAAAGCTCTTTCTTCGGCCGTTAGGGATGCCAGGTATTGCAGACTATCTTCCCGTTGAATAATCTCCTGATTACCCGCTAAAATTTTCAGGGCAGGTCTTCTTTCAGCAACTCTTTTGGCCTCCACCGGATTGGTAAGCGGCGCTCGGATACTATCATAGCAGGCAAGCGCTCTACCATAATTTTTCTGAATATAAAATACATCCGCCAGCTGCAGATAACTTTTGTCACGTTGCTGGTCATTCTGGTTGCCGGCAGCAATGCTTTTTTGTAAGAGTTGGATAGCGCCCTCCCAGTGCTTTTGTTTGATTTCCAGTTGCGCTGCGGCATAGTAGATAATATCTAAATTGCCCTCATAGCGGTCTTTTTTCGCCATTTTTAGCAATTCTTCCAGATTCTGTTGCACTGCATTGTTTTGCGAACTGGCAGCCAACTCAGCTATTTCAAGCCGCGCATATATTTCCAGCAAAGGATCATGTGTAGTCTGAATGGCGCGGTTAAACCAGGTGACAGCTTCGGTATTTTGCCGGGCCAATGCAAATAATTGAGCACAGAGATATGATGATCTGTCAATATTGGGCTGCGATGATTCCAGTTTCAGGGATTCTGTCAATTCAAGCGCCGCCTGTTCCCAAATGCCCTGTTTATAAGCTACATAAGCTGCCATTTCGTGGAGCATCGGTCGTAGACGGGACGGGAATTGGGGGTCCTTGCGCAACAGTTCCAATAAGGTAGCTGCTTCCACATAGTTCTCCTGTTCAATGTGGTTTCTGGCCTGCCAAAGAAAACTTTCATTTCTGCTCGGAGGAATACTTACGATTTTCTTCCACCAGCTCTTACTTTCTCGGGTGGCAATGGTAAAAACTCCATTGGTATTACTGGCATTGCTTCCTATAGGTACATCATAGCCATCATCTTTCGGAGCGAAAGCATAGTTGATGTACTGAAAAACCACCGCGGCAGAGTCAAAATGTTTTTGCAGCAAGTAGGCACGACCCATCAACAGATAGAGTTTATCAACCCAGTCGCTTCTAAGATCATGTAAGAGTATTCCTGCCGTGCATTTATAGATCACACTGTCGAGTAGGGGATCGCCGGCTGACTCGCTTAACTCGAAAGTGAAGAATGGCAGTAGTTTGGTATAGTCATCTGGCTGAGTGGCGGCTGCCCTTTCTTCAATATCCAGCATCAGTTGCTGTGCATTAAAATGGTAATTGAAACGGCTAACCGTATTGTTGTAAATCCTGCGGGGCACCGTAAACTTTTTATTGCCTGTACGCTCTGAACCCAGCGTTCGGCTCTCATACTTTTGCGGCTTGGGAATTTCTACAGAAGTATTCGGCTGGGCAGCCAAAAGCAGTGGAGTGCAGACAATAATGGCTGCACCCAATAGCTGACGGATACCTGCCGCCAGGTTAGAAACCCTGAAAGTAGAACATGAGCACATAGCCGTGCTTAAAAATACGTTTATTTCTTCGGCTGATGTAATGAAAAAGCCTTCATCTTTGTACCTTTAACCAGTTTTTATCAAATGGCCACCGGCGAATTCAATAATTCACTCAACCGCCTCCGGAATAACTACCGGCTGGTGGTGCTCAATGACGACACCTATGAGGAAGTGGTTACCTTTCGCTTGTCAAGAATGAGTGTTTACATCGGGTTGAGCACCATCTTCGTTTTGCTAGTAGGATTGACCATTGCTTTGATAGCATTTACCCCACTGAAATACTATATCCCCGGTTATGGTACCCGCGAAAGTCGTACTGCCTTGCAAATACTGAAAATGCGAACCGATTCACTCGAAAGGGCGATTCGTTATAAGGATCAATACCTAGATGGGGTTAAAAAAGCACTTTCCGGAACGGGCACCATAGAGCTGGATACAACTGCGCTGGACGTTCCTTCCAAAGAAGCTTCTATTGATTAACCTGCAACCATGAAAAAGAATTTGTTCAGCTTATTACTGCCATTATTGATTGCTGCCTGCATCATTGCAATATTGACAGTACTCGCCTGGGATGCATTGCGGACAAAGCACATTGAGCCGGTTGTCGTGATGGTCGCCAATGCTATTTTATTATTGACGAGCTGTTTGAACATTTTTTTTCAACAGGTAAATCTTACCAAATCCAATCCGCAGGCAGTGATGCGTGGAATTATTGGTGCCACTATGTTTAAGTTGTTTTTTTTGGCCTCCGTTGTGATCGTCTACCTGGTGGCTGCCGGTGAAAAGCGAAGTGTATACGCCATACTCGTTTCAATGGGTTGCTATATTGTTTACTCTTGGATAGAAACCCGCATTTCTTTGCAGATGAAATCCAATAAGTAATGCCGGCCACAGAACACCCCCTGCAGGCCCTGGCAGCCTTTCTGCCGGAAAAAAGTTTTGAGCAGGTTGCTCAACTTCTCCATCAGTATAAAGTTCATCTTACCATCACCAAAAAAAGAAAATCGGTGCTGGGCGATTATCGCCATGCCGGAGGTGATTCCAATCACCGCATCAGCATCAATGGTAACCTGAATAAATATGAGTTTTTGATTACCCTTCTGCATGAATTGGCACACCTGCTAACCTTTGAAAAATTCAGGAATCGGGTAGAAGCACATGGGAAAGAGTGGAAACAGGAATACAGCCGGTTGCTGATTCAATTTGTATCTCACAAGATATTTCCTCCCGACATCGAAGGCGCGCTGCAGTCCTCCATCCGCAACCCGGCGGCAACTGCAAGTGGTGAGACCGAGCTACTATTGGCATTGCGGGCTTATAATGCAGCACCACGTGTCGGTGTTGTTACGGTAGATGAATTACAGGAAGGTGAATTATTTGAAACCGAGAATGGCCGCATCTTTAAAAAAATGAATCGGCGCAGGAAACGCATTGCCTGCATAGAAATGGTTTCAGGACTAACCTATAGCTTTAGTGCCATCACGGAAGTAAAAAGGTGGACACAGCAATATCCCCGTCAGCAGTAAATATCCATTGCGAAATCAGGCTACAGCCTTCTTTACCAGGTCGGCTGCTTCACTCAATTCAATAGCTGACTGCACTTTTAGTCCGCTCTCATCAATCAGCTTTTTGGCTTCAACAGCATTGGTGCCCTGCAAGCGAACGATGATCGGGATATGGATATTTCCCATTTTCTTGTAAGCCTCAATGACACCTGAAGCAACCCGGTCGCAGCGAACGATTCCGCCGAAAATATTGATCAGAATCGCTTTTACATTGGGGTCTTTCAAAATGATGCGAAAACCGGCTTCAACGGTTTGGGCATTAGCGGAACCACCTACGTCCAGGAAGTTGGCAGGTTCGCCGCCGCTTAATTTAATCATATCCATGGTCGCCATTGCCAGTCCGGCACCATTTACCATGCAACCCACGTTGCCGTCGAGCTTAACAAAGTTGAGGTTGTATTGACCAGCTTCTACTTCAGTGGGGTCTTCCTCGGTAATATCCCGCAGGGCAGCAATATCAGGATGACGCATCAGCGCATTGTCGTCAATATTCATTTTGCAGTCTACAGCAATAATCTTGTCATCGCTGGTCTTGAAGAGCGGATTGATCTCCAGCATGCCACAATCGAGGCCTACGTAGGCTTTATAAAGATTGGTAACGAATTTCACACAGCTTTTAAAGGCGTCTCCGCTGAGTCCCAGGTTGAAGGCAATTTTTCTGGCCTGGAATCCCTGCAGTTCTCCCCCCGGGTGTACCCATTCTTTAAAGATTTTATCCGGGGTATTATGTGCCACTTCTTCAATATCCATACCACCTTCGGTACTGTACATGATCACATTCATTCCCTTAGAGCGGTCAAGTAGAATAGACAAATAAAACTCTTTTACGGGGGAAGCACCGGGATAATAAACATCCTGTGCAATCAATATTTTATTGACCTTTTTTCCGGCAGCGCCGGTTTGTATGGTAACCAGGGTTCCACCCAGCAGATTCTTTGCATTATGCGTCACATCTTCCAGGCTCTTGGCTACGGCTACACCTCGCTGCTCGGTACCTTCAATTTTTCCTTTGCCACGGCCCCCGGCATGGATTTGTGCCTTGATTACAGCGAAATTGTTACCTGTTTGGGTTTTCAGTTGGCGATAAGCATCCTCGGCAGCCATCACATTGTCTACGGCTATCCCTTCCTGAACGGGCACCTGGTATTTCTTCAATAATTCTTTGGCCTGGTATTCGTGGAGATTCATGTAGAAAAATTTTTTGCGAAGATAATGCAAACAGCTGCTCAATGCATCCCTTTTAAACCTATGCTAACAATTTTTTTACTAATTTTGAACCTCACTTGACATCAATCGTTTAAATCTAAAACCTTATTATGAAAACAAAGCTTTTCACACTGGCATCCCTGGTTCTGGCCGCCGGAATTTTTTCTTTCATGCCCGCACCCCCTGCACAGTTCGCTGATTTGGCTATAAATCTTGAAAAAAGCCGCATTGACTGGGTAGGTTCAAAAAAATCTGACTTTCATACGGGTGTTCTTCCCCTGAAAAGTGGCTCTGTTGCCGTTTCGGGTGGAAAACTCACCGGAGGAAAATTCGTGATTGATATGGCAGGATTAAAAGTAACCGATGCTGCTGGCGATCGCCTGGCCGGTCACCTGAAGTCCGCTGAAATTCTGGACGCTGCTAGTTATCCGGAAGCTGTATTCGAAATTACTTCTGTGAATTATAGTTCGGATAATGCAGCAACCATCGCCGGAAATCTTACTTTCCACGGTGCCACACTTCCGATGTCATTCTCAGCCAATATCCGTAATTCTGATGATAAAGGATTCTTTGCTCAGGCTTTCTTCAGCTTTGACAGAACCTTATTCGGCGTGAAATATGGGGTAGGTGCTATTTCAAATGATGTGCAACTTGCGATTCACCTTTTTGCGAAATAAGAAGTGACCAATTTTTTATCTTGAGCACCCGCCATTTGGCGGGTGTTTTTTTATCTAAAAACCGTATTTTGTATTAAATCTTACCTTATGTCTGCCATTTCTCTTGCCGATCAACCTGAAATTGAAATGATACCTGGTTATTTTGTCCGTTTCGTGCACACGGAAAACATGACGCTATCATTTTTGAATGTGCGTGCCGGTGCTACACTTCCGGAACATGAACATCCCCATGAACAAGTATCTATGGTGCAGGAGGGGGAATTTGAGTTGACGGTGGCAGGGCAACCAATCGTTCTTCGTCCCGGCGAAGTGCTGGTTATCCCCTCGGGCGTTCGACATGCAGGCAGGGCCATTACAGACTGCCGTTTACTGGATGTATTTAATCCGGTTCGGGAAGATTACCGGGCCTTATCAGAAAAGGCTGCTCGTTCGACGCAGTAAGTACAACTTATTTATCTGCATGCAAACGCTCAATGGCAGCAGTAAGGCGAGGTACCACTTCGAAGAGGTCACCTACTATGCCATAGTCTGCCGCCTTGAAAAAGGGCGCTTCCGGGTCTTTATTGATAACAACAATCACTTTGCTCCTGTTGACACCGGCAAGGTGCTGAATAGCACCAGAGATACCCAATGCGAAATACAGGTTGGGAGCTATCTGAACACCGGTTTGACCCACGTGCTCATGATGTGGTCTCCAATGAGCATCACCCACCGGACGACTACAGGCAGTTCCGGCTTTCAGGGCTTTCGCGAGGTCGAGTAGTACGCTCCAATGCTCGGGACCCTTCATGCCACGACCACCACTAACAACAACATCAGCTTCGGTTAGTGGCACTTCACCCTCTGTTTTTTGAACAGAAGTGACTTTCCGGTTCGAAGCGGGAACAGCAATCGATAATTTTTCCACCTGGGCTTCCCCTCCGGTAGGAGGGAGGCTAACGCTGTTCGCCTGCAGCGTAATAATTTTTTTAGATGTTAATATGGAAATATTGGCAAAAGCCTTTCCCGAGAAAACAGTTTTACGAACCGTAAATCCATTTGATAGATCAGGAAGAGCACATGCACCCGATACCAATCCGGCACCCAGTCTTGCAGATAAGCCGGGAGCAACTGCTTTGGCGGTTGGATTGCTGCCAAAAACAATAACATCAGCGCCGGCACCCTCAACGGCCGCGGTAATTACCTGGATATAAGCTTTGGGATCAAGTTCAGCAAGCGCAGCATCATCTACATGATAAACTTTTGATGCGCCATAATTTCCCAGGGCGTTCATCGCATCGCTACATGTTCCTAAAACAAGAACGGAGGCATGTGTGCCAGTCATTCTTGCAATTTCACTGCCATAGCTGATAACACTATAAGTTGATTTTTTGATATGACCATCCTGGAGGTCGGCTATAATTAAAACAGACATATGCGTTGATTGAAAGGATTATAAAACTTTTGCTTCTTCATGTAGTAAACGGATGAGTTCCTCCGGTTGGTCGGCACTTACGAGTTTAACGCCCGCTTTCGGTGCCGGTAATTCATATTGCACAACGGAAGTGAGTGGACTTACAGCTTCGGGCGTAATCACATGCAGCGGTTTAGTGCGGGCACCCATGATGCCTCGCATGTTGGGTATCCTCTGTTCTGCAACACCCTTTTGGCAACTGATTACAGCAGGTAATGGACAAGTAAGGGTTTCTTCTCCACCCTCTATCTCTCGCGTTACTGTACAACCATCTGCAGTTAACTCAAAACGAGTGGCCAGCGATACATATTCAGCCTCGTAGAGTTCCGCAATCATACCACCCAATACACCATTGTTGGTATCTATCGCCTCCTTTCCCGTAAAAATCAGTTGATACTGTTGCTGGCGACAAAGAGCTGACAGGTGAGCAGCAATCGTATAGCTGTCGTTGCTGGTCGTGTCAATGCGAAACGCCTCATCACCCCCCAATGCCAGGGCTTTTCTCAAAATGGCATCTATTTCTGACCCCCCCGCCGATACGAGGTGTACCACTGTTTCCGGATTTTTTTCCTTTAATTCAATGGCGCGCACCAGCGCATACCATTCGTCGTACGGATTAATGATCCATTGCACATCTGATTCATCGAAACGTGTGCTGTTGTCGGTAAAAGCAATCCGGGAAGTAGTATCCGGTGTTCTGCTGATGCAAACGAGTATCTTCATACAAGCAGGGTATAAGGTAAATAATGGTGAGTAGAAAAAATGGTTGTTTATGCAACTATCACAAAGTTAGGGAGGAAAAGCATTGTCGCTACAAGGGAATAGTTAAATTTTTTTATACAGCAGGGAAGGTGGATAAATTGCTAACTTATCTTTGGGTATGAACCGAATGGAAAAACTACTGGCTTTTCTGAAAGACCAGCCCCGGGACCCCTTTTTACGACATGCACTGGCGCTGGAACACCAAAAAGCCGGTAATATGAAAGCTGCAATTGAAGTCTGGGAGAATTTATTAAATGAATTGCCCGACTATGTAGGCGCCTATTATCACCTGGCAGCCGCACTGGTGCAGCAGCAGGAGACAGAAAGCGCTTTAAGTTGGTATGAGCAGGGACTGGCCGCCGCTAAAAAAGCCGGAGATAACCACGCCTGGAATGAACTCAGGGCTGCCTATGATGATCTGATGGATAGCTAAGTTTCAGTAATAGCTGACAGAATTGATATCAGCTACCGCGAGAACCACCGGTTTTAATCATTTTCTTACCGCCGCCGCTTGCTTTGGCTGCACCGGGTTTGGGAATAAACCGGGAGTTCTGCATCCCGGGCGTAGTTCCCTTCTTACCTGATTTTCCGCTGTTTTTGTTATTTACGGGTAATCCCATACTAGAATATTTTGTGTTAAGATACGCAATTTTCTATAAAACCGGCTTCAGCCTCATTCTTCATTCATCTAGCCGCATCTGCAGCTCCGCGTCGATCTTTTTGAACAGGTGGTAGGGCTTGTAAGAGCGCCACTCAGGCAAATCCATCAATTCCATAAAATACTGTAATTTTTTACGGATAAAATCCTGCTGGGTAGCTGGGGGCATATTTAATACCACCATCCAGCCGGCTTCTTCCCGTAACTCTTCTGCCCATTCTTTATAATACTCATTATCGCTGCTATGAAAATTCAAAACATTCTCGGCAATGAAAATGAATTTAGTTAATCCCTGTTTCATTAACTCATCACCAACATCTCTCTTGAGTAACATGATGTCATTTTCTATGGCATCATTCCATTCTCCAATTAACTCAATTACACAGAAATGCAACTCATAATCTGCATAAATGATCTTGAGGTATAAGGTTTTGCTGCCAAAATCATCCCATTGGGGATGGATATAGTAGTTGTAAATGGTCTGGGAGTATTCAAACTCACTATAGCTCCTGCCAAAGAAAGGTGAAAATTTATCTTCCTCTGATATATATAAATGCCTCCAGTTGTAATAAGGCTCAATCTCGTGCATATACCGATTTAATGGCTATGCCCTGCTGCCTCTATGGCCCGCTTTACACTGCCATGCTTGAGCAACAAGTCTTTCGCCTCTTCATAATCTTTTAATCCTAACCCTTCCATCACCATTTTTACCCCCCTGTCAACCAGTTTCACATTACTCAGTTGCATATTGACCATCTTGTTGTCTTCCACCCGACCCAATTGAATCATTACGGCAGTTGATATCATGTTCAGCACCAGTTTTTGGGCAGTGCCGCTTTTCATTCTTGTACTTCCGGTAATGAATTCAGGTCCTACCACGATTTCAACCGGGAAATCAGCCTCCCTCGATACCGGGGCGTTGGGATTACAACTAATACTTCCGGTGATAATACCCTTCCTTCTGCATTGTTTGAGGGCTCCAATTACATAGGGGGTGCTTCCGCTGGCAGCCAGACCTACCACAACATCTTTGTCACTAACGAAATGTTTCATCAGATCATTCCATCCTTCATCTGGATTATCTTCAGCGAATTCCACAGCGGTGGTAATGGCCTTGTCGCCACCCGCAATAATACCAATCACCAGTCCATAAGGAACCCCAAATGTGGGCGGACATTCACTGGCATCTACAATTCCCAATCTGCCACTTGTACCCGCACCAATGTAAAACAATCGTCCGCCTGCCAGCATTTTGTCGCTGATGGCAGCTACCAGTTTTTCGATCTGGGGAATGGCTTTTTCAACGGCATCCGGTACAGTCTTATCTTCTTTGTTGATGTTCTTCAACAATTCTGCCACCGTCATTTTTTCCAGGTGGCGGTATTGGGAAGCTTGTTCGGTGAAACGGATAAACTCTTTCATAATATCAGGAATGATAGTGAATAAGACCTTGCAGCGGGGTTTTGAGTATTTTACCGGCCTTCAATTCATAATAGTTGCAAAGTTCCTGCAAAACATCTTTGAAACCAAAAGCAATGCTGCCCGTAAAATGAATAGGTACTGACTTTATTTCGCGGTAGGAAAACAGGTGCTGGTGAAAGAAGTCTCGTAGTCCATCTTCGAGTATATTCTCAACCATGTAATGCCCACGATTCTCCGCCAGAAAAATTGCTAATGAAGCCAGGTATCGATTGGCCAGGGGCTTTTTATACACACTCTCCAGGATATCTGCCCGCAGCTGACCAAAACGTTTTTCAAAAGCCTGTCGCAGGGGTTTGTCCATGATGTCATATAAATAATACTGCACCAATTTCTTTCCCAAATAGGCGCCACTGCCCTCATCACCAAGGATATAACCGATGCCCGGACTGTTCCTGACGATTCGTTTACCATCATAATAACAGGAATTCGATCCTGTTCCAAGTATGCAGGCAATTCCCTTCTCGCGACCGCAGAGTGCTCTGGCCGCCCCCAACATATCGGTAGCCACTTCCAATTTGGCTCCCGGAAATTTTTGCTTCAATACCTGCTTCAGTATGCGCTGATTAGCAGGTAGGCTCAGGCCCGTACCATAAAAATGTACGGCATCTACCTTGAAATTTTTCAGTTTACGAAGTACATCTTTATCTATTATCTCCGCGATCGAATCCGGCGACAGGAAGTAAGGACTGATGCCCTGGGTCGTAAATTTCTTTCCCCTTCCCTGTTCCACCAACTTCCAGTCGCATTTGGTGGCACCGCTGTCTGCAATCAGTTGAACCTGCTTCATGTAAAGTTTTTAAGTCCGGTATCTGCATCCTGCTCACACAAAAAAACTGCTTTCAATATTTATCAGGATATTTGCCGGAATATCGTTCTGCAAAGAACCACTATTTATGCCAAGTAAAAAAATACAGGTTGCCCTTCCACTGCTGCTATCCGTAGTAATGATTGCAGGTATGTTCATTGGTTATCAATTGCGGTCAAAGACAGGGAATGCCCCACTTTTGGCGAGCGGTAATCGATCTTCCCTGCCCGAACTTATTCGTTTGGTACGGGAGAAATATGTCGATGAAGTAGCTGCCGACAGCATTGATCAGCTCGTGAGTACAGAGTTACTGAGCCACCTTGACCCCCACTCCGTCTGGATGTCGGCAACCGACCTCCAGGATGCCGAAGATGAAATGAATGAATCTTTCCAGGGCATAGGCATCGAATTTCAACTGTTGCGAGATTCCGTGCAGGTGATGTTCGTACTCCCGGCTGCCCCAGCTGCCAAGGCGGGTATTCAAACAGGAGATATACTGATTTCCGTCAACGACACCTTGCTGCTTTCCGGACAAAAACTTTCGCCGGCAGGTGTTCGTAAAGCCTTACGTGGACAACCCACACCAGATCTGCGACTTACCATATTACGCAATGGTAAACGTATTGCAACTAAGTTGACAAAAGGAATAGTGCCTTTACCCGCAGTAGACGCTGCATTTTTATTACAGCCCGGAACAGGCTACATCCATATGAACAAATTTGCTAACCGCACCTACGAAGAGTTCATGCAACAAATGGAAAAGTTGAAGACAAAAGGCATGAAACAGCTGGTACTAGACCTTCGTGGAAATGGGGGTGGACTGATGAAAGAAGCCATTGACATTGCAGACGAATTTTTGTCGGATGATAAGCTGATTGTGTATACGGAAGGCAAACATGTGCCTAAAACGATTTACAAAGCCAGCCGCTATGGCATTTTTGAAGAGGGTGGATTAGTTGTTTTGATTGATGAGACTTCCGCCTCAGCCAGTGAAGTGCTGGCAGGGGCCCTGCAAGACTGGGATCGTGCGACCATCATTGGCAGAAGGAGTTTCGGAAAAGGGTTGGTGCAACAGCAATTCAATCTGACATCCGGTAATGCTGTTCGATTAACGACTGCCCGCTACTTCACGCCATTAGGTAGAAATATTCAAAGACCCTACCTCGATAAGGAAAATACCGATCAGCAGCCGGGGCCCCATCCTTTGATGAAAAATATCCGGGGCGAACAGGATACCATTCAACAGCAGGGAAAAGTGTACACCACCCCGGGTGGAAAAAAACTTTATGGGGGCGGGGGAATACAACCAACGACGATTGTGGCCTGGGACACAATCGCATTAACCCCCATTATTTTTGAATTACTCTATAAGAACACCCTCAACAGGTATGTGTATGATCTGTATTTGCAAGGTCGTTCCCAATTTGATACAATGACTTCCGCTACGAATGTAGCTGCATACTTACAACCCGGTGCTGGGTTTCGTTCTGCTGTGCAGGCAGCTGCCGCAGCCGATGACATCGATTTGAAAAGTATTACGCCGGCACAGGAAATATTTTTATTACATCGATGCCGCATGCTCTTGGCAAGACAGCGGTTTCATCAGCAAGGTTTTTATGAAGTAGCAGCAACATACGATCCGGCTATCAAGACAGCTTTACAGGTACTCAAGTAAGTAGCTGACGGGCATACATTAAATTTCAATAATTTAGTGAAAAGTTTGCCCCATGATTCTGCGCCTCACCTTCAGTGTCGTAATTGCCGTAACGCTTCCTTTTTTCTCGGTTGCTGCTGACACCACCATTTCGATTATACCCGAACCCGTCTCCATACAAGTCAATAAAGGGAACTATTTATTGCCGTCTTCTCTCACCATAGCAGCACCTGCTTTGGTTGAGGCAGACTGGGTAATTCAGGCGCTGCAAGAACGCTTAGAGAAAGCGACTGGGCGTAGAATCGTTCGAACAACTAACACTCAGGCGACCATCAGACTGGAACAAGCCAATGGCGAAGAAATGTCATTGGGTAAAGAGGGCTATCGACTTACCGTTAACGGATCTGGCATCCTTATCAGAGCAGCAGCACCTGCTGGTTGGTTTTATGGTGTTCAGACTTTATTTCAGTTGTTACCCAATGAAATAGAAAGTGCAGTTCCATTGAAACATATATCCTGGAAAATACCGTATGTAAATATTATGGATAAGCCGCGTTTCGGCTGGCGCGGACTAATGCTCGATGTTTCCCGGCATTTTTTTACGAAACAGGAAGTAAAGCAATTCATCGATGACATGGTACGCTATAAGTATAATGTGTTGCATTTCCATCTCACCGATGACCAGGGCTGGCGGATTGAAATCAAAGGTTGGCCCAGACTTACAGAAATTGGTGCCTGGAATGTAAAGAAACAAGGCTATTTCGGCTCTTTCTTACCCCCGGGTAAAGACGAAAAGCGTGACCAGGGTGGATTTTATACACAGGAAGCTATCAGGGAACTGGTGCAATATGCCAAAGAACGGTTTGTAGATATTTTACCCGAAGTAGATGTGCCGGGTCACAGCATGGCTGCAGTGGTTGCTTATCCGGAACTGTCGGGTACACCGGAACTCGCTGCAACGTATCAGGTGAATTCAGGGGAGGAATTCATGGATTGGTCAAAGGGTAATCCGCCAACTGCCATGACCAACAATACCCTGTCACCGGTCAAAGATAACGTCTATCGCTTTCTCGATGATGTTGTTACACAACTCGCCGGCCTATTTCCCTTCCCTTATATTCATACTGGTGGGGATGAATGCCCGAAAAATTTCTGGGAAAAGGATCCGGCTGTGCAAGCGTTGATGAAGCGGGAAGGACTTAAAAATATGGATGAAGTACAGAGCTATTTTGAGAAGCGACTCGAAAGGATCGTCAGCTCCAAAGGAAAGAAAATGATTGGATGGGATGAAATACTACATGGTGGACTAGCACCGGGTGCTGCCGTTATGAGCTGGCAGGGTATGAAAGGAGGCATCGAAGCGGCCCGTCAACAACATGAGGTAGTGATGACCCCTACCACTTATGCCTATCTCGATTACATGCAGGGAGATGCAGCCACGGAGCCACATGTGTATGCTACACTGCGGTTAAAAAAGACCTACGAATTTGAACCGCTGCCTTCAGGTGTAGACCCACAATGGATCAAAGGTGGGCAAGGAAATTTATGGACAGAGCAAATTTATAATTACCGGTATCTGCAATATATGCTCTGGCCCCGCGCCTTCTCCCTGGCAGAAACATTTTGGTCACCAGCAGAAAACAAGAATTGGGATCGCTTCCTTCAAAAAATGAACCACCACCTGATCAGATACGATATAGCAGAGAAGAAATATGCCACTACACATAATGATGCTGTTATAACTTCTTCTCTTTCAGCAGAGGGGAAATTACAAGTTGCTTTTAGTACGGATGTTAAAGACCTACAGGTATATTATTCATTCGATAATACCTTCCCCGATTATTTCTATCCCCCCTACCTGGGAGGACAGATTTACCCTCCTGCAGAATGTTCTATGATGCGGGTAGTTACCTATCGGGGAAAACAGCAGGTAGGTAAAATGATTACCATCAGCCGCGAAGATTTGCTCAAAAGAGCCCGGCAAAAGGGTGACAATTGATGAGCAGGCGGAATAAAAGAAAGTTATTGACATTCTGGGGATGATAACTTTTTACTTGCTGCTGATATTTAATTAATTTACCGCTAAGAAATAATTAGATATGGGTCCGGTAGCAATGATTACGCTTCTCGTTGCAGCATTGGCTTTTTCTGCAGGGGGCATATTGGTGGGACGTTTCCTGGTGAAAGGTTCGCATAACCCGCAAAAGGGAGAGCCATATGAGTGCGGCATTCCAACTGAAACTTCCCCCTGGCAGCAGTTTGCCATTGGCTACTACCTCTTCGCCTTATTGTTTCTGATCTTTGATGTAGAATTGGTTTTTCTTTATCCTTGGGCCGTGGTCGTGAAGGAACTGGGGATGACCGCCCTTCTCGAGGCCGGTATTTTCATATCAATTTTATTTATTGGTTTCTTATATGCCCATAAAAAAGGTGCCTTGCAATGGAAATAACAAATACAACTTCAGCGACGAAAGCAGATTTTCCCGGTCAAGTCATTGAGTTGCCGGGTGGGGGAGTGGTGACAGGTGGTTTTCAAGACCTGATCAATTGGGCGCGGTCGAATTCATTGTGGCCATTAACCTTTGCCACCAGCTGCTGTGGTATAGAAATGATGTCTACTGCTGCCGCGAAATACGATTTCTCCCGCTTTGGTTTTGAAGTAGCCAGAGCCACACCCCGACAGGCAGATGTAATTATCATCGCCGGTACCATCGTAAATAAGATGGCACCTGTTTTAAAAAGACTGTATGATCAAATGGCAGATCCTAAATACGTTATCGCAATGGGTGCCTGCGCCATCAGTGGCGGTCCATTCTTTTATAATACGTATTCAGTTGTAAAAGGTGCCGATCACATCATCCCCGTTGATGTCTATATCCCGGGTTGTCCGCCCCGACCTGAAGCCTTACTGCATGCCCTGATTACGCTGCAGGAAAAAATCAAGAGCGGATTAACACGTGAACAAATCAGAACTACAACACCCGATAATTCTTAAACATGGCAGCAGAGGAATTAAAGACCTGGATATTGGGTATTGAGCCGACAGCCACCTTCGATGAAACAGGTGAATGGCTGGTTGTTCAAATAAGCCCCGATCAATGGAGTACCTTGTCTACTGCCCTGCGTAAGGGACCACCTGCCATGGACTTTTTATTTTGTATTACCTGTGTTGATTGGAAAACACACCTCTCCATGGTGTATCATGTACGCAGCAGCCGAACAGATGATACAGTGGTGGTAAAAGTGCAATTGGACCATGTTAAACCAGAACTATCAACAGTATGTCACATCTGGCGCACAGCCGAATTTCACGAGCGGGAAGCATTTGAAATGTTTGGTGTCAATTTTATAGGACACCCTGATTTGCGTAAACTTATTTTGCCGGACGATTTTGAAGGATTTCCTATGCGAAAAGATTTTGAAGATCCGGTTAACATGATAAAACTCTAGTAACGGCATGTATGCTGAAACACATATAATATCTTCCGCTGAAACCAATCCCCAACTTCGGGAAGGACAACTAGTTATCAATGTTGGACCGCAGCACCCTGCCACCCATGGTGTACTTCACCTTGTAATAACACTGGAAGGTGAAACCATCATTAAAATTGAACCACACCTCGGGTACATTCATCGTTCCATTGAAAAAATGTCGGAGAGCCTTTCTTACCGGCAGTTTATCTATGTGACCAGCCGTATGGACTATCTCTCGGCACACATCAATAACCTGGCTTGCGCCCTTTGTGTTGAGAAGGGAATGCAGGTGGAAGTGCCCGCCCGCGCCCAAGTCATTCGCGTCATCATGAGTGAATTGACCCGCATTGCCTCCCACGAATTATGGATAGGCGCCATGGCCATGGACCTGGGTGCTATGACCCCCTTCTTTTACACCTTCCGTGAAAGAGAAACGATCAATGATATCATGGAGCAAACCTGTGGTGCAAGACTTACCATGAACTATATGGTTCCCGGTGGCGTCATGTATGATCTGCACCCCGAATTTGTTGCACGGGTAAAATCTTTTATCATTCAATTCAAGGATAAGGTAATTGAACTCGAAGACCTGGTGACAAACAATGTAATCTTCCGGAGCAGAACCGAAGGCATAGGCATATTGAGTAAGGCAGATGCCATCTCATATGGTTGCACCGGACCCGTTGCCCGAGCAAGTGGTGTGGACGGAGATGTGAGAAAACGTTTCCCATATTCAGGCTATGAGCAACTTGATTTTGAGCAGTGTCTGCACACAACCGGTGATTCCTTTGCCCGATACATTGTTCGCATCAGAGAAATGCACCAGTCAATACGAATCATAGAACAATTAATTGATGGCATTCCTGAAGGTGACTTTCAGGCAAAAACCAAAGCAGTTATCAAATTACCCAAAGGAGAATTCTATAGCCGGGTGGAAACGGCTCGCGGAGAACTGGGCGTATACATCATCAGTGAAGGCGGTACAACCCCTTACCGTATAAAGTATCGCTCCCCGGGTTTTTCAAATTTGTCGGCATTAGATCATATGGCCAGAGGCAGTAAGATAGGTGACTTGATGGCTACCATGGGTACACTCGACCTTGTAATACCCGATATTGACAGATAATAAGAAACGAAGTAATAGATATGTTTAGTTTTCAAGAATGGGCCGGACAACTTCATGCGTTTCTGTTGAAACATACAGGTGACTATACCTTGCTCATCGAGTGTGTAATTATCGGACTGCTGGCTATTACTTTATTTGCCATACTCGGACTGGTATTGGTGTTAATGGAAAGAAAAGTAGCGGCTCACATACAAATCCGGATAGGTCCCAATCGGGTGGGCCCGGGTGGTATGTTACAAACAGTGGCAGATACCTTGAAGCTTTTAATGAAAGAAGGATTGGTACCCAATCTGGCAGATAAATTCCTATTCAATCTCGCTCCCTTTATTGTTATGATGGTTGCAATGCTCTTACTCGCACCCATTGCATTTGCCAGAGGCATTCAAATCTGGGATATCAACATCGGCGTACTATATATATCTGCCATTTCATCTGTCTCTGTTATTGGTATAATGATGGCAGGGTGGTCGAGTAACAACAAGTTTGCTATGTTGGGGGCTATGCGCAGCGGAGCCCAGATTGTAAGCTATGAACTATCCGCTGGATTCTCAGTTTTATGTATTGTTGTACTCAGCGGCAGTTTGCAGGTGTCTGACATCATTGCATCACAGGAAAATGGTTGGTGGTTATTCAAAGGACACATACCCGCACTGATAGCATTTGTAATTTATATCATTGCGGTAACAGCAGAAACCAACCGGGCACCCTTCGATCTGGCTGAAGCTGAATCTGAACTGACCGCAGGATTTCATACTGAGTATTCCGGTATGCGTTTCGCCCTTTTCTTTCTGGCAGAATACATCAATATATTTATCGTTTGCGCACTCGGCGCTACACTTTTCCTAGGTGGATGGATGCCCCTACATATTGCCCATTGGAATGGATTTAATCATATCATGGATTATATCCCCTCCTCCGTTTGGTTTATGGGTAAGACGTTCTTTTTAATTTTTCTGATCATGTGGTTTCGTTGGACTTTCCCCCGGCTTCGTGTTGATCAGCTTTTGAACCTGGAGTGGAAATACCTGCTGCCCATCGGATTATTTAATTTGTTATTGGTTACCTGGATAGCCATTAAAGGCTGGCATTTTTAAAAGAAGCTTATTATGTTTATAAAAGAATATATAAAGGATGTTTACCAGGGTGTGCGTTCACTGCTCATGGGAATGAAAAAAACCGGGTATTATTTCTTTCACCCTTCTGAAATCATTACCCAGCAATATCCGGATAATAGGCATGACTTGAAATTGCCAGAAAGATTCAGGGGGGAGGTAGTGATGTCACATGATCAAAACAATGAGCATGCTTGCACGGGCTGCACAGCCTGTGAGCTGGCTTGTCCGAATGGTACCATTAAGATCATTACCAAGATGGATATATCGCCGGAGGGAAAAAAGAAGAAGGCATTGGATACATTTATATATCATCTGGAGCTATGTACGATGTGTAATTTGTGTATCGAAGCTTGTCCAACCAATGCCATTCAGATGGCGCAAACTTTCGAGCACAGTGTCTTTGACCGTAATAAATTGACAAAAAAATTGAATCAACCCAATTCAAAAATCAGGGAGGGTGTAGAATGATGCCAGCGTCCGCCATAGCATTTTATGTGATTTCCGGCTTTCTGCTGGTGACTGCTCTTTTATCGGTTACCGGTAAACAAATTTTTCGTTCTGCCATCTGGCTCTTGTTTTCCCTTTTAGGTGTAGCTGCCATCTATTTCTGGCTAGATCTGAATTTACTCGCAGCCATACAAATAGTAGTATACGTTGGCGGTATTGTAGTACTTATTATCTTTTCCGTTTTTCTTACTCGAGGGGCAGGGGAGGAACTGCCAATCATAAAAAATAAAAGACGATTTTTCTCGCTGTTGGCCGTTCTGTTGGGTTTTCTTTTTTCAACAGATCGATAATTTTCTTTTCTTCCGTCCCGGTTACGTTGTTAATCTTAATTTCTCTCAATGCCTGAATGACCAGACTACTTATATCACCTTTTGCCAATAGGTTTTTTGGGGTA
>CAYUXJ010000026.1:0-27983 GCA_964448845.1 uncultured Sediminibacterium sp.
ACTGGTAACATTCAGCTTTTTAAATAATTCAGCCCGATAGCCGTCGATGGTCTTTTCGCTTTTAAACATCTCCGCAGCTATTTCCTGGTAGGTTTTTTCACTACAGGATAGGCGCAGGAAGGTCAATTCATTTTCAGATAATTTCTGCAGGGTATTAATCTGATCATTTTCACCCACAATTCGGTTGAGGGAGTGGATTACTTTCCGGGAAACCAGTTCGTTATAAAAAAAGCCTACAGATAATAGTTCGGAAAATGCCAGCTTAAGTTCTGCCAAATCAGCATCTTTCACAATATAACCTTTGGCACCACTCCGAATCATCTTGATGATGGCAGTTTCGGCATCCATGGTACTCAATGCGAGCACCTTTATCTCCGGATAATGACCTTTCAGCCACTCACAAGTTGCATATCCATCCATTTCGGGCATAGATATATCCATAAGTATTATTTCCGGCAGGTGATTTGGGTCTAATTTATTAATAAAATCTTTCCCATTGGAGGCCTCCAGCATAACCTCATATTGTGGGAATACATTAATAAGAGCTATCAGACCCTTCCGAAAAAGGGTGTGATCATCTATAACCGCTATTTGGTGTTTGTCAGGCATAAGGCACATTAATTATAATTTGAGTGTCAATCTGAGTGCTAATGGTAAACTTAGCCCCAATTATTGATAACCGGCGCAAAACCAGTGCATGATCATTTAGGAAATCTTTTTCTGAATCGGCAGACCAGTCTTTTTCAACACCTGGATGATAAATAATTACCTGCCAATTGTTTTCATTAAATGAAAGCTTCAACAAAATTTTCTTTGTCGAATTTTCTTGTGTTAGGCGATTGAGAAAATATTGAACAGCCCTGAATATAACCAGGTGCTGGGTTTCGGTAATCGGCAGCGGATTACCTTCCAACTTAATGCGGATATGACAATTAGTGGCATCATTCAAGCGGTCGGCTTCATGCTCCAGGGATGATATCAGCCCCATCGAAATCAGTTTCCGGTTGCTCAGGCTCTTGGCAATTTCCCTTAAATCTTCCAGTGCGATACTGATATTGTTTTTTGCTTCCTCGAGCAGATGAGCTTTGTTGTCATTGCCCTCAGAAAGCAAATTCAATTGCACTTTTACCAGACTCAATATCTGTCCTACATTTTCGTGTACCTCCTTACTTATGGCTGAGAAAGTAAGGTCTTGAATCTCCAGTTGAACCCGCAGCATATCTTTAGCTATCAGTAATTCCCTCTTGGTCTTCAGTGCCTGGTAATATAAATAGATAGCGGCTGGAACAGATATCACCACCATTACTAGCATCACTTGCAGCCACCATTGAATTTGCAGGAAAGGTATCAGGCAATCCTGAGTGATAGATCGAAAAATGAATGTTGACATTGCAGATTCGAAACGATCACCGAAATCATTTGCTGTCTGATTTCGGCTCTCTGGTTTTTATGTGGTTAAATAATGCTTCACTGTTTAATTTAATGCGCCGTAATTAGTTGCAAAGTAAAACAAACAATTGTTAGTATTTTACATTTGCAACGATGTTGCTATTACAAACGTGCTAAGTTTTGTTAATTATTTCTTACCAAAAATGTAGAAAAATGTTAATCACTAAATACAGGAAAAACCCTCTATTTTCTAATTGAATCAAAATTAAATGACAGGACATTAAAAGTCCATTGATTACATATTAAATATGTTGCTATTGTATTCGATTTAAAAAAAACAAGAAAAATCCTCTATTTCTCAGGCTGCATTTTATACTCTTTTGTAATCTATTCTAAAAATGTCCATCCAAATCCTAAAAAGCAATTCCATTCATTCCTAAAAAGATTATTATGAGAAACCACTTTGTAAATGGAAACCAACTTTCTGTTCTTCCTCCTTCAGCCAACCTGGTAAAATTAATCGAAATGAATGTTCGGAATTGGTTTACTCTATCTGGAGAGCCTCGTAAAACGAAAATCCGGAATAACGAAATTGGTCGCATATCTACTCCGGTGAATCCCCCGATTGCGCGTCAACACCACCAGCCGATTCGGATGAGTTATCAGCAAATGGAACGGATGGAAGCATTACACACCGGTATGGTCATATTCAATACAGATGAACAAATCTGCAAAATGTTTGATGGAGCTAGCTGGCGCTCTATTTTACATTACCCGGGGGAGCGCTACTCCGGAGGTATCGTTCTGGAAGTGAATGATGAAGGGAGTCACGGCCTACTCACCACCATTTCCAACCAAAACACAACAGTTCAGTGGAAAGATAGTTATCATCGCATACCTGTCACCAATAAAGATGACATAGCTTCTTCTATCAGCAATAAATGGCAACTGCAAATACTAAGAGGTATCAACTTTACTTATGCTGTGCGCATGGCCAGTCATTATTGTGTGACTGCCAATGGAGAAATGATCAGAGGCTGGCGCATCCCCACCTTCGCTGAATTACTCCCTTTGTTGCAAGATCCTATAATAAGTGCATCGTTTAAGACAGGTGCCGCTTGGGCCTTTCAGGAACATGCTAGTATCAGCTGGCTGCAGATACTGCCCAATAGTCCTTCAACAGACCAGCCTTCACCCGATCAGTATTTCGTTCGACTGGTTCGTCCCTTTTAAAATCTACGGGAGGGTTTTCCCTGTTTTTGATTTTTTATTCAGCCTTTTTTACTGCTGATACGGGCATTCCCAGCTCAACCTGTTTAGAAAAAAAAGAAATAAACAAGATTAAAAAATAAAATCAACCCCGCTGAAATCCTTTATAGACATACATTTCAGCAAATTCACCACACAATAAAACTACAGCTGTAAAGGAAATACCACAAAAGAGTACAGGGGATTCCCCCTATCAAATTGAGTGTTTTACCCGTTGTTTCCCCCCTGCACCTTCGACTACTTTTACATCATCAAACAAACACAATAGCTGACAAAAAACAAGATACTAAGATGAAAAACCAAACCACCAAAAACAGTAAAATTCCACAGACGAAACTTATCCATTTCGTTTGTGGTTCTCTTACTACAAAATCAGTTGTTGAAACTACCGAAGTCAAAAAAAAGAAATGACATAAAATTCACTCAAAAAACTATAAAAACACCATTTACCAACAACCAACTTTGTAAAATCAAACTAAAAACCTATATCACACAATCCTATAAAAATCCATCCTATGTCAACCACCTATCTCCCTACCAACCGCTCCACTGCTGCCCTCTACATGGGTCGCGAGTTATCACAGAACAAATCAAACATCCAACGCAAGTCGGTACAAACAGCCTCGGCACAAACAGGTATCGATGAAGGACTACTCATGATTGGTATCTTTTGCTTCCTGGTGCCAACTATGTTTACTGCAGCCGCCTTTGGACTCCGTTACATGGAAATGAGGGATGTTCTACCCTACTCTATCTACCTTGCAGCCGGCGCACTGGCTGTTAGAATCGCAACTGCCGTAATTTTAAAAGGACTGGCTGCTGAAAAAAACAGAAATGAATCAGTATGGATGATCATCGCTATGATTGCTCCAGCCGTTTCGTTGATTCTGATGAGCTTTGTAAGCACCCGTACAAGCACAACAGCAGCAGCTTCTACTACCATCAAAATGAAAGCCCAAACGCCTACCCGCGAACTGTATATGCCGCGGAGATCTCAGGCCATTTAAAATCCAATAGCAATATCCTGTCAAATCCTTGCAAAAGGGAAAAGGGTCCTTAATGAGGGCCCTTTTTATTTTGATGATGGTGTATATGTTTACAATCAAATAAAATTGAAAACTTGCCAATTAAAATTTTTTATCATGAAAAAATGTATTCTTCTGCTAGTCGGTATCACACTAACTACTTTTTCGCAGGCACAGCTTGGTATTTTAAAGGCTACTGATATTAAAAAGACAGCTACCTCAACGCTGAGTAACTTTATAACACCCCCTGCTATCGGAGACATTACCGGTACTTCCAGTAAGGTTGTGAAACAACTTACCAGCCAACTAGGCCTGCCAGCTGCACAGGCAGGGCCCCTGAATAATATAGTGAGCGGTTTCCTGAAAGAAAAACAAGGCATTATGGGATTAGCTGGCAGTCAACCAGCCGCCTACCTTCAAAAATTGGCCCCTATGCAGAAAGGACTTTTCTCACAACTAAAAGGCGTAATGGGTGCTGCTGCATTCAGCAAATTTCTGGGAATGAAACCCAAAGGCGCAGGCATTGCAGGAAATGCATTGAGTAATTTGTTTTTCTAATCGTATCCATCTACTTTAGGTTTGGGCTGCCAGCATCGGCAGCCCTTTTTTTCCACAAAAAGAAGTCCCCATCCGACACCTTACATTCACCAAAAAGAAAGGAGTTAACAATTAATTCATATCAGTAATACACCATTATGAAAAGAATGGGGTAAATTCCTGTATGAAAGGGCGTTTCCAGACGTACTTCAAACAACTTACCACCTTGGTTTTCAACTGTTGGATGGAAACGAATTCCCACCCAACAGATACCGGTTTACACGACTTACGTGTTCTTCTAAAAAAAACCCGATCCTGCCAGCAATTCCTTTCTTGGGTGTATGGCAAATCAGCACTGCAACTATTATCTGAAGAAATCAGACTAATTTTCAGACAGGCCGGCCGGGTGAGAGAATTGCAACTCATCAATACCTGGTTAAAAAAAGAGAAATTTGACTTATTTGAATCACTAAATTGTAGCGATCAGGCTATAGCAAAAGAATTGTCGGCCCTGCAAATTTTACTACATGAACATCAGTCCAACTTCAGCAAAGGCATAAAAAAAGCAGATATCCTCGCTGAAAAAACAAATCCGATTCTTTGCGATCAATATTGGCAAGAACTGAATTCCGGTCTAAAAAAACAACTTAAAAAAATAAAAAAGAAAGACTGGCACGAAATGAGGAAGCTGATTAAAAAATGGATATATGCCCTGAACTATTTAGAGGAGTTAAAACTACCGCCAAAGGCACAAGTTATACTACTAAATAAGCTGGAAAAGCATATCGGCGATTGGAACGAGTATTGGGTAATCAGCCAACACCTGGTGGAAACAGAATCGATGGAAAATCTGTCTATTGCCTTTAGAAAGCAGCATGCACTGGCTACTTCACGTATTCAGGAACTATTGGAAACAGCCGAAAAAAAGACAGAGCGTCAATTGAAAAAAACGTTGGAATCGCTATGATAAAGTTGACATACCTTGTAAGAACGATCTGAACCAATAACCCGAATCCTTAATCGTTCTCAACTGACTGGGAAAATCTACCCGCACCAGTCCAAACCTGGCAGTATAGCCATAAGCCCACTCAAAATTGTCCGTCAACGTCCAAACCAAATATCCATCGATGGGAACACCCTCAGCCTTTGCCAAATGTATGGCAGATAAATATTGATTGAAATAATCTATACGACGCTGGTCATCAATTTTTCCATGCCGAACTATTTCCTTTTCAGCACAGCCGCTCTCGGTGATGATAATGCGCTTTACACCTTTATAATCTGATATTCGCTTGAGCATTCGATAACAGCTTTCCGGATTAATCTCCCACCCCAATAATGTATGTGGAACCTTTCGGCTTTTGGCACTAACTTCCGAGGCGCCGAGGTAAGGGATAAATGGATTACTGCGCACCGTTACAGAAAAGTAATTCTGAAACCCTATAAAATCGAGATCACACTGATACGCCTCCGTGAAACGCCATGTTCGGTTGAATAAATGAAATTTTTCAATCACCGGAAATTGCTCCATCATAGGAAATCCCAAACCCAATGCCGGTTCCAGAAAAAACTTATTCAAGAGTAAATCCGCTTTTTGTGCTGCCAACACATCCGATTTACTGTTAGTAAGAGGGTGAGCTTCGCTAAAAGAAAAACTACTACCAATAATCGCGGCTGAGTCGGCGACTCGCATAATGCGTGCAGCTTCAGCTGTTGCCAATGCAGCATGATGAGCTGCCAGATAAAAGGAACGCAGACCCATCTTACCCGGCGCATGAAAACCAGTCATATAACCCAACGCTGTGAAAGCGAAAGGTTCATTCATAATAATCCAGTACTTGACTTTACTACTGAACTCCTGCATGCATATCTTAACGTACTTACCAAACCATTTAATCACCTGATGATTGGTCCAGCCACCCTCCCGCTGCAAAACCTGAGGAAGGTCCCAATGATATAAGGTCACAATCGGTTCAAGTCCTAACGACAAGCACTCATCGATCAGTGCGTGATAAAATTGAAGTCCTGCCTGATTTACTTTACCTGTTCCCTGGGGTAAAATGCGACTCCATGAAATAGAAAAGCGGAAGGTGGTAAATCCCAGCGCTTTTACAAGCAATAAATCATCTTTATAACGGTGGTAAAAAAGGGTAGCATCTGTTGGACGTGCCCCACCGCGAATAGCTGTCACCCTTCTGGAGAATACATCCCAAACTGAAAGTCCACGTCCATCCTCATTGGCAGCCCCTTCATTTTGTGGCGCAGACATGCCAACCCCCCACAAAAAATCACTTCCAAAATCACTTACACTGATCATACTGTCCTTTGAGGAAGATGAATGTGCAAAACTCAAGATTTATTATGTCAGGGAGAATCATTTACAATTTGGTAATAAAAAAATCACACCTGCTTAATTATCGCATAAGACTCTGTTAACACAGGGGTTTGACCTTCGGTAAACCTCTATTATGAAAAGAAGATCAGTTGAGCTGGTCGTTATCAGTGATGTGCACCTCGGCACATTTGGCTGCCATGCCAACGAGCTTGTTCAATATCTGCGCAGTATTCAGCCCGCAACCCTTGTTTTGAATGGCGACATCATTGATATCTGGCAATTTAGCAAACGATACTTTCCTCAGTCGCACATGCAGGTGATAAAAGAAATCTTCAGCCTCCTGTCATTGGGTACCCGGGTAGTTTACATAACGGGTAATCATGACGAGATCATGCGTCGATATAGTGACCTTACGATCGGCCAACTGGAACTCACTGATAAATTGATTCTGGAACTGGATGGCAAGATTACTTGGATATTCCACGGTGATGTATTCGATAGAACCACACGCGGTTCGGCAAAAATCATTGCTAAACTGGGTGGTTATGGCTACGATCTGCTCATACTCATTAATCGGGCCATTAATCACGTAATGACCATGGCCGGCCGAGAAAAAATGAGCCTGAGTAAGCAGGTAAAAAATGGTGTGAAAAAGGCAGTAGCCTGGATCAACAATTTTGAACAAACCGCCGCAGAACTCGCCATAGAAAATCAATATGATTTTGTGATTTGCGGCCACATTCACCAACCGCAGCAGCGGGAAATAAAAACAGATAAAGGTGCTGTGACCTACCTCAATAGTGGCGACTGGATCGAAAACCTGACATCACTGGAATATGATCAGGGAAAATGGACCATCTATCACCACGATCAACATGCTATGCCGGTGGTGGAAAAAACAAGCAAAGTCGTTCCACTGAGCAAAGTTTTATCTGTTGAAAGCCTGTTATCACATCAAGTAGCCTTCAGCGCAGCTGCTAAAAAATAAAATCACTCTAATGAAAATTTTATACGCCGTTCAAGCTACCGGAAACGGACATATCGCTCGGGCCATTGAAATTCTGCCTTACCTAAAAAAATACGGTGAAGTTGACATCTTCCTTAGCGGAAGTAATAGCCATTTGCAGGTAGACCTCCCCGTTCAGTATCGTAGTCGTGGACTAAGCCTCTTTTACAGTCCCCAGGGAAAACTTGATTACTGGCGGATTGGGAAGGAACTGCAAATCACGAGTGCCATCAAAGAAGCCATGGAGTTGCCAGTTCAAAAATATGATCTGGTGATCAATGACTTCGAAAGCATTACCTCATTGGCTTGTCGGCTTAGAAAAAAAGCCAGTATTGGCTTCGGACATCAAGCAAGTTTTCAAAGTAGGTTAACCCCCCGACCAGCAAAGAAAGATGTAATGGGTGAGACCATTTTACGGTATTATGGCTGGGCGCAACAATACGTTGGACTGCATTTCGAATCATACGATGAGCACATATTCAATCCAATTATCAAAGAAAAAATTTTACAAGCAGTTCCTAAAAATAATGGCCATATAACAGTTTACCTGCCACACTATGGATTAAATTCGTTGCACAAGGAATTTGCAACAAACAAATCTGTTTCTTTTGAAATTTTTTCTCCCTTTGTATCAACCCCCTATACCGAGGGCAACTGTCGATTCTTTCCGGTAAGTAATGAAGCTTTTACACAAAGTATGATTCATAGTGAGGGCGTCATCACGGGAGCAGGATTTGAAACGCCTGCTGAAACATTGTATCTCGGAAAAAAGTTAATGGTTCTTCCCATCAGAGGTCAATATGAACAACTGTGCAATGCTGCAGCCATGGAAAAGAGGAGGGTCACGGTTATAGATAAAATTGATGCCCGATTTCAGTACCAACTACAAAAATGGCTGCTTGCACCTGCGCCTTCACCTCTGACAATCACTCATAGTACCGAACAACTGGTAAGATTAGTTATTGAGCGGAGCATCACTGCAGCAGATCGTTATTGCGATACCAGTCTGACACCTTTGACAGCCGGTATTTGATGATGCATACATCATACTCGATTTGAACAAATGATGACAAAATTGTATCAGCAAGGCGGATACTGTTGATACCTTGCATCATTATCAATTATTCACTAATTTGAAGTAATATTAATGGCTTATATGAGAAATACTACTATTGTTCTTGCCCTGTTCTTGCTTGCAGCTATTCCTCTTACCGCACAAACACTGCAGGAACTGGAAGCCCGACGCATCGGACTCCCCAATGGTTGGAAATTAACCCCGGTAGGAAAAAGTGTTCCACTCGGTGACCTGCCACTCAATATAAGCATCTCTCACAACAGGGAACTGCTGGCAGTCACGAATAATGGTCAAAGTACCCAAAGCATTCAACTCATTGACCTGAAAAATAATCAGGTTATCCATACACTGGAAATCGATAAAGCGTGGCTGGGATTGCGATTTAGTGCCGATGATGCTACCTTGTATGTTTCCGGAGGAAATGATAATCGTATCATCCGATACGCAGTAAAAAACAAGCAACTGGTGTTGAAAGACAGCATCGTGCTGGGCCCTTCCTGGCCAGAAAAAATTTCTGTGGCGGGTATAGATGTCGACGATACCCGACACCTGCTCTATGCCGTTACCAAAGAGAACAACGCCTTGTATGTCATTGACCTCATCACAAAAAAAGTAAGAAAACAGATTCCCTTACCGGCAGAAAACTATACCTGTCTGCTTTCTCCGGATAAGAAAGAACTCTACATCAGTTCCTGGGGTGGAGCCAGCATTCTCGTCTACCATACACAACAGGAAAAAGTAATTAGCACCATAAAAGTAGGCAGTAATCCAAATGACCTCTGCCTCAATAAAAATGGTCGCTTCCTTTATGTTGCCAATGCAAATGATAACAGTGTCTCTGTCATTGACATCAAAAATCGTAAAGTGATGGAGACCCTGCAAACTGGTCTTTTTCCCGATGCTCCCTCAGGATCTACCACCAACAGCGTAGCGCTCAGTGCCGACGAAAAAACTTTATACATCGCAAACGCAGATAATAACTGCCTCTCAGTTTTTGATGTATCCCAGCCAGGTAACAGCCAGCCCAAAGGATTCATTCCTGTAGGATGGTATCCGACTTGTGTAAGAACGGCAGGCAACACAATTTATGTCAGCAATGGTAAGGGATACACTTCTTTTGCTAATCCAAAAGGGCCCCAACCCGTCAGTAAAAAAATTAGTCTGTCGTACCAGCAAGGCGATACAAGTCATGCCACAGAAGTGCAATATATTGGTGGGTTATTCAAGGGAACATTGAGCATCATTCCAACTCCATCGCCCCAACAACTTACAACTTATACCCGCGCCGTTTATGGAAATAGTCCATACAGCAAAGACCGAGAATACTTTACCTCCGGTGAAAGCGGCAACCCCATTCCCAGAAAAAAAGGTGATGCGTCACCGATTCGATATGTTTTTTATATCGTAAAAGAGAACAGAACCTATGACCAGGTTTTGGGCGATCTGCCCGAAGGAAATGGCGATACCAGTCTGTGCCTATTTGGAGAAAAGATTACACCCAACCAACATGCACTGGCAAGGGAATTTGTTTTACTCGATAACTTTTATGTAGACGGAGAAGTAAGTGCCGACGGTCATAACTGGAGTTTCGGTGCCTATGCTACCGACTATCTGGAGAAAACATGGGTAACCAGTTATGGGGGAAGAGGTGGCAACTATGATGCAGAAGGAAATCGGGCCATTGCCAACAACAAAAAGGGGTTCATCTGGGATTATTGTAAGCGAGCCGGCATCAGTTATAGAACTTATGGTGAATTTGCAGATGATTATAAACCCAATATTCCAGCCCTGGCAGGCCATTTTTGCCCCTATTACACCAGCTGGGATGAAAGCGTGCGTGATACCACCCGGGTCAACCAATGGAAGAGAGACTTCGATTCATTGCTTGCCATCAATGCCGTACCCCAACTAAGTACCCTCCGACTCATCAATGACCACACAGAGGGACTGAGAAAAGGCAAACCCACACCATTTGCGCATGTAGCCGACAACGACCATGCAGTAGGCATGTTCATTGAACACCTGAGCAAGAGTGCCATCTGGAAAGAATCTGTTGTTTTTATTTTGGAAGATGATGCCCAGGATGGCCCAGACCATGTTGATGCACACCGCAGTACCGCTTATGTGGCAGGAGGTCTCGTAAAAAGAAATTTTATTGACCATACTATGTACACTACTTCCTCGATGCTTAGAACCATCGAATTAATTTTGGGTCTCGAACCAATGAGTCAATATGATGCCGCTGCAGAACCCATGTGGCGTTGCTTTAGTGCCACGCCCAACCTTACTCCATTCACAGCAAGAGCCTTGCAGGTAGATATCAATGAAAAAAATAAAGTAGAAAACGCCTGGCAACGCATCAGTGAAAAGCTCGATTTTACGAAGGAAGATCGTGCACCCGACCGCTTATTCACTGAAGTAATCTGGAAAGCAGTGAAAGGGGAAAACGCGGTGGTACCAGCTCCCCGCAGGGCAGCCTTCTTCAAGCCTTTCGAAACAACAGAAAAGGATGATTAAGTGGAGCAGTAATCAGGATGCCAGCATATGGCTGGACTGACGATGAATAAGCACACGTGCACGCTTCAACATATCCCACTCAGCGGGATCCTCAATGTACAATGGATTCACTGCATTGATCAGCCGGATAACGGCAGAGCTGAAACTATACCATCCGTCAATACTTGCATCAGACAACCGATGCTGCGTTTCTTCAATCAGATGATTCAGTTCCGCCTCGGAACGTATTTGTCTGATTTTTTCTACTAACTGTGTTTCCGATAGTTGGGCAACTCCATCCATACGAATTGCATTTTGGGCAAGGTAGAGAAAAAAAAATAACGGCTATATTAAGTTTTTGCACACCGGAAAAGAAATCTGCCCTTGCCAATCGATAACACCCCAATTCACAGACTTTAGTTGTTTTTGTTCGGGAAAACGTATATTTATACATTAAGTTAAACTATAATTTAATGTGTCTAAATTATTGCTTTTATGAAAAAATGCATAGCTACCCGGTTCATTTTGGTATTTTGTAGCATAGTAGTCTATACCCTGACATCGGCGCAATCCACTTCCCCTTTCCCCTTTCAATCTTTTCGGTTTCGGTACATTGGTCCTGACGGCAACAGAACCATCGCAGTAGCGGGCGAAGCCGGCAATCCGGAGGTCGCATATGTTGGTGCAGCATCTGGTGGTATTTTTAAAACTTCTGATGGTGGCATTCACTGGCAGCCCATCTTTGATGAAATGGACAATGCAGCCATTGGTGCTTTGGCTGTTTCCCCCTCCCACCCAAAACATGTGTGGGCAGGAACCGGAGAAACTTTCATCATCCGTCCGGCACACCCAAATGGAAATGGGGTGTACAAGTCGACAGATGCCGGAAAAACCTGGCAACATATGGGGCTTTCAGCTACCGTTCGCATCAGCCGTGTAATTATTCACCCCACTGATACCAATACTGTTTATGTAGCAGCGCTTGGCAGCACGCATGCGCCGCAATCTGAGCGGGGAGTTTATAAAACCACCGATGGTGGAAAGAATTGGAGCAGCGTTTTGTTCGTTGACGAATTAACCGGATGCAGTGATCTTTCTATCAATCCACAACAACCGGATGAGTTGGTGGCTGGAATGTGGCAGGTAAGTATGACGACCGCCCAATTAAAAAGTGGTGGTCCCGGGAGTGGATTTTATCGCACAAGAGATGGGGGTAAAACCTGGCAACCGCTGCGCAATGGACTCCCCTGGGGAAAAGAGCACCCCGTTGGAAAAACTTCCGTCGACTATGCTGCGGGTCTGCCGCGTGTACTATATGCATTGGTAGAAGATACCGTGCCAACACTCTATCGTTCTGCTGATGGGGGCGACAGTTGGCAACGGATGCAGCAAAATCATTCCCTCGCGCAGCGAGGCCCCTACTACACCCGTGTGCGCGTATCTCCGCAAGATGAAAACAAATTATATACTATCAGTGTAACCATCATGGAATCAAAAGATGGTGGAAAAACATTTAATGGAAATGGAACTTACGATCCCGGTGGTGACAACCACGATATCTGGTTCGACCCCACCAATGCCAACAGAATACTGGTAGCACATGATGGATGCCTGAACATGAGCATGAATGGTGGCAGAACCTGGAAAAATATTAATCTGCCCATCGCACAGATGTACCATGTATCAACCGATAATGCCATACCCTATAATATTATGGGTAACCGACAGGATGGATATTCTTATCACACGACATCCATTAGCCGCGAGGGGAGTATACCCTTGGGTAACTGGAAAAAAGTGGGTGGATGTGAAAGTGGATTTGCCCAAGCAGACCCCTTCAACCCGAATATTGTTTGGTCAGGTTGTTATGATGGCGGTCTGGATGTTACTGATTTGACCACAGGTCTATCGCATGATGTGCGCGTTTGGCCACTAACCGGATACGGTTGGGCGCCCGCCAATGTTCCATACCGCTGGCACTGGAATTTCCCGATGACCCTCTCTCGCCATCAACCGGGTGTGGTATATGTAGGTAGTCAATTTTTACACAAAACTTCTACTGCCGGGAAATCGTGGACAGTAATCAGTCCCGACCTTACCACCAACGACAAAAGCCGTCAGCAACACTCGGGGGGTATCGCCAACGATAATCTAATGACTTTCGATGGATGTACTTTGTATGCTATTGCAGAATCTCCGGTAAAACAAGGCGTTTTATGGACGGGCAGTAATGATGGGCAGATCTATGTTACCCGTGATGAAGGAAAAAACTGGACCCTGGTCAGTAAAAATATTCCTGACCTGAAACCAGGAGGTACTATCAGCAATATTTGTGCTTCTTCGTTTGATGCCGCCACGGCTTATGTCAGTATTAAATTCCAGTTGGAGGGTGACTATGCGCCTTACGTTTTCAAGACAACTGATTTTGGTAAAACCTGGCAACCCGTAACAGGCAATCTGCCTCGCGGCAACAATGGCTTTGTTCATTTTATTAAAGAAGATCCGGCACAAAAAGGGTTACTATTTGCCGGCACGGATAATGGTCTATATGTTAGTGGCAATGATGGGAAGGAGTGGATTCAATTGAAACGTAATCTTCCACCGGCACCGGTATATCACATCGATATTCAACCTCAGTTCAGCGATTTGATTGTGGCAACCTATGGAAGAGGCATTTATGTGCTGGATGATATCACTGCTATCCGCGCCTGGAGTAAATCTGCCCTGCAACCTGCTACCAATCTTTTCCCTGTTCGGGCTGCCTATCGCTTTCACCGGCAAAATGGTATTCACATAGCTGACAATGGTTTGAAAATGGGTGAAAATCCTACGGATGAGGCGGTGGCACATTATTTTCTTACGGATACAAACAGCAATGCCCCTGACTTGTACTTACTGAATGGGCAAGGTGATACGATTCAAAGCTGGAAGGGCAGCAACATAAAGGGTATGAATCGGGTTTGGTTTAGCTTGGCACACAAAGACCTGTCACCACCGGTTTTAAAAACGCAGCCGCGGGGAAAACCTTTTGTAACCCTAAATAGCGAGGGTAATCGCTATCCATATATCAACGACCTTGATATGGCACCCGGGTTGGCGGGACTCAGATTACCACCAGGAAAGTATCGGCTAGTATTAAAAACTGACAAAGCTGCCTTCACTCAACCGGTACTATTTCTACAAGACCCCCATTCAAAAGCGAAACCGGAAGATATACAGCAACAATATCGGTGGGGTAGCCGGCTCATAGGGTCAATCAGGCGAACCATTCAATTGATAGAAGCCATCGAAATACAACGTGCACGCTTATTGAAAGAAAATTCTCCTGCAGCCAGCACCAGGGAGGAACTACTGTATCAATTGGAAACCAAACTCATCGATGTGCAGCAAACCGGAGCCCGCTGGGATAGCTTCCGAAACCCCAGTCAGTTGCTGGAACATTTATTAGGTCTCTCCAAAGAAGCGCTGGCTATGGGAGCAGATTTTGCGCCCACCGACCAACAGAAAAAAGTATTACAGCAGCTGGAACAGGACTTAAATCAATATGAAAAAACTTATCAACCATTGAAATAATTGTAAGTATCGCATTTACTTCGGTTTTACCTTCACACTATGGAACCTATTATTTCGCTACGACAAGTATGTAAATCTTACGGCACCAAACAAGTGCTGGGAGGAATTGATTTAGACATCATGCCCGGACAAGTCATTGGGTATATCGGACCGAATGGTGCAGGAAAAAGTACGACCGTAAAAATTTTATGTGGCCTCATCAGTGATTTTGAGGGGGAAGTGGAAGTAGCCGGCATCAATGTTCGGGAAGATGTATTGGGAGTGAAAAGGAAGATAGGATATGTTCCGGAATTAGCAGAACTGTATGATGTACTTACACCCCGTGAGTTTCTCACGCTTATGGCCGAATTATATGAACTCCCGGAAGCATTGGCGAAGGAGAGAATAGAAATAATGATGCAGGCCATCGGACTGGAAGCGCAGATAGACCAGCGCATGGATACTTTCAGTAAGGGCATGCGACAGAAGGTACTGATTATTTCAGGCATCCTGCACAATCCTGAAATCATCATCTTAGATGAACCTTTGAGTGGATTAGATGCAAATTCAGTTCTAATTATCAAGGAACTCATAGCACAATTAGCAAGGGAAGGAAAGACCATTTTTTACTGCAGTCATATGATGGATGTAGTAGAAAAAGTCTCTGACCGCATCATTCTGATCAACCAGGGAAAAGTAATTGCGCAGGGCACCATTGCTGAACTCAGGGAACAATCGGGCAACAATACCAGTCTGGAGCTCATCTTTTCGCAACTCACTTCAGATGAGTCCATGAATCACGCTGCTGCCAACATACTAAAAGCGTTCCAACCCTCCAATCCCACCGAGTGAAAAAAATATTGCTACGACTTTTATTATTGCCAAGGGCATTCTATCTGGGCTTAGGCATTCAACCGGAAAAACTGAAGGCCATTCTCACTGCGAGACTTTTGATGGATGACAGGGTACCACTGGAAATGGGACTATCAGCAAAAAAACAAAAACCACTTTCCGGTAAATGGGCAGGCATTGTAGGATTTTTCGTTTCCACGCTGGCTGGTGCCATCCTTATTTTTCCATTGGTGAACGATGTACAATGGATACTAGCATTGGTATTATTCTTTAGTATGTTCATTATCATGTTAGCGGCCTTACTGATTGCTACGTACACGAATATTTTATTAGACACAAAAGACAACCAGATCATTCTGCCTAAACCGGTGAATGACCGAACTTTTCTAGCGGCGCGTTTGCTGCACATGGTTATTTTTATACTGAATCAATCTATTCCCATCAGCATACCTGCTATCATTACCATGGGCATCCTCAAAGGATGGCATGCTATATGGATCATGCTACTCGTGTTGCCCTTTGCGGTTTTATTCACTGTTTTTATTTTGAATCTGTTCTATTTGCTCTTGCTGCGTTTCACCACTGTAAATCGCTTTAAAAACATCATCACTTATTTTCAGGTTCTTATTGCCATTGTTATTTATGGTGGCTATCAGATTGTGCCCCGGCTTTTAAGAGACGCTGAATTGGAAAAATGGAGATTGCCAGAAGATAGTACGACCCTATTGATCCCAACTTACTGGTGGGCGGCGGCCTGGGAAAGTTTATATCCCGGCGGTGAGCATACTTTAATCAGGTGGGTGGGAACAGTATTTGCTTTTCTGATTCCCCTGGTCATGATGGGGGCGATGGTTATCTTTCTGGGACCTGTTTTTCTGCGAAAGATAAATGCCCTGGCAACATCCTCCTCCGACCCTGTTGATAAAGCAAACACAGATAAAAAAAAGTTGCCAACTTCTCAACAAAGACATTTCTGGTACCAACGACTTTCCCGTTTATTCACCCGCCGTGGCGCAGAAAGGATGGCTTTTGAGTTCACCTGGTTGCTTACCGGCCGAAATCGAGATTACAAATTGATGGCTTATCCTGCCTTTGGATACTTCATTATGTTTTTTGTTTTAACCGTTTTTCGCTTTAAACAAAAAAAAGTGAATTTTTCCTTGCCCGAAAAAAATACGCTGGAAATCATCGTCATCATTGGCAGCTATTTTTTATTCTTTTTTATCATGACAGCCATTGATGCCAGCAAATACGCTGATAAGAAAAAAGCAGCCTGGATTTATCACATCACACCTATCCAATATCCGGGAGCCATCATCTCCGGTGCTGTAAAATCTATCCTATGCAAATTTGCGCTGCCCATTTTTATTTTTTTGGGAATAATGGGGTTATGGGTTATTGGCTGGACATACATTCCTAGTTTTCTGCTTACGATTGGTCTAGTGACTACTTATAGTTTTTTATTCGCCTACCTGTCTTATAAGCACATGCCCTTCTCCCGAGATATGATGGATAAACAAAAGGGTAGATCCTTTTTTATCAATCTTTTTTTGGGCTTGCTTCCTTTTATTTTTGGAGGAATTCATTTTCTGATTTTCAAAATGCTCCCACTGGTCATTTTACTTATGTTGCTCTCTTTTGCATCCAGTTGGTTACTCGCAGGTTCTCTCTATCAAAAACAAATTTCAGGCTGGCAATTCAAGGAGGAAGTCGAACAAGATGTTTAACCTATTGAAGGAAATAGATAAAGAAAAATGAACATCGGTAAAATACGGATCGTGTTATCTGTACATGATAGGTAATTCCATCATTCAAGACTTTATCACTAGCTAAAAATATTCACATCTGCATATTTACTTCTTTTTCGGGAAGGGATGTAGTAACTTTGCCATCCCCTATATTGACTATCATTTCAATTTTTTAAAGAATAAACATTTCAAACCATGGAAAATAATTCCGCAGCAAAATGTCCCTTCTCAGGTGGCACTGTCAAAAAAAGTGCAGGTGCCGGTACCGGTAATCGCGATTGGTGGCCGAATCAGTTAAAAACACATATTCTGCGCCAGCATTCTGAATTATCCAATCCAATGGAGAAAGATTTCAATTATGCAGCAGCTTTTGCTTCTTTGGATCAGGCGGCTGTGAAGAAAGACATTGAAGAGGTGATGACTACCTCACAGGATTGGTGGCCGGCCGACTATGGTCATTATGGTCCTTTCTTCATCCGGATGGCTTGGCACAGTGCAGGTACTTACCGCATTGCAGATGGTCGCGGTGGTGGTGGAGCCGGTCAACAGCGTTTTGAGCCCCTAAACTCCTGGCCTGATAATACCAATCTGGACAAAGCCCGTTTGTTGCTTTGGCCGGTGAAACAGAAATACGGCAAGAAATTATCCTGGGCAGACCTGATGATTCTTGCAGGGAATTGTGCCTTGGAATCTATGGGATTCAAAACTTTTGGATTTGCCGGCGGACGTGAAGATGTGTGGGAGCCAGCTGAAGATGTGTATTGGGGAACGGAAACCGAATGGCTAGGTGATAAGCGTTATACAGGTGACCGCGAACTCGAGAATCCTCTCGGTGCCGTTCAGATGGGATTGATTTATGTGAATCCCGAGGGACCCAATGGAAACCCGGACCCCATCGCTTCTGCCAGAGATATCCGCGAAACCTTTGGTCGTATGGCGATGAATGATGAAGAAACCGTAGCCCTGATTGCGGGTGGTCATACTTTCGGTAAAACGCACGGTGCTGCTGATCCCTCTAAATATGTGGGCAGAGAGCCGGCAGGTGCTACATTGGAAGAACAAAGTACCGGTTGGAAAAATACCTTCGGTACCGGTAAAGGTGGCGATACCATCACCAGCGGTCTCGAAGGTGCCTGGACTACCACCCCTACCCAATGGAGTAATAATTACTTCGAGAACCTCTTTGGTTTTGAATGGGAATTAACTAAATCACCGGCAGGAGCTCATCAATGGAAACCAAAAAACAATGGTGGTGATGGAACTGTGCCTGATGCACATGACCCATCCAAAAAGCATGCTCCTTTCATGCTGACCACTGACCTGGCACTTCGTTTCGATCCGGCTTATGAGAAAATATCCCGTCGTTTCTTTGAAAATCCCGATCAGTTTGCCGATGCGTTTGCTCGTGCCTGGTTCAAACTGACTCACCGCGATATGGGTCCCCGCACCCGTTATGTAGGAACTGAAGTTCCTGAGGAAGTCCTGATCTGGCAAGATCCTGTTCCTGCTGTGAATCATCCCCTGGTGAACGATCAGCAAATTGCCGAACTTAAAAAAGAACTGCTGTCCTCAGGTTTAACTGTAGCACAACTGGTGAGCACTGCATGGGCTTCTGCTTCCACTTTCCGTGGCTCAGACAAGCGCGGTGGTGCCAATGGTGCTCGTATCAGACTGGCTCCGCAGAAATTTTGGACTGTCAACAATCCTGCTGAGTTGTCTTCCGTTTTGGATACGCTTGAAAAAGTACAAACTTCCTTCAATACGAAGCATGCAGGGGGAGCACAGATTTCTCTTGCAGATTTAATTGTATTGGGTGGGGTTGCCGGTATCGAAGAAGCTGCACGTTTGGGTGGGTTCCACCTCAGCGTGCCATTTACGCCCGGTCGCACTGATGCATCACAGGAACATACTGATGTCACTTCTTTCGCTGTACTTGAACCAAAAGCCGATGGTTTCCGCAACTATGCTGCCGGACATTATGGTGCGATTGCTGAAGACCTGCTGGTCGATAAAGCACAACTGCTGAATCTGACAGCCCCTGAACTCACTGTATTAATCGGTGGTCTGCGCAGCATCAATATCAACTTTGATCAATCCAAACACGGAGTATTTACTTCCCGTCCGGGTATATTGAGCAATGACTTTTTTGTGAACCTGCTTGACCTGGGTACTAGTTGGACTCCAACCACTCCGCATAAAGATGTGTTTGAAGGGCGTGACAGAAAATCAGGCGAACTCAAATGGACAGGTACCCGTGCTGATTTAGTATTCGGCTCTAATTCAGAGTTACGTGCTTTAGCAGAAGTTTATGCCTGTGATGACATGAAAGAAAAATTCGTTCATGACTTTGCGGCTGCCTGGTCAAAAGTGATGAACCTCGACAGATTTGATCTGAAGAAATAAAGTTACTTTTTAATTCATAACTATAAGAGCAGCCATCCAGCTGCTCTTATTTATTTCCCCTAGTCAAAATCAAAATTTCAACTCTTATAAAGAACATCAATACCCCAAAAAATTATTGAAACTGCCTGAAAAATTTCCATACCTCAGTAGCATATTCGATGTCCCTGTTTTGTGCGCCGGAGGCAGACGTTGTTGCAGAAAATACAGTGAGGCTAGGCACTGCATGTCCTGCATCATTCAACACATAGTAGACCAAAGGATTAGTGCCCTCATAGACCCTTTTTACCACATTGCCCGCATCATTGTTATTTACATTGAATGTGGTACTGGTCGGGGTTACATTCGTCAGATTGTTGCGTTGTAACCAATAATTCAAAGTAGCAGTTTGAGATACCACCCTTCCCCTGTTACAGGCGCCCCCTAAATTGGCCACACAACCTCCATCTGACGGCATGGCAGGATCTAATGTGCCGTGTGTTATCAATATAGGCAGAGGAACCGAAGATCCATTGGTGCAAGCACCCGGTGCAGGATTTAAGGGCAGATTACCACTCGAGACAGCAATCGCTTTAATCGTTGAAGGAAAATTAAACGCATAAGAAAAAGTCATCAAAGCTCCATTACTGGTACCTGTCAGATATATGTTTTTAGCAGTTAATCCCATCTCTTGAGAAAGTCTGGCCATCAACTGTTGCAAAAAACTCAGGTCATCACCCTGCGCACCGGACTGATCATCATTTCGGCAATCATTCCATCCGGGATTCCCTTGACTATCCGGACTTCCCTCCGGATATACCACCAAGATCTTAGCAGTATCTGCGACATTTCGAAATACACTCAGCGGATGCACACCCGGCTGTGCCACATCCAAACCTGCTCCCCCACCCCCATGCAAAACCATTACTACAGCAACCGGCTTGTTTAGTCCGGTTGGCCGGTAAACCAAATACTTTCTTGCCTGATTGTTAACCTGGATGGTTTGCGTACTAAGTCCATCAGGGTAAGGGAAACTCACAACAGGTGGTCCGGCAGGGGAATTGTCACCATTTTTCATACAGCCAAAGCTGAACAAAATGAGTAAAATAATTATAAAGTGATTCATGATAGTATTGACTACTGAATCAGATAGAAGTTTAATCTTTATTTATCAGTTCTTTTACCAAAGAAAAAATTACTTCATAAAAATTTTGATGCTGAATTGTTTAGATAGAAAATAATCATTCATAAACTATAAAAATGGCTGAAGCTATTCATAATCTTTTTTTATACGACTTATAGATATAATAAATAATTAGTGCTATTTGAATTCCCCCAATTTTGCCAAAACTAAATCCATGAGTAAAGTAAAAATTACGGTGGCCAATGGTGACGGCATCGGACCTGAAATCATGAAAGCCACCCTAGACATTTTGCTCGCTGCAGGCGCGCAGATTGAAATTGAAGAAATAGAAGTAGGTGAAAAAGTTTATTTAGCCGGTAATACTTCCGGTATCTCTAACGAATCCTGGGATATTATCCGCAGAAACAAGGTTTTCTTAAAAGCACCCATTACTACCCCACAGGGGGGTGGTTATAAAAGTCTGAATGTTACTACCCGCAAGTTTCTCGGACTCTATTCCAATGTGCGGCCTTGCAGAAGCTTGCATCCCTTTGTGAGCACCAAACATCCGGTGATGGATGTTGTTATCATCCGCGAAAATGAAGAAGACCTGTATGCAGGTATTGAACACCAGCAAACAGATGAAGTAGTGCAGTGCCTGAAACTGATTAGCCGGCCCGGTTGCGAGAAAATCGTACGCTATGCCTTTGAATATGCGAAACAGCAAAACCGCAAAAAAGTAACCTGCTTCACTAAAGACAATATCATGAAACAATCCGACGGATTGTTCCACCAGGTATTCGATGAAATCGCCCAAGAATATCCCGATATCATCAATGAGCATTGGATTATTGACATTGGCGCAGCCAAACTGGCCGATACTCCCGAAGCTTTCGACGTAATTGTAATGCCGAACCTTTACGGAGATGTATTAAGTGATGTGGCCGCTCAGATTGCAGGATCAGTAGGGTTAGCAGGCTCAGCCAACATCGGAGAAGAATGTGCCATGTTTGAAGCCATTCATGGTTCTGCTCCCCGCAGAGCAGGACAAAATGTGGCCAACCCTTCGGGTTTATTGCAGGGAGCTATTATGATGCTGAACCATATTGGCCAAACTCCTGTAGCTGAAAAAATTCAAAATGCCTGGTTGAAAACGCTGGAGGATGGCATCCATACTTATGATATCTTCAAAGAAGGTACCAGCAAACAGAAAGTGAGCACTTCCGATTTTGCCAAAGCAGTGATAGCTAATTTGGGACAAAAGCCGGTGGTATTACATCCGGTTTCATATGCGGAAAATAAACCCATGCACTTACCAAAGTATCAGCGCAAAGCCAGAGCCAATAAGGAATTGGTAGGTGTTGACTTATTCGTACACTGGAGCGGATTGAGTGCCGACGAACTAGCTGCCACCGTAAAAAATGTAGCCACCGCCAACACTGAACTGACCATGATTACCAATCGCGGCATCAAGGTTTGGCCACAGGGTTTTCCGGAAACATTCTGCACCGACCACTGGCGTTGCCGCTTCAAGCCAACAGCTGGTAATCAGATATCGAGTGAGACCATCATTCAGCTATTGAACAATGCCCTGCAACATAAAGTAGAAGTCATCAAAACGGAGAACCTCTACAACTTCGATGGGAAGGCAGGCTATTCACTCGGCCAAGGACAGTAATTACTGGATTTCAGTTAATACACGCCCCACAATATAAAACAGCGACCCTAATAGAGTCGCTGTTTTATTGTAAATAGGTCAGCAACCTAAATGAACAGGATAGATATTTTTGCTACAAATACTACAATACCGGCTTTTTACCCAATACATCTTCAATCGTGAGCAGTTTGATTTCCCCTAGATTTAACTGACGAATACCCGCTTCGATTTTAGACCGATCACCTACAACAACCACGAGCATATTATCCGGAACAATGAATTGATTAGCTGCTGCGGTTACAGACTCCCCCGTCACTGCCAGTATCTTTCCAACATAACCATTGTAATACCCATCCGGTAAATCATATAAAATTTGTGCCCCCAGCGTACCTGCCAGATCACTGTTGGTTTCAAACCGACCGGCATAACCCAGCGCATTGTAATTTTTTCCCCGGCTCAATTCGTCTTGAGGTACTGGCTGACGAATTTTTTCTAATTCAATGAAAAATTCTTTCAGGGCAGGACCGGTAACATCGGTCTGAACAGAAGAACTGGCTATGAATGGACTAGGCATATTCCAGAAACTAAAGCCGGAGCTGGCTCCATATGCATATCCATGTTGCTCACGAAGATTGGAATTAAGACGGGAAGTAAATGATCCACCCAAAATGGTATTCAATACATTGACTGCGTAATAAGCAGGATCATTCCTCGCTGGTCCGATTCTGCCAATGGAAATAACTGATTGAGCGGCACCCGGTTTATCAACAATATAAATTTGTCTTCCCTTCACCTGAGCAGGAACCGGCCTGTTTTTTACCGGAGCATTGCCTTTGGAATAGGCAGCAAAATATTTTTCAAGCAAGGGTTGAACAGATTGTCTCGTTACATCACCTGCAATCACCAAAGTTGAATTACCCGCAACAAAATGAGTTTTGTGAAAAGCTATCAAATCTTCCCGAACGTAAGAACGTATGGAACGATCATTCGCAAAACGCCCATAGGGGCTGGCATCTGTGAACATGAGTTGATTGAAAGCGCGCTGGGCAATCGCATTAGGTTCATCATAGCTCTGGAGGAGGCCATTTAATCGTAATTTTTTTAATCGCTCTATTTCCTTTGCATCAAATGTAGGTTTCAATACAATGGTGCTCATCAGCAAGAGTGCTTGTTGTAAACGTGCAACCGGTGCGGTACAATTAACTTCTGAGGAAAAAGGACGACTACCGGTGCCGATTTGAGCACCCAGGAATTCAATTTCATCTGCGAGTTGTAAAGCAGAGAAAGTTCCGGCACCTTCATCCAGCACATCCATAACGAAAGAGGCAAGTCCTTCCTTTCCAACGGGGTCATCGTAATTACCGGTTTGAATCAGCAAGTTAACTTGCACCATGGGTACATTGTGCTTTTCCATCAACACAACTTTAAGTCCGTTGGTGAGGGTAAACCGAACAGGGGCAGGAAGCTCCAGATTTTTTACCTGACCTAAAGCTGGGGGACCACTGCGATCGGGGCTCTGAGAGTGCACAGAGGTAATGAAGCCTAAGAACAAAAAGGATATCAATAATTTTTTCATGACTTTAGTTTTTGGTTGCTGCTAAATCTTTTTTTCCTTCAGGAACAATGCTCATCACTATGCGTGCATCCGAACGAAGGTATTTTCTTGCTGCCGCAGAAATATCAGCAGGATCAACCGATTTGAACCGTTGCAGGTCTTCATTGAAATAGTCCGGATTACCTGTATAGAAAAAGTATTCATTCAACTGGTTTGCCTTTCCGCTAAAACCACCTGACCGCTCAATCTGTGTAAGAAATCTGGATTCACTCTGATTCATCACCCGGGTGAGTTCTCTGTCGGAAGGATTTTCATTTTTGATGCGATCGATTTCTTCTTGAACTACTTTTTCCAGCTGACTCAACCCGATACCCGGTCTGGCTGTGACGGCAACATAAAATTCACCGGAAAATTTACTGGAGTTTTGGAAGCAGGAAACATTTTGAGCAATTTGTAAGTCGTACACCAGCCGCTTGTACAGACGTGAATTTTTTCCTCCCCCCAGTATCGAAGAGAGCAAGTCCATTTCTGCGCTGCCGGGTTGAAAATTAGCGGGTGACAACCAAATCATTTGGAGACGGGGCAATTGCACTTTGTCTTCCATCACAACTCTTTTTTCTTCCTTAAGAATAGCAGTAACAGGTGACGGGGGAACCACGGGTTTTCCGGCGGGCACATCACTGAACCATTTTTCAATGGCTTTTCTGGCTTGCACCAAATCAATGTCACCGGCGATACAAAGTGAGGCATTTCCAGGCGTATAGTATTGGGTGAAAAAATCAGCTACATCTTGTCTGCTGGCAGCCGTAAGGTCAGCCATGGATCCGATAACCGGCCAGGAATAAGGATGATCTTTAGGATACAACAAAGCAGGTAATTCAAGGTTAGCCTTACCGTAGGGGCGGTTTTCATAAGATTGACGGCGCTCATTTTTTACGACGTCACGCTGCCCATCGACAGTGGAGTCAGTGAGTGATGACAGCAGAAAACCCATGCGATCGGATTCCAGGAACAATGCCAGATCAAGTGCATTGGAAGGGAGGTCTTCATAATAATTGGTGCGGTCTTCGGTAGTAGAACCATTGTTGTTGGCGCCTGCTGCTTCCAGCCATTCATCAAATTTTCCCTCGGGCACATTTTTAGAACCTTCAAAAAGAATGTGTTCGAATAAATGGGCAAATCCGGTACGGCCGGGTTTTTCGTTACCGGAACCCACGAAGTACCAGACATTAACACTGATGCGTGGAATGGTCTTATCCTGATGTAGAATCACGTTGAGGCCATTGGGCAGGGTGAACTGTTCATAAGGAACTTTAATTTTTTGTGCGCCTGTGTCAAAAAAAGCCAACACAAAAAGTGTGAGAGAAAGGATTTGCTTCATAGCATGTATTTTGAAAACTTTAAAAAAAGAGGAGCTTAAAGATACACAGATAATAATTGCGAATGAATATGATTGATAACAATAAAATCAACAAGTGATGAGGAGGGCAGCATATAGCAAGGTCAAAACAAGGCATTGATTCACAAATTTTTAATACCTTTCTGCATGTTTTTCCGTATATTAATTTTGTTGCTGATGAGCATATCCTGCCTGGCACAGGATGCTTCCGTTTTCAAACCTGACTCGGTCAAGCGTCGGTTACATTCGCTTAACATCAATCGTCTGTTAAAAGTAGACGGCCATCTGGATGAAGGCGAATGGAATCGGGCTCCTTCATCCCTTCCCTTTACACAAATCGAACCCTTCCAGGGCAAAGCTGCCCTACACCCTACCCGAACAAAAGTTTTATTTAACCGACAATACCTCTACATTGGCATCTGGGCATTTGATTCTTTAGGTAAGAAAGCTATTCGGGCCACTGATTTTTCGCGTGACTTCAGTATTAGAAGTCATGACTATATCGGTGTTTCATTTGATGGCTTCAATGATCAGCGCAATGCCATGGCTTTTTTTACCAATGCCTATGGGGTGCAGCGCGATCAACTCGTATTCGATGATTATTTTACCGATTTAGATTGGGATGCCTTGTGGCGTGTTCGCACGCATCGGGGAGATAGTGGCTGGATGGCTGAAATCGCTATTCCCTGGCAAACGCTGCGTTACCCCAAAACAAGTGACAGTGTTCAATCCTGGGGTTTCAATATCATCAGAAATCGACGACTGAGTAATGAAACCACTGCCTTCTCGCCTTATCCGCGGTCATTCAAATTTACCAGGATGGATTATGCAGGGCAGTTGCAGGGATTGGAACCACCCCCACCCCGACCCAATATCAGGTTGCAACCTTATGTGCTTGGTTCTTATGACCGATATAAAAATTTCCCGGCTTCATTTGCCCCTGAACAAAATAAATTAACAACAGGCGGTGAAATTAAATGGGCCATTAATCCGAATAATATTCTTGACCTTACTTTTAATACTGACTTTGCTCAGGCAGATGTAGATCGACAGGTTAACAATGTGACACGTTTTTCCGTTTTCTTCCCCGAACGGAGACAATTCTTTCTCGAGAATGCCTCCTTGTTTAGTCCGGCCGTAGGTCCGGCCGAAGATATGTCCGGAGGATCCATGCGCATTCAGCCTTTTTTCAGTCGCCGCATAGGATTAGATGACAATGGCAATCCAATACCACTTGATGCAGGGGGTCGTTTTGTACATCGCTCTGCCAAAAGAAATTTTGGTGCCATGGCGATGCGACAAAGGGCTAATAATAGTACACCGGGTACTAATTTTTTTGTAGGCAGGTACCAGGAAAATCTCGGAAGGCAGGGACGTGTTGGCGGATTGATGACGGTTAAGAACAATGCGAATGGTACCAATTGGCTGGGTGCTCTGGATGGATTTTTTAGGTTGAGTGAATCGCATTCTATCAGTACCATGCTGGTGGGCTCATCCAACAGCAGAGGGGGAAAATCGGGTATGGCGGGATCGGCGCAATATGTATATACCAATAACCAGTGGAAGATCTGGTGGACCCAAACTTTTGTAACCAAGGATTTTGATCCGGGAATGGGTTTTGTTTCGCGATCTGATGTGATAGGGACCACACCCGGCATCTTTTGGTATTACAGGGGCAACCAACTACCCATGCGTAAATGGATACGGGCTTTTGAACCGGGCATCCTGACTGAGTTTTATCACCAGGCGTCTACCGGACAACTCATAGAGCGACAGATCAATATCAATCCGATTTGGTTCAATTTCCAAAATGGCGGATTTATTGGTTATTTGATCAATCCAACTTTCCAGCGATTAACAGAAACATTTGCACCATTGGGTATAAGAATCGGACAGGGTGCTTATAACTATGTTCAACATCAAATTTACATGAGCACCGATCCATCCAGGGTACTGGGATTGAATGCAAACATTCAGTTTGGCAGTTATTTCAATGGCAGGTTGAATTCGAGTAATCTCACTTTGCGATTTTCACCTTCTCCACATCTTTCTATATCAGGAACCATCAACCGGAATTATTTTAAAGAGGTGGGAGATTCCAGTGAAACTAAAAAGGCAGATCTGTGGAGTATTTCAGGAAGATTCGCTTTGAATCCGAGGGTACAATTAATTGCTTTTTATCAGAAAAATTCAGTGAATGAGCAGGCCAATTACAATGTACGCTTGTCGTGGGAATACCAACCCCTTTCATTCATCTACTTAGTGTATAATTCCAGGGCATTTCAGTTACCGCAACAAAAAAGACAGACGGATGACCATGTAATTGTAAAAGTGAGTTATCTGCATCAGTTGTAGGAATTTAAATACGAATAAAGCAAGGAGTGTCGCTTAATTAAAAACTGTTATTGACTTATCCCCAACAAGGCCATCTAACAACAAAAAAAAGGCCCGCGAATTCCCTTTAAGTTAAGAATAAACTCGAAGATCAGCATCCCATAGTGAAAATAACCGGTCCTTTTTACCTAAATCAGTTCAACTTTTCAAAATGTGCTTCCAGTCTTTTTTCTTTCTTATAATAATCAATCA
>CAYUXJ010000027.1:0-10658 GCA_964448845.1 uncultured Sediminibacterium sp.
GTGGGAGAGGCTTATGCAGTTCGTGCTTTGGTCTATTTTGATTTGGCCAAGTTCTTTGCTCGCCCTTTGAACTTTACAGCAGATGGTTCACATCTCTGTGTTCCACTGGTGTTGAAGCCGGTTACTAAAATTGAAGAAGTGGTTTTCCCTGCCCGCAATACGGCTGCCGAAGTATATGCACAAATAGATAAAGACATTACAGAAGCATTGAAGCGCCTGCCGGTTGATGGCGGCGTTATAATAGGTGGAGCAGTGAATAATGCCCTGTTTAAAACAAGGATGAATAGATTTAGTGTTAATGCCATTCGCGCTCGTATTGCTGTCTTCCGGGAAGATTGGGCTACTGCAATTACTGCTGCCTCTGAGGTAATCAACTCCGGCCGATATTCCTTGTATCCTTTTGGGTCAATGGTGCAGGATTTCCGTACACAAAGCAGCGCAGAATCTTTGTTTGAAGTAGTCAACAATTCAAATGACAATCCGGGAACTGATTCTTACGCATATTTATCCAGCCAGCAGGGTTATGGCGAATTGCTGGGAACCATTACCAGTATGAACAGCAGAAGCACAGGCACCACCCTGTCTACTTTCCGCAGCCTCTACGATGCCTATGCCGCAACCGATGTGAGAAGAAACTTTGTTGCACTGGGCAACCGGAATGCTTTGGGCGGAGAAACCAATGTACCCCTGTGCCTGAAATATGTCAACATCACTACTTATCTTGAAAATATAAAAGTGATTCGTCTTGCTGAGATGTATCTTTCTCGAGGTGAAGCACTCGCCAGACTGGCTATTGCCAATAACGATGCAGCTCAGTTGACATCTTCATTGGTAGACATTAATCTGATCCGCAAGTTGCGTGACACGTCTTCTGCTACTCGTCCCTATGCTGCTTCATTATCGGCTACACCTCCTACAGGCACCCTTCGTGCATCAGCATATGTGGATAGCATTATAGTTGAGAGAAGAAAAGAGCTGGCACTGGAAGGACAGCGTTTATTTGATTTGAACAGAACAAGAACCAATTATGTGAAAATCAGTTCGGCAGGTAATGCTACTTCACGTCTGGTTAATTATGCCACACCCACTAGTACAATTACCATGCGGACTATCTTACCTATTCCTATCGCCCAGGTACAGAATAACCCGAACATGGTGCAGAACCCCGGCTTCTGATTAAATGATTTTGTATGCGCGTCAGTAAGGGATTATTGGGGAGCTGTTTATTGTGGTTGGTTCTGTTTACGGCGCCTTTGCAGGCTGCCGGGAAACAGGATACGCTCAAGGTTTTATTTGTAGGGAACTCCTATGTATACTATAACAACCTGGCGCAACTGATTAATCTGTTGACTGATTCAATGCCCGTAAAGCTTGTTTGCACCAAATCAACCGTTGGTGCTGCCCACCTCGGCGAGCACTGGCGTGGGTTGAGGGGACTTCGTTCCAAGAGCTTAATTGCAGAAAAGAAGTATGATGTTGTGGTCATCCAGGATAATAGTATGTGGCCGCTGGAACACAAAGACAGCCTGATGTATTACGGTCAACTTCTCACCGATTGGATTCGTTCTGCCGGTGCCCGCCCGTATTTATATTCGACCTGGGCCCGACAAAAAACACCGGAGACACAATCGGCCATTACAGCTGCCTATACCGAATTGGCAACAGCAACGGGCGCGATACGTGTTCCTGTAGGTGATGCCTGGGAATTGGCCAGGCAACAAAAACCTGAAATGGTTTTGTTTCATCCGGATGGATCACACCCCTCTCCACTGGGAACCTTTCTGATAGCGCTGAGTTTTATTAAAAAAATTACCGGCACATTGCCTGCTCGATTCCGGCAGGTATATAATTATCCGGACAAAGACGGAGAATCTTTTCGGCTGATGCAGTTAACGGATGAAGAAATGAAGTTATGCGCCGGCTTTGTCGAGCAGGTACAAACCCAACAATGAACCTGCCTGCATGAAAAGGATATTGTCTAATCTTACCTTCTGGGTGCTCCTTTCCATTAGTGCTGGTATTCTTTTAGGACATTTCCGTCCTGCACTTGCAGTACAAATGAAGCCACTGGGTGATTATTTCATTGATGTGGTGAAACTTTTTATAGGTCCCATCATCTTCATTACCCTTGTAACCGGTATTTCCGGTATGGGCGATTTGAAGAAAGTAGGTAAATTAGGTGCTAAGGCCCTGATATATTTTGAGGTAATTACTACGCTTGCGCTTATCATTGGTATGCTGGTGGGATGGATTTTTCAGCCGGGTTCCGGCATTAAAGCCAATTCCAGTGCTGTTGATCTGAGCAAATACAAGACTGGTAAAGCTTCCATCGATTGGATCGAATTTTTCAGAAGCAATCAAACGATACAAATTTTATTGATTGCCATTTTGGCCGGTATCATCGTGAGTAAACTGCAACGCCGTGAGCAAATCTTACATTATTTCTATATCGCTTCATCCTGGGTATTCCGGGCATTGCACTGGGTAATGAAATTCGCTCCAGTCGGGGCATTTGGCGGAATGGCCTATACCATTGGAAAGTACGGTGTTGCCTCCTTACTGCCGTTGGGCAAACTCATGCTTTGCGTTTACCTCACAATGGCGCTATTTCTTTTTGTCGTGTTGGGAAGTTTACTGAAGTATTATTCCATCAGTATCTGGCAGTTTTTAGTGTATATCAAAAATGAATTACTCATCGTTTTGGGTACCTCCTCCTCTGAAGCCGGACTTCCTTCGCTGATGGAGAAGCTGGAAGCCATGGGTTGCCATAAATCGGTGGTCGGACTGGTAGTGCCTGCCGGCTATTCCTTTAATCTTGACGGAACATCGATCTACTTATCTATGGCCATTATTTTCCTGGCGCAGGTATTCGATGTTCATTTAAACTTCAGTCAGATCATTACCATTATTGGTATTCTCATGGTTACATCTAAAGGAGCTGCCGGTGTTACGGGCAGTGGCTTTATTATTCTGGCTTCAACCTTAACTGCGACCAAAGTGATACCTATTGAAGGACTAGCACTCTTGTTGGGTGTAGATCGCTTTATGTCGGAAGCCCGGGCTATTACTAATTTCATTGGTAACGGGGTGGCTACCATTGTTCTGTCGAAGCATGAAAAAATGTTTGATAAAGGACGGATGCATGAGGCATTCCGCCATAAGGGAGCCGATAGGGTTGATCAGGTAGAACCGCAGCACTAAGTGGTATTTCTATGGCAATGTAAGGGCGCTGCCGTTTTATCTTTTCCTTTAAATAGTAATCAACGAAATCAATCCAAATAATATAAAGAGGAGCGAGAATGAAATGGACTGCAAAAGAAGGAACAAGATCATTTTAAAGCATGTTTTTCCAATCGATTGTTGATAAAAACGGTACAGGGTAAAGAAGAGATACAAGAGAATACCTATACTAAAAATTGAATCTGACCATTCACTTAGCACCGGTAATTTCAATCCGGTCAGGAGGGAAGAAAAAATTAGTTGCAACAGTAAGATGATAAAGATACCACAATAGAGGTGGAAGGTAAGAATGGCATGCTCTGTGTACCACCATCTTTTTCGGCGGATGTACAAGAGGAGCAGAATCCAGGCAGTGATAGGAAGCGATACAAATAGCAGCTTGGGCAGGTACAATAAAAACTTTTTTCCAAGGTCCTGACCAAATTTGCCGGTCTCGCCGTTATACTTCTCCCGCAGCGCAGCGATTTTCTTATTGACAAAATGATCAAATTTTCCATCTCGCTTTTCAGGCGGCAATTGTTGCTGATAGAATTCATATAATGATGCGCTCATGATGGTATCGCCAGATGAAGAACCAACTTTGATGGTACCGATCATACCTGACTTGGAAAGGGTAGAATCGAGGAGCCCGGCATATATGCTGTTCAGGTTACTGCTGTCTCTATTCAACAACCAACGTTTCTTTTCCAATTGTAGTACCCTTTCCCTTGTCAGTAATTGTTGGATTTCTGCACTGCTATCGGTGAGACTCTTATTGAGCGCAATGATTTTATTATCTAGTAAACGAATAACCGAATCCCTGCTAATAACCTGCCCTTCCATCCTTAGATCATTTTCTTTGGGTGAGGGAACCAGGTATTGTAAAATGAAAAAAGCAAAAGAGATGAACAGATACATTCTTATGGGATGTAGGTAGCTGGCCCTTCTTCCCGCAATATATTCCCGGGTTAATTTTCCGGGTTGAAAAAGCAAGACACGTATCGTCGAGAAAAATTTTCCATCAAAATGCGTGAAGTCATTGAAGAAATGAACCAATAATTGCCAAAAACTTTCGCGGGGTTCAGTATTCTCCTGACCACAGTGGCTGCAGAAACGTTCTGCCACTTCAAGGCCGCAGTTGAGGCAATTGGTTTCTTTTCTAAGAGGTTGGTTAGACATACGGGGAAATACTTTTCAGACGCCCAATCGTTCATTCTCAAACAATGGTAAGAAATAAGGCTCATTTTTTAGAGGTTAGCGTATGTTTTTTTTGTTACTTAGCAGATAAATCCTTCCTATGCGTCTACTGCATGCTATGCGGGGCAGCACTTATGTCTGCCACCCCTCCATCTGTTCACCTTCACATTTTTTAAAAAATTGTTCGCGGCATCATTTTTTTTGGATGCCTTTCTGTGCTTTGCTTTTATCGTGGCTGTTTCTTTGTTTACCTGTTTCAGTTTTCTCACAATCGGGAATTTTTTCTTCCAAGAAAAAGCATGTCGTGGAGGTCACCGGCTATGGTGATACGGAGGCAGAAGCGCGCCTGGATGCGGAGGTAAAGGCAATTGTCAGTACCATTGGTTCATTTGTAACCCGACAAACAGAGATCGTAGATGATCAATTGATTTCCGATAAGATGTCTGAGATTGCCGCCGGCACGATTAGCCGACTAGATATCATTCGGCCATTTGATGGGAAGTCCATGACAGTAAAAGTACAGGTATCTGTTACTGAGGTGATGAAGTTTTGCAAGAACAATGGAATAGGTACGGATATCAATGGCGCTGCCTTTGCAGGAGAGTTCAACCGGCAAGGTCGCAATGAGTCGGCAGAGCAAACGGCGTTATCGGCTTTGTCAAGTAAGCTGAATAGTATTTTGGAAAAATGCTTTGACTTCCGCGTGATAGCAGCTGAACCTACGATCGATCCTTATGGATCCTCTTCACAGTCCACCAAAATTCCCCTGCTGGTAGAGGCATATTCCAATGGCAACATAAAAATTGTGTATCGTGAGATCATACAAACCCTACGGGGAATTTCTATGACCCAATCGGAAGTGGACACTTATCGGAAAATGGGAAAAGAAGTTTTTCCTTTGTCCGTTTATTCGGAAGACGACATCAAGCGACATTATACCGGTTGGAATATGCGACAACCCAGGTTTCCGGCTCAAACTTCCTCTAATACTTTTTATCTGCGAACCAATCCGCGCAACCTATTCAATTCACTGTTCAGTAAGGGAACGGTAGAATCACTCAACAAGCAATTTCAGGTGAGATTTGTTGGAACCGAGGAGAGCATCAGTGCATCGTCATTCGAGCCCATCAATACGCTCATGAAGGACAACAAAAAATATGATGTGAATAGCTATGCACCCTATATGTACATGAGTGAGATCAGGCGTTCGCCGCTTGATCGCATTCGTTATTATTCAGAAGATGAAGTACTGGTGTTGCCTTCAAGGGAGGGGGTATTGACCGGCGTATTCAAGTATGATTACAAGACAGATGTAAACCGGGTGGGCAGGTACAAAAGGGTGGAAGTGATTCCCACGAAATAATGATCCTTTGTTTCCTGCGTAAGCAGCTACAGAATAATTGTGCTTGCTATTCGCCTGTTTGGTGCCACCTTAGTCCGGCACCGGCTTACTCCTGATCGGAGAGACCATACTTCGTATTCAACGAAAAAATAGTATCTGCTGAGTAAGTCTCCTGACTCACTTCCGATAGCTGTTCTGCCAGCAGTTGCTTTTTGTGGCCCAGCGTCTGGCGATTGGTGGCAATGATTTGCGCCCCTTTTTCATCGGGGGCAGTTGTTAACTGATCCAACAGAGCCAATACGGCATCCATTTGTTGCAATACAGCGGTAATCTGGTTGGGCAGCCAGCTCGTGATCGGCGTGCCGCCGGTTGCTTTGGCATAAGGCGTATTGGCCATAATGTATTTCTGTACAAACTGCCAGTGGCCATTCCTGAAATGATAAATCTGTTCTAAAATGCCCAGCAATCTAGACAATCCATTCACAGCGCCCTGCTCTTGCAAATAGCCTGTTATGCCATCTGTGTGTACTTCCTGCACTTGTTTTTCCAGGTCATTAAAGAATGACTGTACCACCAGCGGGCGATATTTTCTCAGGTCAAGCAGGTAAGCAGTTAATTCATTTTTTGGATAGAATCGGGTAACACCGGAAAAAATATCTTCCATCGGAATGATATCATCTTGTGCGCCTGTTTGTCCGCGGAATTGCTGGGGGCCTTCCCAAACGCCGGTATACGTTACGCCGTCACCAAAAATCTCTTCATTTCCTTTAATTCCCATGATGAAAACGCGAAAGTCGTTGTAGTGTTGCCAGCGGGAAGCCTTCCACATCTCCTTTCTCCGGATGTTCATGTTGGTGAGGGTATCCAGGTTCTCATCCAATGCCTTTTCGAGTGCAGGCAGGTTGTTGTCCTCAATGGCTTGAAATCCCTTTATGACTGAACCTACCAGATCAGGCGAGAACTGATTTATGTCTACATGCAAGAGAATGAATCCCGCTTCATCGGGCTGACCGGAAAAACGCACGCACATGGCCAGGTTATTCCATTCCAACGGCCCATTGGGGTCTATCTTTTTAAAATTCCCAAGGGAATATCCATAGTGATAATCGAGCCAGGGGAATACCTGCAGCTTGTTGCATACGGTTACGAAGGGCTGGGCAATGTTGGCCGGTAGTACATTATTCGCCTTTCCATATTTTCCTGTTTCCCTGAAATGTTGAAATGCAGGCTCCAGTGTATAGGCAGAGGTGAGAAAGGCATAACCCCGGTAGAGTGCCTGAATAATGTTGATATCTGTTTCAAGCGTTACCTGTTCGATGAAATTGGGCAGCTGCGCTACCGCCGCATGTATTTGGCCGGGGTAATGGAGGTAGCCACCGGTGCCATCTTCTTTTACAACCGGCATTGCATCGAGTAGTTGCTGTAAGGGGGTATAGGGGGCGGGTAATTGTTCAAGGGGGAGCGTCTTTGGTAAAAATCCGTGCGCAGCACTTACATCAAAAAAACCATCGGAGTAGTTGTCTTGTAATATTTTCATGGCAGGTCATTGTATAAGGCGCAAATCTAAATGAAATGCGCCGAAACTAATGACTGTTAGGATATATATTTCCTGTTCAGATCAGTAGTTTTTTTCGGGCCTGATTTCAAAAACAACTGTTGTTTTGGGTGGGAGCGAGAGGGGTTGATTCAGGGGAATTTTTTCCTCACTGAACAAGCGTGCAGCTATGCCCTGGCGGGGAAGAATTTCCGCGAAGCGTCGGGTATCAAGTTGCATTTCTTTTTCATTTCGGTTCATCACAACCATCAAGGTATCACCCGGTAGGTAACGGAAGTAAACATACATACCTTCGAAGGGGGCGAAGTGCAGGGTTTTACCGGATGTGATGGCAGGATGTTGCTTTCGCCATTGCAGCAGCTGCCGCATATATCGTTGCATGCTGATTTGTGCGGATGATAGTCCTTGCCCGGTAAATGCATTGACGCTGTCGCCCGGCCAGCCACCGGGGAAATCAATACGAATATGTCCATGGTCATTGGGGTGCCGGCTGTTGGAGGCTAAAATTTCGGTACCATAGAAGAATTGAGGAATACCCCGCATGGTGAGCAGATAGGTAATCGCCATTTTCGTCAGTGCAGTGTCTTCATTCAGTTGTGTGTAGAGACGATCCATATCATGGTTATCACCGAAAACCAATAGTTGGTTGGGATTGGCATAAGCGAAGTCATTAGCGAGCGCCTCGTATAAGCGGGTGAGTCCTGTAGAAGTATACGGCTGTTCCTGTTCGCGGATGCCCTGTATGAGTGCTTGTTGCAGGGGGAAGTCCATCACGGTATTCAGGCAGCTCTGATAACCGTCGTGGTTCTTTTTACCTTTTTGCCAATAGGATTCGATCAATGGATTGTAGCTCCATTCTTCGCCCACCATGCTGTAGTTGGGGTATTCCTCCATCATGCGGCAGCTCCATTTTTGCAGGAAATCTTTGTTGCTGTAGCCGTAGGTATCTTGTCGGATGCCACCCAGTTGCAGGGTTTCCGTGAACCAGATGCTGCGCTGAATCAGGTAGGTGGCAACGAATGGGTTTTCGCTGTTCATGTCGGGCATCGTCTTATCGAACCAGCCGCGTGTCATCAGGTCTTTGTCATAGGCAGCAGCATAAGGATCCTGGTTGGTGGTTCTACGGTGGGTAGTAATTTCATAAGCAGCTGCTTTGTTGATCCAGTTTTTCAGCGGCATGTCTTTCATCCAGCGGTGTTCACTGCCACAGTGATTCAGTACTTCATCGAAGATCAGCTTGATGCCCTTTTCCCGGGCTTTTCTTGCCAGCTCCTTATAATCTTCCATCGTTCCATAGCGCGGATCTACCCGATAATGATCGGTGATGGAGTAGCCATGATAAGAATAGCCGGCCATATTATTTTCAAGGAGGGGGGTACACCAGATGGCAGTGAAGCCCATATCTCGAATGTAATCAAGGTGATTGATGATGCCCCGAATGTCGCCCCCGTGTCTGCCGCCGGGAAAGTTGCGACGTATAGATGCCTCTTTCATACCCGCCACCACATCATTGCTAACATCGCCATTGGCAAAGCGGTCAGGCATGATGAGATAAATGACATCGGTAGACTGAAACCCTTTGAGCTCGCGCGGATCGCGCTCGCGTGCCAGCAGCTGATAACGAAGAGTATCACTTGTCTTGTCTTTGTAGTTGAATACGATGGGCAGTGAACCGGGGCGGGCCGTTGGCTGTATGAGCAAGTCGACAAACAGGTAATTCTTACTATCAGCCTTGTGAACTTTTTCAATGGTTACGCCCCGATAACGCAGGGAAACGGTGGCGAGTCCGATATCTTTCCCCTCAACAATTATCTGAACGCGCGGATTTTTCATTCCCGTGAACCAATTCAGTGGTTCCACGCGCTGAATTTGCGCTTTTACTGCAGCTGTATGCATGCAGCAACCCATCAGCGTTAGAAGAACTAGTTTTTTCATCGAAATACGTTCAGTCATCATAGCATTTTTATTTCTGGGAATGAAGTTAAATGAGCCCCGCCCATAGCAGGGGAAAATAACTTTGATAATTATTTTCATAAAACTAATGTGTTTTTTGTACATATTTGTAATACAAACGACGCTTCTCCGTATGAAGAAAAAGTATTCGCTGCTTTTACTGTTAGCCCTTGTATGCGCTGCCGTATGCAATGCCCAATTACTAACAGGCAATCTGAACTTCCCCACAGATACCGACAATCTATCCATTACCCTCGACGCCACCAAAGGCAATCGTGGATTGAATAACTATGCGCCAGTGAGTGATGTATATGTACATACCGGCGTTATCACCAATTTAAGTTCCAGCAATACCGACTGGAAATATGTCAAGCTCGGCAACCAAAGTCCCTGGGGTAAGTTGATACCTGAGCTGCAGGCTGTTTCTTTGGGGAATAATCGCTGGCGCTATGATATTAATAACATTCGGGCATTTTATGGAGTGCCGGCGGGGGAGACCATCTTAAAAATTGCGATTCTCTTCAGAAGTGGGAATGGTTCATTGAAGCAAGCCAACATTGATGGTAGTGACATGTACATGAATGTGTATGCTTCTTCTGTGTTTTCCCAGCGCTTTATTACGCCACCTATGCAGCCGACTTTCAATCCGATACCGGAGCCCATCACCAAAACTATTGGTGAAACTGTGCCGGTTTTGGTGCAGTCGAATGCGGCAGCCAACTTCACGCTTTATTATAATGGTGCAGTGGTGCAGACTGCCACCGGGGCGCAATCTATTGCTGCCACACCGGTAGTAGGTCAACCCGGCAACCAGGAAATTGTTACCCATGCGGTGAATGGCGGCACTACCTTGCGAGATACCATTCGTTTTTTTGTTGCAGGCAGCACGAATATCGCACCCCTGCCGGCAGGGGTGCGGGATGGCATCAACTACCATGCTGACAATACTTCCGCAACGCTTGTTTTGTATGCTCCCGGCAAAAATCGCGTCGCTGTAATTGGTGAGTTCCCGGGCAATAATTGGACGGAGCAGTCGAGCTATGCCATGAATAAAACCCCCGACGGAAATTATTGGTGGCTGAAGATCAATGGGCTCACCCCCGGACTGGAATATGCGTTTCAGTACCTGGTGGATGGTCAACTTCGGGTAACCGATCCTTATTGTGAAAAAATTCTCGACCCCTGGAATGACGGATTCATTGCCGCTGCTACTTATCCCGGCTTAAAAGCATATCCCACCGGAAAAACAACCGGCATTGTGGGTATCCTTCAAACAGCAAGGCCCGCGTATAACTGGACGGTGAATAATTTTTCCCGACCGGATAAGCGAGGCCTGATTATTTATGAATTGCTCTTGCGTGATTTTATTCAGGCGCATGACTGGAAGACGTT
>CAYUXJ010000027.1:10758-27823 GCA_964448845.1 uncultured Sediminibacterium sp.
TATTTCAGTTGCCGGGTGATGGAGTATTGGTTGAAGGAATATAAGATTGATGGCTACCGTTTTGATTTGTCGAAAGGGTTTACACAGAATAATTCGGGAACCAATGTGGCGTTGTGGGGACAGTATGATGCCAGTAGGGTAGCTATCTGGAAGCGATACTATGATTCATTGCAGGTGTATCTCCCCGGTAGTTATGTAATTCTCGAGCATTTTGCAGCCAATTCTGAGGAGATAGAATTGAGCAATTATGGTATGATGCTCTGGGGGAATAATACCTTCAATTTCCAGGAGGCAGCTATGGGATTTCTGCCGAACAGTAATTTTGAAGGAAATATTTTCACCAACCGTGGCTGGTCACAACCGCATCTGATTGGTTATATGGAGAGCCATGATGAAGAGCGATTGATGTATAAAACGCTGCAATTTGGGAATGCGGCGGGATCCTATAATACCCGAACATTGTCTACCGCACTCAAGCGGATGGAGCTGACTGCTGCATTCGGGTTGATGACACCCGGACCCAAGATGATCTGGCAATTCGGCGAGCTGGGCTATGATTTTTCCATCAACTATTGTACCGATGGCACGGTCAACAGCAATTGCCGTACCGGCAACAAGCCGATTCGATGGGATTACCGCCAGCAGGCAGATCGGCAGGCATTGTACACAGTTTACAGTAAGCTCAATCAGTTGCGGCTTCATCCGATGTACCGCAACAATTTCACTTCCAACCGCATTACCTTTTCGTTGGGAGGGGCTTTCAAGTGGATGCAGTTAGTTACAGACACCTCAAATATATGTGTGCTGGGTAATTTTGATGTGAATCCGGTGACCGGGCAATTTAGTTTTCCCGGTGCGGGAACCTGGTATGAGTATCTAACGGGTGCCACTTTCTCTGCTACCGGCGCTGCGCAATCGATTACCTTACAGCCAGGAGAATATAAAGTATACCTCAACCGTCCTTTATCCGGACCGATTACATCTCTGGCGGAAAATACCGCAGCTGCCAATGCTTTTCAGGTAAAGTTATTTCCCAATCCGGTTACGCGCGCAGGTATGTATGAGATTGATATGAAGATGCCCGGACAGGTTTCGGTGGTGTTGATTAATGCGCAGGGCCAGCAGGTAAGGCAACTCTTTTCCGGCAGGCTCAGTGCCGGCAAGCATCGTATGCCATTGGGCGAAGCGGTTGCCCAATTGCCGGGAGCACAATATGTATTAAGCGTCAAAAATTCATCCGCTGCCCGCTCGGTGCGTTTCATTTTGCAGTAATATTGATATAGATTAGTTGACATGCCAGAAAAAGTTCCCCCCGTTTTAAAGAGCGCCAAGCAGGATCGGCAAAACCTACAGTCCTTCTTCAATATAGCGGTATCCGTTGACTGTGTGATTTTCGGCTACGATAAAAATGAGCTATTTGTCTTATTGCGGGAATCTGAGCTCGAAGAGTTTCAGGGTCTTTATTCCCTGATGGGCGACCTGGTGCGTCCCAATGAGGATCTCACGGAGGCATCTTATCGCATCCTCTTCGAACGTACCGGCTTACAGCATGTGTATATGGAGCAGGTACATACTTTTGGTAAGGTAGATCGCCACCCCACGGGGCGCGTGATTACCACCGCTTATTTCTGCCTGATCAATATGCAGCACCAGGGATTGAATATTGCCGGCAGGGATATTGACTGGTATCCCGTTCGGAAAATGAAGCAGCTTGCCTTCGACCACATGGAGATCCTCCAACTCTGTATTCAGCAGTTGCAGCAGCGTGTGATGGAGCGGCCCATCATTTTTCATTTGCTTCCCCCCCTGTTCTCGCTTCGCGAATTACAGGCTGTCTATGAGGCGATCCTGGGTGTAGAGCTCGACCGCCGGAATTTCCGGAAGAAAATTGCCCTCAAAGACTGGATAACCGATACCCATACCATGGAAAGGCAGGTCAGCCATCGTCCCGGTAAATTATACCAGCTAAAAGCCTGTTACCTGAATACCCTGAGTTCCTTTCAATAGCAGCCTAGGGTATGAAAGAGGTGAATTTCATTCTTTTTTAAAATATTTTTTTCACAAATATTTGGTGCTTTCTTAAAAAATCATAAGTTGTGTGCTATATACACAATTAAACGTGTGGTTGGTACATATTATAATGTGTCATCTAACAAATTCGAACCATTAAACAATTGCTTATGTCATTGTTGAAAAAAGGCAGAACATTCCTTTATTTGTTCCTATTGCTGTTGGTGCAGACTACGTTTGCCCAAAACAGGGTAGTAAGCGGTCGGGTAACCGACGCTGCTGGTGCACCGGTTGCGGGAGCCAGCGTATCAGCGAAAGGCAGCAATCAGGGTGTTATCACCAATGATGCCGGCCGTTTCACCATTTCAGTTGCACCGGCCACGAGTGCGTTGGTTGTTTCCTCCACCGGCTTTGCCGCGAAGGAAGTTGCCATCAACGGTTTGCAGGAAGTAAACATTCAACTGACTGCTACGGCCGACAACCTCGGTGAGGTAGTGGTAGTAGCGTATGGAACCCGGAAGAAATCAGACCTAACCGGTGCTGTGACTTCTATTGGCCCAAAAGAATTTCAAAAAGGTAACATTAACTCTGCCGAGCAATTGCTGGTCGGTAAGGTAGCAGGTCTTTCCGTAACAACGGGTGGTGGTGCTGCCGGTGGTGGCAGCCGTATCCGCATACGTGGTGGGGCCTCGCTGAATGCCAGCAACGATCCGCTGATTGTAATTGACGGAGTACCCGTAGAAGGGAATGGTATCGCAGGTTCAGCCAATCTGCTCAATACCATTAACCCGAACGATATAGAATCCTTCACCGTTTTGAAAGATGCCTCTGCGGCAGCACTGTATGGATCTCGCGCCTCCAACGGTGTATTGATCATTACGACCAAGAAAGGCGGCAAGGGAAAGATCCGCTACAATTATAACAACCTGCTTGCCGTAGGAACCATCGCCAATACCGTTCCGGTTTTAACGGGCGATGAGATTCGTTCAATTGTGAATGCCGATGCAGCAGCAACAGGTAATAATACATATAAGAATCTGCTGGGTACTGCCAACACGAATTGGCAAAAAGAAATTTATCAGCGCGCCCCCAGCTTTGATAATACAGTGAGTGCTTCCGGTATGCTGGGTAAGATACCCTTCCGTGCTTCACTCGGATACCTCACACAGGATGGTATTCTCCGCACCAACCATTTCAATCGTTTGACCGGTGCGCTGAATCTTTCCCCTAAATTCTTCAATGATCACCTGTCAGTGAACGTGAACCTGAAAGGATCGCAAACAAAAAATCGTTTCGCCAATGAAGGCGCTATCGGTAGTGCAGTTTCTTTCGATCCTACCAAGCCGGTATACTCCGGGAACAAGAACTGGGGTGGTTTTTATGAGTGGCTCCAACCCGGCGGCTTACCCGTTGACCTGGCCAACCGCAATCCTTTGGGATTGTTGATGTTGCGCGATGATCGCTCTACGGTGAATCGTTTTATCGGGAATGTTCAGCTCGATTATAAACTGCCTTTCTTCCCCGACTTGCATGTGCAGGCGAATCTGGGTACAGACTATTCCTCCGGCATGGGTAATAACAACGTAGATTCTGTGTCTGCCACAGATTACAAAACCGGCGGTAGAAGAAGTAATTATGAGCAGCAGAAAGTGAACCAGCTGGCTGACGTATCACTGTTTTATTCCAAAGAGCTGAAGAGCATTAAGAGTAAGATAGATGTGTTGGTAGGTCACAGCTACCAGAGCTTCCTCACCAAAGTGAGCAATTTCCCTGCCTTTAGTTATCGTGCTATTGCCGATCCTACGCGTCCGGCCAAGCGTGATACCATCCAGGGAACTGAACCGGTGTTCCTTACGGATCGTCCGGAGTACCGACTGGAATCTTATATCGGTCGCCTGAACTTCTCTGTCATGGATAGATACCTGTTCACAGCTACCATACGTTCTGATGCCAGCTCTAAACTCAATCCCAATGACAGAACCGGTTACTTCCCTTCATTGGCTTTCGCCTGGAAGATGAAAGATGATTTGTTCAAAAATTCCAGTCAACTCAATGATCTTAAGTTGCGTCTGAGCTGGGGTGTTACAGGTCAGCAAGACGGAATCGGATTTTACTCTTATATCCCCCGCTATTCCCGTGGTGCGCCCACAGCAGCCTATCAGTTCGGCAATACATTTGTGAGCTATCTGCGTCCTGAAGGATATGATCCTTCCATCCGCTGGGAGTCTACCACTACCACCAACATCGGATTAGATTTCGGCTTGTTTGGAAACAGGGTAACGGGTTCGGTAGATTACTATCAAAGAACCACCAAAGATTTGTTGGCGAATGTAGCCGTAGCTGCCGGTGCCAACTTTGTGAATGAAATCGTTACCAACGTAGGTAACATCGACAGCAAGGGTCTGGAGATCAACTTGAATACCAACCTGGTTCGTAAGAATGAATTCAGCTGGGACCTCGGAGTGAATTTTACTTATAACAAAGCCCGCATCACCAACTTGCTGAAGAATCCCGATCCGAATTTCAAAGGCCAAGACGTAACCTTTATTGGTGGCGGTACCGGTAACAGCATCGGTATTCACTCAGTAGGATATGCGCCGAGCTCTTTCTATATGTTCAAGCAGATCTACAATGCATTGGGCGATCCTATCGAAGGTTTGTTTGAAGACATCAACCGCGATGGTATCATCAACAACGACGACCGGTATATTTATCAGAAGCCGGCAGCCGATGTATTACTTGGTTTCAATACCCAGCTGACCTGGAAAAATTGGTCAATGAGTATTGCTGGTCACGGGTCCCTCGGTAACTATCTCTACAACAACGTAAACTCTAACAACGCAGTAATACGGGCTATTAAGAATCCGATTAACTTCATCGGTAATGCTACCCGGGATTATATCTCCACCCGCTTTGTGAATAATCGCTACTTGTCTGATTATTATATCGACAATGCTTCCTTCTTCCGGATTGATAACCTCAACTTCGGTTATAATGTGGGCGGCGTATTTAAGAACAAAGCATCCCTGCGCATCAATGCCAGCATCCAGAACGTACTTTTGATTACCAAATACGGTGGTCTGGATCCGGAGAATGCAGGTGACGGCGGTGTAGATAATAATATTTATCCAAGACCACGCGTGTATTCACTGGGTATCAACCTCGACTTTTAATTGCTAAATCGTTTGTATTATGAAACATAAGACAATGAAAAATATTCTACCCGTGCTGTTGGCCGGTATGATGTTATTTTCCTGCTCGAAGAAGCTCGATCTGTTTCCGCAGAACGACTTTACTTCACAAAATGCCTATACCAATGCTGCGGGCTATCGAAGTGTGCTGGCCAAGGTGTATGGCGGACTTGCAACATCCGGTAATGCCGGTCCTGCAGGCGCATCTGATATTCAAGGTCTGGATGAAGGATCACAGTCTCCTTTTATCCGTGGTTTTTTTAACTGCCAGGAACTGCCCACTGATGAGGCGGTTGTTTCCTGGAACGACCAGACCATCAAAGACTTTCACAACCTGAGCTGGTCAAGCTCTGATCCTTTCCTGAAAGGTATCTATGCGCGACTGGTATACAATGTGATGGTAGCCAATGAATACCTGCGCGAATCTACCGACGAGAAGCTGGCTTCCCGCGGCATCACCGGTAATGATGCTACCAACATTCAGGCATCACGTGCTGAAGCCCGGTTCATTCGTGCCTTCAACTATTGGGCCATGATGGATTTATTCGGTCGTGGTACTTTTATCGATGAAACGAATAGTGTAGGTACAACCCTCCCAAAAGAAAAGTTGCGGGGTGATCTGTTCACTTATATTGAGACGGAACTGAAAGCCATTGAAACAACTCTGAAAGCGCCCCGTTCGATGGAATATGGTCGTGTTGATCAGGGTGCCTGCTGGGCCTTGCTGGCTCGTATGTACCTGAATGCACAGGTATATACGGGTAATGCCCGCTTCACTGACGCCATCACTTATGCACTCAAAGTGATCAACGGCGGATATACCCTGCATAGTAATTATCGTGAGCTGTTTATGGCCGATAACGACAAGCGCATCGGAGAAATCATTTTTGCTGTAGGCTGCGATGGCCTCCGTACAAAGTCATATGGTAATACTTCTTTCTTTTGTCATGCTGCTGCCGGTGATGATGCCAATGATTTTGGTATTAATGGTGGCTGGTATGGTTACCGTTCTACCAAAGGATTGGCAGATCGATTCTCCGATCTGACTGGTGCCACCGATAGAAGAGCCATGTTTATTACCAGCGCTTTTGGTGTTAGTCCTGCACAGATTGCCATCAGCGATATTGGCAACTTTGGCAACGGATTGCACGTGAGTAAGTGGAGGAACATTCGTTCGGATGGTTTAGGTGTATCAGATGTAAACCGTGATTTTGCCGATATTGATTTCCCGGTATTCCGTCTCTCGGAGATGTTATTGATTTATGCTGAAGCGGTATTACGCGGCGGTACAGGTGGTGATGCGGCTACTGCACTTACCTATGTGAATCGCATTCGCCAGCGGGCATTCGGAAATTCTTCCGGTGATATCAATTCTTCTCAACTCAACACTGACTTTATCTTAGATGAGCGGGCACGCGAATTATATTGGGAAGGACATCGCAGAACAGATCTGGTACGTTATAATCGCCTCACCACCGGCACCTATCTCTGGCCCTGGAAGGGCGGTGTAGCATCCGGTACATCGGTAGACAACAAGTATAACATTTTCCCTATACCCGCTTCCAACCGTACGGCTAATCCTAACCTCAGTCAAAACCCAGGCTATTAATTCAACCGATAAATCATTCAGCCATGAAGAAAATATATTCCCTCATTGTTGGTGCGCTTTTCCTGACCGGAGCTCTTACGGGATGTAAGAAGGAGGAGAACCGCATTATTTTCGAAGGTGGTGTCAATCCTGTATTGACAGCCAACTCGGTATCACCACGTGTGTTAGTGATCGCCAACCGCGATATGTCAACCCTTCGACTCAACTGGACGAATCCGAACTATCGCTTCACCACCGGCGTAAGTTCTCAGGATGTGACCTACCTGATTCAGATCGATGTGGAAGGCGCCAATTTTAATAGTTCCAAGAAATATGAAAAAGTGGTGGCGCGTGACCTGGTGTTGAATTTCACCACCGCTGAGCTCAATACAGCACTGCTGGCAATGGACTTACCCGAGAATGTGGCGCATAAACTGGAAATAAGAGTAATTGCTTCGCTCTTGAACAACAGCGTACCCTTTGTTTCCAATGTGTTGCGCATGACCGTTACACCTTACCTGGATGTTGTATTCCCTGTTCCAACCAACCTGTATATTACAGGTGCAGCTACGCCGGGTAGCTGGATGGGTGGTGGTGATCCTGAACTGCTGAGCCAAAAGTTCACGAAAATTTCCAGCTCTGAATTTCAAATCAACAGCCTGAATATGAAAGCCAGTCAGGGCTTCTTGTTCGTGCCTGTATATGGTAACTGGAGTAATAAATATGGCTTTACCGGAGCAGGTCTGGGTAACAATCCCGATGGTGATAATTTCAGACCGGATGGCAGCGACTTCGTTTCTCCGGGTGTGGCAGGTAACTACCGCATCAACGTAAGTTTCAAAACGGGTAAATACACTTTCACTAAACTCTAATCCTGTACATCAATAAAATTGCTGTTATGAATAATTTCTTTCAACGAGCACTGGGTATACTGGTAACAGGTTCCATTCTGGTGGCTGCCTGTACCAAGATCGAGCAACTTCCTTTTTATGAAAAGGGGGCATCCATTACCCTTTCAACTTCAACCAGTCAGGTAACTGCTACTGCAGCTGATACTGCCCGTTCAGTATTGAGTCTTTCCTGGACTAATCCCAAGTATGGAGCAGATTCGAATACCTTCAAGTATGTGATCTCAATTGACTCCAGCGGAAGAAATTTTTCACGCGAAGTAACCCGCACTGTAGTTGGCAATCGTTCTTTCTCCTTGTTGGGAAAAGAGTTGAATGCCATTCTGCTGAACTATGGATTTGCGCTGGGCACTCCATATGATTTGGATCTCAAAGTAGCGTCTTCCTATGGAAACAATAACGAGCGCTATGAGTCGAATGTGGTGAAAGTTCGGGTAACTCCTTACAATGACCCCGGTATTCTCACTTCACAGAATACCACGGTGACCACTTCACTGGCCAATGCTTCACTTCCTTCTAATGCATTCACCTGGACTGCCCCATTCAATGGCTTTACTGGTACCATCACTTACACGCTGCAGTATGATTCTGCCGGCAAGAATTTTGCGAGCCTGAAAGAGATACCCATTGGTAACAGTATTCTTACTCGTACGCTTACGCAGGGCGAGATGAATGAGACAGCGTTAACAGAGGGTGTTGCCGGTGGTACCACCGGAAGGATAGAATATCGCATTCGTGCAGTAACTGCTCAGGGTGCAACTTCTATCTCCAACAGTGTAGCTGTTACCATTCAAACCTATATCCCTATCCTGCGCTTTTATATGCCGGGTAGTTACCAGGGCGCAACCGGTAATGGTAATAACTGGGATCCCGGATCTGCTCCGGAGTTTATTCGTGACCTGCGTTCGGGTGCAACCAATAATTTGTACTACATGTATATCTTCCTGCCTGCAGGTGCTGAGTTTAAATTCACACAGGGTCGTTCCTGGGATGTGAACTACGGAGGTACAGGCGGTAATCTTTCAGCTGGGGGTGCCAACTTCACTGTAGCTACTTCAGGTGTATATCGTATATCGATTGACCGCACCGGAATGAAGTATGACATACGTGAAGGTCGCATGGGATTTGTAGGTGGTGCTACCGGTGCCGATTGGATTCCGGGCAATACCTTCCCCAATTTTGCCATGGGTCATCCTGCACCCAATTTGTTTGTGGGACTTACTACTTTCACCACAGGTGGCTGGAAACTGATTGATAACAACCAATGGAACAATGGCGATCTTACTGTCACCAATACCCGCAGCTACGGTTCCAATGGTGGCAGTGGTTCATTGTTAGTGGTGAATGATAATAATATGCCTGATATCTCTACAGCAGGTCGCTATCGTCTTATCTGGAATGGTCGCAATCCGGATGAGGTGCGCTATGAGATCTCTCCCGGAACAGAAATGCGCATCGTTGGTGATGGTATTTCCGGTGTTAACGCCTGGGATCCGGGCGCCAGTCCGCAAATGACTTACCTGGGTAATGGCCGTTGGAGCATCTCTGTCAGCTTGCTCGCCAACAAGGACATTAAATTCCTGGCAGGTAATGCATGGGGTGCTTTTGACTACGAAGATGCCAGCGGTGGCAGTCAGTCAGTCGGAACAGCCAGAAAAATTCGTTGGGAAGGCGGCAATAACTTTAAGACACCTGCGACTGCCGGTACCTATACTGTCGTGCTGGATGAGAACAACCAGACGGTGACGATTAGCAATTAAGGGATTGTTTAATATGCTATAAACTATAACTTCATGCGGCTCCCGGCAACGGGAGCCGCTTTTTTAATGACATTAATCTCGATCAAAATCAGATGACATACCCAAAACTTTTATTGAGTGTTCTACTGAGCTTACTGATGAGTAATTGTGATAAGAAATCGGGCGAAGACGCGACTTCCCCGGTTGTAGACTCATTTGCCAAAGGGGCAGATATTGGTTGGCTGAGTGAAATGGAATCAAAGGGCATAAAATTTTATAATAACAATGGAGAGCAACAAGATTGTATTGATCTTTTGAAACAATTGGGAATTAACTCGATTCGGTTGCGCGTATGGGTGAACCCGGTAAATGGATGGTGCAATAAGCAGGATGTAGTTAATCAGGCTGTGAGGGCTGCTAACAAAGGCATGAAAATTTTAATCGACTTTCATTATTCTGATTACTGGGCTGACCCGGGAAAACAAAATAAGCCGGAGGCCTGGAAGTCACACTCATTTCAGGAATTACAGGGGGCACTCGCCACGCACACACGTGATGTATTGAATGCTTTAAAAAACAACCAGGTTGAGCCTACATGGGTGCAGGTTGGCAATGAAATTAATGACGGACTTCTCTGGGAAGATGGTCGTGCCAGTAGGAACATGGCTCAATTCGCGTCACTCGTAAAAAGCGGTTGCACAGCCACCAAAGAGATTTTTCCTCAAACCAAAGTCATCATTCATATTTCCAACGGGTATGATAACAGCTTATTTCGCTGGATATTTGACGGACTAACCCAAAACGGAGTAACCTGGGATGTGATTGGCATGTCGTTGTATCCGACGGTCAATGACTGGAGCATCAAAAATGAACAATGTTTGGCCAATATGCAAGATATGATCAATCGCTATGGAAAGGAAATCCTCATAGCTGAAGTTGGCATGGCTGTTGATCAGCCGCTGGTTTGTAAACAGTTCATCACTGACTTAATTGCTAAAACACGTTCGCTGCCCGGTAAAAAAGGGTTAGGCGTTTTCTATTGGGAACCACAATGCTATAATGGCTGGCAGGGGTATCTGCTGGGTGCTTTTGACAACAGTGGCCGCCCGACAGCGGCAATGGAAGCATTTAAGTAATTCAGCAGAATAACTATAACAACATCTGGTAGGTAACAACTTGCAGGTGGTCTCTCTCATGCCAGCATGTTATTACGGACTTACTCGCTGTCTGCATTTCGATGATATATAGAAAACAACTAATTACCCGGCCCAATAAAGAGCCGAAAGATCGGCAGAAACGAAATCATCATATAAAATTCATTTTATAGTAACAGAGCTGTTCGTGTAGTTGATGAAATTTACTTTTCATTACTATTCATGTTCTGGCTGAGCGAGATACTAAAAGACCTCCGGCACCTGATTTTTTTTAAGGAAACAATCAGAAAACCGCCTATGCAGCGAGTTGAACTGATAGTGGAAGTAAGTTTTGATACCTTTGTACAGGTATCTTTTACAGATGGAGCAGGAAAATACCGAATCAAAGATTTTACAGGTAAGTACTGGAAGACTGAAATACTGCTCTATGAGGAACGAGAAGTTTTGTTCAGTGTTTTTGTAAACAACCACTTACTCAAAAAAGATCAATATATTCTGATGACAAGGAAAGTAAATGATGAGATAACCGGAAAGCAAAAAATTGATTTAAGTAATAGTTTAACTTATGAGGGCTGGTTCCGGTTAAACTAAAGAAGGAATGGGGCCGTCCTAATTTTTTTCATTCAATATATAATTCATGTGGTTTAAAAAAACATTGCTGCTGATTTTTGTTTCAGCTTCATGCCACTCCTCGCTGAGTTCGCAAGTATGTTCAGTTATTGATACGTTGATTGAGGAGCAAATCACTCGTCAGCAAATTTCCGGCGGCGTAGCATTTGTCTACCATAAAAACAAGGTCATTTTAAATAAAGCGTATGGTTGGGCTGACCCCGGCCGGCAGGCTGTTATGCGGGAGAACAACATTTTTCGGATAGCATCCAACACAAAAATTATTATATCCATTGCGGTGTTACAGTTAGTAGAAAAAGGACTTATAAGACTGGATGACCCAATTGAACAATACCTGCCTGCCTTTACAAATCAGCAGGTAATTCAAGCGAATGCTGACACCTTTCATCTCATACCAAAGAGACGCTCTGTCACCATTCGTGACCTGTTGACTCATCAATCAGGTATTGCATCTCCAGATGAGTATCCGATGCGACGTTCTTTGTTTACCCGATATGGATTAGACAATTCCCTGTCACCCAAGTTTAGCACCTTAGCAGAAGAAGTAGACCAAATTGCTGCCATGCCACTTATGCACCAGCCCGGGGAAAGATTCAGCTATGGACTAAGTACAAATGTATTGGGGAGATTGATTGAGATAATTTCTGCTACTTCACTGGATATTTATTTGCGAAAAAACATCTTCAGGCCACTCGGAATGAAGGACACTTATTTCTATTTGCCACGACATAAATCAGATCGACTTGTTAAGATGTCTTATCGGAATGCAAAGAATCAACTAGAGGAGTTTTCAACACCCCTGTTCAATATAGATTATCCTTTGTTACAAAACAGCAAGTATTATTCTGCGATTGGCGGGCTGGTATCAACTGTTTCAGATCTTGGGAAATTTCTGATTTGTCTTTTAGAGGAAGGTGAAGTAGGCGGGCGGCGTATAATCGGAAAAGAAATGCTCGAACAATTCTGGAGTAACCAGCTTGGGAATAAGACGTTTATCTTTGGTGGGGTACCTTCTTTAAATAATTTTGGGTTAGGGGTGGGTTTAACTAGTGCCGCCGGACAAAAAATTAATGGGGCTTCTCCAGGTACATTTTTTTGGGGTGGTGCTTTTAATACTGCCTATATGGTTGATCGAAAGCGACGACTGATTACTATTTTCTTTTTTCAGCGAACACCGTTTGTTTTGCCGGGGGTATTATCTCAATTAGAAAAAGTCACCATTCGCTGTATTGATCAACAATAGTGGTTTAGTAGGGTGCGGTTGATTATTAATCGCAAAAACAACTATTTATTTATGTGGAAGCGCTTGCTGCCAGGATGAAAATATTCCCAGGAATGGAGGTATTCCTGATAACAGGGAATTCTCCTCAGCGTGTCAGATTTCAGGGCACCGCTGATACCTATTCCATCGAAATTCCAAAGTGTACCACTGGCTACATCATATATGCCCTCTGCCTTGCGCACCAGTTGTAACGATTGATTATTTAAACGGCGTTCATACACATGAAAAGAAATCGCATCATTTTCAAGTACGATGATGAGCGGCAAGTTTGGCAGGGAATCTTTGATCTCACGTTTCTTCACCAGTTCGTTCCAGTCATAACAACGGGCAGCTGTTGCTGTGCTAATTCCCAGTACCCAGGATTTCTCCTGCCAGGACAAACTATCTCTTTTAGTCAGTTGACTTTTTGATTTTCCGGATTCATAGGAAGCCATTTTTTCGATGGGCTCCTTATAATTACTGTCGGGTTGTAATATCAATGTGTTGGTATGTGCTTTTTTCCATGCACCCAACGAAACCTGACGAGAAGGTATCTCAATCAGTCGTTGCCCCCGCAGCGGTCCGGCAATACATTCTCCGGTAGACTGTCGCCACCAGCTTTTAGTGCTTGCATCTTCGAACATCGCATTGAAATGATCCATTCCGACCAAGCGGAAGTTTTCGACGCGGCCATTGACAACCGGACTGAATACGCGGCCGGTGCGGCAAACGGTGCAATAAGTAACCATGAGATGAATTGCGCCGATGGTATCTCGTACTTGGTGGTGATAACCAATTTGCTGAATAGGGTAGGCGCGCGCAGTGCCATTCATTTCAACACCAAGGATAAGTTTATCTTCACCTACTCGATTACTGTCGATTGTGGCCATTCGTACCAGCTTGGGCTGGTAAAACATTTTATCCGCTTCCATTTTGAAGTTGAAAAGATAGGCGACCACCCCATAAATAACCAATAGCAGCAAGGTAATGATCTTCTGCGTTTTAGATCCGTGGCGCAGCAGCTGCACCAATGGAAAAGCCAATAGTAACCCAAGGGCGATGCGAATAATAGTTTGATTAGATCCTAACCAATAAGCCAGTTCGATAGAGTTCATTCGCTGGCTGCCGGGTAAAGGCATGATCAGGTATACCCGCAGCAACTCAAATACAATGAGTAGTAAAAGTCCGATGAATACAATCGCCTTTTTCATACAACAATATACGAAAATGATTTTTGGAAGAAGGAAGTAAAACTAAATAGTAAGAGCTATTGTAAGAAGGGATGGGGTTATTCGTCTCTTCTTTTTGTATTTAGCGAGGTGAGCGATTTCATAGTTTCTTGTCATTCATCAAGCCCTGAAATCTAACAGAAGACGACATCAAAGGGAGGCCGGCTGTTTTGCGTTGACTAAGGTGCTGGTAAAACTGGCCACCGAGTCGGCGAGGGTAGTTGCTTTTTAGCATGAGCAGGGTTACGCCGGCGGAGGACTTCACTCAATTTCCAAGAGTTGCTCTCGTCTTAAATGTCTGGAGTTATTTAACTACCAGTTGTATTTCGAAATGCCTTTTTGTTTTAATTTTATTAAATGCGAATTGTTTTCACGCTTCTCGGACTTTTCATTTGCGCTGCTGGTTACTCGCAGTCTAGGGAAGGAGAATTCTATATTTTCAATCAGGATTGGTCTACTGCTAAGGACTTAAATTCTGCTGCTTATTTTATGCATTTGGTTAAAGAAAATGATACTACCTATGTGTGCAGGTACTATAATAAAACTGGTCCGTTAGTAAAATGGGAAACATACTATGATCAGGACTTATCGATACCCAATGGTCGATTTGCATGGTACAATGCGAAGGGAATGCTGGATAGTATGGGTTTTACTTATCGGGGTAAAAAAGACCGTACTTGGGAATATTTATATGATGATAGTAGTCGGGCAATTATAAAAAAGAAATATAACAAGGGCAAGTTTTTATGGCAGGAAAATCATTTATCAAAAACTGTTCAATATGCCAATGGTTCTATACGGCAGTTAAATGAAAAAGGGTTTGTCACAAGTGACTCTTTAACTACTGATACAACTGATACCATACAACCGGCTGAATACAAAGGGGGTCTGAACGCATGGATGCAATACTTGTCAAGGGAATTGACTCCCCCTGATCTCAAAATTACTGAGTTGTTTCAAGATAATCAAGCTCAGATGATTCTTGGTTTTACAGTGAGTGAGGAAGGAAAGATTTCTGATATCTTTATTTTTCAATCCGCGATATGGTCTTTTGATATGGAATGTATTAGAGTGATCAGGAAGGGGGGTGATTGGATACCGGCAAAGAAAAATGGTAAGCCGGTAGAGTTCAATCATAAGCAATCTTTTACATTTCGGGGTATTCGTAATTAAAGTTTATGGCATGTTCTAAGGTGACGTGTTTCCCTTTTCAGGAGAAGACCTTGCAGGAAGGAAAATGTGCCTCTGTGTTTATTTTATCTTGTATTCTTTTTCAATTTGCTTCAAGAGGCGGTTTGACCTTTTCTGTAAGTCCAGCAAAAAAGTAACCTGACCTTTTAAATTCCCTTTTCGGTGAAAGCACATATTTTTCAATTGAAGTTTAACTGCTTCCGTTACTACAGGAAATAGTGCATTTTGGGTCGAAAAACTATTTCTTGGCACCATCCCGTCATCATAGCTGCCCTTTGTTACATATTGACCGGCATCTATGAATGAGTACAGTGCATTGTTGAGGGAAGAAACGATTTCCAGGTGTCGCTGGTCCATCACACTGACTCTTTTGTCAAGAAAATAATAATAGCTCGCTAGACTGTCTATTAATTGTTCATTCCGTATTAACCTGAGATTACCGGAAGTTTTCATCTGCTCGAAAGCTGTATTATAATATTCAAAATAACGTGCACCCCTGGCTCTTAGGGACATTTTATAAAAAAGGTCCGGATCTTTTTGATAGTCCCCCGTATGCAACTGAATGACCATAGAATCCATTAGTTGATAGAATTCGGACAAGTGTTTTTTATGCTCACTGTAAAAGGCAGTATCTTTTTTCAGGTCTCTATATACTCTTTCGATGTATTTTTTCTCCCGTTGATGTTCGATATAATGTTCAAGTTGCAGCTCTGCCAGGAACCCGCAGAAAACGGCCATAAAGAGCATAAAAAATTCCCAGAAATATTCTTTCCATCTTTTCGGGTGGTGGGTGTGGTGGTGGACTTCCATATGTGCTGTGTTGATTGGAGGAATTGATGCTACCTATTATGGCGGTTGAATGTAAAAAATATCAAGCTCTAATATAAACTTTATTTTAAATAGAACAGACAAAAGCAAACCTGAATAATGGTTAGGGTTAGTAATACATACACCAATCTTTTTCTACCCGGTTCCCAGGGAAAGCGGTTGAAGAAAATGAGTGTTACAATATGACCAATAAGCAAGGCAATGATGAGTTCAAGACCGGATGCGGCCCTGATATATCCAATTTTATACCGCAGGAAATTTTCTCCATCTCTTTGTAAGAGGTATTGCGGACTTGATAATAAACACGAGTGGTTGATTAGGATGGTATCTCCCGGCATCAATTCTCTGTAAAGATTTTCCTGAATGGTAATCGAACGATGTTGGGTTTGCAAACTGAAGGTATATCCTCGGCTTGATCTTCGATTTCTACCTCTGATAAACTTCTTTGACTCGATTATTTCAGGCTCATAAGGACCTGCGGGAATCAGGTAGGTATCGACCAGTAGGAATGTCAGTAGGAGCATGGAGCATGCTATGATTGATTTTAAAAATGTTGTTTCGTTCATAGATGAAATCTAATAGTCCTACTGAGCAAAAATCATTCTGGCCAAAATTCAATACCTCCAGATACTGTCTTTAAATTGATCACCTTCAATGGTAATCTGAAAGATCAGTCCATATTCGTTGTCTGCTAAGTTCTCGTACTTCTTCTGACCGATCAGTAGGTTGGCGAGAATTGGAATGGTGTTGGAGTGGCCTGCTATTAGTAATTTTTTTCCACGAAAGGGTGGTTGTCGTAGGGTGTCTGCCCAGGCTGCCTGTTGGTTGGGGGAATATATTTGTATGGGCTTCCCGATTTTTGTTGCGAGGGGTGCCAAGGTGGATTTTGTGCGTAGGTAGTCGGTTGAAAAGAGGAAGTCAATGCCTTCTTTTTCCATGAGGGCGGCTAATTTTTCTGCTCTCACTTTACCTTGGCTGCTCAAGGGTGGGTTCGCCTGCATCTGTGTTGAGCCGGCGGCACTGGTATCTTTTTCTGCATGTCGGATCAGGTAGTAGGTGGTTGTCTGCGCATACAGATGGTTAAAAGCAAAGAAGCTGAGAAAGAGGATGAGATTTTTCATGGGTTAAATCTACCAAAAATTCAAGCCAAACGAATTTTTAATGGAGTGGTGATTTAATTGGGGAATAAATTCATCTTAATGGATGATCATCGTATAAATTAGGGTAATCAGAGCCCGCCTTTGGCGGGCGGCATCTTAATTCAATTCAAATACAAATCTTATAGAGCCCGCCTCTGGCGGGCGGCATCTTAATAGGTTAATGGCGGTAAATTAAT
>CAYUXJ010000028.1:0-23429 GCA_964448845.1 uncultured Sediminibacterium sp.
CATGACCTGATTCGACCGGTTATGAGCGGATTTGAATACGATAGCTGGCCCATATTGATTGCAACCCCGAACGGAAAATCACTCGAACTCACACTCGCACACTGGGAACTGATTCCCGGCTGGATCAATTCACAGGAAGAACTAATCGCCAGCAGAAAAAAATTCACTACCCTGAATGCCACCGCGGAAAGATTACTGGAGAGCCGCGTTTATCAAGGAGCAGCACTGAAACGACGCTGTCTGATATTGGCCTCCGGCTTTTATGAATGGCGACACCTCTCCTTGCAGGGAAAGAAAAAATCTGTTGCCTACCCCTACTATATCACTGTAAAAGACCATCCCTATTTCTTTATTGCCGGCATCTGGCAACACTGGACCGACAAATCAACGGGTGAGACCATGCCCTGTTTTTCATTGGTCACTACAACTGCCAATTCCATCATGTCCGCCATCCACAACACCAAAAAACGTATGCCGACCATTTTGCCGGAAGAGAAAGCGTTTGAATGGATTCAACCCGACCTCAGTCCGGAAAAAATCAGCGAGCTGGCCCGGTTTTGTATCGACAGCGGCGAGCTTACAGCCAGCCCCATCCACAAAGACTTCAGAACAGCCGACAACCCTGCCGAACCCTTCTTTTATGAGGAGCTGCCCGCCCTGAATAACCAATAAATCAGGACGACAAAATACTAAATTATTTAGTATTTTGCGGGGTGGAATGGCTTTTTAAGATATTATTTGACAGGAAATTCATTACCCTGAAGGCAAGACTGGTTTATTTATCTGATCAGGTAGAACGCATTGTAGTAATGGGTCGCAACCGCTCTATCACCTTGCAAAGTAACCGTCCCATGCTGGAAAATAAGGGACTCAAAAACAAACGCATCCAGTGGAAAATAACCGAAGGGAGTCTGCATAATTCGAAAGTGCTCCAAAACATTCTCCAATCATTGGAAAAACATCTCAAAAACAATGGTCCTGTACCACCACCCGCTGGTTAAATACGATGCCGCTGCCTGTATATTTGCGGTACGATGGGACAAAAAAAATTGATTCGCTTTGAGGAGATCCGGCAATTTTCAAACGTTTTGGAATATCCGCCGGATATGAAAGGTAACTGGCACCGTTTCTTTGGGAACCAGCATCCCATCACTTTGGAGTTGGCCTGTGGAAAAGGCGAATATGCTGTCGGACTCGCCAGACTGCATCCGGAAGAAAACTTTATTGGTATTGATATCAAGGGTAACCGAATCTGGCGGGGAGCTAAAACAGCTCTGGAAGAAAAGATGAAGAATGTTGCTTTTATCCGATCGGCCATTGATCAAATCACTGCTTATTTTGCTGCAAATGAAATTGCAGGTATCTGGCTAACCTTTCCGGATCCGCAATTGCGGGAATCCAGGTCAAAGAAAAGACTGACACACCCAAGGTTCTTACGCCTTTATCAGCAATTCCTCGCCCCCGGCGCCCGGGTACACCTGAAAACCGATAGTCCCGTTTTATACACATTTACCCTGGAGGTAATTAACTTATTTCAACTTTCCTTGTTATATCAAACAGATGATCTGTATGCAGGTGAGCAGGTTTCCGCCGAATTGTCTATTAAAACGCATTATGAAGGTTTAGACATTGCCGGCAGCAGCCGCATCCACTATATCTGTTTTCAAATAGATAAACCCCTGCCGCAGGAAAAAGATGTGTTATTAAAAAAGTTGACCCGTGAGCCAGGAATTGATTGAAGGTGAAGATTTTTATTATGACGAGAACGGCATGACCGTGTTTACCCAACAGTACCACCTCAAAAAAGGATATTGTTGCGGTCATGGTTGCCGCCATTGTCCTTACGAATACATGAATGTAGCGGAACCCAGAAAATCGATGCTACTGCAGGAATCATCGCAGCAGCCTCCGTCTCCATCTCCCACTTCTTACTGAAAACTTTTTTTTGAAGAAGCGACAAATCATAGAAAAACCGAGGGAAGTACTCCCGGCCGGCACGAAAGATGAAGATTTTTTCAGCAGGGTATATGATGTGGTGCGGCTGATTCCACCAGGCAGGGTAACCAGTTATGGAGCCATTGCCCGCTTTTTGGGTAGTGGGCGCAGTGCTCGCATGGTCGGATGGGCAATGAATGCCTGTCACCATGTTCAGCCACCTGTACCTGCACATCGCGTTGTGAACAGAAATGGTCAGCTCTCGGGAAAAATGCACTTTGGCCATCCAACACAGATGGAAAAACTACTAAAAAAAGAAAAGATAAAAGTGTCGGATGACACCATCGTTAATTTTCAGCAGATTTTCTGGGATCCGATGCAAGCAATCGAATCACTCTGATCAGCGATAGAAGGGATGAATCATCCAGTAAACAATCGGTCCGGTCACTGCTACATACAACCACAGCGGCCAGGTTATTTTCGCTAATTTTTTGTGCAGCACATATTCAGCTGTTAAAGCACGATATGCCGTAAATAAAATAAATGGCAGGATGATGGTAGCCAGAAAAATATGTGTGATAAGAATAACAAAATAAATGAGGCGCATACTACCGGCAGCTGCTATCTCACTTGCATCGACTGCGCCATCGTGGTTACTGTCACCATACTTAGCTTCACCAGCCAACAGGTGATGTATGATATATGAAACGAGGAACAAAACAGACAGAACAAGTGCGCCCATCATCAATTGCTTGTGGAGCTTATAATTTCCGTTCTTGACAGCAACCAGGGCTACTACCAGAAATACGGCAATCAATGCATTGATAACCGCATTGGCAGCGGCAAAAATATGCACATCGAAGCCGAGTTTAACATTCAACTGAATTCTGCTAAGTGCTACGACTACTGAAAAAACAACCACTGAAAAAATACCAATCAGCCAGTACGCTTTTTTATCGTTTTTTTCTAATGAAGGAGGAAGCATATTATTGATTTTTATTCGGCCTGTTTTCTTTGCGGCGCCGGGCCTGCATAAATAATACAAAAAAGGTCACGAGAACCACTATGATGAGCCATAACCAGCCCAAGGAACGAATTTTAATGAACAAGCTGCTCTTTTTTGTTCTGTCTTTCTCCAGCAACAGCAAACCAATATCCCTGGAAAGCTTGAGCATGGAAGCAGAGTCTAGTCCATTATAATATCCTCTCACGCGATAAAACTTATCGATCAGTACAAAACGGCTGGTATGAACGAAATCGGGCGTAACGGGTTCCTCACTGAACTTGTCCACCTTCAGTTCATTGAAAGCAAAATCATATATTTTCTTTCGGTCGCCGGTGAGCATCCACCAATTATCGTGGTTGACACCCATTCGGTCGGCATACGCTTTTAAAACGGCTACGCTATCGTGCTCGGGATCTACGGTGAAAGAAATGAATTGTACAATGGAACTGTCGATTTTCTTGCGGGTATTGCCACCGCGCAGAAAAGATTGCTGCAGCGTTTGCATGTTAGTAGTGAGGCGCGGACAGATACCCCGGCAACTGGTAAAAAAGAAATCGGCAACGATAATTTTACCCGGGCGATCATACAGTGCTACGGTATCGCCCAACTGATTCACCAACTCGATATTGGCGGTGGTATGCCATACTGTATCATTTACCAATTTACCCTTGACTTCCTTGGTCACGACTGTATCCATCAGATAATGACGTGGAAGTTCTACTGCATGATCGCTGTATGACTGCAACAGCAAGTAGGCAGATAGGGGAAGCAGGAGTGCCAGAGAGATACCAAGCAGGGCGCTTTTATTCATGGGTTATAATTAAAACACCATCGCTGCAGGCGATGGTGTGAATTAATACTGTTAGCAATTAATCAATGTTGACCACCTTCCTGCTTGTGCTCTTTCTTCTCAACCTTGATGGTACTCTGCTCTTTATAATGCGGATCATAGGTATTCCTCAGATTCTTAAAAGAATTTCCATCATAAAGGAATGCTATAATGAACCAGATGAATAAAGCCAGCGGAACAACAATGGTCATGATCAGGTTGCGAATCTCATGCTTCAGGTGCATAAAATAGGCAACAATATAAAACGCCTTTGCCATCATCAGAATAACAATTACACCCTTGATCAGCAAACGAAGTCCTACTTTTTCAAGTGGAATACCAATCATCATAAATCCCAATACCAATTCTATGATTGTAAGTACGGTAAGTATGATGGTTACTTTCCAAATCTCTCTTGTACTTCCTCCGCCCTGGTGTTCTGCGTGTGTATGTTCCATAATATTTTAGTAGTAGCGTGCTTGAATGAATGGTTAAATCAAATAGAAACAGGTGAATACGAATACCCAAACTAAATCTACAAAGTGCCAGTACAAGCCGGCCTTTTCGATCATCAGGTAGTGTCCGCGCTTCTCGAATGAATTGTTCATGGCCATGATCAGCATGACGATGTTGATAATAACACCAGAGAATACGTGGAAGCCGTGAAAGCCGGTAATCGTAAAGAAGTAGTTGGTGAAATTCGTAGTGGAAGCCGTGCCGTCATGATTCATGAAAGGATTGCTACCCCACCAGGCACCTTCGTGGTGGAGATGGGTCCACTCCCATGCCTGACAACCCAGGAAAGCAGCACCTCCAATAATGGTTAGGATCATGTATTTGATAACACCCTTCTTATCCATGTTATGGCCGGCATGCACAGCCAGCACCATGGTAACAGAACTGATGATCAGAATGAAGGTCATGACGCTCACGAATACCAGCGGAGCGTTTACGCCTTCCGGAGCAAAAGGAAAACTTTTAAATACTTCGTTGGGGTCGGGCCATCCATTAGAAGAAAAACGAATGGTTCCATAAGAGATCAGAAAAGCGCCAAAAGTGAAGGCATCACTCATGAGGAAATACCACATCATGAGCTTTCCATATTCCACGTTAAAGGGACTCTTTCCGCCACTCCACATTTTTGTGGGCGTTACTGTTGTAGTTGACATGGGGCTATTGAAAATTTCGGTACAAATTTATTGTGAGTTGAGCAAAAACTGGCATTTATGTTGAACTTTTTCTGCATCTATCCGACGGCAAGATAGAACATGAACAGGTAAATCCATAATACATCGACAAAGTGCCAGTAAATACCCGCTAATTCAACCGGTAATGGACTATAATTCTTCGTTTTTCGGCTGTAAACGCCAATCAGCATCACGACCAGTGCAATTACGCCCCCCAGCACATGCAACATGTGCATGCCCGTTATTACCAACAGATAGGAGGCCGCAGAATTGCTGCGTTGACCCATCAGCTGAATACCTTGCTTTTCGAGCTGCCAGAAACCGGTCAATTGACAGATGATGAAAACCAGACCAAGACAGGCGGTAATGGTGATCAACTGCCTGTAACGGAGCATTTCACGCGCTTTGAAGGCCTTGCCAGCCAAATGGAGCGTCAAGCTACTAGTGAGTATGACTGCAGTGCTGAGCCAGAAAATACGTGGCAGGCTGAATTTGAGCCAGCTGCCCTCATTCATTTTTACAATATAAGCGCTGGTAAACCCCGCAAACATCATCACGATGCTGGCCATGGCCACCCAAAGCGTAAATTTCTTGGGGTGAATGCGGGAAGAAGCGGTCGTTGTATTCATTTTATACTACTTTAATTTCAATTGATCTTATCGGCCAATAATGCGAGCAGCACCACAGGCAGATAAATATAGCTGCTGAACATCACCCGTCTGGCGGCGGGCACATCCATGGAAATATAGAGGCGCATACACTGGAAGACCATGAATAAATTGGCGACAACCAACACCCACATACTCACATAGCCGGTGAGTCCAAAATAATAGGGTAATATGCCTACCGGAATCATCAGCACTGAATACATAACGGCCTGTAAGGCAGTAAAGCGGGTGGGGCCTTTATCTGCAGGAAGTAACTTGAAACCTGCTTTACTGTAATCAGTATGTGCTACCCAGGCTATGGCCCAGAAATGAGGAAACTGCCAGAGAAACTGGATGGCAAATAATATCCAGCCGCCTGCATTGCTGAATGTCTTTTCCCCGACAGCAATGGTAGCCATGGGGTCAATGGTATTCGTGGCAGCCACCCACCCAATTAAACAGGGTAAGGCACCGGGAAAAGCACCTACCAACACTGCGATTGAATTGATCTTTTTGAGGGGGGTATAGATGAAGGCATACAAGAAAAGACTGAATGCCGATAAGAGGGCGGCACTCCAGTTGAATGTATGTGCGTCATCACGGAAAAAATATCCAATAATGAAAACTCCTAAACAGCCGGCAACAGCTGCGAAAATATACGCCTCTTGTTGCGACATACGTCCGGCAGCTACTGGTCTTGAAGCTGTTCGCTTCATCATAGCATCGGTAAGCTTTTCCTGCGCCTGATTGATCGCATTGGCACTGCCGGTAATTAACATACCCGCCACAAACAGCAAGCCGATCATAGACCAGTCAAAATGAACAATATTCGGCGCCAGCAAATAACAAATAACACATGAGAATACGACGGTAAAACTCAATGTGAACTTGGTCAGCTGGAAATAATCCTTCCATTTTTGCTGCAGCGAACTGCCTGTGGGCCGATCAGTAACGGGTGTGTTCATTCAGCAATAATTGATCCGGTTTCCCGGAATGCTTGTCGGTTACACTTGAACAACAAAGACCGACAGGTTTTATTCTTTACAACAATGCTCCCGTGTTGTCGGGAGCATTGCCTAGTAATATCCTTTATATCCGGTAAGGCAAAACCATTGTACCGGAAGTGATTTCATCAATGATGGCTTTCATCTGCCCCCACCGGAGTAGTTTGCGAGATAAACTCTTTTCCATCTTTACCATAGTCATATGGCCAACGATGTACTTCAGGAATTTCGCCGGGCCAGTTGCCGTGTCCGGGACGAACAGGTGTAGTCCATTCAAGTGTGTTGGAACCCCAGGGATTCGTACTGGTTACCTTACGCCCCTTGAAGATGGAGTAGAAGAAGTTGATGAGGAATAATATCTGTGCAGCGAAAACAATCATAGCCACGGTACTGATAAAACGGTTCAGCTCACCAAATTGCTTGAAGCTTTCCCAGATACTGTAATCATAATATCTTCTGGGCATACCTGCCAGACCTTCATAGTGCATCGGCCAGAAGATGAGGTAAGCTCCGGCGATGGTAATCCAGAAGTGCATATACCCCAAAGTATTGTTCATGTAACGGCCGTACATTTTTGGATACCAGTGATAGATACCGGCAAACATACCGAACATAGAAGCCACACCCATTACTATGTGGAAGTGAGCGATAACGAAGTAAGTATCGTGCAGGTGTATATCGATGGCTGAGTTACCGAGCCAGATACCTGTCAAACCACCCGAAATGAACAGACTCACAAAACCAATAGCAAACAACATACCCGGTGTGAAACGCACACTACCGCGCCAGATGGTCGTTAACCAGTTGAATACCTTGATGGCAGAAGGAACAGCAATCAGTAGCGTTAATAGAACGAATATAGATCCAAGCAACGGGTTCAGACCAGTAACAAACATGTGGTGCGCCCAAACGAGGAAGGCCAGGATAGCAATAGCAAACAATGAACCAATCATTGCCATGTAACCGAATATGGGCTTTCTTGAATTTACAGATAAGATTTCTGAAACCATACCCATGGCTGGCAGCAGAATGATGTATACTTCGGGGTGACCCAGGAACCAGAATAAGTGTTGGAAGAGAATAGCACTACCACCTTCGTTGGGTAAGGCACCTACCCCATTCACGAAGATATCAGAAAGGTAGAAGCTCGTTCCAAAGTTGCGGTCGAAGATAAGCAGGATGAAACCTGACAGCAGCACAGGGAAAGAGAGTACACCCAATACTGCGGTGAAGAACAATGCCCAGATGGTGAGTGGCAGACGCGTCATGCTCATGCCCTTGGTACGCATGTTCAAGATGGTAGCAATGTAGTTCAAGCCACCGAGGAGTGATGAAACCACGAATAGGGCCATAGAGATGATCCAGAGATCCATACCCGTTTTAGAACCGGGTGATGCATCGCCCAGCGCACTCAAAGGAGGATAGGCCGTCCAGCCACCGCTGAAGGGACCCGTCTCCACAAAAAGAGAAGATAACATAACGATGCTGGCTAAGAAGAAAAACCAATAGCTCAGCATATTCAGGAAGGGCGATGCCATATCGCGGGCACCTACCTGTAACGGTATGAGGAAGTTGGCGAAAGTACCACTCAAGCCGGCTGTCAGTACGAAGAACACGAGAACAGTTCCGTGTGTGGTTACCAGGGCATAGTATGCTTCTGGCGTGATGTGACCCCCTTTGGCCCATTTGCCCAATATGGTTTCGAGCCAGGGATATGTTGCATCCGGATAGCCCAGTTGAAAACGGAACAGAACGCTCATTAAGCCTCCCAGTACGGCCCAAAACATACCGGTAATGAGAAACTGTTTGGCGATCATCTTGTGATCCTGGCTAAAAATGTATTTTGTAATGAAGGTCTCGTGATGCGCATGGTGGTCATGATGACCGTGTTCCTCATGAACTGCCACCATCCCTGCTGCCTGTGTCTCCGCTACGTGACTCATAATCTGATGCTTTAATTGTTACTGTTATGATTGATTGCTGTCTATATTACATTTGAACTTTGTCCTTTGTTGTCGTCTTTGCCATACCGATTACTGCTTTAACAGAATCTGCCACAGGCTGAACGGAAGGATCTTTATCGGGGAAGTTGACCAGATATTGTGGTTTTTGTTTAGCCATCCAAAGGTCATACTCTTCCTGATCTACTACTTCGATCACGCCTTTCATTGAATAGTGGCCATTTCCACACATTTGGTCACAACTGATTTCATATACGAAATTGGGATTGCCAGTAAGTTCTTTCATCTCTTTGGTCGTGTACTTAGGTGTAAACCATAAGGTAGTGGGGATACCTGGTACGGCGTCCATTTTCATACGGAAGTGAGAAAGACCTACGTCATGTATCACGTCACGAGAACCGATCACCAGCTTTACCGGCTTACCCTTAACGAGGTACATGGTTTGTTCTGTTACCACATCATCGTGGCTCAGTTGATCATCCCAGATGATACCCAGTGTGTTGGTGGCGGGATCGATATTTTTATAGTACTTCTTTCCGAAAGAAGCATCCTTACCCGGATATCTGTAAATCCAGCCAAACTGCTTACCGGTAATTTCTACCACCATGGCATCACGGGGTGGTTCACCTGTAAATAAAAACCAGTTACGTAAACCCACACCAATCAGTACGGTGAGAACAATGGCAGGTATGATGGTCCAGATAATTTCCAGCTTATTGTTGTGCGGGTAGAAAAAAACTTTCCCTTCATCATTTTCCTGATAGCGGTAGGAAAAGTAAAATAAGATGATCTGTGTGATGATGAAAACGATACCGGTAACGGCAATAGTCAGCCACATCATGGAATCTACGCGCTCACCCTCTACACTGGCCGACTCCTGAGCGAGCAGTGTCTGACCAAAATAAATATCGTTACAATACCAAACACCAATCAAGCCGAGTACCAAAAAAACGATCATGAGCCAGGCATTGATTTTATTGCTCTGACGTAAGCCCTTTTGCTCACCTCTCAGTTGGGTTACATATTCACTCGCCTTTGCAATCTGAAAAATGATGATAAATATAAGGCTGATGACCGCGATTGTAAGAAGGATAGACATATTTAATACAGTTATTGCTTTTAAATAGGATACGATGCTTTTAAACCTGGTGTACGATACTTTCCTTCAGGAATGGGTGATACTTTGGAACCAGCGGCTTGGAAGCCAGTGATCTGGAAGTCATGAATATCATAGTGCCTGCGAAGAAAGCCAGCATACCGAAATCTAACCAGCCTAGTGTAACGTGTTCCTTCGAAAGACTACCCATTACCATCTGATAAAAATCGATCCAGTGACCAAAGATGATTAAAACTGCCATAAAAGTTACCAGTGTGTAATTTCTCTTGGCAGAACGCTTCATCAGAATCAACAAGGGACAGATAAAGTTGATGATCAGGTTCAGGAAGAATATTCCTTTATACGGGCCCTGAACACGATGTTTGAAATAAACTGTTTCCTCCGGTATGTTGGCATACCAGATCAACATGTACTGTGAGAACCAGAGGTAGGTCCAGAAAATAGAGAACGCGAACATGAACTTACCTATATCGTGCAGGTGCTCCTGTGAGGTCAATTCCAGGTAACCTTTGTTCTTGAGATAAATTACCCAGAGGGCGACCAATGACATACCGGATACAAATGAACTGGCGAAAGTATACCAGCTATACATGGTAGAGTACCAGTGTGCATCAATGCTCATCATCCAGAGCCAGGGAACAGTAGAACCAACCGTTAATGCAAACCAAACAAGGAAGAGAGCTGCACGAACCGTTCCGCGGTAGATGTAGCGGGCACCCGATTCCTGTGTAAACGGAGCCTCGTCAGCTTCACGGCTGATCTGGCGCATACGCCAACCCAGCAAACTCCAAAGACCGATGGTGAGGGTGGTCCAGATCACAAAGAAAGTTGGATTCAGAAATCCTTTTTTACCACGAAGAATGGGGTCATTCGCTACTGCCGTTGAATCGAGCCAGTGGTAGATATGGTGTTTGTGACCAAGAACTACATATAATAATACCGCAAGGGTAATGGTACCAAATACCGGCACCAGCGTTGAAATAGCTTCCGGAATGCGGCGGAATGACTGCTGCCAGCCACCCATCGCCAGGGTAGTGATACAAATAAAAAACATGCTGGCATTGCAGATCAGCGTCCAGAAAATAGTGTTGTACATCAATGTTCCCCAAAAGTGAACCTGCTCATGCTCATCTTTGCTGAAGCCTTTGGTGAACATGCCATAAAGCAGCGCTGCTCCGCCGATGCCAATCAACGCCAATGACCAGGTTTTCATTTTTCCGGGAATCTCGAATTGGTCTCTGATAGATGCCATTGTAATTCTTTTATACGTTTATCTCATTTGCCTTGCCGGCACGAATTTCTTTTACTATTTTTTTGCCGTTGTATCTGTTGCAGCTGCTTTTCCTTCCTGTTGCTTGTCTTTAATGTACTTGATGACCATCCAACGCTGTTTTCTGCTCAATTGAGAAGCATAAGATCCCATCAGGTTCTTACCATAAGCAACGGAATAAAACATCTGTCCTTCCGGCATTGCCTCATATTTTGCATCGCCAACCAATGAAGCCGGCTTTGCAGGATAAGGTCCTGCCCCGTCTTTATACAGGGGGCCATTTCCCTTGAGGTTGGCTCCATGACAAATTCCGCAGTTAATCAAATACAAGCGCTCTGCCTCCTTTGTTTCAACAGCCGTCATCGTCGTAATCGGGTTCTTCACTGCCTTGGATGCTACATAGTTGGTCGTATCACCAGCTGCATCCATCGGAATATGAAATGGCAAATCCTCATCGCGGGCGATGGTACCTGTAACAGTTCTTCCGGTATAATTGATTTTCTTCTCAGCCAGATTGCTGTAGTTCGCATACGATTCATATGCACGGCTGTAAGCCATATCCGGCATGTACACAGTTCCGGGATTGCGCTTCACATCACTGCAGGAAGCCATTACAAAAACGGCAGCCAACAGGAGAATGGTAATTTTTTTACTCATCGTTCAATTATTCTGGATTAAGCAACAACGGTGCTGCTGTGTTCTAAATTTTTTTCTTCCTGATCGTAGGTACCCAGCCACCAACCGGTTTCTGCTACCTGTACGTTGATTTCTAAGGCTCCATTTGATGCTAAAAATGCCTGCAGATCGTCTACATTGGTTTTATCGGTACACTCAATCGCCATCACAAACAGATCATCTGTAGCGCGGGGGTGAAAATGGTGCTTACGCACGAAAGGAGCCAGCTGGCAGAGATAACAAAATGTCAACACCATACCCACTGCTGCAAAAAGTACCGTTAACTCGAAAGTTACCGGAATCCATGCAGGCAAGGAAAAATGGGGCTTACCACCAAAGTTCAGGGGCCAGTCTTTCACCAGGATCCAACTGATACCACCCAAGGCTGTACTTGTTCCGGTAATTCCATAGATGAAGCCGGCCGTGTGCAGACTGGTCTCACGCAAACCCAATGCATGATCAAGGCCATGCACTGCAAAGGGCGTATACACGTCGTGGATCTTGTAGCCGGCAGCACGTACTTTCTTTACGGCCGGAAACAAAACCGCTTCATCATCGAAACAACCTACTACGAATTTCTTTTTTGCCATATCTATATTCCCTTTCGGGAAGTTTAGTGATTAGTAATTAGTGGGCATGTGCATTGTCATGAATAAATTCATCCAACTTCTGCTCTTCAATCTTACCCATTTTATTCTTGAATCCTTCACCGGATGTTTTCAATACATACTTAATCTCCGCAACCGCAATTACCGGGAAGTATTTCGCAAAGAGGAAGAAGCAGGTAAAGAACAAGCCGAATGTACCGAGGTAGAAACCTATCTCCCACTTAGTAGGACTATAATAAACAGACCAGCTGGAAGGTAGATAATCTCTGTACAAGGAGGTAACAATGATTACAAATCGCTCAAACCACATACCAATGTTCACGATGATACTCATGAAGAAGGTCACGAAAATGTTTCTGCGCATTTTTCTGAACCAGAAGATCTGCGGACTCAATACGTTACAAGCCATCATACCCCAATAGCTCCAGCCATAAGGACTGAACAGGTTCGCTCTGCTGTACCAGAAAGTATATCCCTCATATTTATTCTGGCTATACCAGCCCATGAATAACTCAGTGAGGTAGGCAACACCCACGATAGATCCGGTCAGTACGATGATTTTATTCATCGCCTCGATGTGACCCAACGTGATATAATCTTCCATACCAAACACCTTGCGGGTAATTACCATCAATGATTGCACCATAGCAAATCCAGAGAAGATGGCACCGGCAACGAAGTAGGGAGGGAAGATGGTCGTGTGCCAGCCAGGTACTACTGAGGTAGCGAAGTCAAAGGATACAATGGTATGTACTGAAAGTACCAGTGGGGTACTCAACCCTGCCAGCACCAACGACAAACTCTCGTGGCGCTGCCAGTGTTTGGTGGAACCTGTCCATCCAAAAGAAGCAATACCATATAATTTTTTACGCAAAGAAGTAAAGGCGCGATCCCTTACGGTTGCCAAATCGGGTATCAGACCACTGTACCAGAACAAGAGGGATACGGTAAAATAAGTTGAGATGGCAAATACGTCCCACAAAAGCGGTGAGTTGAAGTTTACCCACAACGGACCACGCGTGTTAGGATAAGGCAGTACAAAGAAAGCCATCCACACACGACCCATGTGCCAAATAGGAAACTGACCGGCGCACATTACCGCAAAGATGGTCATGGCTTCCGCAGCACGGTTTACACCCGTTCTCCAGCCCTGACGGAACAGCAACAAGATGGCAGAAATCAGCGTACCGGCGTGACCGATACCTACCCACCAAACGAAGTTGGTGATATCCCAACCCCAACCGATTGTCTTATTCAGATTCCACTGACCAATACCATAAGTAACATCCCGGTAGATTGAGTAGATACCAAAAAGTAAAAGTGCTACGGCTATAAAGAAGCCGATGTACCATAACTTACTTGGCTTGGCCTCAATGGGTCGAACGATGTCTTCTGTTACCTGGTGAAAATCTTTTTCACCCATCACCAATGGTTCCCTGAGCTGTGATTCGTACTTTAAATGCATTGCCTGTTTTTTATTGTTCCGGACTACTTTCTACTTGCGCTGTGTTGCAAACGAAGGCAGGGCCCCGGTTATTTATGCTTCCTTTATTTCTTCTCCAGTGTTTCTGACTTTCGCCAGGTATGAAACATTCGGTAATACGTGTAATGGCTCGAGCACGTAAAACTGACGATTCGGATTTTCTTTGCGGGTAATGTTGATGGCACTGTGCCCGTCGTTTACATTTCCAAATACAATGGCCTCGGTCGGACAAGCCTGCTGACAAGCCACTTTGATGTCGCTATCTTGTAATGGTCTGCTCTCTTTCTTGGCCTTTAGCTTACTTTCCTGCAAACGCTGAATACAGAAAGAACATTTTTCTATTACCCCTCTGGAGCGAACCGTTACATCCGGATTCAACACCATGCGGGTCAGGTCATCGTTCATTTCAAGTACCACATCATTTACAATACCACGTTGGTTGTCTCCGAAGCTATCAGCACCGGTATAATCAGCCCAGTTAAAACGACGTACTTTATAAGGACAGTTATTCGCACAGTAACGGGTACCGATACAGCGGTTGTAAGTCATTTGGTTGATGCCCTCACTGCTGTGGTTGGTGGCAGCTACCGGACAAACGTTCTCGCAAGGAGCATTGTCACAATGCTGACACATCATTGGCTGGAACACCACATTAGGATTGTCCATATCGCCACTATAGTAACGGTCAATGCGCAACCAATGCATTTCATGACCACGCAGTACTTCGGGTTTCCCTACTACTGATACGTTGTTTTCAGCAGAGCAGGCAACCACACAGGCACCGCAACCATTACATGCATTCAGGTCTACATTCATTCCCCAGCGAATACCCGGACGATCGTAAACAGGATAAATAGTACCCTGCTTCTCGTAATTCTCCAGTCCACCCCATGGCTCCAGTTCTTTCTGGCGCTCATCACGGATTTCTGTAGGATGATGTTTGTATGCAGCCAGCGTCAGCTCCTTCATCACCTCAGTTCTGTTACCCTGAGCTGTATCATAACGACTGTGTGTCTGGGTGAGCGCTACCGGATACGTTTCACCGGTAACAGCCAATTCAGCACTGAGCTGTGTTCTGCTCACCGTGGTTCCGGATAGGGTAGTGAAAGGATAGACATTCTTTCCGGTACCGATTACTGCCTTACCTAATTGTTCGGCCCTTCCGTATCCCAAGGCGATACCAATGGTATCGGGATGGGTGCCTGGCATGATCAAAGCAGGTAATTCAACAGACTGTCCGTTGCAGGTAACCTTAATGACCTTCTTCGGAGGATTTACTTCATAAGCATCTGCCTGTCCGCTATCATTCAAATCAATGCCTAATATTTTTCTTGCCATTGCAGGAGAAACAATCACATAGTTATCCCAGGTAGCACGTGTTACCGGATCAGGCAATTCCTGTAACCATGGGTTGGAAGCACCCTGACCAGCGCCGATGGCAATCTTCTCATATAGGTACAATTCCGTTTTATCATTTCGCTTCGAAGCAGAGATGGCTGAAACAGCAGCGGCAACTCCGGCACCATTAAATGAAGCCCCGCCTACAGCAGCAGTGGCCGGATTTAATACACCCTCTTGCAAGGCTTTATCCCAACCGGTTTCTCCACCCAGCTTGGCTGTCCAGTAACTTTTCAGATAAGCCAGATAATCTGACGTATCGCCTGACCATTTCAGCAGGCTATCTTGCCACTGACGGGTTTTGAAGAGCGGGTAGATAGTAGGCTGGATAAAAGAAAGGTAGCCAGATTTAGGCTCCGCATCTCCCCAACTCTCCAGAAAATGATGGTCAGGTACAACGAAACGACAAAGTGCTGTAGTCTCATCGAGCTTAGCAGCAAATGATACAGTTGTTTTTACTTTTTTCAGCGCTTCGCGGAAGGCATTGGCCTGCGGCCAGGAGTAAGCAGGGTTGGCGCCGTGAATCAACAGGGTGCCAACATTGCCGGCATTCATATCATTCACGAGCTGAGCCATGTCGGCATCAACACCTTGACGTACTTGCAGGGTAGTAGCCCAGTTGATGGTAGTGCCATTGGCACCGATGGCCTGATTGATGGCATTCACTACCAGCTGAATATTTACATCATTGCTCTGGCAAACAACCAGGGCTGCACCTTTAGAAGCAACCAGGGCTGCACCTACTTTTTTAATGGCTTTTTTCAGCTCAGCATCTTCTACACCCGTTACTTCCTGACCATTCACTGCACCCAACAGCGCAACAGCAACGGCGCCGGTTTCAGAAGGACGGATCAATATTTTTTCGTCTGCATTAGAACCGGTCAGCGAGGGCACACTTTCAAAGTGAATATGGTGGCTCATTTCCGGTTGCTTCTCATTGATTTTTTTACCGGCAGCATACTGACGGGCATACTCAACAGGAGAAAGCCAGGTACCAAGAAAATCAGCCTGAATACTGACAATTACGCGGGCTTTATCGAAATGATAGGAAGGAATGGCTTTTTTACCGAAACTGGCTTCATTGGCCAACAGCATGCCTGAATAAGAGATGGCATCATAGGTAACATGTTTGCTACCGGGATATTTTGCCAAAAATTTATTGATCGCCTCACGCGTGGTGGGAGAATTGATCGTACTGGTTAATACCACAACATTGCCACCCAAGGCAGCAGCTACTTCTTTATCTATGGCCTCAAAAGTGGCTTCCTGACCATTGATAAGAGGGAAGCGAAGACGTGCCGTATCATAGAGGTCGAGAACAGAAGCCTGTACGCGGGCCGAAGTACCATTGCCGGTGATGGGACTCAAATCATTACCCTCAATTTTAATAGGACGACCATCTCTTACTTTAGCCAGGATTGAAACAGCATCTCCATCCTGAACGAATGTGGTAGCATAATATTTAGCTATTCCGGGAACATATTCCTCGGGCTTATTGGCCAGGGGAATGGCTTTTTTTACTGGTATTTCACAACTGGCAGCAGCAGCGGCGGCAGCCGTCGAGAATCCCAGGTATTTTAAAAAGTCGCGCCGGGGTGCCCGGGCGTCGAGCCAACCGTTGTTATCTTCTACAGCAGGCAGCTCTTCCCTGAATTCATCTTTTACATCTTTGTCGTAAGCAGCAGACTGATTCAGCTCACCGAAACTCTGCCAAAGCTTTTTTTGCTCCATAATGTAAACCAGCTCCCCGGGGGGATACATTTAAAACCGTTACTTAATATATTTCAAAACAACTGAGGCACGCATCCCTTGCGGATACGGAACCTGTTCAGTATTAATAATGACATTTCTGACATTCCGTTCCACCAATCTTCTCTACAGTGATTCCACGGGTACTATCTAATTTGCCACTCTTCAGTTCCTGGTGGTATTTTTCATAAATACTATAGAAACCATTGTCTTTAAACTGCACTTTGGTTTCGCGGTGACAATTCACACACCAACCCATACTCAGGTTAGAGAATTGCTTTACTTCATCCATTTTTTGAATTTCTCCATGGCAGGTCTGACAGGCTACCTTTCCGGCATTCACGTGCTGGGCATGGTTAAAGTATACGTGGTCAGGCAGGTTATGGATTCTGATCCATTCGATGGGCTTGGCAGCAGAGGCATCCCAGGGTTTGCCTTCTACAAAACCGGCATATTTATATAATTTCTTGATTTCATTGGTACCATCAACCTCTTTACCTTCCTCGGTGTACAGTTTTTCACCCTTGTACTCATTGATTGCCTGGTGACAGTTCATACAAACATTTACAGAGGGGATTGTCGCCTGCTTACCTTGGTATACACCAATGTGGCAATATTGACAGTTTATCTGGTTGATGCCGGCATGTACTTTATGCGAATAATAGATAGGTTGCTCAGGCTGGTAGTCGGTGCTGCGACCGAGGTTCATGGCGCCACGAGTTGTGTAATAACCACCGATTAAAAACAGCACGATAGAAAGGAAAGCAATGTTGCTTTTATTTCTAAAGAAAGGTACCGGCTTCTCGGGATCAATGCCTTGCTTCTCATCTGTCATCTTCTTCAGGTTGGCATTCACCTGCAATAAAGTCAGGGCTACCACAGCAAGTATCAGGGTCAATACACCGAAAAGCAGCGAGTTATCACCTTCCTCCGCGGCACCAGCGGCAGCCACGGCACCACCCGGAACAACTGCTCCGGGAGCAGGAACCGACTTAATATAAACGAGCATGGCATCAATTTCCGCATCTGTCAGACCGGGAAACTGGTTCATCGCTACCTTATTATATTCATTGTAGAGGTTATTGGCGTAAACATCACCTGTTTTCAGGAAGGCAGCACTGTTGCGGATCCAGGCATATAGATTTTTTTTGTTGGGCCAACGCTCCTCAACCCCTGCCAGTGCGGGTCCGGTCAGTTTCTTGTGTACCTGATGGCAGGATGCACAATTGGTCTGAAAGAGGGTCTTCCCATCCTGCGCCTGAGAAGAAAAGGAGGCAAAAAAGCCTGCACACAATATGAAAAAAGAGACAAAAAATCGGGTAAGACGATAGGTGGATTGCATAGTCTGTAACGGTGGTTCTTGGTGTGGAAAAAGTTCCGTGAACGGGGGCAAAAATAGTGCAGGAAACTGACAAAATAAAAACGCATCTGTTTTTTTTTGGAATCAAGGATAAATCAGTGTTACAGAAGTTTTGGTAGACGAATCACCTATTTCTCTGTCTACTTTGCATGAAATCGTGCATTTGTCGATTTGTTGGCGGAATGTTAACGTTTTTTTAATCAATTTTGCCGCATGTTCAAGCGGCTGCAACAAAAATGGGGACTGAGTACAAAAACATTCTGGATTGTTTTTTTAGCATTCGGTTTAACTGGAACCACTACAGCCTTTTTGACAAGATATGTCACCCGCTGGCTGGGCATGGATGCCAACAGTGAATGGTATTTCCGACTTGGGGTTCGTTTATTTATGTTGCTAATCGGCTACCAGGTCATTCTGCTCAGTTTCGGTGCCTTATTGGGCCAGTGGGCCTTCTTCTGGAAATATGAAGTAAAACTGCTGCGTAAACTAAAGATACTGCCACCCGAAGCCAATAAGACTTTACTGGCCATATTTGCATCTGGCGCCGGTAGCAATGCCAGTCGCATCATGGAATATTATCATGGCCATGCTACCATATCAGTTGCCTTGGTCGTTTGCAATAAATCGGGCGCCGGCGTCAATCAGCATGCTGAAAAATGGGGTGTTCCCGTATTAATGATTGAAAAAGACCGCTTTTTTCAGGGTGATGCATACCTGGAAGTACTTCGGCAACACCGCATCAGCTGGGTGGTGCTGGCAGGGTTCCTTTGGAAAGTACCCTATCAATTGGTGGCTGCCTATGAAGGGAAGATGATCAATATACACCCTGCTCTCTTGCCCGGGTATGGCGGTAAAGGCATGTATGGAGAACATGTACACAAAGCAGTGCTGGCAGCAGGAGAGAAAGAAAGTGGCATCACCATCCACCTCGTAAACGAACATTTCGATGAGGGTGAGATTCTTTTTCAAGCCAGTTGTCCCGTAGAACCCGGCGATACCCCTCAAACCCTTGCAGCCCGTATTCATGAATTGGAACACCGGCACTTCGCTCCCGCCATTGAAAAAGCTATTAACGCTGCTACTTCAAAAAGCTAGTTGGCTTTCGTTCCAAAAAAAGATGGATATTAGAGCTTGGCGTTACCTCACGCCTTTCTAAAACACTTTTATGAAAAAATTTTTGATCTTTTGGCTATGTGCCATGCTGGTATATACTCTGCAGGCACAACCAGCTTTCCAAACCACCACACCGGCTGCAGCCGGCTTCAGTGCGGAACGATTGGCCCGCATTGATCAATTGATACAAGCATACATCGATAGTAATTGGATAGAAGGTGCCATCGCACTGGTGGCCCGCGATGGAAAAATCGTATACCACAAAGCCCTGGGATATGATGACCGATCAAAAGAAAAAAAACTGAGTAAAGATGCTATCTGGCGCATTGCCTCACAGACCAAGGCCATCACGAGTGTCGCCGTAATGCAATTGTTTGAGCAAGGGCGCTTCTTATTAGATGATCCCATCAGCCTCTATATTCCTGCATTTAAAAAGCCAACTGTTTTACAATCATTCAATGCAGCTGATACCACTTTTACTACCGTTCCTGCGAAGCGGGAAATTACCATCCGCGATCTGCTTACCCATACTTCCGGAATTGGTTATGCACAGATTGGCAGCGAAACCATGAATGCCCTGTATTATAAGGCGGGCGTGATTGCGGGCATTGGCATTCGGGGCGGACTGCAACGCGATAATATACTGCGGCTGGCCGCACTACCCCTGGTACATCAGCCGGGAGAAAAATTTACCTACGGTCTCAATACCGATGTTTTGGGCTATCTGGTTGAGGTGGTCAGCGGATTATCACTTGATGCCTACTTCAAAAAATATATTTTTGAACCGCTGGGTATGAAAGACACCCATTTCTATCTGTCAGCAGAGAAAAAAGATCGCCTCGCCATGTTGCACATGAGTGATAAGAATAAAAAAGTAATCAATGCACCGGCTAGCTTACAAGTAAATGGCGAAGTAATAAGGGATTATCCCATTCAGGACAATGGTAGTTTTTTCTCCGGAGGGGGCGGACTGGTTTCCACGGCTTATGATTACGCGCTTTTTATGCAGATGCTGCTGAATGGTGGGCACTTGAATGGGAAACATGTATTGAGCCGGAACAGCATACGCCTGATGACTTCAAACCAGCTGGGTGATAAAAGTATGGGGCGTGCTTCTAAATTCGGCTTGGGTTTTCAGGTAATTACCTCCGCAGATGCGTCGGGAAACACTGTCTCTGAGGGCACTTTCAGCTGGGGAGGGATGTTTGCCTCTTCCTTCTGGATTGACCCCAAAGAGAAAATAGTTGCACAGTTTGTGCTGCAACAATACCCATTCAGTCATGGCGAACTGGCAGAGAAATTTAAGTCAGTTGTTTATCAGGCGCTGCGCTGAATTAACTCGACTTCCGCTCGCAGGTATTCATACCAAGCACGGTGTAGAGCGGACAAAAACTAACCAGCGAGGTAAGTAGAAAAACGCCTGCGAGTGCCAGTGCAATATATCCCCAGGTTCCGGTGATTGTTTTGGTAAAAAAAATTGTTGCCAATACAACTGCAAGGAAGATGCGGATGATTTTGTCGGTAGTGCCCATGTTTTTTTTCATAGCGTAGGTTTGAGGGAATGAAATAATGCCTCAAAGCTATGGGAGAGAAAAGGCAAGAAAAATGACAAAAGTCACATAAGGCTGCTTAGCCCGGCATCCGGGAAATGTATTTTTCAATCTCACGAACCTGGTCAACCACCTGTTGTGTTTTGGGCTTGCAGGCCTTAGCCTTGCGGAAGAATTCTTTGGCAGCTTTGAATTCACGTTTGTTCATGAAGATCTGACACATCGCCAGGTAAGCTACTGCTTCGCTCTCCTTATCGGGAACGCCGGCGCGGATGGCGGCACGCATATAAGATTCAGCTTGTTTCAGGTCGCCTCTTTGTAAGGCCATCATGCCAAGTTGCAGTTTATTCGACCCCTCCGCTTCCGGCATAGCGGCGCCCAGATCGGCACTTTTTTTCAGGTGTTGTTCGGCCGTCGTGAAATCCTGCTTCATCATGGCCAAGTTGCCCAGTACGGTGAAATAGGTAGAGCGAACGGGCTTATAGAGGAGGTTAGGGAACCAGATGGTCTTTAAAACTTTTTCTACTTCTTCGATATCACCTGCTTCCATGGGGCCCTGGATGAGACGCATAGGACCGATGAAAAAATGGCTGGCAATGGCTACAAAACCCAGGAAATACAGCACAAATGAAGGCCAGAAACCGGACGTAACATTTACCCAAATAGCGAGGGCAAAAGCAAGTAGTCCCAACCAGAAACGATAGCGTATGAGTATGTTATAAAATTTCATAAATAGTGTTCAGGCTGGCAAAGATAAGCATTCTAACGAGGGAATGGGCTGGATCAGTTTCGGGCGTCATTGATTTCTATGTAATAGCCATCGGGGTCTTGAATCCAGACCTGTTTTACGCCATCTATGCGTGTGGTGATGCGCGATTTTTCTCCTTGGGCATTGTAGTAGGAAATACCTTTTTTTATGAGTTTTTCGATGTAGATAGCAGTTGATTGTACGCTGAAGCACATATGATTATTCAGGAAATAAGCTTTGGGTTGGGGGGCACCTTGAATAATATGAAGAGCGATGCCCGGACCAATAGAGAACCAGGCGTGCTTATTGTCATGGAAGGGTTCCGGTAGGGTGTCAAAGCCAAAGAGTTCACTATAGAAAGAAGCTGATTGCTGCACATCCACCACATAAATAGCCAGGTGGTTCAGACGGGGTTTAGGAATATCCTGTTGTACCTGGGCTAATCCGTTAGAAGGAATGAAATTATATAAGATACAAAGCAGCAGGCAGATAATCCGATACATAGGTGAATGTTGGGCAGGTAAGATACACCAATTAAAGCATCGGAAGATGGGGGTAAAAAATGGCAAATGGCTTACCTTCGCAAAAATTATGACAGAATAATCTTTGGTCCCGTAGTTCAATGGATAGAATAGAAGTTTCCTAAACTTTAGATACAGGTTCGATTCCTGTCGGGACTACAAAGAGGTTGATTTGAAGGTTATTCTTACTTTTAATTCAACCTCTTTTATATTGGAAATAGTTAAAACTGCAGTGAATCCTGCAGTAAATGATGCAATGATTTAGAAATTTAAGTCATAATCAGGTAGTCCAAGGGTAATGGCCTGATGGGCAAGTTTTTGTGTTTTTAGAGAGAAAACAAAGGTGAATGGAGGCGAAGGGGTAGAATTATTGGAAACTGATTAATTATTTAGTTTGATAATGACCTAATGTTAAATTCAACTTTGCCAATGTCTCAATAGGATTCTACTTTGTCTGACGGTTCAAGTGATTTTTTATCCAATTAGAATATTCAAGTAGACTTGGCAGTGTCTCATAAAACCATTTGGCATACTCTTTATCAGTAAGTGCTGAAGAAGATTTATACTTTTCCATTAATTTACCTTGGTTGAATGACCTCCAAATAGCATCTATTAAGTTATTCCCTTTTATAGAAGAATAAAGAATCCAATCAATCATGCCATCATCAGGGCCTGAAATTTGTTGACCTAGCAAATAGCCAGTTTTGCTTAATAGAATATGACAAGGCAGTGCATGTATATTCCAATTGTTATAAAGTGATGTATCAGAACAATGAAGATTAATTCCTACAGGTTGATACTTTTTTATTGCTTTTTTCCAATTTTTTTTAGAGTCTTCAATATTAATATTTATAAAAATGATAGAAGTATCTAAGTGTAAGCTTTTTAAGCGATTTAATAATTGTTCGCGATGTGGGAACTGTCCTAAGCATGGTGGGCAATTTGTCGACCATACATCAATGTAAAGAATTTTTCCTCTGAAATCGCTAAGTGAAAATGAGTTACCCTTATCATCAATAAATTTATAGGTTGGTAAAAATGAAGTCGTATCTGTTTTATATTTATTAACAATATATTTCTCTATAAAGGCTGAGTCAATTGTTTGACAGTTACTTGAATAGGAAAATAAGGACAAGAAAATAAATAGTGCAAATTTCTTCATAGTCATTTCAAAAATAATGAATTTATACTCAAGTTTTTCATGAAAAGAATATGTAAGTATCCCTAAAAAACAGACGGTTTAAAACTTGAGTATTTATCTTAAATTT
>CAYUXJ010000029.1:0-21740 GCA_964448845.1 uncultured Sediminibacterium sp.
GCCCTACGGGCGCTGAAAACCCCATTTTAGCTGCATATTTGCATTTCTAAAACTAACATTTATGAGGATAGTTATTCGGTCGATTTTTTTGTTGTTCACTTTTATGGTGACAACGCATTTAACAGCTCAAGTAACCAACAGTTCCATTACTGGCTTTATTAAAACAAATGATAACAATCCGTTAGAGGGCGTAAGCATTGTTGCAACGCATTTGCCCTCGGGTTCCCGTTATTCCACAGTTTCAAAAAAGGGAGGATTGTTCACATTACCTGGTTTAAGAACTGGTGGTCCATATACCGTAAAGTTCACATATGTCGGGTTGAAAGCAGAAGAGATAAATGATATTTTCTTAAATCTTGGCGAACCATTCACGATTAACCAAATTTTGTCTGATCAGTCGAGTTCGTTAAAAGAAGTTTCAGTTGTTTCTACCAAAAAGAAAACACTAGCGGATAAGTCTGGAGGTGCATCCACGGTTATTAATCAAAATTTGTTAAACAGTTTACCGACTATTTCCAGAAGCATTAACGATTTTACAAGATTAACACCTCAAGCCAACGGTACTAGTTTCGCAGGACGTGATGGTAGATTTAATAACACTAGCATAGATGGTGCAAATCTCAATAATAACTTTGGATTAAGTTCTGACCCACTCCCAGGTGGTGGTGCAAGTCCAATCTCTATCGATGCGATTGAGGAAATTTCTGTGAACATTGCACCTTATGATGTTAGACAATCTGGATTTACAGGTGCCGGAATCAATGCCATTACTAAAAGTGGTACTAACACCTTGAAGGGCTCCATCTATTCATTATACAGAGATCAGGACTATAATGGTAAAAATGTAGGAAGTGTTACTTTGCCCGATCCAGTTAAATCCAGTAATAAAATTTTCGGAGGAACACTCGGAGGCGCTTTAATAAAAAACAAACTATTTTTCTTCGTGAGTTATGAATCTGAGGAAAGATCTGTGCCAGGTATAACATTCAGTCCTAGAGGTGGCTCAGGTATTGGAAACGTTTCTAACACTGTTGTAGATTCCCTGAGAAAATTCGGTAATCACCTCAAATCCCAATATGGATATGATGCAGGAAGTTTTGACAATTTTCCTAACTTTTCTACTAAAAATACCAAGCTACTTGCAAAAATTGACTGGAACATCAATGCTATCCATAAACTTACTCTGAAATATAGCGAATTAGTCAATTTCAATGACCAATCTCTGAACGGCACAAGTATACCTAATAACCCTACATTTACACCTGCCGGAACGACCAGTTCAATTTCAAGACTTCCAAATAACAGATTTAGTCTCAATTCAATGTCATTCAGTAATTCAAACTATAAATTTAAAGACATTGTTAGAACTGGATCATTAGAATTGAATTCTAATTTCAATAGCAAATTGTCTAACCAGTTCATTGCTACATTTTCAAAGATTCAAGCAACTAGGTCTATTGATGGTAGTTATTTCCCAACCATTGACATCTTCAATAACAATGGACAGAATTATATGTCTGCTGGTTCAGATCCATTTACCAGAAATAATGACGTGATTAATGATGTCTTTAATATTACCAACAACCTGACTTATTATTCAGGTAAACATACTTTTACATTTGGAGCTAATTACGAATACCAAAGAGTAGGAAATATGTTCATGCCTGGTTCCGCAAGCTATTACGCATTCAATTCTTTGGATGACTTTATTAATAACAGGAGACCAGCAGTCTTTTCGTACACATTTTCTTTGGTTCCTGGTAAAGAATCTGTTTATGCTGCAGATTTGAAGATTGGTCAATTAGGTGTTTATTTCCAGGATGAATATGCTGTAAATAACAACTTCAAATTGACCTATGGCGTAAGAATAGATAGACTATTTTATCCGGAATCTCCTCTCGAAAATCCAAATATCAGCGCATTGTCATTTCCTGATAAAGATGGTAATCCAACTAACTACAGTACTGGTGCTTGGCCTAACCAGAACAAATTGTATTTCTCTCCAAGAGTTGGTTTTAAGTATAATATACCGGATGAAAATGTGGTTATCAGAGGTGGATCAGGCATATTCACTGGACGTATTCCCTTTGTTTACTTAACAAATATGCCTCAAAATAGCCAGATGTATCAATCAGGACAGGCAGTTACAAATCCCACACTTTTATCAAGTTTCTTGTTTAATCCAAATCCCGATGCATACAGAAGTGCATTTTCACCGACCCCTGGTTTATTGCCAAACAATGCTAATATTGTTTTAATAGACAGAAATTTCAAATTCCCTCAAATTTGGAGAACGAACATTGCGTTTGATAAAAAATTAGGTAATGGATGGACTGCTACTTTTGAGGCACTGTACACGAAAGATATCAATACAGTTATTATGCGCAATGCAAATCAAAGAGCTACCAACGGATCTTTAACTGGACCTGATTCAAGAGCTAGATTTGTAAATACGGCTGATAGAAGACTCTATGCCAATATCGGAACTGCTATTGTTCTTGAAAACAACAATAGAGGTAACAGCGGATCTCTAACTTTCGCGATCAATAAAAATTCGGCGAAAGGTTTTAGCGGAGGTTTGGCCTATACCTTGAGTTTCGCCAATGAGCTCACTGCCAATCCTGGTGCACAAGCAACATCTACTTGGAATAGTAACCCTACCACCAATACACAGAACAGTTTAGAAATATCTAATTCAGCTTATGTTGCTCCGCATAGATTCATTGGTAACCTTTCCTATAAACTGGAGTATGCCAAATATTTTGCTACTACTTTCTCTTTATTCGGCGAACTTGCATATGGTAATAACTATAGCTACGTTTACAATGGTGATGTTAACAATGATGGCAACGCCACTACAGATTTGTTATATATTACAAGAGATGTACTTTTTGTAAATGCAACTGCATCTGGTGTGAACCCAGCTAGGACAGCAGGAGAACAAGCCGCAGCATGGAATGAGTTTATAAATAACACTCCTTATTTACGCAATAAGCTTAATTCATACGCTGGTAGAAATGAAGCATATCTTCCTTTGGTTAGTAGAGTTGACTTCAGAGTGGTTCAGGATCTATATGTCAATGTTCTAAAGCACAAACATACTTTCCAAGTTACGCTTGACATCCTCAATGTTGGCAATATGATCAGTAAAACGGCTGGTGTAAGACAGATCGTAACTCAAAGCAACCCATTAATTTTCAGAGGTTATGATGCGAATGGCAGACCAACTTTCAACATGGCACAGCTGAATGGCCAGTTAGTAACTAAGCCATGGCAAAACAACCTTAGCTTAGCCAGTACATGGTCTATGCAACTTGGTTTGAGATATATCTTCTAATCAATAGATATCAATTCATAAAAAAACCCGGAAAATTTCCGGGTTTTTTTATGCTCTATTTTAAAGTCTTGCATATAAATAAATATGCGCTTTATTGCTTCACCGCCCAGCCCCAGCGAATAAAATCCGGTAAGACCCTAGCCCAGGTAGCCACATCGTGTTTGCCATCAATTAATTCAAGGTAGTGAATGTGTTCATCATTGTAGCCTTTGGCTTTAAGTTCTACGACCAGATCGAGGGCATCATCGACAGAATCAATGATCCCATTTTTATTGCGGTCGGCAGTTTCATCCATGGCCCCACATTGAATAAAAAACTGTAGCCAGGGATAGCAAATGCCTTTCCGAATCTGTAAGTGCATGAGTCGGTCTTTCTCTTCATCATATCCCTCCTCATAACTTTTTCGCCGCCACCAGAGAGAGGGACTGAAAATACCTACTTTACTGAATTCGGAGGCGTGGTTCCATATCAGATCCAATGCACTGAGTCCACCCAATGAAAAGCCGGCCATTGCTTTTTCCCGAAACGAAACGATGTGAAACCGCTTTCGGATAAAGGGTAATAATTCATCTAAAATGAATTTAGTATACAAACCGGCTTTTGAACCCCGGCCCATGTAATCGGCAGCATAAGCAATGCCATACTCCTGCTTTCGGTCACTTCCACAGTGAATGCCGATAACCAGCAAAGGTTGAATCGCATGGTCAGAAGCCGTTTGCTTCAATAAAGCATGAAATGGCATGGTCAATAGGTCCTGTCCATCATTGACCAATAAGAGATTCAGGGGCTCACCACCATAACTATTATCGGTTCTGTAAACATCAAACAACACCTCACGATTCAGGTAATCAGAAAAGAGGGTGTATCGTTCGTAAGCATCCAATGCAGAAGAATCAGCAGCTAATTCAGTCATATACCAAAAGTAAAGCAATCAGCAGCCCGATACAAGTCAAAAGACACCGAAAACGCCGATTTTATTTTTTCCTGCCAAATCTGTAATTTAACAAAGTATTTTCCCCTACAAAGTCCGACTGGTCTAATTTCGGGCTGTCAAGTAATATGATTTATTATGAAAAAAATCGGCATCTTATTTGGGCAAGAAAGAAGTTTTCCGGAGGCCCTGATTACAACCATTAATGAGAGAAAGATTCCCAATATTTCAGCGGAACCCGTGCGCATCGACAAAGTTATTCAAGGGGAAGACAGCGGTTATGCAGTTATCATTGACAGAATTAGTCAGGATATTCCATTCTATCGTGCTTACCTAAAGAATGCAGCCCTCTGCGGTACTGCGGTTATAAATAACCCCTTCTGGTGGAGTGCCGATGAAAAATTTTTTAATAATTGTCTGGCCACCAAAATTGATGTACCTGTACCTAAAACCGTGATCCTCCCCTCCAGGGACCTGCCTCCTGATACCAGCGACAAGTCGTTTAGCAACCTGTCATTCCCGCTGGACTGGGAAGGAATTTTCAAGTATGTTGGTTTTCCTGCCTACATGAAACCCTTTGCCGGCGGAGGCTGGAAGAATGTATACCGGCTAGCCAGCCAGGAGGAATTCTTTGAAAAACATGCTGAGACCAACCAGCTGGTGATGCTCTTGCAGGAAGAAATCGTTTTTGAAGAGTATTACCGCTGCTATTGCATAGGAGGCAAATATGTACGCATCATGCCGTATGAACCCCGCAACCCACACCACCTGCGCTATGTGGCAGATTTTACCCCTTCTGCCGAGCGACTGGAGCAGATGAATTCCATTGTATTGCGAATTAATCAATACTTAGGATATGATTTTAATACGGTAGAATTAGCTGTAAGAGATGGCGTACCTTATGCGATTGACTTTTGTAATCCTGCTCCGGATGCAGATGTGAAGAGTGTAGGACAGGAAAACTTCGACTGGGTAGTTCAAACGGCTGCCAATTTTGCCATTGAGAAAGCAGAACAACACCAGGCCGGGCGCGATAACCTCACCTGGGGTGCTTATCTTCAAAAAGGCGTAGCCCGGTTACCGCTCTTCTGATCATTTCAACCCCAAGTTAACTTATGAGCCATCTCAACTACAAACACTTTACCCTGGGGGTGGAAGAAGAATACATGGTATTAGACCCCCAGACACGGGAGCTTAAGAGCCATCGCCAGCGCATCGTACAAGAGGGACAAAAAATATTGAAAGATAAAGTCAAAGCCGAGATGCACCAGGCAGTGGTGGAAGTAGGAACGGATATCTGCAAAGACATTGAGGAGGCTTATAAGGATGTGGTTTCCCTGCGGGGAAATATTTCCCGCATCGCGGGTGAGCTCGGACTATCGGTTGGGGCTTCAGGTACTCATCCTTTCAGTCATTGGGAAAACCAGTTGATTACCGATCATGTTCGCTATAACCAGATTGTCAATGAGTTACAGGAAGCTGCCCGGAGCAACCTCATTTTTGGCTTGCATGTACACGTTGGGATGGAAGATCGGAAAACAGCTGTACACATTGCCAATACCGCCCGCTACTTCCTGCCGCATGTTTATGCCCTCAGCACCAATTCCCCTTTCTGGGAAGGCAGGGATACTGGTTATAAATCATTCAGAACCAAGGTTTTTGATAAGTTTCCCCGCACCGGTATACCCGACTATTTTGAAAGCCTCGAGGCTTATGAGAACTATGTCAATCTGCTGATAAAAACCAACTGCATTGACAATGCGAAGAAAATATGGTGGGATCTGCGGGTACATCCCTTCTTCAATACCATTGAATACCGGATTTGTGATGTACCCATGACCATTCCGGAAACCATCATGATTGCAGGACTATTTCAGGCCATTACAGCCAAAATATACAAGCTCCGAAGCAAAAACATGAATTACATCATCTATCAGCGTTCCCTGATCAATGAAAATAAATGGCGGGCCAGCCGCTATGGAATCGAAGGAAAGTTGATTGATTTTGGTAAGGAAACAGAAGTAGATACCCGGTCGTTGCTACTGGAACTGCTTGATTTTGTTGATGATGTGGTAGATGACCTGGGGAGTCGACCCATTATCCAACTGGTTCACAAGACCCTGGAAACCGGTACGGGTGCCGACCGCCAACTGGCTGCTTTTCAACAATATCACCGGTTAACAAACGTTGTAGACTATATACAGCAACAATTTCTTGTTACTTGACATTTTTTTAAAATGTGTTATAAAAAACTGAACGATCAGGCAACGTATGGCCGTCGTAAGGTATCTATACTATTTATCAACCCGTAAAATGTGTTTACTGTGACTGAATATGAGATCATAGAAGGCTGCATAAACAAAGATCCCCGCAGTCAGCGGGCATTATTTGACCGGTTTGCCGGAAAAATGATGGGGGTTTGCCTGCGCTATGCCAGTGACCCCAGCGAGGCGGAAGACATGCTGCAGGATGCCTTCCTGCGAATCTTCCAGAACATCGGACAATTTAAATTTGAAGGTGTTTTTGAGGGCTGGATTCGAAGGGTAGTTGTTAATGCTGCTATTCGAACCATTGAAAGGAAGAAAATCCAGTACAGGGAGCTGGAAGAGAGTATGGTGGATGTACCCCGGGTGGAGGCGCAGGCCTATGCACACTTGAACCAGGAGCAGCTGCTGAAACTAATCAATCAGTTACCAGATGGTTACCGGGTTGTTTTCAACCTGAGTGCCATTGAAGGTTACAGCCATGAGGAGATTGGAGAAATGCTGAATATACAACCCGGCACCAGCCGCAGTCAACTGGTGAAAGCCCGGAAAATGCTGCAATATCAAATACTACAATTACAGAAAGTTGCTGTTTAGAATGCCAGATAGGGAATTTGACGACTTTGTTGGACGTCAGCTCAGCGATCTCTCCGCGCCTGTGCCGGATGGGATGTGGCAACGTCTGAACGAACAACAAATGGATCAATTTTTCCAGAAAAGCCTCAGCAACCTGGAAGTCCAAGTTCATCAGGATAGCTGGCAACGCATTGTAGATGCTCAGTTTGACAATCATGTGGCCGATCAATTGGTCAACTTCATTGCCCCGGTTCCATCCGGAGCCTATGAGCAACTGGATGATTCCCGTCTGGACCGCTTCTTCGGCAATAGCCTGTATGATCTGGAAGGTAAGGTGTCCGATACTATGTGGGATAAAGTGGCAGGTGCATTGCTGGATGTACACGCCGGAGATACACTGGAGCAATTAAATGTGCCTGTACCAGCTGCCATGTGGGATAAAGTAGCCGATAATCAATTCGATAGCCATCTATCTCAACAACTTACCGGATGGGAAGCGCCTGTTCCGGCAAGTCTTTTTGATAAAATTGCTGATGAACAATTCGACCAACATTTCCAAGCTGAATTGACAGATTATGAAGCCCCGGTGAGCGAAGCGTTGTGGGAAAAAGTGAAGCCAAAAGAGAAAGATGACCGTGGTTTCTTCTTCTGGTTCCGCATACCGATGGCGGCTGCCATTTTTGGAGTGCTGTTCTTAGGAGGCATCCTGGCGTCATATGTTCTTTACAAAAATCAAAGCCAGGCAACAATTGAGCAACCAGGAGCAGTTATTCCGGGTGATGTTGCCGGTGGCGTACCCTCTGTACCCCCTACCAAAGAATCAAGTCAGCAGCCCGATGAAAATCGTTCTTCCCTGCCCCCCACTTCTGTAGACTCAGTTGATACCCGATCAAAACGGGGCCAAGCACCTTTGGTTGAAAGCGAAGCACGCACAGAAGCCGGATCAACCCATGCAGAAAAAAATAGTATGGGTAAGCTCCAGCACGGGCTGGAATGGAGGAAAAATAAGAGCAAAGCCCCTGTAGTAACAAGTGGATTTAAAGTTGCTGGTGTTATTGACGAAAACAAGCAAACTACCGACCCTACAGAAGAATTGATCTCTCCTAAGTCTTCTGCTACTATATCGCCCGATTTAAATAAACCGGTGTTACCCATTTTAGACGAAATAAATTATAAATCTTATCCGTATGGCAGCCTGGTTGCAACCGATCGAAATACCCGTGCAGGTCTCAAAGAAATAAATGCGCTTACAGCTAAACAGATTTCTCTGCCAAAAATAACTTGTCCACCTGTTCGCAGCAGAAACAAATGGGATGATTTCAATAAAGACTGGTATTTAGATACGTATGTATCACCTGATTATTCATTCAAATCGATAAGCAACTTATCTGCCAGTCAGCAATACCTGCGGCTACAGGATAGCAGTGAGCGGATGCAGGTTGGTTTTACGGCCGGAGTTCGCTTGGTGAAACCATTGAATGACCATGTACAGTTTACCACCGGTGTTCAATATCAACAAATCAATCAGAAGTATACCTATCGGAGTGAAAATGAGATAAAAATAACCAGCGTAGTCACCATCAGAACCATTATCCGCTCACCGGGAGACACGATTGTTGTTCGGGATACCAGTGAGGTACAAACAATAGGTTATAAAAACAATGTGGTAAAAAATCGGTTCCGTTCCATAGATATACCTGTTTTGCTGGGTTATCAGTTTGGGCGGGGTAGTGTGAAAGTGGGTATCAATGCCGGGGTGATTATCAATGCTACCTCCTGGTATGAGGGCGTGATCCTTGATACCAGTCTGGCAGTAGTGGAAGTACCAAAAGGAAGCCAGGTATTTAAAAATAAGTTGGGACTTAGTTTGTATACAGGGGTGCAGATTACCAAGGAACTTAGTAAGGAAATGCAACTCTTCGTAGAACCTTATTACAGACATTCCCTGGATCATGTGACGACGGGTAGCCTCCCCTACCACCAGAAATTTGGTACGGCCGGCGTATTGATGGGGGTTCGCTGGAGCTTAAATCGAAAATAACAGGCAACGAAATGACAATAATACGTATCTATACTAATGAAATGGGTTAAACCAATAGAGATGAAGATTAGATTTAATATATTTATTATATGTTTAGGACTGGTTCTTATTACCTCCTGTGAGAAGGATGTTTCACAGGAGTTTGTCTCATATAATAATAACCCGTTAAACGACACCGTGTGGGCAACTGTGTTGAAAGATGCCGACCCTTGCAATACCATGATCGGTGACCTTACACCGGCAGTGGTGGAAGCCACCATCGATTTATCGGAAAATCGAGTAGACTGTAAGCCGGGTAATACAGATAGCCTTAAAATAACCTTCAACAAAGACATCTTCACCTCTTTAGAAAATGGGGTGGTTACCCCTGTTGCCCCGACTGGCACAGCGGTAGTTCAAGTGCTGCGCATACGCACCAGCGGGGACCTGATTAGAATGCTGCGCCCTACCCAAACCGGCCAAACACTAACCGAATTCGGAACCGGATTATTCATCCGCGTAATGAAAGACGGTAAGGAATTGAGTATTAAGAGTGGTAAAAACTATCAGATAAATTTGATTGAAACGGGTGCTGCACCCAAAGTAAATATGCAGCGATATTTGGGATCGGAATCCATCCCGGCTCCGGCTCACAATGTTTACGACCCGAACTTTACCTGGAAATTAGATACCGATGTTTCCTACCTAAACTATTTCTGGGAAAATAGTCAGCCGGTAGGATATGCCCTGACAGTAAATAAATTGCGTTGGGTTACGGCACAACGTCCGACAGCTACCTCTTCCCCGAGCAGCAGAAGTCGCGTAACTGTTTATTTTTCTCCCAGTTTCACCAATAAAAACACTAATGTTTATGCGGTTTTTGTTGGACAAAAATCAGTGGTGAAACTCGATTTTGACTATGCTTCCCGCTCATTCAGAACAGACCTGCTGCCATATGGATTTGCCTATAGGTTGGTTTCAATTTCTAAAATCGGTAACAACTTTTACCTGGGTGATGGCAGCATCGCAAACCTCACTACGCCAAGTGTTCTAAAGCTAAATCCACAAAAGGTAAATGAACAAAAGCTGCACGCTTACCTCGACGATCTTTAAAATATGATGAAAAGCCAAAGGGTGCTAACAGGGTTGTTGCTAAGGTTGCAGCGACCCTTTTTCTTTATTGAAAATCGAAAAGGGTTGCGGTAAAAACCGCCTTTTCCCGCTTTTTAAATATAACATCCCAATTACCCTTATAACGCAAAACCTTGGGTACTACCCACTGCTTATACCGTGTCATTTCAACTTCCATGCTCACATCAAAATCATACACACCTGCCTTATAGCTGAGTGAATAATTACGCGCCATCACTTCCAATGTCTTCATATCCAACCATGTAACCATCCGGTCTACAACTATCCGGTCATTCTTTATAAATCCAAGATCGTCTTTAGTTGTAATAGTAAAAACATATACCAGGGTTCCATGCCACTCTTCTATATCAAGCCGGTAGTCATAAAGAGCATGTGCTGATTCATCGTATAAATCAAGTTTGTCGCCAATAAAAGGGATACCGGGTATCTTTTTACCGGGATTAAAAAATAGCATTTTCAGTTGTTCCTTGTGCTTGTCCAACCCCTTTTTACCGGAAGCACGTATAGAATGCCCTTTCACGATATTGTTCTCCCCACATATAGTATCTCTGGCAAAAAAAAGGGAAGCATACAATTCAGCCGTCATATAATTGTACTTCCGGCCCGGCGCATAAAAATCTCCCGTCACTTCCTCCTGCAAAATCTCGGTATAACGACAATCTTTTTCCCGATGCTGTCGGGTCTTACTAAAGAGAGATGCTTTTACTTTATCTTGTTTATCGAGCATCCGTATATCATTGAAAGACGAGAAACCCAAAACACGCAGGTTTCGGAAAGCCTTGTAAAAACTGGTATCCTGCTGAATCGCTGCCAATACAGCCTTATAATTGAAATTATTCCGCACCACTACTTCCGCTAAAGTGAAGGGCTGTTGGTTAAATAATACAGAAGTGTCTTGAGAAAAAAGCCGGCCGGAGGCAAGCAGCAAGGTAAAAAAAAGGAGATACCTCATTACCCGGGAAATATCATTTTATAATCGACCTTGATTTTGCCTTTGCTGATATCTTTGAGTTTACCCTGCATCAGTTTACGACGAAAAGGGGAGAGATAATCAATAAACAGCTTACCCTCAATGTGATCGTATTCATGTAGAATAACCCTGGCAGTAATTCCACTATACGTTTCCGTGTGCGTTTTAAATTGCTCATCCTGATAGGTGATGGTAACCAGCTCTTTCCGGTAAATATCCTCGCGAATTTTGGGTATGCTGAGACAGCCTTCATTGTATGGCCATTCTGCACCGGATAATTCCTCCACGCGAGCATTGATGAATACTTTTTTTACACCGGGACCATCTTTCAGCAATTCTTTCTCTGATTCTTCCAGGTGCTGAAATATCTGGGTACTATCGATTACAAACAACCGAATGTCTTTATTAATTTGAGGCGCCGCGAGTCCTACCCCATTACTTTCGTACATGGTTTCCCACATATCAGCAATCAAAACAGGTAATCCCGGGTAGTCGGGTGTGATCTCCTTACAAACCTTCCGGAGCACAGGTGATCCATATGCAACAATTGGAAAAATCATACATAAAAATATTTGTAAAGGTACGAAAAAGCCAGTAAAGCGGTCAGCCGGTGGTCAATCAACCAGCTTGGTTATTCAGGTATTCCTGCAATAAAATTGTCGCTGCAATCTGATCCGTTTGCCCTTTTTGGCGTCTGTCTTTCTTTTTCATACCCATCTCAATCATGGCTTTTCCTGCCAATTTAGAACTAAATCGCTCATCCACTTTTTCAACCGGTATGAGCGGGAATAGTTTATTTAGTCGGCGAATAGCTGCTTCTACTAGTGGTGTAGCGTGGGTAGGTGTATCGTCCAGATTGAGTGGAAACCCGATGATGATTTTTTCAACCACTTCCCTACCGATATACTCCTTCAGATAATTGAACAGGTGATGGGTTTCGACCGTATCAAGCGCTGTGGCTATGATCTTCAGAGGATCAGTTACCGCCAATCCGGTCCGCTTGGCGCCATAATCTATGCTTACTATTCGTGCCACTTCGGTTCCTTATAATTGAATGAATAGATCGATTACTACCAATACACCAAAAAACACACTTGCAATACCATTGGCTGTCATGAATGCCCGATTGACCCTGGTAAGGTCATGGGGTTTTACCAGACTATGCTGGTATATTAGCATGAAAACAAAGAGCGCATACGCTATCCAGTATAGAAAGCCAAAAGGACCAATACGACCGGCTTGAAACAAACAAAGGGAGCAGATCATGTGCAGCATGCTTGATACATGAAGGGCTCGCTTCTTACCCAGCCAGACAGGTATGGAATGTAATTGGTGCTGGCGGTCAAATTCTTCATCTTGCAACGAGTAAATAATATCAAAGCCCCCTACCCATCCAACCACAGCAAAAGAAAACAGCAGGGGAACCCAGTCAAAGACACCTGTAATGGCAAGGTAAGCGCCAATGGGTGCTAGGGATAAACCTATACCCAATATAAGGTGACATAAGGGTGTAAAGCGTTTGGTATAGCTATAAAACAAAATGACAAAAAGGGCAACGGGAGAAAGCCAGCCACAAAGGGAATTGAGCAGGAAGGCAGCCAATACAAAAACAATACAATTCAAAACGACAAAACGCAGCGCACTGGAAGCAGCGATGAGTCCTGCAGGAATTTCCCGGAGAGCTGTCCGTGGGTTACGCGCATCAAAATGGCGGTCGAGGTAGCGATTAAATGCCATGGCAGCACTGCGGGCCGTTACCATACAAACCAATACCAACAGTAGCAGTTGTAAGGTATTTTCGGGTATGCCGCTTCCGGTACGGTAGACTGCTGAGAGTCCCAGCACAAATCCGATGATCGCAAAGGGTAGTGCAAAAACAGTATGAGAGAAGGTGACCAGCTGAAAATATCGCCGGATGGTATCGTATAAAGAAGTAGATTTTATCATGTACAGACTTGCTATTCCATCAGTTTTGAATAAAAGTATGTCGAGTAATTTCCCAGAGAACGATGCCTGTGGCAATGGAAACATTCAGAGAATGTTTCATACCCCATTGTGGAATTTCAATGCTGCCGTCACAAAGAGAGAGGAGTTCATCTGAAACGCCCTCCACTTCATTACCCATCACAAGTGCAGTTCCGCCAGATAATGGCTCAAAGAGATGAAGCGGTGTGCTGGCATCGGTTTGTTCAACCGCCCATACTGCATAATTCCTTTGCTTTGCTTCCGCAACTGCCTCAGCCGCATTGGTAAAGAATTGCCATTTTACTGTCTCAGTGGCTCCCAGCGCCGTCTTGTGAATATCCCTGTGAGGTGGTTGGGGTGTATACCCACAGAGAAAAATGCTATCCACCCGGAAAGCATCCGCTGTTCTGAAAACACTGCCCACATTATGCATGCTCCTGATATTATCTAAAATCAGTATGACCGGATTCTTCACCGACTCGTGAAAATCATCCGCCGACAACCGATTGAGCTCCTCCATGCTGCGTTTTCGCATGGCGCAAAGGTACACTCATCCGTCTATACATGGAAAGGGTGTATTTCGGGAAAAATCCATAAATTATGCTTTCATACAAATACAGAAAGACATGAAAAAAACAGGCATATTCCTAGTGGCGCTGGTTTTTGCCGGCGTATTGCAAGCTCAAACCGAAATCATCGATACCAGCATGATTCGTCGCATCCGGCAGGAAGGCCTGGAGCGGTCTCAGGTGATGGATATCGCATTTCAACTCACAGATGTGAGTGGTAATAGACTTACCAATTCACCCGGTTACCTGCGGGCGGCTCAATATGCTATGAAAGAAATGAATGCCTGGGGATTGCAGGCAGTCACGCTCGATCCCTGGGGAGAATTTGGAAAGGGATGGGAGTTAAGTAAAAGCTATCTGGCAATGCAAACACCCTATTACAAATCATTGCAGGTATACCCAAAAACCTGGACATCCGGAACAAAAGGTCAACGAACCGGAACACTCTTGGTGATTACTGCGAAAGATTCTGCTGGACTTGAAGCCTATCGGGGGCAACTGAAGGGTAAATTACTCATCATGGATCAACCGGTCAACTATCAGCATTCCTTCAAACCAGATGCGGTTAGATATACCGATGAAGAACTAGATAAAATGGCGAAAGCTAGTCCTGCCCCGGCCCGGGGTGGTGCCAACAACCGAGATACCGCTGCGCAAAGAAGAATGCGGGAACAGATGGCCGGTCGAGGGGGTGCACAACGTGTGATGACTTTATTGAAAGAAATGGCCAAAGCGGAGGGAGCGATTGCATTGCTCAGTTCAGGAGGAACCCGGAGCCATGATGGTACTGTTTTTGCGCAAGGCGGAGGAAGCTATAAAGCAGCAGATCCCGAAAACTTTCCTGATTGGGTTCTAGGGGTAGAAGATTATAATTCACTGTTAAGACTCGCCAAGAACGGAACGCCGGTTTCACTTGAGGCAGATGTGAAAACGAAATTTTACACTGCTGATATGCAGGGTTACAATGTGATTGGAGAAATCGCTGGGACTGATCCGCAGTTGAAAGAGGAGGTGGTGATGATTGGTGCTCACCTGGATTCCTGGCAGGCAGGAACGGGAGCTACGGATAATGCTGCCGGATCAGCCGTAATGATGGAAGTGATGAGGATCATCAAAGCGCTGGGCATTCAACCCAAGAGAACCATTCGTATTGGGTTATGGAGTGGAGAAGAACAGGGACTTCTGGGCTCGAGGGGCTATGTACGGAAATACCTGGCCGACCCGGCTAACATGCAATTACAGCCCGGTCATGAAAAGTTTTCCTGTTACTTCAATATAGATAATGGTACCGGCAAAATCAGGGGTATCTACCTGCAGGGTAATGAGGCATGTTCGGGTATATTTTCCCAATGGCTGGCTCCCTTTAACGATCTCGGAGCCAATACGGTAACCATCAGCAATACCGGAGGAACTGACCACCAGTCATTTGATGCCGTTGGATTGCCCGGATTCCAATTCATTCAAGACCCAATTGAATACGATACCCGAACCCACCACAGCAATATGGATGTATATGATCATCTGATAGCAGCCGACCTCAAACAGATGGCTACCATCGTTGCCACATTTGTTTATCAGGCAGCGCAACGTGATCAAAAGCTACCTAGAAAAGCAATGCCTGCACCAAGGTCGGCGGGGGGATTGGGATTCTAGGATTCTTATCCACATCTCACGGGTATTTCAGGGCTTTGCCCGGGCATGATTTATATTTGTTGCCATGGCAAAAGCTGTAAAAGATACCCCCTTAATGGCCCAGCACCGGAGCATCAAACAGAAGTATCCGGATGCGATCTTGCTTTTCAGGGTGGGTGATTTTTACGAAACCTTTGGAGAAGATGCCATCCTGGCTTCCCGAATTTTGGGTATCACCCTCACCAAGCGAAATAATGGTGCAGCAGCCTCCAGTGAACTGGCCGGATTTCCGCACCATGCGCTGGAAACCTACCTGCATAAACTGGTGAAAGCCGGACATCGTGTAGCTATTTGCGACCAGCTCGAAGATCCCAAAACCGTGAAGGGTATTGTTAAACGTGGGGTAACCGAAATGGTTACACCAGGAATTGCCACACACGATAAGTTACTCGATCACAACCATAATAATTTTCTGGCGGCCATTCATTTCGGTGAGAGGGAACATGGCATTGCCTTCCTCGACATCAGCACAGGTGAATTTTTTGTTGCCTGCGGGAATGATGACTATATCGATAAACTGTTACAAAGTCTGCAACCGGCAGAGGTCTTGTTTCAGCGGAGCTACCTGAAAAAATTTCGGGAAAGTTTTGGCAATCAATTTTATACTTACACACTGGATGGCTGGATCTTTGATGAGCATTATGCCCAGGAGAGCTTGTTGAAACAATTCCAAACCCATTCACTCAAGGGATTTGGCTTGGAAGGTGCACATCCCGGCATCATTGCGGCCGGGGCTGTTCTACACTACCTTAAAGAAACAGAACATCCAAACTGGCAGCACCTCACATCCATTCAGCGTTTGGAGCGGGAAGATTTTTTATGGATGGATCGCTTCACCGTTCGCAACCTGGAGTTACTACCCATTCACGAAGGAGCTCATTCGTTGCTTCAGGTAACCGACCAGACCGTGAACGCCATGGGTAGTCGATTGCTAAAACGCTGGATGCTTTTTCCATTACGAAACCAAAAAGACATCCGTGAGCGCCTAGACGTTGTTGCCTATTTGATCAAAGAAACAGATTTACGCAAACAACTCATCAACGCCATCCGCGCATGCGGCGATCTGGAAAGACTTAGCGGAAAGATTCCCAATAAAAAAATAGGTCCGCGCGAGGTGCAGCAACTGGGGAAAGGTCTGTTGCAAACATCCCTGATAAAACAATCCTGTAGTGAAACGAATCAGCCGCTGCTACAAAAATTAGGTGATGGATTAAATAACTGCCAGGTCATGGTTGAAAAGATTCATGCAGTTCTTGCTGATCAGGCCCCTGCGACGGCAGCAAAAGGTGGCATGATTCGGGAAGGTGTACATGCAGAACTCGACCAGCTTCGATCAATTGCCCATGGCGGAAAAGAATATCTACTTCAGATTCAAAGACAAGAGGCAGAAAAAACTGGCATATCATCACTCAAAATCAATTTCAATCAGGTTTTTGGGTATTACCTAGAAGTAACACATGCGCACAAAGAGAAAGTGCCCGATACCTGGATTCGAAAGCAAACCCTGGTGAATGCAGAGAGATACATAACCCCTGAATTAAAAGAATATGAGGAAAAAATTATAGGCGCAGAGGAAAAGATACTGGCAATTGAATCAGGCATTTACGACCAGCTGCTGAATGACCTGCAATTGTACATTGCACCTTTACAGGTCAATGGAAATATACTGGCTACGCTGGACTGCCTATGTTGCTTTGCAGAAAATGCCATTCGTTATACTTATCATCAACCGGTTTTGCATGAAGGGTTTGAACTCGTTTTAGAAGATAGCCGGCATCCGGTGATTGAAAGATTTTTACCTCCGGGGACTGAATATGTAACAAATGATATCCTGCTCAATCCGGCAGATACGCAAATCATCATACTTACTGGTCCCAACATGAGTGGTAAAAGTGCCTTGCTTCGGCAAACGGCATTAATTACACTCCTTGCCCACATGGGGAGTTTTGTACCGGCCCGTAATGCATTGATTCCTCTCACTGATAAAATTTTTACCCGTGTGGGTGCCAGCGATAATTTGAGTGGTGGAGAATCTACTTTTATGGTGGAGATGAATGAAACAGCCAGTATCATCAATAATGTATCGCAGAAAAGTTTGGTATTGTTGGATGAGATTGGACGTGGAACATCAACGTACGATGGCATCTCTATTGCCTGGAGTATTGTCGAATACCTACAACAATCTGCTGCACGACCGAAAACTCTCTTTGCTACCCACTACCATGAGCTCAATGAATTGGAAAACAAATGCGAGCGGGTTCATAATTATCACATCACACATAAGGAAGCCGGTAATAAAATCATCTTTTTACGCAAATTAGCCAGAGGAGGCAGCACGCATAGTTTTGGTATCCATGTGGCCCGTATGGCTGGTATGCCTCCCTTGCTGATCGAACGGGCTTATGAGATCTTACAGCAACTTGAAAATAAGCAGGCCGAAGAGGGCCAACAAATAACACCTGATCATAAGAGTAGTCCTTTAAGCAACCAAGTTAAGAAGCTGACTATTCCGCAGATGCAGCTATCTATATTCGATACACATACGCAAACATTTGATAGCATCCGAAAATTATTATCGGAAATTGATATCAATCGACTCACACCTGTAGAAGCGCTGATGAAGCTGAATGAAATTAAAAAGATGATTCAATAAAACTTCCTTATGCAGCAACACCTAGATACTATAGCCCTCCTCGTGAGAGATTATGATGAAGCCATTGATTTCTATACACGTGTTTTGGCATTCCGCTTGTTAGAAGATACTACGCTATCCCCCACCAAGCGCTGGGTGGTGATTGCCCCGCCGGGTTCGGGCATTGGTTGTAAAATCTTACTCGCCAAAGCATCCAATGAGCAACAAATGGCTGCTATTGGGAACCAAACGGGAGGTAGGGTATTTCTATTTCTGCATACAGATGATTTTCAAAGGGACTATGAGCGGATGCAACAGGCAGGGGTTCATTTTATAGAAGCACCCAGAATAGAGAGCTATGGTCGTGTGGTGGTGTTCGAAGATCTTTATGGCAATCGATGGGATTTGATTCAGCCAACTCAATCCATTAGCTAAAATTTATCCATATGAAATGGTTGCTCAGGATTATTGTAAAATTGACCTTACTGCTGCTGGTAGTGTCGCTGGTAGTTGGATTCGTCTTCTATCAGGCGGATCAGTCCGACGCTATCATTTATACAAAATATGCCCGCCCGTCTTCTACAAGGATACCCCTCATGGGTATGCAAGTACATCTTACTGATGAAGGTAATCCATCGGATACTACTCCCCTCTTATTCATACATGGCACTTCGTCTTCATTATTAACCTGGGAAGGCAGTACTGAATTATTAAAAAAAGATTATCGCATCATTCGATTTGATTTACCCGGTTTCGGAATTACGGGTCCTAACCGCGAGGGAATGTATTCAACTACCTTTAATAATCAGTTCATTGATTCATTGCTGGATCATCTAAAGTTAAAACGTGTAATTATTGCCGGTAATTCTTTGGGGGGCAGTATTGCCTGGCAGTATGCCTTGCATCGCCCCGAACGGGTGAAAGGGCTGATTTTAGTGGATGCTGCGGGAATTGCTCCACTCAGAAAGATGAAGGGTGCCATTGGATTTAAGGTAGCGCAGATACCGGTGCTTAACCGACTTATGTCAGTTATAACGCCTCGCTTTCTGGTAAAAAAGAGTTTAGAAGATGCCTATGGAGATCGAACAAAAGTCAGTGATTCACTGGTCAACCAGTATTTTGATATGGTAACAAGGGAGGGCAATCGAAATGCATTGGTGGATCGAATTAGAACCGGCTGGGGTTATAGTGACAGCGCCTTGTTGAGAAAAATTGATTGTCCTGCATTGATTCTCTGGGGTAAGAAGGACAACCTCATTCCTGTTGAAAATGCCGGTGTATTCAATCGTCAAATTACGAATAGTCAATTACATATCTGGGATGAATTAGGCCATGTACCTATGGAGGAAGACCCGGTGGCATTTACAAAGGAGGTAAAAAAATGGAGGGGGTCCATTCAGCTGCGATAAGCAAAGGTTCTTCAATGGCAATCATATCATTTTGAAAATAAATGGGAAAGCAAAAACAACAATAGCTATCCAGACAGTATAAATAGGCATCCACCCGGCAATGGTATTTTCTACACCTTGCATGGAATGATCTTTCTTAATCCCCTTGAACAGTTGGTAGGCAATTCCGGAAAGATGAAAAAACATGATCAGATTTAAACCGAGAACGGCTGTTCGGTTAGGCGTAAAGCCGTAGGAGGCAAGTCGGTAAAGGATGGCAGAGAGTGCCAGCAAATTAGCAATACAGGTGAGTAAAGCGAGTAGCGACAATATTTTTTTCTCTGTGCCCTGAACGGAACTCTCAGAATGAAGCGTGAGAGAAAAAAGTACTATTCCCATTACTGCCAATAAAACAAGATTAAATATAATCAGTAATTCCCTGCTCCTAAAAAGATTCGATGGATTAAAGGCAAGGGAAACCAGAAATACAAATAAAGTAAGTAAAACGATGGGGGCAAAAATTCGAGCGATGATGGGGGAAATTCTATTGACCAATGAGGGATTGTTTAGGATAATGTAGCAGGTAAACAAAGGAAAGGCACCTGCTACCCAGCGGAAGAAATACTGTTCATAAATTGTTCCAAGATCGATACGCACCATTTCAAATAACCCAACCGATAGGGCTGTAAAAAGTGCAACTGCAAAAGCTAATAACCCGGAAAAAATTAACCAATTCCCATTGTGTTGAAGATAATGAATAGTTGCTTCGGTTTCCTTCAATTGGTTCCGGACAAATACATAACCGGCAATTGACCATAGTAAAAAAGGGATATGCAAATTGCGCAATTGACCGGTAGCTGAACCCAAAGGTAGCGGCAAGAAGAAAACAAAGCAAAATACTAGTAGAAAAAGACCCAATGGTAACAACAATTGGGAATACTCCAATTGTTTTTTATAAAAGTAATAAAGTATTATTGGTAGAAACAGAATAAAGCTAAGGTAATGTTCGTAGAAGGAATCTTCAGGCAGTTTAAACCAGACCGGTAGAGACCAGCAGCAACCGCTGATGGCGGATAACAACAATAACAGTAGTATCTCACGACGGGATCCCCAATCAAAGCTACTGGTTGTCTGGTATTTCAACCGATGGTGCCAAGCATCTGCCACCAGATTGCCTGCTACATCGGGGTATAGATCGTTAAATGTTGAAGTAAACGCTGAGGGTGACTTTCGATACATTTTTTCCAGTTCACCGGGATGTTGAAGAGCTTCGCGTATTAAATCATGCATAATTACTTTTTTAAAGCTGATGATTGATTTCGTTGTTGAAGTATAAATTCCAGTGCATCTAAGTGGGACTGAAATGCTTTTTTACCGGCGGCAGTGGCTGAGTAAGTAGTATTTGGTTTCTTACCAATGAATTTTTTATGTACCTGAACGTATTTCAATTTTTCAAGGGCAGCCATGTGACTAGCTATATTGCCATCGGTAACTTGCAGTTGAGTTTTGAGTCCCGAAAATTCCAGTCGCTCGTGTATCATGAGTAGGCTCATGATACCTAGGCGCACCCTGCTTTCGAAGGCCTTATTGAGATGACTGATTAAATGTTTCAACGTTCGTACCTGAAATAGATGTAAATACCAAAAATGATGTGAAGAAGTCCAAATCCAAACGCCCATCCCAGCAAGGCATAAGATAAAAAATAGGCGGAGCATAATCCGGTCAGTACCATGCCTATTCCAAAATATCGTAGGGTGGGGAAAGAGAAGTGACCGGCATTCAACAGAGCTAATCCATAAAAAATAAGTGTTACCGGAGCCAGCCATGCTTCGAGGTGGTAATAAAGTAAAAGTAAACAGAACAAACCACCGGTCACTAAGGGGTACATCAAAAACGATACAAGCTGACGGAAAGCGGGGGTCATTGCAGGTATTCCTTTGTTCATGGCGTTTTTCAGCGCAAAATGATAACTAATCCATCCGGCTATGATTAACAGCAATGAATACAATCCGATCAGTTTCCAGCGCAGGGCAGGTTGACTAGACGCTGAAACAAGGTACTTATAATAATCCGGCGTAGTGGGTGATATATCTAACATATAATAGGTAAAGCCTACTGTAGCCAGTGCGAGTGTACCTATCCAAATTCCCGACTTACCGCTGAGGTGATCAAATTTTTTGGACTGATCCATCATATTTCTGATGTCGCGGAGGGCATCCAATTGTTCCTGCAGTGGGTCCATAA
>CAYUXJ010000030.1:0-21228 GCA_964448845.1 uncultured Sediminibacterium sp.
TGTAAAACTGTGGCGAATTGGATTTTTTAACGATTGGGTCCATTCAGTTTAATCTACACTGCTTGTCTGTAACAGTGGTACTGTTGTCAAGTGGGGTTCACGGAAAATCTATGTGGCACCTTATCTTTGAAGTTATACTATTGTTGTATGAATTGGGTATTGAAACAGCGAACGGCAATTTTACTTTTACTGGCAGGCACTTTTTTGGTACAGATTTTTCATGTGCTGGTTCTGGCAGGAGTTATTCCTTTCCATGTGGTAGGTGGGGGTAGGATAAAATCCAGGCAAGACATGTACGTATTGGAGTGCATTGCTTTGGGGGTTAATTTCCTATTGATTTTTATTTTGATGATTAAGGGGAAGTTCATACCCGAGTATTTGTCACTCCGCCACGTCAACTGGCTGCTGCAGATTTTTACTTTTTTCTTTTTATTGAATGCGTTGGGGAATGTGTTCTCCTATTCCACTTGGGAGCAATTCGTTTTTGGGCCGTTAGCACTTATTTTTGCAAGTCTCATTTACTGGGTTTTGCGTTCCAACACAAAGTCATAGATTACTTAAGAGTTGATATAATTTATAGGCCTTTTTGAATTCTCAAAGCGATTGGTTAGCGATAAAGCGGTATGTTATTTAAGGATAGACTTTATATTTAGCATTGATTACAAATAATGGCGTCTATAAAAAAATTTGATGTTAACTTGACATTAAATAACTTCGAAAATTAAATAATTTTAAATTTAATTATTCCAAACAATTCAGTTTATCATGAACAAAAAACTAACACTACTTTTTTGTTGGTGCCTGCTCTTTGCTTCGCAGTGGAGTTTTGCACAAACACGTTCTGTCACCGGTAGGGTAACCGATGCCGGCGGACAGCCGGTACCCTATGCCAGCATTTCTGTTAAGGGAGCAAAAAGGGGAGTAAGTGCCAATGAGAATGGCGACTTCTCTATAGCGCTAGCTGCTACCGGTAAAAACACGCTCATTGTTTCAGCGGTTGGTTATGAAGACCAGATAGTTGAAGTAGGTTCGGCCAATACGTTGGCCATCCAACTAAAAAGTGGCACTGCAATGAGTGAAGTCATTGTGACGGCTTTTGGTGTGAAGCAACAAAAGAAGGCCTTGGGTTATGCTGCAACTGAAATCAGCAATAAGGAATTATTGGAAAGTCGTCAACCTAACCTGGTAAATGCTTTGCAGGGAAGGGTTGCCGGGGTTCAGGTAAACTCAACAGGTGGCGGACCCGGCCAGGGTGCGCGGATTGTAATTCGCGGACCAAAGAGTGCTTTAGGAAGCAATCAGCCCTTATTTGTTATAGATGGCGTGATCGTTGATAACAGTACGGTGGTTGAAGGAACCGGTGCAGCCCTCCGAGGTATGAGTAACCGGATGGCCGACATTAATCCAGATGATATAGAAAGCATGAGCATTCTTCGTGGTGGCGCTGCCACAGCATTATATGGTTTTCGTGGCAGTAATGGCGTAATTGTCATTACAACCAAGAGTGCGAAAACCGGGAAAATGAAAGTAAGTTATAATGCAAGTTTGGGAACAGAAAGCGTCAATAAGTTTCCTGAAGTACAGACAAAGTTCACACAGGGATATAACAATATCTATAACAGAAACGACTTCTTCCCCTCCTTTGGGCCTACCATTGCTGCTGCCAAAGCATTAGATCCCACTCATCCTGATCAGCTATTCAACCATTATGCCAGGGCTTATGAGGCTGGCTCTCAGTTTCGCAATACGATCAATGTGAGTGGCGGTTCTGAAAAAGCGCTGATCAATAGTTCCGTGAGTTATTTCACCCACAATGGGGTGTTGCCCAACACCAACTATACTAACCTCAATGCCAGGTTAAATGCTACTTTGAAGTTGAGCGATAAGCTGAAGATTAATCCTTCAGTGAATTATATCAACAGTGGCGGACTTCGATACAACGCAGATCGTTTCAATGAAAGTTTAACTTACTGGAGTCCACGTTGGGACGTGCGAGATTATAAAAATGAAGATGGAACCCACAAGACCTACGGCAACAACAATCCGATTTTTGGTGCTTATTATAATTTGTTCAAAGATGATGTTGACAGGGTTATTTCTAATATAGCTGTGAACTATACGCCGGCTCGTTGGCTTGACATCACCTATCGGTTGGGCTATGATTTTTCCTCAGATAACAGAAGAGCAACTGCTCCTGCGCAAGTACCTCGGGCAGGTGTAATCAACTTTGCCGATAACGCCCTTGGATTTGTAGGTGAGTACAGAGTACTCAATAAAATTCTCAATAGCAACTTACTGATCACTACTAAGTTTAAGTTGGGTGATAAGTTCGGTGTTACAGCACGCGCTGGTCATGATCTGGTGGACCAGACCTTTAACTTCCAGCAGACAGAGGGTCGCGAGTTAGATGTGCCAACTTTGTTATCACTTAACAATGCCCGATTACTGACCCAGAACAGCCGTCAGACAGCGTTGAGAACAATGGGTGTTTTTGCTGATGCAACTTTCAGCTATGACAACTTCCTTTACTTAACAGTTACCGGTAGAAACGACTGGGCAAGTTCTGTGGCCAGCGGCAACCAAAGCTTTTTCTATCCGAGCGTGAGTGTGGGATATGTTTTCAGCCAGCAGTTCAAAATGCCTGAATACATTTCTTATGGAAAGTTCCGTGCTTCCTTTGCCCGAATTGGTATTGCACCGGTTACTCCTTACCTGACCAATACTTATTACAACAATGCATTTGGTCAGCCGGTGAATAATGTAATCGGATGGACGAGAGATGATGTACGTGGCGCTACTGACCTGCGTCCGGAGTTCACCGATAACCGCGAGATAGGATTGGAAATGCAGTTTCTGAATAATCGTATCGGCTTCGACATGAGTTACTATAAGATAAATAGTAAAGATGTGGTTAATCCGGTGCTGGTTGCGAACTCTACCGGCTTCAATTCTTTTATTCTAAATTCCGGCGAGATTGAAAATAAAGGTATCGAGTTGGTTATCAATGGCTCTCCCGTAAAGGAAAAAGATTTTACCTGGGATGCCAGTTTGAACTTTACCAGCAACCGTAACCGGGTGGTTAGTCTGGCTCCCGGATTGAATGATATCGTAATCGGAAGTCAGTTTGGATATCTCAATAGTGGCGCAACTCAGCGTTGGGTAGTGGGTCAGCCGGTAGGGGGCTTATATGGCATCACCTATCAGCGTTTTTATGGTGCTGCGCCTGATGATAGGATCACCTTGCGTAGAGACCTGCCTCTGTTAATTGCTTCCACTGGTTCTGGTGCCGGATTCCCCATCAGGGATGTTACCAACCAGCGCTTGATTGGTAACTCACAGCCACGAGCTATTTGGGGCTTCAACAACAGCTTCACGTATAAAAACTTCAACCTGTCATTTCTTTTTGATATGCGCAGCGGCTTTGAGCGCTTCAATCAGCTGGGTAATTTCATGAGCGCTTTTGGTATTGCCAGATACACGGAGGACAGAAACGACCTTCGCTTGTTTGATGGCGTAGTTGCAGGCGGGGCCCCCAATCTGCAAACAGTTTGGTTGGGTCAGCAGGTGGGTCCTGACGGAAGGAATTATGGAGATGGATTTTATCGCAACATACACCGTGGCGTAACCGAAAACTTCATAGAGGATGCCGGATGGGTAAGATTGCGCTCATTGAGTTTGTCTTACACGCTGCCTTCCAAATTATTGGGAAAAAAGAAGCTCATCAAAGACGCTTCAGTTACTGCTACAGGAAACAATCTTTTCCTGTGGACGAACTTTACGGGATTTGATCCGGAGAATAGTTCGACCAGTGCTGACAGCAATGCAGATGGATTTGCCGGATTTACTTATCCGGGTGTGAGGAGCTTTTTTATCTCATTCAATGTTAACTTTTAAAACCGCTACATACTAAGATTATGAAAAAGATATTCAATATACAGCAGGCGGCATTTGGGGCATTGATTTTGTTGACGGTTGCAACTACGGGTTGTAAGAAGTATTTAGATATCAACAATGACCCTAATCGACCAACAGAAGCCCCCATCAATGGATTGTTGGCGGCGACCACACAAAATACCGGATTGAATGTTTTCCGTGTTGCCAACGCCGGCCCCAATTATTATGTTCAATATTTTGCTTCCCCCAATGCTTCCAGTCCGACCGATATCTATGATCGCGTTGATTACAGTGGCTTGTGGAGAAGCCTGTACGACAACATGACTGACCTTTACGACTTACAGGAGTTGGCAACTCGTTCAAACAGCTCTGCTCATCTGGGCATGGCCAAAGTAATGATGGCGATCAACCTGAGCATGACTACCAACCTCTGGGGTAATGTTCCCTTTACGGAAGCTTTTAAGGGCGATAATCTGCGACCCAAGTTTGATGATGCCCAACAGCTGCATACTACCTGTATCAATTTGCTTGATGAAGGCATTACCGAATTGAGAAAGACGCCCACAGTGGCAGTAACGCCAGCTGCAGATTTTATGCATGGCAATACGGCAGCCAGTACTACTGTCTGGAACAGCACTAACCGCATTTGGTGGATTCGTACTGCATTTGCTGTCAAGGCAAGACTGTTGAATCAGCTATCTAAAACCAGCGGGTACAACTCAGCTGCTGTTCTTTCGGCTGTAGATAGCGCCTACACCAACAATACAATGGAGTCTCGTGTATCGATTTTTACCTTGCGGAATCCCTGGGCAACTGTTGCGCGCAACCAGGCTTCATTGGTATTGGATGGCTGGCTGAGTACACAGTTCATTACGAATGTTATGATGGCCAACACGCCCAACCAAGATCCGCGTTTGCCGCGCATCACCAATCTTACCCGCTTTAGTGATTACCGGGGTACCCGCAATGGGGCCGGACGGGTAGGAACGGGAACCACCAATGATGAATGTTATCTGGTACTTGCCGGCTACTACAGCGGCGATGCTTCCCCCCTGTTTATTGCAACCTTTGAAGAAGTAGAATTCATAGAGGCGGAAGCCGCCTTACGGGCAGGTGATAGAACAAGAGCATACAACGCCTATCTCGCCGGTATTCGTGCCAATATGGATAAGGTTGGGGTGGCCGCCGCAGCGCGGGATGCCTATCTGGCCCGACCAACTATTGGTGTAGGCAGCGCAGCACTTCAGCTATCCGATATTTTCCGGGAGAAATACATTGCGATGTTCTTGTCTCCGGTAACATTCGATGATGCCCGTCGCTTTAATTACGCCTATACCGGGTTTCAATTACCGCTGAATGCAATATTGACCTCTCCGATTCGTCGGCTGGATTATCCATCTAGTGAGCAACAACGCAATGGTGGAAATACGCCTGCTGTAGGTGCACTGACCGATCGTCTTTGGTGGGATAGATAAATTTGCCGGAAATTTTTAATGAATAAGTGAAAGACGGACATGGGGTCCGTCTTTTTTTTGTTCGTTTTGTGACAGTAAAGCTGCCGGGTTGCAGCAGGGTATTCACATAAAAATTGTAGGATAAAAAAAATTCCGTGAACTTTACTGTCTCCCATTTTATTCAATGGGTTGTAATGACCAAAAAATTATCAAGTATGGAAGACATGATTCCCAATGAAGGATTACCCAAGGTAGCGGCAGCACAGCCCTGTTGTGTACAACTTGAAGCCGGCAAGAACTATGCCTGGTGTACCTGTGGACTGAGTGAGAAGCAGCCATTTTGTGATGGCCGGCATAAAAAAGTAGAAGGCATGCCTTACCGGAGTCAGGTATTCACCGTTGAACAGAACACAGAAGCTTGGTTGTGTCAGTGTAAGAAGACCAAGAACCCGCCTTATTGCGATGGCAGCCACAATCAATAATTGGCGTAGCTGGTTAGTGAAATAAGAAAGGTATGCGCTCATTCGTATTGAAATAAATCAACTGATAGGTGTTCTCCTTCGGCGGATGCTTAACAGTTGTATACTTGAATAGTAGCGTTCGCTCGCCTGCTTTTTCTTATCAGCTGCTGCCATATAAACTTCTACTTTTCACCTGCACATGAAAAATATACTGCTGTTTTTCTCCTTCTTTCTGTTTTCTCTTGTCAGTAGCTCGCAAGACAATACAAAAGTTTTCAATGATAAAGTAGTCATTGGGAAAGTCGATAGCATACAATCTAGTGTACTCAATGAAACAAGAAAAGTATGGATCTATATGCCCAATGGGTTAGATGAAAAATCCACCAATCGGTATCCCGTAGTTTATTTATTGGATGGCCCCGCACATTTTTATTCAGTGGTGGGTCTCATTCAGCAGTTCAGCCAGGTGAATGGTAATACGGTTTGTCCGGAGATGATCGTAGTAGCTATTGCGAATACAGACAGAACACGTGACCTAACGCCTACTTATGTAAAGGGCGACCCTCCCTATGTAGATAGTAACTTTACTAAAACATCTGGTGGCGGCGAAAAATTCATCTCCTTCCTGAAAAAGGAATTGATACCCCACATCGATGCGAATTATCCAACCCAGCCCTTTAAAATGCTGATTGGACATTCATTTGGTGGATTGATGGCAATGCACATACTGGCGAACCATACCGACATGTTCAATGCCTATATCAGCATTGACCCCAGTATGTGGTGGGATAATATGAATTATCTCAAACAAGCCAAGGAGGTGCTTCAAAAAAAACAATTCACCCATACAACGTTGTATCTCGGTTATGCCAATACAATGGAAGAGGGTATGGACATCAACACGGTGCAGCAGGATAAATCTCCCATGACACGTCACATTCGTGCAATTCTATCGGTAGATACCCTGTTGAGAAGCAGAAAGGACAATGGACTTAGTTATGCCAGTAAATTCTATCAGGAGGATGGGCATACGACAGTTCCTGTAATTACAGAACACGACGCTCTTCGCTATATTTTTCGAAACTTTCGATTCAAATTAGAGAGCAAAGATTATGTTGACTCTACGGCCGATCTTGCCGGCAAGTTCGAGCAACACTATATAGAGGCGTCCAAATTTTTTGGTTATTCAGTCTTCCCTGCCGAAAAGCTGATTGAGGGTTGGGGTGCTGAATTCGCACAGATCAAGCATTATGTCAAGGCAGAGAAATTTTACTTGTTGAATATCCGCCATTATCCCCAAAGTCCGGGTGCACATGCGACTTTAGCAGATTTTTACGTACAGCGGGGCGAAAAGCAGAAAGCCATAGAGAGTTTTAAAAAGTCGCTGCAACTCAAACAAGACCCCGACACACAAAGAAAGCTGGATGAGTTGATAAAATAAGCAGCGATTATTTATTCGTCACTGGATAAAAAAGATGTAATTGAATTTTCTATTCTTTCACAAGAGGTGAGTGGCGGCTTTTTCGTAATTTCTATTCGAATTGATTGCTCCTGTATTTTATAGTTTCCTTGCACAGAAAAAAGGGCATAAGGAATTTTGATGGTTCCGCTTTCTGCATCACCTTCCACCTGCCCCCTTTCGGCTTCAATCGCAGTTTTTATTTTTTGAAATAAAACATCGGGGGTACCGGAATAACTGAATTCGAAACTACATTTTATCATAATGGGGCTTGAAGATTAAAAATTTCCCTTAGTATGCGGAACTCATTGCACCAGCTATTATTCAAGGTAGTGATATTTTTTCTTTGGCAGCCCAGAACGATGGATATTTCGCAAAAGACGAAGTGGTGATGTTCGGCTATAACCCGTTTTCAATATGGGGGATACTATATTATATGCCTGGCCATGCATTCCAACAACTGGTAGTTCAATCCGATGAGGAAAAATCAAGGGCTGCCGCCTCACATATTTCACGATTTAACAACACTTTTCAAAGTTCATTTTTATTTATAATATGATGTTTTTGTAAATTACATACAACACTCAACTTTCATTTTATGGTAACCCATCTACGATCCCTGGCCATGTTCTTCCTCTACACTTTTTTTAGCTTAACCACAATTGCTCAGAAAGACATAAGGGATGCCCTGGAGGAGCACCTCGCAGCGCGGCAACCTGAGAAGGCCTATGTTCAAAGTAATCAATATCACTATAGTGTTGGTGAAAGGATCTTCTACAAGGTATATCTAGTTGCTAATGATAGTCCTAGCACCTATACACGAAATGTTTATGCAGAATGGTATGACCAGGATGGGAAATATATACAGCGACAGGTATTACCTGCTGTGATGGGATTAACGGCCGGTGACTTTCTTATTCCTGCCAACTACATTGGGCAGCGTATTTATCTGAAACTTTTTACTGCATTTATGCAGCAGCCCACATCGGTTCCTTTTCTGGTCACATCATTCATTGTAAATCAACCCGGGCAAATGTTATTGGCACCCGATACCGGTACTGAAGGGCTACAAGTTATGGTATATCCCGAAGGAGGAGTTTTGGTAAAGGGTATCCCGTCTAAGCTGACTATTCGCACCTTGAATGGGGATAAGCATCCATTGCTTATGAATTGTCGCATTATTGACGGTGAGGGGCAATTGGTGAACCTGGTTTCAACTGCTCCGTATGGGTATGCCCAGGTCGAAGTTACGCCTGAAAGTATGGGACCTTACTATGTTCAGGTGGAATTACCCAATGGAACATGGGCACAACAATCGCTTCCTCCCATACAAGAGCATGGTGTCACATTTCGATTTGATCCGCTGGATTTTTCATTCATTCTGCAAAGAACGCCTGATGCGCCTCCCAGCCACCACCAGGTCTCCTTCTTGGTGATTCACCAGAATAAGCGCATATTGGAAACTAGTTTCTCGCTCGAGCAAAAAACCCGGTTGAAAGGAAGATTCGCCGTCGATAGTTTCCCCGCCGGCTTCCATCGGCTGGTTTGGTTAGACAATCAACAACAGATACTCGGACAGCGAGTGATTTATTTGCATCGTCCGGAGCCGGAAAGTATGTTGCTGAATACGGATACGATATCATTTGATAAGAAAGGTCAGAATGTATTCACCCTGCGGTCCCTCGACACCTTGTTTAGCAGTATCTCTGTTGCTATCACAGACGCAGGGTATGATGAGGTCAACCCAGATAAAAGTGTCTATCAGCTCATGGGCAGCGATATCTTTCAAACCTATCCTACCCAAACCAGTCAGGCCATGCGTTGGCTCAGCGACAACCAATTGCGGTTGTTTGATCAATGGATACAGGCGCAACAAATCTGGTATCCAGCCATGAAAGACTTGTTATCAGATACGAGTGCATCAAGATTGCCAAGGGCTGAGACAGGGTACATTCATATCAGGGGTAAAGTAGACAATCTATCAGAAAAGAAAACTAAAAAGGCAGGCTCCATGAACCTGATTATAAGTGCCGGCAACAATGAAAAGGAAATGGTGCAGGCAGAGTTGGGCGAAGATGGCTCTTTCTATTTGGAAGATTTGTTTTATTATGACAGCGTCAGTGTTTACCTGCAACCAAATGGAATAACTATAACAGATGAAAATAGAATAGCGCTCATGACCAACTTTATGGCAGGTAATCCTACGCAAAGACTATCTGTTCCTAAGTTGCAGTTACTGCCATCGGCAGATTCGCTCGCACAGGTACAGCAAAAGTATGCTGCCGACAAGCGAATTCTAGATTCTATGGCTGCCAGTAATACATTACAGGAAGTGGTTGTGACGACGCGGGTAAAAAAACGCATCGAGGAAATAGATGAAAAATATACCACTGGTATTTTTTCTTCTGATGGCATACCATTCGATATTGTCAGCGACAGGTTTGCGAACATGCAGCCCAATGTCTTCTCCTACTTGCAGGGAAGGGTGGCCGGACTTCAAATCTCAACGCAGTCTTTTGGTGCGCCCACCTTGCGGTGGCGGGGAGATCAGGTAGCTGTATTCCTCAATGAGGTGCAGCTCACCGACCCCAGTGCGCTGAACAATATTCCTATGTCGGATGTGGCGTATATAAAAGTATTCAGACCACCCTTTTTTGGCGCCTATTTGGGTGGATCCGGAGGAGCCATTGTAGTTTATACCAGAAGGGGTGATGAGGGAGGCATGTATGACGTAACAGGTTTGAAGCGAATCAAGCTAGAGGGGTATAGCCGTCCAAACAATTGGGAAACCACTTTATCTGATCCGGAAAAAAATAAAAAACCGGTGCGCGACATTCGAAAAACACTGTACTGGAACCCTTCCGTTCAGCTCGATAAAGACGTAAACACCTATTCTATTCGGTTTAAGAACAATGATGTGACTACCCGGTTCAGACTAATAGCAGAAGGCGTGAATAAAGAGGGTAAGCTAATCAGGCTGGAAAAAATTATTGAGCAGCCATAATCGTTTTGATTTGCCTGTCGGTATACTTTCTTTGGAGTAGTTCGGGAATTAAAACCTGCCGCGTTTTTTCCTAACTTTCCCCCTATGTTCATTCGGGGCTTTCTATTGATACCGGTCATAGGTTATAAGGTTGATTTTTAGTTGAGGCAACTGTAACTCAGTCCCAAACGCATTCAAAAGTTGTTTTAATCAGTAGATTTTTACGTGAATTCTGCAAAAAAATGATGGGGATATTTATCAGCAACCGTCGCGCAGTTGGACTATCATTCAGCCACTTGCACAACTTTTTTAAAGTTCCATGCTGAAAAATTGTAGTTTTAAAGCTTTCCGCATTTAATAATTAAACAATTTTCTGATTATATTACAAATAACCAAAACTCGCTTCTATGAGATTTTCTTTCCCCCTATTAACTGTGTTTTTCCTTTTGTACTCGGTTGGATTATATGCTCAGCGTACTGTTCAGGGAACGGTAACTTCTATGTCCAAAGGTGAGCCGCTGGTAGGTGCTGTTGTTCAGATTGTCGGCACCAAGCAGCCTGTTTTGACCAATGATAAAGGCGCTTTCACTATTTCTGTTCCCGCCGGAAATGCTATTCTTCGCATCACCTATGTTGGCTATCAGACTGTTCAGTTCACTGTAGGTACCCAGTCTGTCATTAATGTTCGGATGGAAGCTGGCTCTGAACTGGATAATGTAGTAGTGGTGGGCTCCCGCAATCAGAGTCGCACTAAAACCGAATCACCGGTTCCTGTCGATATAATTCCACTATCTAAAGTGATTAATGATATTGGTCAGGTAGATTTGAACCAGATACTTACATTCATCGCCCCGTCCTTCCAATCTTCTCGCCAGGCCATCGCCGACGGTACAGACCACATTGATCCTGCGCAATTGCGTGGACTAGGTCCCGATCAGGTGCTGGTCTTGATCAATGGCAAGCGTCGTCATCAGTCAGCCCTGGTAAATGCGAATGGTACAGTTAACAGAGGTAATGTTGGTACTGACTTAAACGCTATTCCCGCCAATGCCATCGAGCGTATTGAAATATTGCGGGATGGTGCTGCAGCACAATATGGTTCAGATGCCATCGCCGGCGTAATCAACATCGTATTAAAGCAACAAACCGGTGTGCTGGTAGGAAATGCTTCTGTAGGTCAGCACATGACTACTTTTGATCGTGATTTTGTGATCAACCGGGGCAATTTTCCACAGGCAAAAGTTACTGATGGAAGAACAGCGCAGGTTGCACTCAACTACGGATTGAAAGTTGGTAAGAAAGGATTCCTCAACCTAACAGGTGAATATACCAGCCGCGGTGAAACCAATCGCGGGGGTACTTATACCGGTGCAGTATTTCCAACTGTAAACGGGCAAGTAAGGGATGACTCTATTATGAACGCCCGTAACCTGAATCGCAACGACTTTGATATGCGCATTGGTAACTCACGCATCAAGGGCGGTGGAGTGATGTATAATTTTTCTGCTCCCCTGAATGGCACCTGGCAGCTATATGCTTTTGGTGGCTATAACAGGAAAAAAGGAAATGCTGCAGGATTTTATCGCTATCCCTCCGGTATACCTGCTGGTATCCGCAACTCCATATTTGCCGTTTACCCGAATGGATTTCTTCCTGAGATTAACTCAAATGTAGTAGACGTTTCTACTGCCATCGGAGTGAAAGGAAAAATTGGTCAATGGAATGCTGATTTTAGTAATACTTACGGAAGAAATACTTTCGACTTCAACATTACCAATTCTGTCAACTTCACACAAGCATCAGTTAGCAGCTTCTGGCAGAAAGAATTTGATGCAGGTGGATTGCAGTTCACTCAAAATACTATGAATGCTGACCTCTCTAGAAAATTTGATGTGAAAGATGGACTGAACGTAGCATTCGGTGCAGAATATCGCATCGATCAGTTCGGGGTTCGTGCCGGAGAAGAGGCTTCTTATAAAAACTTCAATACCGCTGCCGGAGTAGCAGCCGGCGCACAGGTATTTTCCGGATTCCAGCCTACTAATGCCGGAACTAATAACCGCAGCAACGTATCACTCTATGTAGATGTAGAGCAAGACTTCACCAAAAAGTTCATGGCTGCAGCTGCCCTTCGTTATGAGAACTACTCTGACTTTGGTGGCACACTAAATTATAAGTTAGCAACACGGTATAAGATCACCGATGAGATTTCTTTGCGTGCCTCTACCAGCTCCGGCTTTCGTGCCCCTTCACAGCAACAGAAGTTTTATGCCAGAACCAATACACTGTTTCTAAGCACTGGTGCCGGACTAGTTCCTACTGAAAGCGGAACTTTTACTAATGAGAGTATACCGGCACAGATCCTGGGAATACCTCGTCTTAAGCAGGAGACATCTACGAGCTACACCATGGGTGTGACTGCCAAGTTCTTTAACCGTAAACTGGAGTTCTCTCTCGATGCTTACCAAATTGACATCAATGACCGTATCGTATTGACCAATAACTTCTCCGATGGAGGTGATGCTGTATTACGTGCACAGCTGGCTGCTGCCAATGCACAAACTGCCAACTTCTTTACCAATGCCATTGATACCCGTGCCCGTGGTATTGAGTCTGTAGTGAGCTATAATGCAAGTGTAGGGAAGAAGGGACAGTTACGATTTACCTGGGCAGCTAACTTCATTGACAATGAAGTAAAAAAGGATGCCAGCGGCAACCCCATCATTAAAGCTTCTCCGATTTTGGTTGCAACAGGACAGCTTGGCAACTATTTCAACCGGGAGGACCAAAGCCGTATTGAAGTGGCTAATCCGCAGAACAAACATACTTTCATGCTGAATTATCGTTCCGGAAAGTTTTCCGCTATGCTTCGTGCAGTTCGTTTCGGAAAAGTAGTCTACCTGGATCCTACCATCAACCCTGCTGCACCTGCGACCTGGCCGGTGAATACACTGACCGGACTTCGGGAAACGCTGGATCAGACCTTCAATGCTCATACGATTACAGATCTCACAGTGAGTTATGAGGTGATGAAGGGAGTAACATTGACAGTAGGAGGAAACAATATTTTTGATGTCTATCAAGATCGCCACCAGCACAGCAATAACTTCAGCATAGGACGCTTCGTATACTCACGCCGCGTACAACAGTTTGGCTTTAATGGTGCATATTACTTCACCCGTCTTCGTTTTGAACTCTGATCTTTTCAATAGATAATTAAATTGATAAAGGGGCACTTATTAAGAGTGCCCCTTTCTTTTTTATGTTGCTCCCTATTTGATAGTCCACTCGCATTTCTCTATTTAACCAAATCACTTTCAATCATACATACAGATAAAAAGATTGATGCTGACAGAGAAAATACAGTTAATCGAAAGTTAATTCCGCAGCTGCTTTCTGTAACCAGGATAAAATAATGAATTGAAAAACAATTCTATTTGAGGCGAGGATTGATGTGAAATGTCATTTTAACTTTTGTTGTCGGCACGGAAACATCTACTTGCTTATCAGGATGGGTATCTTTAAATTATGAAAATATCATTTGGAAAGTTTTTTATCACAGTCGTCCTGATTTCTTTGGGGTATACTGCATGTGTAAAACAAAATTCGGTTCCAGTTAACTCTACGGGATTAAGTTCACTCAGGGATACAATATTGAGAAACAGGAAATATGGCCTTGATTCACCCAGACAAATCTATGATATTCATTTACCCGCTAATAGAGATACTTCCACTCATATCATTCTGGTTATCCACGGAGGTGGATGGAAGACCGGCAGGAAGGAAGACATGGATATGTATGTAAGCCTTTTGAAAAGTAAATGGAAGAATATTGCAGTTGTCAATATGAATTACCGATATGCCAGCTTTGTTAGTAAAATTCATCATGATGAATTAATGGCAGATATTCAGGCTGCTATTAACAAAGTAATGGATAGCCTCACTTATTATAAGATTGGTTCTAAGATTGGAGTTGTCGGGGGAAGTGCAGGTTCACAAATGGCGATGATTTATTCATATCGAGTCAATACTAAAATTAAATGTGTAGGTAATGTATTTGGACCGAGCATTATGAATGACTGGGCCTGGTATAACAGTACTAATTATATTCAAGGTACTTACAACGGAAGTGTGATTGCAGAGTATGTTGGAAAGTCCTGGGATACTACCTTGTATAAATCTCTCAGTCCTTACTGGAATGTAAGTAGTTCGACTCCACCCACGATTAGCTTTCATGGCAACTTAGACCCTGTAGTTCCTGTATATCATAGTCAGTGGCTTCATAGCAGATTGCGCAGCTTCGGTGTTCCCAGCGAATACCATGAGTATGTTGCTTTTCACAGCTTTGATGGTAATCAGGCAGATGATGTAGTCAATAAGCTGGTTGCCTTTTTTAAGATTCATTTGAAGTAGAAGCTTAAAAAGACACACTCGTTAATTGTTTAGGGAAGGTTTTTATGAAGCTGAGGTAGAGATCTTGTCTTACCATTAAAGCTTCACACCAAAAGTTAAAAATAGATTTCTCGGCTCCGCAGTCATTAGTCCGGGACCCGGATAGCCTCCCGCACGACGGGTGAAATATTTTTCATTCAGCAGGTTATTGATGCCGGCCCGAATAAAAAATGATGAGTTCAAGTCATAGTTACCACTCAGGTCAAACAGATGATAAGCGGGTATTACACCATTGATGCCGGATGCTACAGTTGTATTGGTATTGTTGGCATCACTGAATGCAGATGAAACATAGCTGTGTTGTAGCGTAAGTTTCCATTTTGTTTTACTGTAAGTAATGCCATTCCTAAGAATTTGTCGGGGAGCATTTTCTACCTGCTTGTTTTTCAAATTAGTGGTCACTAAAGAATTGCCTTGTCTCACAATTAACTGGAGGTTGTCATATCGGGCGTCAATGAACGCCAATGAAGTAAACAGGGAAAGGTTACCATAGCGTTTGTCGGCTTGCAGGGCTTTCAATAAGCTAAGTTCAACTAATATTTCAGCACCTTTGCTCGAACTATTGCCCACATTGGTGCGCAGGTTGTAAAAGCTTCCATCCAATCGTTGCTGAGCAATTAATCCTACCCGATTGTTGTATTGCAGCCAAAATCCACTAACGTCAAAGAACAAGAAATCTTTGACACGTCCGCGGTAACCTAGATCTATGTTATATCCTCGGGCGTCCTGTAGATTTTGATCAATTTCATCGGTAATGGGATTGGCAGTAAGGTCGCTGAACAGTACCGGTCGATAGGCCTGGGAGTAATTGGCATATACTTCAGTGTTTCCGATGTGGTATTCTGCTCCGATACCCGGTAAAATGAATCGGCGGGTTTTGTTCTGATTGGCAACTTTTTGTTCTACTGCTCCAACAAGGTTCACTCTTCCATCAGCGGTATTGCGGATGTTTTCTATGCGGAAGCCGGGTATGATCAAAAGTTTTTTTCCAATTCTGAAAACATTTTCCGCGAAGAAGGCAGTGTTAACGGTTAGAAAATCAAGATCTGTCGGGTAGGGAGCTTCTGTTCTCAAATTAAAATCAAACCCCGTATCTCCTCTTCCATTCTGAAAGCGATAAGTATTCCCACGATAGATGCGGAATCCGGTTGAAAAGCTATGCGTTGCCTTACCAATGGTGTAACTGTGCAGGAATCTTGCTTCGATTCCCTGGTTGCGGTATTGATCAATGTCTACTCTTCTGTTCCCGTATTGTAGCGTTGTTGCCTGGATGGTATCGCCAACAGTTGGGGGAGCCATAAAGCCAATGCTATTCCGATCCCCACCCATAACGAATGCTTTGATGTTAAGTCGGGTTTGTTCACTGATAGTATAGTCCAGATTCAATGCTGCCATATTCCATTTGACATCAAACCAGTTGCGCCGGCGAAGACTTTGATAAGGATCGGCTGCAAATTGTGCATCGGTAAGCCCGCCGGGTTGTTGAGCCAGGTAGCTAAAGTGGGTAATCTCTACCCCGGCCTTGAGTCGGTCGGTAATTTGATGGGTGAAGCTGGCAAAACCTGTATTCACAGTAAATCCGCTGTTTTGTCTGAATCCATCTCCCCTGCGGTGGTCCCAGAAGGCATAATAGTGGCTTTTCTTTAGCTTACCGCCGATTGCATTGTAGGAATTGAATAGTCCGAAACTTCCTGCTGTTTGTTGCGATTCAAATTGAAAGCTTTTTTTGAAATCGCTCCCATCTTTTAAAATAAAATTCACAAGTCCGCCAAATTGGGGTCCATATTGAAGACTGGCTGCACCACGAATTACTTGTATGCGCTGAACGGAATTCAACTGAGGCGTATAGTATGCTTCCGGATAGCCAAAGGGATCGCTGCTGATATCGTATCCGTTTTGACGTGTATTGAATTCCCAACTACGGTTCGGACTTAAACCACGAGCAGCAATACCGATTTGAATACCGCTGGGGTCGCTTTCCCATACCTGAATACCTGGCACTTTGGCCATCACCTGCCGCATGGTATTATTGACAACATTGCCCTGTACATTGTCCATCATGATTAATGCATTTTTCTTACCTGCATGGATGGTAGTGCCTACGATTTCCGGTAAAAAGTGAATATCAGCTTTTGTGTTACGACCTACCAGGGTAATGTCGGGAAGGAATGTGCTGTGTTGGAATATGCTGTCAGGTAGTTGATTGCCATTTTTCTGTGCAATGCAGACAGTTACTGTATGAAATAAAATACATGTTATCAGGATGCGCATAATAAGCTCTTCAAATTTGAGGTGCGAAGTTGTCGCTGAAACAGCTGAGGTAATTACGAATAAGGAAAAACCGGTTATCGAAATGCGGAAATGTCGGACTTCGGGTACTAGATTCCGAAGAATCGAAGAGAATTGATTACAATCAGTTATTACTTACATCATAATAGAATCATAATTGAAAGTTAATTTGTTGATAACAGTGATGCCTCAAATTTGCACAAATTAACTTTTATGCCAAAACTGCTGTCTCTTGCTTTTTTCTTTCTGTTATCAGGGGTTATTCAGGCCCAGAATGTATTGAATATTAAAATTATAGACGAGGAAAACTTGAATATGCCCGGTGCCAATGTGCAATTGAAACCCGGGAATCGTAAAGCCATTTCCAATCAATCCGGCGTCGCAACTTTTCAAGGATTAAACACCGGCCGATATACACTAATTATTGAATATGTTGGGTATCATACTTCGCAGAAGGCCATAGAAGTAAAAGCAGGCAGTAACACTTTTACTGAGCAGTTAAAGTCGGGTGTGAATATTATGAAGGAAGTAATGGTACTGGGTGATAGATTGAAAGGTCAGGCAAAAGCATTGAATCAGCAAAAGAATAACCTAAACATTACGAATGTCATTTCTTCGGAACAAGTAGGAAGATTTCCAGATGCAAATATTGGGGATGCGATCAGAAGAGTGCCAGGTATTACCATGCAAAATGACCAGGGCGAAGCGCGTAATATAATAATTCGTGGAATGGGCCCCGAATTAAATTCTGTCAATTTGAACGGTGAGCGGATACCTTCAGCAGAAGGTGACAACAGAAGAATTCAAATGGACCTGATTCCTGCCGATGTGATTCAAACCATTGAAGTAAGTAAGACGCTTACAGCTGAAATGGACGCAGATGCTATTGGAGGCTCAGTTAACCTAATTACTCGGGCACCTTCGAATGGGCTTAGAATATCCGGAACAATTGCCGGAGGTTCAGCGCCTATTAGAAACGGGTTCAATGGAACAGCGAATTTCATAATTGGCAATCGCACAAGGAACAAAAAAATAGGATACCTTGTTAATGGCTCTTTTAATTCAAATGACTATGGTTCTGACAATGTGGAAGCAGTTTGGTCAAAAGACGCCAATGGAAAATTATATGTATCAGATCATGATATTCGCAAGTATGATGTAAAGCGAGTTCGTAGGGCACTTTCAGCAACCTTCGACTTCAAGCTGGCGCCTAATCATACTCTTTATTTAGTTGGAAATTATAATTGGAGAGATGACTTAGAAAATCGTTACAGGCTCAGACATAGATTCAGAGGCGGGGCCACAAATCTTATTTACAATTCCGCCGGTGAAATTACAGGGTATAACAATGGAGAAGTTCTTCGCCAAACAAAAGGGGGAGTAGCTAATGATAGAAGTGAATCAAGGCGTTTGGAAGATCAGCGCGTTCGCACTTTGCAACTAAGAGGCGATCATTTATTCGGCAAAGTAAAAGTAGACTGGAGTGCACAATATGCTAAGGCATCGGAGTTTCGTCCTAATGAACGGTATGTGTCTATGGGTCGGCGCTCAATACAGGTCACACAAGACATCAGCGAGCGCGAATTTCCCCTCTTAACTTCTACAACTCCATTATCTTCATATACGCGTTTAAATGAATTAACTGAAGAGAACCAGGTTCAGTATGAAGAAGACTTTAACATGAAACTTGGATTTTCACAGCCAATAGCTACAGGTGGCAAAACTATACTGAAGTATGGCTTACGTCTTCGTGATAAAACCAAAGTACGCGATAATAACTTTTTCCAGTATACACCCATTGGAACCATGGCATCCTCATTTGCCAATATCACCTTGCTTGGGTTAGGAAATCAAGATCCTCCTAGGGGATTTTATGGAGGTGGGAAGTATAGAGTAGGCTCTTTTGTAGACCCTGTATTTCTTGGCAGATTTAATTTTAAAGATGCTGCCTCCTTTAGGGAAACAGATGCACCGGCAGAATATCTGGCCGGAAATTATCGGGCAAAAGAGACCATAACCGCTGGATATGTACAGGTGAATCATGAATGGACTGATAAAATAAAAATGGTAGCTGGATTGAGGCTGGAGAATACGGCGATTAATTATACCGGTAATATTGTTGAAGATGAAGACACGTTTAAGGGAGAAGCAAAATTGAAAAATAGTTACTTGAATGTTCTTCCCAGTGTTAATTTTCGATATGCTGCGACTGATAATATGATTTGGCGATTAGCTCTTACAACGGGGATTGCCAGACCTAAATACTATGATTTAGTGCCATATTTTAATATACTGCCAAGCGACAATGAGTTAAGTGCAGGTAATCCGGCTCTTCAGCCAATTAAATCAACTAATATTGACTTAATGTTTGAGCGGTATTTTAAATCAGTTGGCATTTTGTCCGGAGGTATTTTCTATAAACGCCTCAATAATTTCTTCTATACTTACAGGGATGAAAATTATACACGCGATAAGTTTGCCAGCGACTTTCCCAATATTGTCAATAACCCAATTGTAGCTGGTGATAATTGGCAATTCCTTCAAAGAAGAAATGGAAGTGCAGTTGATGTTGTTGGATTTGAAGTGGCATATCAGCGACAGCTTGATTTTCTTCCGGGATTTTGGAAAGGATTCGGCATTTACACCAATTATACCTATACCAAATCCAGGGCAAAGGGAATCTATGATGGATCGGGAAACCTGATTAGAAGTGATGTTACACTACCAGGAACTGCCCCACATATGTTCAATGGGTCATTATCTTATGAAAACAAGAAATTGGTACTGAGGGTGTCTTTGAACTACACTGCAGCTTATGTTGACGATAGCGATGATGCCGGATACAATGAAGATGCATTTTTTGATCGTTATTACGACAAACAGTTGTTCCTTGATTTCAATGGTTCTTATGCTTTCACAAAAATGTTCAGGGTCTTTGTTGAGGCCAACAACTTGTCCAATGAGCCCCTTCGTTATTACCAGGGAAGTCGTGAAAGAACGGCTCAGCTAGAGTATTACGGACATAGAGTAAGCTTGGGCTTCAAGTTTGACCTGATTAAGTAAACGAATTTCAATACTTTAGAACTCCTGGATATTTAGCCGGGAGTTTTTTCATTTTTTAAATTATTCGTATGCGCCTAATTTTTTTACATGGAATATTGATTTCTTTTTTGACCATTGCTTGTTACTCACCAAAACAGATGATTCCAATAGTAGTTACTGATACTGTAGGAGGGGATAGTGATGATCCCGCAATTTGGGTCAACATTCAATTTCCGGATAGCAGCTTGATTTTAGGAACGGATAAAGACAAAGAGAATGGAGGTGTTTATGTATTTGGTTTAAATGGGAAAATAAACCCGGCTAAAACTCGACTAGGATTTAAACGGGTTAACAATATAGATGTTGCTTATGGGTTTAAAATGGAGAACAAGTACATCGATATAGCAGTTGCCACTGAAAGAGATCGAAATGCTATTCGTGTTTTTGAGTTGCCTTCCATGGGGTTAGTTGATGCGGGTGGAATTCGGGTATTCTCAGATGATAGTCTCTGTCTCCCTATGGGAATTGCCTTATATAAGAGACCTTCTAATGGCCAGATGTTTGCCATTGTGGGAAGAAAAGAGGGACCTTCATCCGGATATTTATATCAGTACCGACTTTACTCAGAAAATGGTACTGTAAAAGGAGAACTGGTTAGAAAATTTGGAGCATACTCGGGGAAAAAAGAAATTGAATCAATCGCTGTTGATAATGAACTTGGTTATGTGTATTACTCAGATGAGCAGGTGGGCGTCAGAAAGTATTACGCAGATCCTGACAGTTCAGATGTTGAGTTGGCCTTATTTGGAAAGGGAGAATACCTTGACGATAACGAGGGCATTTCTATTTATTCAACAGCAAAAGGGAAGGGTTATATTTTAGTTTCTGATCAGGCCGCCGGTTCTTTTAATGTATATCCAAGAGAGGGCACTACCAACAACAAGCATCAACATGATCTCATTAAAAAAATTCAGTTTTCTGTAAAAAATTCAGATGGTTCTGATGTAACTTCTATAGCATTGCCAGGGTTCCACGGAGGACTATTTGTGGCTATGAGTGATGATAAAACTTTTCATTTTTATTCTTGGCAACAAATTGAGCTAAAATTGCTTCGAAGAAATTAAGAGTCAATAGGTTATCTATCTCGGGACATTAAATTTGTTTTATTTCATTCATTCAGTTTATTTATAATCT
>CAYUXJ010000031.1:0-21210 GCA_964448845.1 uncultured Sediminibacterium sp.
GCTTACTTCGTTCGCAATGAATTAGATACCACACTCAAACTACACACCCACACTGGCCTTATGGAGATTAGCTGCGCTGATCTCAAGGTGGGGCGCGTACCCAAAGCCCTTACTATCCGCCTATGGCGGACAGTTGGGCGTTTTCCCTTGCTCACTCTCGTAAGCAAGCTTACTTCGTTCGCAATGTAAAACGCCCCCCGCTTTCAGCGGAAGGGCGTTTGTGCGGAAGAGGAGATTCGAACTCCCACGGCTGTTACCCCGCTACCACCTCAAAGTAGTGCGTCTACCAATTTCGCCACCTCCGCAGGGAGCGCAAAGTTAATTAAAAGGATTGAATATTGTACCTGAAAGGCCGAACATTTACATCCGCTCGGGCACCGAAATACCCAATAAACCCATGCCATTCCTAATAACATGCATCGTTAACTCAGCTAACTGCAACCGCCGCCGCTTATACCCCGCCGTTGGCGCCCCAGCTATGGAATGGGCTGCGTATAAACCATTGAAAATTTTAGCTACCTGGTACGTAAAAATAGCGAGTTGTGAGGGATCATGCTGTCGCGCCGCCTCGTCAATCACCGAAGGAAATGTCTCTAACGCCAACACCAACTCCCGCTCCTCCGGCATCCAGGGCTCCTCAACCCCCGCCTCAACCTGCACCCCCGCCGCCGTACCCGCCTTCCTCAAAATGCTACAAATACGGGCATGTGTATACTGTATGAACGGTCCGGTGAACCCATGAAAATCGATGCTCTCCTCCGGATTAAATACCATCTTCTTTTTGGGGTCAACCCGCAATAAAAAGAACTTCAGAGCCCCCAACCCTATCACCTCATTTAAATGCTGTAATTCCTCCGTACTGAAATCATTCACCTTCCCCAACTCAGCCGTCTTCTCACCCGCAATCCGCAACATATTATCCAGTAAATCATCTGCATCCACCACCGTTCCTTCCCGACTCTTCATCTTACCTGTCGGCAACTCCACCATACCATAACTGAGATGAAAAATGCCATCCGCCGAAGGCAACCCCAATTTCTGACATATCAACTTGAGCACCTTGAAATGATAATTTTGCTCATCACCTACCACATAAATACTCTGCTCCGCCTGAAACTCTACCCGCTTCTGCTCCGCTAAACCTATGTCCTGCGTAATATATACCGACGTGCCATCACTTCGCTGCACCAACTTCTCATCCAACCCATCCGCTGTTAAATCAATCCATACACTGCCATCCGGCTTCTGAAAGAAAACACCCTTTTTCAAACCTTCCTGCACCAAATCCTTCCCCAACAAATACGTGTTGCTTTCATAATAAGTCTTGTCAAACGTACTGCCAATGCGGCGATACGTTGCATCAAACCCCTCATACACCCAGCCATTCATGTTCTTCCATAAATTTACTGTGGCCACATCACCCTGCTCCCACAATAACAACATCTCCTGTGCCGCCTTCATGATGGGCGCCTCTTTCTCTGCCTGCTCCTTGCTGAGGCCGCTCGCTATACCCGCTTCCACTTCTACTTTCAATGCCTCATTGAAGCGAACGTAATAATCTCCTACAAAATGATCACCCTTGGTGTGGGTCGTTGCCGGTGTCGCACCCCCACCATACCGCTGCCAGGCAATCATGCTCTTACATATATGTATGCCACGGTCATTTACAATGCAGGTCTTCACCACTTCATGTCCATTCGCTTCGAGAATCGAAGCAATGCTACTTCCTAAAAAATTATTCCGCAAATGTCCCAGATGCAAGGGCTTGTTGGTATTGGGAGAGGAATACTCCACCATGATCCGCTCCCGTTTTTCTTGCACATATCCGTAAGCCCGTTGTCCGTAATTCCCTTCCAGCCAACGGCTGCAATAGGCAGCCTGCACTTCCAGGTTTAAAAATCCTTTGATCAAATTGTAGGAGGCGAACAGGTCGGGTCTTCTTGCTACCAGCATAGCTCCCAGGCGTTCCCCCAACTCCGCAGGGGAAACCCCCAATGGCTTCACCAATGCAAACAATACCACCGTATAATCACCGGTGAACTCCGGCTTGGTGGCATTGACCAAAATATCTTCCGGCTGAAATGGCTTTCCATATGCTGCCTGTAAAGCCGCCGCCGTCTCCTGCTTTATTTCATGTACGAGTCGCATGGGTAGTAGTAAGGACTGCAAAAGTAACTAATTAAGCCCTACCTTCGCCCTCCGATATGATGAAGTTGCACGCATTTATCCGTGGTCTCATCCTAAGAGTGGTAGATGCTTTCTATCCACCCTTTCGTAAGATATTCCCCTTACAAACCTTCCGCTATGCCGCCTGCGGCGGTGCAAATACCCTGCTCGATATCTTTCTCTTCTACTGTACTTTTCACTATCTTTTTCATGAACAACCTGTTCAACTACCCCCCTTTAGTATTAAAGCCCACTACGCTGCCTTCCTCGTCAGTTTCTGCTTTACCTTCCCCATTGGCTTTTACCTAAGTAGATATGTGGTATTTCAGCAGACCGTCGTCGCCAAACGCATCCAACTGGGGCGGTACTTTGCTGTAGTCTTTATCTGCCTCCTCCTAAACTATGTTTTCCTTAAACTTTTTGTTGATCACTGGGGCTGGTATCCCACTCCCTCAAAAATAATGACCACCTTCTTCGTGGTTATCTTCAGCTATCTTTCCCAGAAACATTACACTTTCCGCCCCCCGGCGACGCCTAAATGAGCACCCTTTTTTATGTCATTTTTACTCAAATTGCAATAATGCCTGTCAAAGCTTGCGGGTAGTTACTGCTCAGACTGACATTTTTGCACTTTATGGCAGGTGGCACAAAGATTGGTAACTATTGATTATTAATTCATTGAAAAACAAGTATATGGGCAAAATAATCGGAATTGACCTGGGTACCACCAACAGCTGCGTAGCTGTAATGGAAGGTAATGAACCGGTAGTAATCGCCAATGAAGAGGGTAGAAGAACCACCCCCTCCATGGTGGCTTTCCTGAAAAATGGCGAACGTAAAGTGGGTGATCCCGCCAAACGCCAGGCCATTACCAACCCTAAAAATACCATCGCTTCTGTGAAGCGTTTCATGGGTCGTCGCTTCGATGAGGTGACCGAAGAAATCAGTCACTGGAGCTATCAGGTGGCCAAAGGTGATAACAATACCTGTCGCGTTGCCATCGACGATCGTCTCTATACGCCCCAGGAAATCTCTGCTATGATTCTTCAAAAAATGAAGAAAACGGCGGAAGATTACCTCGGACATGAAGTAAATGAGGCCGTGATTACCGTGCCCGCCTATTTTAATGACGCACAACGCCAGGCAACCAAAGAAGCCGGTGAGATCGCGGGACTGAATGTTCGCCGGATCGTGAACGAACCTACCGCCGCAGCCCTCGCTTATGGCCTGGATAAAAAATCAATCGATCAGAAAATCGCCGTATTCGACCTGGGTGGCGGTACCTTCGATATCTCTATTCTCGAACTGGGTGACGGCGTATTTGAAGTGAAATCTACCAATGGTGATACGCACCTGGGAGGTGATGATTTTGATAAGGTAGTTATGGACTGGCTCGCGGATGAATTTAAGCAACAGGAAGCCATTGACCTGCGCAAAGATCCTATGGCCCTGCAGCGTTTGAAAGAAGCTGCTGAGAAGGCCAAAGTAGAATTGAGTTCTTCCTCTGAAACAGAAATCAACCTGCCTTATATCACTGCCGTTGATGGTGTGCCTAAACACCTGGTATTGAAATTGAGCCGCGCGAAATTCGAGCAGCTTTCCGATAAACTCTTCGTCCGTTGCTTGAAGCCTTGTGAAGAAGCCCTGAAAGATGCAGGCTATTCCGTATCTCAAATTGATGAAGTTATACTGGTGGGTGGTTCAACCCGTATTCCTAAAGTACAGGAGATCGTTGAAAAGTTCTTCGGTAAAAAGCCTAACCGCGGTGTGAACCCCGATGAAGTGGTAGCACTCGGTGCTGCTATTCAGGGTGCTGTTCTCACCGGTGAAGTGAAAGATGTACTGTTGCTCGACGTTACTCCCCTGAGCTTGGGTATCGAAACCATGGGTGGTGTAATGACAACCATGATCGCTTCCAACACGACCATTCCTACCAAGAAAACAGAAATATACTCAACAGCCAGCGATAACCAGCCCGGTGTTCAGATCCATGTGCTACAAGGTGAGCGTCCCATGGCCAATCAAAACAAGAGCTTAGGGATGTTCAACCTCGATGGTATCCCTCCTGCTCCCCGCGGTGTGCCTCAGATCGAAGTAACTTTTGATATTGATGCCAATGGCTTGCTGAATGTAAGCGCTAAAGACAAGGGTACCGGTAAAGAACAGAAAATCAGAATTGAAGCCGGCAGTGGTTTGAGCAAGGAGGAAATTGAAAAGATGAAAGCGGAAGCCAAAGCCAATGAAGCTACCGATAAAGTGGCCCGCGAAAAAGTTGAAAAACTCAATCAAGCCGATAGCCTGATCTTCCAGACCGAAAAGCAATTCAAAGAATTCGGCGACAAGATTCCTGCAGATAAAAAGGGTGCCATTGAAACTGCTCTCAATAAACTGAAGGAAGCACACAAGAACCAGGATATTACAGCAGTGGATGCTGCCATGGCTGAAATGAATACAGCATGGACGGCCGCCAGCGAAGATATCTACAAAGCCCAGCAAGCTGCGGGTGCAGATGGTCAAGCAGCCGGCGCAGGTAACGAAAATCCGAACCAGTCACAAGCAGGAGGAGAAACAGTAACCGACGCTGAATTCGAGGAAGTAAAATAATCAGAGATTCGATTTATAAGTAGACTGCTCGGTTTTCACCGGGCAGTTTTTTTTTGCGCTATTTATTTTGTGCCCAAAAAAAACGTCCACCATCGGCGGACGTTTTCTAATAAATCGTGTAACTAATTATGCTACTGATCTGCGAATGATGTTCAGTGCAGCACCTGCCTTGAACCATTCAATTTGCTGTTCATTGTAGGTGTGGTTAGCAGAAATGGTATGACTGCTGCCATCAGCGTGGGTGAACACCAATTGTAACGGCTTACCGGGTGCAAATTCAGTCAGACCATTGATCTCAATGGTGTCATCTTCCTGAATCAAATCGTACTCACTCTTGTTGGCAAAGGTCAATGCCAGCATGCCCTGCTTCTTAAGATTTGTTTCGTGGATGCGGGCGAAGGACTTCACCAGTATGGCACGAACACCGAGGAAGCGGGGCTCCATGGCGGCATGCTCACGTGAACTTCCTTCCCCATAGTTTTCATCACCTACCACGATGGTTCCTACTCCCGCAGCTTTGTACGCACGTTGGGTGGCCGGAACTGCACCATATTCACCGGTGAGCTGGTTCTTTACTGCATCTGTTTTTTCATTGAAGAAATTCACAGCGCCTATCAGCAGGTTATTACTAATGTTATCGAGGTGTCCGCGGTATTTCAACCAGGGACCTGCCATGCTGATGTGGTCAGTAGTACATTTGCCCTTTGCTTTTATTAATAATTTCAATCCTTTCAGATCGGTACCTTCCCAGGCAGAGAAGGGAGCCAATAATTGGAGGCGCTTACTGTTGGGATCTACCACCACATTGACACTGCTACCATCTGCGGCAGGCGCCTGGTAGCCGGCATCTTCCACGGCAAATCCGCGGGGAGGCAATTCTTGACCGCCGGGTTCATCGAGTTTCACTTGTTCCCCTTTATCATTGGTGAGGGTATCTGTGATGGGATTGAATCGCAGGTCTCCAGCAATTGCCAGGGCAGTTACCAGTTCCGGTGAACCCACGAAGGCAAGGGTATTGGGATTGCCATCGGCACGCTTGGCAAAATTTCTGTTGAAGCTGTGTACGATGGTATTGCGTTCTTTTTTCTCTGCACCCACACGGTCCCACATTCCGATGCAGGGTCCGCAGGCATTGGCAAATACGCGGGCTCCTATCGAATCGAAAACTTCCAGGAAGCCATCGCGTTCTACTGTGTATCGAACTTGCTCTGATCCCGGTGTAATGGTGAATTCACTTTTCAGGGTGAGTCCCTTCTCCTTTACCTGGCGCGCGAGGCTAACAGAACGGCTGATGTCTTCATACGAGCTGTTGGTGCAACTTCCAATCAGACCCACTTCAATTTTGGCGGGCCAGCCATTGGCTTCAACGGCTTCTTTCATTTTTGATAGGGGTGTTGCCAGATCGGGGGTGAAAGGCCCGTTTAGGTGTGGCTCCAATTCACTCAGGTTGATTTCAATCACCTGGTCGAAATATTTTTCCGGGGCTGCATATACTTCGGGGTCACCATTGAGGTGAGCAGCAATGGCATCTGCTAGGTTGGCTACTTCCTCGCGACCGGTGGCGCGCAGGTAACGACCCATGCTATCATCATATCCAAAAGTAGAAGTGGTAGCACCAATTTCAGCACCCATGTTGCAGATGGTACCTTTGCCCGTACAGCTCATGCTGCGGGCACCCTCACCAAAATATTCTACGATGGCTCCGGTACCGCCTTTTACAGTAAGTATCCCAGCCACTTTCAAAATAACATCCTTCGGGGCTGTCCACCCACTCAGTTTTCCGGTAAGCTTCACACCAATCAATTTGGGCCATTTCAATTCCCAGGGGAGTCCTGCCATCACATCGCAGGCATCTGCTCCACCTACACCGATGGCAATCATGCCCAGACCGCCGGCATTTACGGTATGAGAATCGGTTCCGATCATCATTCCTCCGGGGAAGGCATAGTTTTCCAGCACAACCTGGTGAATGATGCCTGCTCCGGGCTTCCAGAAGCCGATACCATATTTATTGGATACAGAAGCGAGGAAATCGTATACTTCCTTGCTCTCTTCATTGGCTACTTTCAAGTCTTGTGCTGCTTCTACTTTGGCAGTGATCAGGTGGTCACAATGTACGGTAGAGGGAACGGCAACTGATTGACGTCCGGCCTGCATAAATTGGAGCAATGCCATCTGGGCAGTGGCATCCTGCATGGCTACACGATCCGGAGCAAAGTCTACATAGCTTTTTCCACGCTCAAATACCTGAGCCACCTGATCAGGGTGCAGGTGTGTAAACAGAATTTTTTCACTCAAGGTCAGTGGACGTTCCAGTACTTTCCTGGCAGCCTCTACCCGCGCGGGGAAGTTGGCATAAACTTGCTTAATCATCTCGATGTCGAAAGCCATACTATAAAATTTACAGGTGTAAAATGTTCAAATAAAATACCGAAACTGATTACAATCAGCAGGCGGGGCAAAATTACCAAAAAGTCCCTTGGGGTAAAACTCTTTTTAGTTAAAATGGTTAATTTTGCTTTGCTTTACAATCGTTATTTAACCATGCAGAAACTCAGGGATTACATAGAATTCAATGTATTCGGTGTTTGCACTTTACTGGGCGAGCGTTTTGGCATTGCCAGTTCCCGTATCAGGTTCTGGTTCATTTATATCAGTTTTCTGACCTTTGGCTCCCCGGTCATCATTTACATGATTATGGCTTTCTGGATCAATATGCGCCAGTACATATCATACGGCAGGCGCAATCCGCTGCGGTATTAATCGGCTTTAGTAGATTGGCTTTACTTCGGTACCCGTACCTGATTCCCCTTATTGGATTGCTTCCCGGATTCTTACCAATTGCTCCAGCAGTTGTGGTAATTGTTCCAGCGCGAGCATATTGGCACCATCACTTTTGGCAACTGCGGGATTGGGATGGGTTTCAATGAAGAGTCCGTCAGCACCTACAGCAATGGCTGCTTTGGCTATGGTACCGATTAATTGGGGGTTACCGCCTGTTACGCCCGATGGCTGATTGGGTTGTTGCAGAGAGTGGGTGCAATCCATAATCACCGGTACGGCATGTGCCTGCATCCAGGGGATATTTCTGTAATCGACAACGAGGTCTTGATAACCGAAGGTGTTGCCTCTTTCGGTGAGCATCACGTGGCTATTGCCGGCCTGCTGTATTTTTTCAACGGCGAATTTCATGGAGGGGCCGCTGAGGAATTGCCCCTTCTTTACATTGACAATTTTTCCGGTAGCTGCTGCCGCCTGCAAGAGGTCTGTCTGGCGGCAAAGGAAAGCAGGAATCTGAAGAATATCGAGATAAGGGGCAGCCATAGCAGCTTCTTCAGTTGCATGGATATCGGAGGTAGTAGGTAACCCGAAAGTTTGTCCTGCCTTCTGAATCAAGGCCAGGGCTTTTTCATCACCTATACCCATAAAAGATCCGGCACTGGTACGGTTGGCTTTTCGATAGCTGGCTTTGAAGACACAGGGGATACCAAATTGTTTACCTAAATCAGCTAATTTACCTGCTACCTCCATCACCAGCTCTTCTGATTCGACCACGCAGGGTCCGGCAATTAAAAAAAAGGATTCCGGACGATAGGTTTGCCGGGAGAAAAGTTGCTGAAGGAATTCGGGCATCATATGCTTGTAATAGTGTCAATCGATTGCATGTAAAAGTAAGTAATAATTACCAACTGCTTGTTGGCCCCACCAGAAGAGGGGTAGTCATTTTTTGATTTACCTTGCACCCGAAATTTATTGTATGTCGACTCCTAAAGAAAAAATACTGGTCATCGGTGCCTCCGGACAAATAGGTGTAGAGCTTACCCTCGCACTGCGGAATATATATGGGAATGCACAAGTCATTGCTTCCGACTTACGGGAGGAAAATCCTTTGCTGGCCGGCACCGGCCCCTATGTTAGTTTGGATGTGATGAATAAGGAGATGTTGCATGTGCAGGTGATACGACAAAATATCACCCAGATTTACTTGCTGGCAGCGATGCTATCGGCTACCGGTGAGAAAAATCCGCACCTCGCCTGGCACCTCAACATGCAGGGCCTGCTTAATGTGTTGGATATCGCGCGGGAAGAGAAGTTGAGCAAGGTTTATTGGCCCAGTAGCATTGCAGTTTTTGGTCCTACCTCTCCCCGCCGGCTTTGTCCGCAGCATACAGTCATCGAGCCCACCACAGTATATGGTATCAGCAAGTATGCCGGAGAATTCTGGTGCAATTATTACTACAAGCGTTTTGGCGTAGATGTTCGGAGTATTCGTTATCCCGGATTGATTAGTTATAAGTCATTGCCAGGGGGCGGCACCACCGATTATGCTGTGGAGATTTATCAGGAAGCCTTGTTGCAGGGGAAATACAATTGTTACCTGGCTGCTGATACCTTCCTGCCGATGATGTATATGCCCGATGCACTCAGGGCAACGCTGGAACTGATGGAAGCACCTGCTGATAAAATATCTGTCAGAACCTCCTATAATATCGCAGGTATGAGTTTTTCTCCGGAAGAGGTGGGTCAGTCTATCCGGCGCCACCTACCCGATTTTGAGCTTACCTGTCAACCCGATTATCGTCAGGCCATTGCTGATAGCTGGCCACAGAGCATTGATGACAGTGTTGCGCGCAACGACTGGGGCTGGCAGCCGGCATTCGACCTTGACAGGATGACGGATGATATGCTCAACAACCACCCTGAAAACAAGGGACGAAGGTTTCAGTAAATTCAATCAGAATCTAAATCCGATACCAATATTCGCACCACGGATACCTGCCCAGGGGCCGTTTATCTGAATATTGGCACCATTCGCATTTACAGTTGGTTTAATATCGAAGGGATCAATACCGATACCATTCAAGCTACTTTGCAGCGAACTCTGTTCCTGGGGAGTCAAAGGAACTACTGATAGTAGGTTGAGTTCACCGGAACAACTTCCAAAGTGTGCACCGATTATTTGCAAATCAATAAGTATATTCTTGGATATATTGAATTGCCACCCCAACATGAGACCACCGCTGGTGGATGTAACTTTTCCCGTGAAATCGCCGGTCTTTGTAACAGACGGCCCCCCGGTAGTAGAGGTATAATCGATGGGTGCAGTTGCATCGAAGGTGGCAAAGCGAACATAGGGGGCGAGATAGAATCCTTTGAGATTCTTTTTACCCAAATAGAAGCGCATTTCTCCGGTAATGGCGGAGTTGCCAACCTGGAATGAATTCAATTGAAGGGCATTGCTGCTCACATCATTGTCAAAATAATTTTTGAAGGGTATCGTGCCTTTTGGCATCCAACGATAACTAAGCGAGAAAGAAAGTTTTCTGCTGAAACCACGCTCATAGGTTACATGGTAATTTTTCAGCAGGAGTGAAGACAGATTGACACGAAAAATGTTTTTAGGCAATGTGGAGGGGGGCTGTTTTTCCTGTGCTATAGTTACCAAGGGAAATACAAGTAAAACAAATAATAAACGTTTCATGGGTTTGATTTTTAAGGGGTCATATTAAGGTAGTAAATCTAGTACGGTTCTTTTGTCGAGCACGCTCAGCGTATTATCTCTTACCTGTTTCATCACTTTATTCAATCCGCAGGACTTTTCATCACAGTCCTTACATTTTTCATAAAAATTTAAGCTGACACAAGGCAACAATGCGATGGGCCCTTCCAATAGCCGCATGATGCGGGACAGTTGAATTTGCTGTGGTGATAGTTTAAAAAAGTAGCCGCCGCCTTTCCCTTTTTTACTGTCCAGAATGCCATCTTTTTTTAATTGCAGCAATATGTTCTCCAGAAATTTAAGCGGAATCTTTTTCTTCCGGGCAATCATGGCAATGAGCACGGGTCCCTCCTCGTGGTGTTCTGCCAGATAGGTCAGGGCCTTGAAAGCATACTGGGTTTTCTTCGACAACATTACAGCAATATAGGAAAAAAATGGAAAGTGAACAGGGTGGGGGCTAAAATGCTATAACCTCTCTCATAGAGAAAATACCACGCTTATTTTGGGTAAAAGCAGCAGCCAGCAGGGCCCCATTGGCAAAACCTGTTCTGTTGTGAGCAGTATGAATTAACTCGATATCATCGATGGGTGAGCTGTACTGAATACGATGGGTTCCCGGTGTTGGGTCGATCCGTTTGGAAATGATCGGTAAGAGTTCGGGGGTAGTGCTGGGTTCATTAATCCAGGCCGACAGATCTGGTCGCGCTGCCAGCAGATCTTCTGCCAGCGTAATGGCTGTACCACTGGGGGCGTCTTTTTTTTCTGTGTGGTGAATTTCCTCTATAGATGGGCGGTAGTTCGGGTAGGCTTTCATCAATTTCGCCAGCCAGACATTGGCGGCAAAGAACAAGTTGACGCCAATGCTGAAATTACTGGAATAGATCAGACAGCCCTGTTTTGCATGACAATGGGCAGATACTTCCTCCCATTGATCTAACCAGCCCGTACTTCCGGATACTATGGGAATACCGGCATCCAGGCAGGTGGTGATATTGTCGGCGGCAGAATGGGGTCCGGTGAATTCAATCGCAACATCTACCTGACTGAGACTTGCTGCAGTCAGTTCCTGTTGATTGCTGAGATCTATGATCAGTGGAAAGCTGTGACCTGCCTGGCGGCCGGCTGCTTCTATCGCCTTACCCATTTTTCCATATCCAATCAATGCAATTTTCATCGGGTGTTCCATTAACGTGCTTCTCTTGATTTATCTGATTTTGATTTTAATTGGAAAGTGAGTGAGAGACCGGCATTGCGGGTAATCGGATCTAATTGAGGGCGCATTTGCATACTTAGGTTATTGCTGACATCAAATGGTTTGAGGTGAGCAAACACAGTGGCATCAACTACCTGAAATCCCCAGGCAAGTAAAAAAAACAGCACGGAGTAATCCCGGTCACGGCGATACGCATTGCGATAAGTCAATAAATCATCGATGGGTAACCTTACCAATTCTGGATCGATGAAGGGAACATCACTGGGATCACCCTGTGATTGCTTATAGCGCGCTTCATAAGCGAACTTCATCTTCTTGTAATAATTGTTATTGAAGATATAAGTACCCACCGGAATGGCAATGATACCATATGCCAGTGGAATCTTCCAATATTGTTTGTTGTAAGCCTGCCCCCAGCCGGGAAGAATAGCCGAACGGCGGGTTGCAATTTTCGGGTCATGTTTTTTTACACTGTCTTTAACAGGTAGTATTTGTTTACTGCTATCTACAACAGACTTTCCGTTGCTTTGTGCCAGCAAGCAAGATCCAATCAACAAAGCCGGTATCAGCAGCGTAACAAATTTTTGGATGACCATACCTTAACTGATGGTGATGTGCAGGTCTTTCAGTAATTTATTCAGCCCGTCGAGCGAATAATAGGGAAGTGTGATGCTGCCGTGCCCCTTGGAGTTATGTTCCAGTTTGGCCTTGGTGCTAAATTGTGAGGAGATAGCATCTTCAATTTTTTTATATGCCGTTGGCAGCTCCTTTGATTTTTTTGATGTGCCTGCAGACTTGGCCTTGTATTGACTTTTTACCCATTCTTCTGTTTGTCGAACGCTAAGCCCCTTATCTATGATTTGGTGGAAGGCCATTAACTGCCTGTCAACTGTGTCGATGTTGATTAATGCCCGTGCATGGCCGAAACTAATTTTTCCCTGTCTAACTGCCAGCTGAATATCTGGTGGCAGTTTGAGCAGACGAATATAGTTGGAAACTGTACTTCTTTCTTTCCCCATGCTTTTAGCTACTTCTTCCTGGGTGTAATTCAGCTCATCCTCCATGCGCTTATAACTGAAGGCAATTTCCATGGGATTCAGGTTTTCCCGCTGCAGGTTCTCCAGTAGCGCCAGTTCCAATAATTCTTTGTCATTCGATTGACGCACATACACCGGAACATCTTTTAGTCCTGCAATTTGTGAGGCCCGCCACCTTCTTTCGCCCGCCACCAATTGATATTTACCATTGCTCAGTTTTGATACAGTCAGCGGCTGAATTATATCATGTCTTTTCAGTGATTCCGCCAGTTCCTGCAAGGCAGTTTCATTGAAATCCTTGCGAGGCTGCTTAGGATTGATTATGATGTCACTTACCGGAATCCGAATGGTTTGGGTAACCTGATTTACTACTTCAGATTTCAGGTTGCCATCTCCGGTCTTTAATTCTGTATTGATATTGTCGAGAAGCGAGCGAAGTCCTTTCCCGATTAGTTCTTTGTTATTTTTTGGTGTTGACATGATTGGAAAAATTAAATAATTACTACTGCTGCCTGTTTACTAACGGATGATGCGCTCTTCATTGCTGATTTTGGTGAACCCATTTTTTTGGAGGATTTCTTTTGTCAGGTTTAGGTAGTTCAATGTGCCCTTGCTGTCAGCATCGAATAGGATGACTGGTTTTCCTGCACTGGGGGCCTCGCTCAATCGGGCATTGCGGTGAATGATGGTTTGAAAAACCATGTCATCGAAGTGACGACGTACTTCACTGATTACCTGATTGCCTAGGCGGAGTCTTCCATCGTACATGGTCATAAGTATGCCTTCTATTTGCAATTCGGGATTCAGCCGGCTCTGCACAATTTTGATGGTATTGAGTAGTTTACCCAATCCTTCCAATGCAAAGAATTCACATTGAACAGGAACAATAACGCTGTTGGCAGCTACGAGGGAGTTGACGGTAATCAGTCCCAGTGAGGGAGAACAATCAATCACGATAAAGTCATATCGGTCGGCTACCGGCTCGAGGATATTTTTAAGCACATTTTCCCGGTTGGGATAATTGATCATTTCAATCTCTGCGCCCACCAGATCGATGTGGGAGGGGATCAGGTGCAGGTTGGGCACTTCGGTGGTGAGTATCACATCCGTCGCCGGCAGGTTATTCACCATACAGTCGTAGAGACTGCTCGTGATGTTGTGCAGATCGAATCCTACGCCGGTGGTGCTGTTGGCCTGTGGGTCGGCATCAACCAGCAGGGTTCTGTATTCCAGCACGGCGAGACTTGCTGCCAGGTTGATGGCTGTGGTCGTTTTCCCTACGCCGCCTTTTTGGTTCGCTACTCCTATAATTCTTGCCATAATTACACAATGACCGATGGGTCCTTTTTTTTATTGCTGATTCTTAAATTCTAAACTGTTGCCGGGTGAGGGCAACAATAAATTCAATCCTTTTGCTGCAAAAGCCGCCCGGGCCTTTGCGGTATCGATTTGAATGGCATCAAAGGTATTGTAATGTACACCAATAATCGTGGAACATTTTATCCAGTTTGCTGCAATCATGGCATCCTCCACCCCCATGGTGAACTGATTTCCGATGGGCAGTAGGGCGACATCCAGTTGGTTCCAAAGCGGAATCAGCTGCATATCTGTCGTTAAAGCGGTATCGCCGCTATAATATAAATTGCCCTCTGGTGAACTGATGACAAACCCCATGGGATTCCCACCATACCTACCCCCGGGTAAACTGCTGCTGTGCTGGGCTACCACACATCGCACGGAAAAGGCCTCCAGTTCTTTTATACCACCGGTGTTCATCGGCAGGGTAGACTGGATGCCCTGTTCCTGCAGCCATTCATGAATTTCCCAGGCACAAATGATGGTTGCCTTCGAGGCAGCACCTATCGAAACCAGGTCTGCAATGTGGTCAAAATGACCATGCGAGACAAGAATATAATCGGGCCGGATTGATTTTACATCAATATGTGCTGCCAGTGGGTTGGGGGAAATAAATGGGTCGAAGAGCAGGGTTTTACCGGCAAGTTGAACGCTGAAACAGGCATGACCGTAGTACGTGAGTAACATAGCTTTTAAAGACTCCAAAAATACAATTTCGGCAGCATCTTCGGATAGGAGAAATCCACACTTCACCTCCTAAGATGAACTTATCCTGACATGTTTCCTTTTAACCTAAAATAGCATTTTCTGAGCGCCGAAGGTGTTAATTTTGACCATCTTTGAACTATTCCCCTTTTATAGGGGTTACCTGTTGAATTAACCTGTTATGCGTAATCCGACTTTCTGGTGGATATTGGCACTGATCATGCTACTGCTCGATTGGTATGTGTTTCTATCCCTTAAAACCGTCTTACAGAACCAGACTGAGCGAATCAGGTTTTGGACCATCACCCTACATTGGGTATTGGCCATATTTGCTATGTTGATGGTGTTGGTATTCCCCTATGCCTCATTTTTACAAGATTCCCCTTTTTTCCGAAATTATATTTTTGCCATCTTAGTCGGGTTATTCCTCTCAAAAATGATCGCCTCACTGGTATTTCTAACCGATGACTTGCGGCGGGGTGTAAGTTGGCTGGTATTGCGCATCTTCTCCCGCGGATCGCAGGAACTAGAATCCGGAAGTCTGCATATTCCCCGTTCGGTGTTTTTGAGTTGGCTGGGCTTGGCTTTGGGTGGAACCCTTTTCAGCAGCTTACTGATCGGGTTTAGGAATAAGTATAACTACCAGTTAAAGAAAATTCCGCTTGCTTTCAATAACCTGCCTGCAGCATTTAAAGGACTTAAAATTGCTCATATCAGTGATATTCACATTGGAAGCCTGCAAGACCGGAAGGCAGTAGAGGCGGGCGTTGAACTGATCATGAAACAACGTCCCGACATTGTCTTGTTCACCGGGGATCTGGTGAATAATAAGGCGAGTGAAATGGATGGCTGGACAGATGTTTTTGGCCGCATCAATGCCCCGCTGGGTGTTTACAGCATCTTAGGTAACCACGATTATGGCGATTATGTAGCCTGGCCCTCACAGGGAGCCAAAGAAAATAATTTATCTACCCTCAAGCAGATTCATGCCGGCATGGGATGGCGACTTCTGATGAATGAACATGTATTATTGGAAAGGGGAGGAGAAAAAATCGCTTTGTTGGGCATCGAAAACTGGGGCGCCAAAGGAAGATTTCCCAAGTATGGGAAAATGCAGGAGGCTTATCCCGGAACAGAAAAAGTTCCCTTTAAGATACTAATGAGCCATGACCCCAGCCATTGGGATGCTCAGGTAAAAACCGAATATGCCGACATCGACCTGATGTTGTCGGGCCATACACATGGCATGCAGTTCGGCATGGAAAATCCTTTCTTCAAATGGAGTCCGGTACAATGGATGTATCGGCAATGGGCCGGACTATATGAGGACGGACAACAGAAATTATATGTAAACCGGGGCTTCGGATTTATTGGTTACCCCGGTCGGGTGGGTATTCTTCCAGAAATAACGCTGCTTGAATTGGTCTGATTTTATAAATTTCAATAATTTTATATAAACTTTACATAGTTCAAATTTGTTGTTTGGTATGGTTCTTGTTTAATTTTATTCAAATTATTATATGAAAAAGCTTATCATTATTCTGTTGGCGTGTTTATCTTTTTCCTCTGTTTCCCTAGCCCAAGGATTTCGCCTCGGTGTGAAGTTGGGAGGTAATATGAATCAATTCGAAGGTCAATCCTTCAAGGATGGTTTCAAATTTGCTTACCATGCCGGTGCTTTCGCAGAGATCGATTTCAGTAAGAAATTCGGTATTCAACCGGAAGTAATCTGGAACCAGCTGGGAGGTGTGCCTTCTAACATCAACAATGTTTACAACACCGCTGTCAATAACCTCTTTAACATCAACAATGTCTATACCTTAGACTATCTATCCATTCCAATACTTCTACGCTATAACATGTTCGGTGGATTTTTAACCCTGAATGCAGGTCCTCAGTTTGGTATTCTACTGCAACAAGACAAATCACTTTTACAGAATGGGAAAGAGGCCTTCAAAAGTGGTGATTTCTCCATGGTGGCGGGTGCTCAACTGAACATCTTGATGTTGCGGGTATATGCGCGCTATAATATTGGACTTACCAATATCAACAACATTGATGACCGCGACAAATGGACCAGCCAGCAGATTCAGGTAGGTCTTGGGTTGAAGCTCTGATACCTTTTTTAGATTTAATCTGTAAGGTGCATCCGCTTGCGGATCTGGCGAATGCTGGCAGCAAATTGTTTTGATAGCTTTGCTTGCTGCAGCAGAAAAGCATTGTCATTCGGGTCACCCAGCACTGTCAACATTTCTTTTTCGTTTTCGTAGAGCATTTTCCGGTAAGGATTTTCATAATCTTTCATGCGCGATTGTCGAATGCCGCCTGCGATGGAACGCTCTAACTGTATTGCTGTGTTAAGGAAGGCAGCTAACTCCTGAGCTGTGATTTTTTTCATCCGGCAGCCGGTAATTTTTTGTAGCACTGCCAAAGCATGTCTTTGCTTTTCCTGTTCATATAGCTCTCCCTGTGCCTGGTAAAAACCATGAACCTGTTCCCAGGAACGGACAGTACCCTTGCGAATTTTTTGAAGCAGCTGTTCGAGCCTTCCTTCCGAAAACAATTGTCCGCCCACATTCACCCATTTTTCTTTAAGGGGTAGTAAAGTTATACTTTGCCGGAGGTCTTCTATTTTTTTGCAGTTTGTATGCTCCATCAAATGAATGAGTGCCCGAAGGCCATAGAAAATCAACATGCGTTCATACGTCTGATAAGCAGGTAAAACTTTGAGCAGCTGTGTTTTTCTTTTGCTGTTTTCAAATCCCTTCACATAGACCGGGAGGTTCAATATTTTTTTATCTCCCGCCTTGAGTGCCTGTTTTCCGAAAGCTGCCATTGATTTTCCGGCCGGTAACTGTTCTCCGCTTGCTACGAGGGCTTCCCCAACGGCATTTTCAATGATGCTAAGGGCATGTAGCATTTCTTCAGCTGTGTCAGGGGCGAGGTAATCGAACTCTAAGTGCTGAATTTTTTCTGTTCTCTTATCCCGGTCGCCATATTTGGCTGCATTGCGGGCCAGTGCATATAAATTGTACATGAACCAATAGGCAGGCATCACGGTAATACGGTCATTGGTTACATCATGGTGTACCAGTGAGAAGGGAAGGGGTATGTCTAACTCTGCGGGATAGTCGCCCTTGGTAAGAATACAGAAACTGGCAAAGCGGGAATTGTGTTTCAGACTCACACAGAGACCCGGCCAGAAACCTCTGCCCATCACTATCTCTCCATCGGCACCGCGGCTATTGTGATTAGAACCGATGGTAGCCCCGGCGGCCATATTGCTTTGTCCCATCACCAATGCTGCACATAGAAATGAATTGTTGTGGTGCTGCTCGTGCGCCGGGAAGATGAGTGAATTCAATACTTCACAGCAGGAGATGGTGGCATTGTTGCCCAGGTAGGAGTTAATAAGGCGTGCCCCATATTTTAGTTGAGAATGAGACGCCATGATGAAGCGAACTGCCTTCACGCCATAAAAAAGCCGACACCCATACCCGATGATGCCATTCACCAGTTCACAGCCTTCCCCGATTTGGGTTAGTCCTTCCGGTCCGGAGTTGATGGTGAGGTTTTTCAGTTTATTGGCTCCCTTGATATAGGCATCCGATCCGATCCATACATCTTTGATGATGCTGCAGTTTTTTATGATGGTGCGGTCACCGATTTTTCCATAATAACCTCTTTTGTCGTTGAATCTTTCTTCCGTAAAACGCTGAAAAGATTTTTGTAGTGGGTTATCATCGCGGTAACGACTCCACAAATAAGCATCACCGGGCAGCATACCATTGAAGGGCATCACTTTGCGGCCCGTATTTTCATTACATATTTCCATCCAGATGCGAACCGATTCATCTTCACCCTCTTTGATAATGCCATTGCCGAATTTGGCGTGGTTGGTGGTAACCAGTTCATGAATATTAATCAGCATGCTTTCAGAACCAACAATATAGTGCGACATGTAATTAACATGGCTGATCACCACATTGTCGCCAAAATCGCAACTGATGATGGTGGAATGATATAGGCCTACCGGCATTTTTAGGTCGCTGAAGCCCAGACATACCGGCTCCAGTTTTCCAATGCGTACTAATCCAAAGAAGGCACAGTTTTTTACGAGGTCAGGATTGAAGGCATCTGATACCAGGAGGTTGTTCCAGTTATCACTGGTATTGCCATTATTCACCAGTCTCTCTATTTCGTACGCAGTGAGTCCGCGGTAGGTTATACCGTTTCTGTTTTGCAGCTCCCGGAGATAGTATTCGTTTTTACCCGTAGGCAAAAAGGCTGCGGGAACAAAATTATATCCCAGCGCTTCATGCGGTGTCTGGTAGATGATATTCTTCGACATGATATTGATATGAAGGAGTAGAAAAAATCGGGTTGAAAGGGTATCTTTTACTCTACCGTTACACTTTTTGCCAGGTTGCGGGGTTTATCTACATCGTATCCTTTCGCAACTCCGGTATAATAGCTCAAGAGCTGCAAGGGTATTGTATTCAGCAGAGGTGCGATGGATTCATGCATGGCCGGTACTTGAATCACATCATCCGCCAGTTCGGGTATGATGGTGTCACCCTCGGTTACGAGGGCGATTACTTTCCCTTTTCGTGCTTTGATTTCCTGTATGTTTGAAACAATTTTTTCATAGCAGGTATCGCGTGTGGCGACAAAGAGAACCGGTAAATGCTCATCTACCAGGGCGATGGGACCATGCTTCATTTCTGCTGCCGGATACCCCTCGGCATGTATATAAGAAATCTCCTTCAGCTTCAATGCTCCTTCCAAGGCAATCGGGAAGTTATATCCGCGGCCCAGGAAGAGAAAATCTTTAGCATCTTTGTATTTCACTGCCAGTTGTTGGATATGATCTTTCCCTTCCAGCATCAACTTTATTTTTTCAGGCACCTGCTCCAGCTCAAGTAATAAGCTCCGATAGTCTGCATCTTTTAGTGTACCTCTGGCATGTCCCATTTTCAGTGCCATCATCATCAATACCACCAATTGGCCGGTAAAAGCTTTTGTGCTGGCAACGCCAATTTCGGGTCCTGCATGGGTATAAGCTCCCGCATCGCTTAGACGTGCAATGCTGCTGCCCACAGCATTCACCACTCCGAAAATGAAAGCGCCTTTCGACTTGGCACTTTCCAAAGCCACCAGTGTATCGGCTGTTTCACCACTTTGCGAAATGGCAATGATCATGTCACCCGGATGAATTACCGGATCGCGGTACCTGAACTCGGAGGCATATTCAACTTCTACCGGAATACGGGCAAAAGTTTCAATCAGGTATTCGGCTACTAAACCGGCATGCCAGCTGGTACCACAGGCAACAATCATGATGCGGGATGCTTCTAAAAAGGCGGGCAGATGTTTGTCGATGCCACTCATGATGATTTGTCCTTCAGCAGCGAGCAACCTGCCTCGCAGGCAATCAAAAACGGTCGATGGTTGCTCCATGATTTCTTTCAGCATGAAATGATCGTAGCCACCTTTTTCGATGGCAGATAATTCCATGTCGAGCTGGGTGATATAGGGGGTTTGCTTTTCGTTCCCCAGATTTTTAAGTATCAGTTCATCGGGTCGTACGATGGCAATTTGGTAGTCATTCACATAAACCACTTCCCGCGTATATTCAATGATGGGAGAAGCATCGCTGGCCAGAAAATGTTCCCCCTTGCCGATACCAATAACCAAGGGACTTCCCTTCCTGGCTGCCAGTATGGTGGTTGGGTCATCTGAAGAAATCAAGAGAATACAATAGGCACCCACGATTCTTCTTAATGCGATTCGCAGGGCCTCTTCCAGTGAACAATTATTTTGGTTCTGAATTTCTTCTATGAAGTTCAGCAGTACTTCCGTATCTGTATCACTTGAGAAACTATATCCCTTTGAAATCAATTCTTGTTTGATGGGAGCGTAGTTTTCAATGATGCCATTGTGTATCATGGTCAGTTGCCCACGTTGAGAAATATGCGGATGTGCATTCCGGTCACTGGGTTCTCCGTGGGTGGCCCAGCGGGTATGACCAATTCCCAGATTTCCCTGAACCGGTTTGCCGGGTAGACTTTCCTCCAGGTCGGCTACGCGTCCTTTCTTTTTATACACCTGTAGAACCCCTTCCTGCCAGAGAGCAATCCCTGCGCTGTCATAACCACGATATTCCAAACGCTTCAATCCTTTCAGTAAAATCGGATAAGCTTCCCGGCTGCCTGTATATCCTACAATTCCGCACATCTTGATGTATATTTATATGGTGCTGCAATATAAATACAAAGGATGCCATTCCCTTCAATTGCAAATCGCGCTCGTGCCCTAAAAACATTTCATCGTTATGTTACCCATTGATTTTTCCTTTCAAAATGACTATGTACTCGAAAATGAGCATGCGTTATTACGCCCTTTAATGAAGGAAGATGTGCGGCATTTGTCCGTTTTTTCAGCGCATGAACCAGAATTATGGCAGTATAGTTTGCAATCTGCCGCAGGAATCGGCAACCTCACGCAGTATATTGAACAGGCTATTGCAGGTCGGGTGGCAGGCCATAGTTACCCCTTCATAATTTTTTGTAAAAAATTAAAAAAATATGCCGGCACCACCCGTTTTTATGACATCGACCTCGTCAATG
>CAYUXJ010000032.1:0-16025 GCA_964448845.1 uncultured Sediminibacterium sp.
AAAAAAGGAAATAGCAATCTGGGCTATCGAGTATTTTCGGTTCAATCCATTAACTCAGTTAAAAGAGTTTGAAAATCAGTTTTTAGGTATTTCGGAAGGTTATGATTCTGAGTATGATGAATTCTTTTGGGAGGATCCTAATAGCGCATTTCCGTCACAGACTTTACCTAGTTTGGCATTATTTGAAGGTTCATTTCCAAAGAGGTCTGACCCAAGTTTCGATACACCCCCAAAATTATATACTTTTATCGGAGGTAATTTGTTAACAAAGGTCGGAGGGTCGGGAGCTGGTATTAATACCTGTGCAGCAAGAGTTTCAATGGCGTTGAACTATTCTGGTGTTAAAATTCCGCACATTCCTGAAATAACATTTTCGGGGAAAGATGGCAAGTATTATTTTTTAGGTGCAGCAAATCTTAATAGATGGATGCAGAAAACTTTTGGATGCTCAAATCCAAACACTTCAATTGGTGAATATTTTACTGCCAATAGTTTACATTACAAAAAAAACCAAATTGGAACTAATGGCGAAAAACTAAAACAACTACTTCAAGGAATTAATGGCATATATTCAATGGTTTCCAATAACTTTAATTGGGCTGCTGGTCATCCTGATTTGATAAAATCTGCACCAGAACCAATTTGTGATGGTGCTTGTCACTTTGATGGCCCTGTTCAATATATCGATGTTTGGAAATTGCACTAAAAATGGGAAAAATGAAAAAAAATATTTTGCTAATCTATTTGTTAAGTGCATTTTTTGCTTGTAAAACTGCATCTACAATTTATTCAGGCGAGGATTCTTTAAACAAAGTAATGTTACATGAAGGAGTCTGGGTGTCAAATTTTAAAAATCAAGTTTTCATTCAATGTTTATATAGACTCTTCCCAGCTGACTTCAATGCAAAATTGAATTCGTTAGATGGATCTAGTGCAGCAAATCTTGACCATTTGGGCTATAATGAAAAAATTAGAGATGCAATTGATAGCTTAGCAATTTCCTTTTCTAAGCGTAACGAAACTAAATGGACAATTGAAAATAGAAACGTTACAATCAACGTTTGTTTGAGTTATAGAAATAGTATTGAACTAGATAGTATTGCTCTTCGATTTTATAATCAATATTCAGCAAAGTAATAAATATTGATAATTCACCAAGAAAAAGGGAAATAGCAATCTGGGCTATCGAGTATTTTCAGATTAATCCATTAACCCAATTAAAAGAGTTTGAAAATCAGTTTTTAGGTATTTCGGAAGGTTATAATTCTGAATATGATGAATTATTTTGGCAGGATCCTAATAATATTTTTGCACATCAGCAATTACCTTCATGGATAGACTTTGAGTCAGCTTATCCAAAAAACGATAAGGGTGAAAATATGAAGGCAGAAGAAGTCTTTAATAAAATAGGGGGAGATGTAAAAGATGGCCGGGATCGTTCTTTGGTAGATCCTAATCAGACACCATGGAATAATGCATGTGCACTTCGACTATCGTGGGCTTTAAACAAGTGTGATATAAAAATTCCTTATATAAAAGGGCAGACATTAAAAGGGGGTGATGGAAAATATTATTTTTTAGGAGCAAGAAATATGAATATGTGGATGAGGAAAACATTTGGTTGTTCAAACCCAAATAGGTCTTTGGGGGAATTTTATAATCCACAGGCCCATCATTATGATCAATCAAAAGTCGGAAAATTTGGTGTAGGACTTGAAAAGGAATTAAAGGATGGAAAATTTAATGGAATTTATACAATTGTTACAAATTCAAGATTTGCAAGTGGACATTGTGATTTGTTGTTTTCTAATGCTACATGCCTTTTAAGTTGTCATTTCGCCGATGCGGCTGTGTATATTGAATATTGTGATATATGGAATTTAAAATAATAAAATATCGTATGAAATATGTATTCTTTATTTTTTTCCTCTTTTTGGCTTGTACTCCCAGCCAAAAATCCAGTCAAATTGAACATTCTATTGTCATCTTAAATAATGAAGGAGATTGGCATTTTTCCTTTAAGGGGTTAATTATTTTGGATTTAATTAAGAGATTAAACCATGCGCAAATGAATGATTGTAAAATGGAAGACAGATCGGTCTCAAGCTGTTATGAGGGTATAAATATGGATACATCTGTTTATTCAATAATTAAAATTATCGTAGATTCCTTAATTAAAAATAGACCAGCTATTTATGATAAATCTATAATTCAGTATGCGTTAGATAGTAGAATTAGTGAACGATTGGATTCTTTAGCTGGATTGTATTACCGGAAGTTTAGAATAGATTCAATTGAAAGAAACTACCCTCACAATGTATTTTCTAAATGGGATACCATTAGATTGTATAATGAAGGTGAATGGCAAAAAAGTTTTAAAGGGTTAGTTTTTTTAGATATTATAAATAAGATAAATTTAGCTGAAGGGAATAATTGTTCTAATATAGATATGTCACAAACAACATTTTTTTCTGGAATATATGGAGATACTGCAGTTTACTCGAGGATAAAAAAAATTAGTGATTTGCGACTTAAACAACCATGGGGTATTACTGATGCTGGTCCTAATATTTTCAATTATGCTTTAGATTATAGATTGAGTAGTGAGTTAGATTCGATTGCTGGTGTATGTTACAAACAATTTAAAATTTCGGATCTTGAACATCACTAGTTAGCTTTCATATTTCCATACCCATCTAGTCTTCCAATCCGTCCAGGCGCAGAGAAGACTATGTGAGAAAAAAAGAGCCCGACATAGTCGTGCTCTTTTTTAAGAAAGTTGTTGTAAATGGGAATCAGTAAAATGCTCCAGTGAGTTAATTTGTAAATCCGCCGCCCCCCATTTGGCCTGCTCTCTTTCAGCTGTATGCGGCACCACCACACATTTCATCCGCGCTGCCTTGGCTGCCAGCATGCCATTGAATGAATCTTCAAAGCAAATGCAACTGACAGGCAACACACCTAACTGCTCCGCACAATTTAAATATACCTGCGGATGGGGCTTGCCATAAGGCAAATTCTCTGCCGATGCCTCCGCCATCACATACGTTTCAATACCCGTAATCTTTTTGGCAATGGTAATTAACTCAGGGGGTGAAGAAGTGGCGAGCCCAATGCGAAAACCTCGTTCCTGAAAGAACTGAAAAATATAATTCACACCGGGGAGGGTTCTTGCCTCCCGGCTGATCTTATTCAACACCAGGTCTACAATCTCTTTTTCCACCCGGGGAAAAATGGCGGGATCCTGTTCATACCGGGTTAGCCACCAGGCAACGAACTCTTTGGTGCGTAGTCCGGTCGTCGTTGCATACGCCTCCGGCGTTAAGTGTACCCCATAATTGGCAAATATTTCTGCTGCCGCCTGGTTCCACAACGGCTCACTGTCTATGAGCAGTCCGTCAATATCAAAAATCACCGTATTTAATTGCATACCATCAGTTAGAGTCGCAAAAATACCCTTTCCGATGAATTATCCGATTTTAAGCTGCCCCTGTGATAAAATCAGGAAGATTGTTTAGCTTAGCAGTTCACTTTTGCACCTTGCCGTAGAGAAGCAACCCCGGTGCAGTGTGGAAGATTGATTTGTTTGAGCCGTAACGAAAAACTTGCGCATGGTCCGTTCGTTGGTATATGCATTAGTGGGAGCAGTGTCCTGGCCCGGATTGGTGATTTTTAACCGAATCAAAATTGAGGGTACCGAACATCTCCGTTCCTTACCCAAGGGAAACGTACTTTTTGTCAGCAACCACCAAACCTATTTCGCCGATGTGATCGCTTTCCTGCATATTTTCTGTGCAGTTAAGTGGAGAAGAGAGAACCGCTTAGGTATTCCCTTCTACTTACTCAACCCCTTTACCAATGTTCATTTTGTCGCTGCCGAAGAAACGATGAACGGCAGTTTATTGTCCCGCATCTTCAAACTCGCCGGTGCCCTTACTGTAAAACGTACCTGGCGGGAAAAGGGAAAAGATGTGGCGAGAGATAGGGATGAATCGGATACCCAAAAAATTGATGAGGCGCTACACAATAGTTGGATCATCACCTTCCCGCAGGGAACCACCAAACCCTTTGCCCCCGGCAGAAAGGGTACAGCCCATATCATAAAGAACAACCAACCCATCGTGATACCGGTGGTGATCAATGGTTTCTGGCGAGCTTTTACCAAGACCGGACTTTCCTTCAAAAAAACAGGTACGCAATTAACGGTTCGTTTCAAGGAACCTTTGGTTATTGATTACACCCAACCGGTAGATGCAATATTAGACCAAGTGATGGAAGCAATTGAGCAAAGTAAATCTTATATGCTGAAGGGTCGGCACCACCTCATGCAGCTGCTCGATAAATAATGAGATCAATCTTGCATGAATAATGCCTTTAGTTCGTTGGCATCATTTGGTTTCATTTTACCGGCAAGAATCAGACGCAACTGTCTTCTGCGCAAAGCACCGTCGAATAATTTTATTTCTTCCTCCGTCTCTGCAATCAGTTCGGGTACCTTTCTGGGCTTACCATTGGGGTCGAGGGCCACAAAAGTGAAAAAGGCTTCGTTGCTTTCATATCTGTATTGATGCAACAGATCTTCCCCCCAAACCTTGATATATATTTCCATAGACGTATTGAAAGCCCGGCACACACGTGCACGAATATGAACCACATTCCCCAACTTGATGGGATTTTTAAAACTGATATTATCAACCGAAACGGTCATGCTCGGTGTATTGCAATGCTTTCCGGCTGCAATGCCGGCGGCAATGTCCATCCAGTACATCAATCTACCTCCCATCAGGTTGCCGAACGTATTGGTATCGTTGGGTAATACCAACTCATTCATGATGGTCAGACTTTCAATTGCTTTCTTGGCTTCCATTTTTGGGGTATTTTCGGCAAAGTTCCTGCTTTCTGGTTAGACTCCCGCTTTATCGATGTTAAATAACTACATTTTCCAGTCCCGCCAGAAAATCGCCATCTACATCGGCACCGATACCAGGTGCATCTCCTACCGAAACATGCATACCCTTGAATTGAACACCGCCCGTTACCGGGTCGGTAAGATGTCCCAATAGACAGGTGTCGAGGTCATAGTAGTGAATGTTGTTACAAGCCATAGCAAGGTGTACATTGGCAGTGAGTGCCAGCCTGCTTTCTAACATGCCACCCATCATACAGGCGATGCCATTTTTTTCGGCCACCTGATTGATGCGTAAGGCTTCTCGGATACCTCCACTTTTGGCTAATTTGATATTGATGTAGGCGCAGGCTTTGTTTCTAATGATGCGCGCTGCGTCATGGTGGGTAAATACACTTTCATCTGCCATCAGTGGTATGGGTGACCTGCGGCAGAGTTCCGGCAAAAGTTCATCGTTCCAGCTGCGCATGGGCTGCTCGCAGAATTCAATCCGAAAGGGTGCTAATTGTGTCAGTGCTTCCACAGCCTGGTCAAAGCTCCAGCCCTGGTTGGCATCAATGCGCAAAATAATCGCATCCCCGATGGCTGACCGAATCTGTCGTATGCGTTCTACATCATCCGAGGGGGTCTTTCCCAATTTTACCTTGATCATGCTCACCCCATCCGCTGCAAATTTTTTCGCAGTCGCGGCCATCTCTTCCGGCGTGCCAATGCCGATGGTCAGATCACTCTCCAGCGTTTTGCTTTCTCCTCCCAAAAAACGATACAGGGGTTGTTCGGCTTTTTTCGCTGCGAGATCATAGAGTGCCATATCGAAAGCACTTTTGGCAGTGAAGTTTCTGCTGATCAGGGCATCGAGTTCATCTAGTCGGTCATCGATGGCAGTGGCGGACTTCCCCTTCCAGCAGGCAGCGAAATCTTTGGCGAGTTCGAAGCAGGTAGATTGTGTTTCACCGGCAATCATGGGGAAAGCAGAACATTCTCCCACACCGGTGAGCCCTTCATCTGTATGGATCCGGATGAATAAGTTCTGAGCAAATTTCATGGTTCCGGTGGCAATGGTAAAAGGAACCATGGGAATGGTATAGCGATAGATTTCGGTAGATACAATTTTCATCCGCCAAAATTCGCAAATTATTGGCTATGCCTGCGGCTTAATTTATACAACGCCTTCTCACATTTTTTCCAGTAACCAAAAAATCCCTGTCCTGTATAATCTGCATCCGGAAACAACCAGGTAGGTGCGGTAGCTTGTCCGGGAAAATGATGGGCGATGGGATGATCTTTGAAATGGATGGAAGGAAAGTCATGTAGGGATGGAATGTCTTTTGCTTCACCTACATAGATCTGTATGCCCGGTATGTGTTCCTTTGCTAGTTCGAGTATGAATTGGATGACTGCCGGACTTACCGGATGTTGTTTAAAATGAGAGGGCTCCAGTACAAGAACCCGATTGGCTTCCCTACCGGAAAACCATTCCGGGTCTATTTGATAAGAGTGATAGAGTAGAAGCGGTAGGCTGGGATCGAGTTGTAAGGACTCGGTATTGGGGAGGGTAGTGTGCAGATCGGGCACCAGCGTTGCCTGCAACTGATCGGGTACAGGCATTACCATTAATTCTTCGTATGACTTGCTAAGGAAGGTGTTGAGCTGATTCGTTCCGCTGTATTTGTTGATGTTGTCTTGGTTGGCATAATATTTTTTTGCACTGAAACTGCCGGCTACCCATTGCCAACTTAGGGTATTGCTGGCGATGTCTCCATCGAGCAGGTGATAGTACATCCAGCGGGAAGGGCTAGACCAATGTGCCCGGGCTATGTTACAAGTGATCATGGCTACATAGAGGCGGGCATGGTTGTGCAGATAGCCGGTATGCATCAAGTCACGAATAGCAGCATCCATTACTTCTACACCTGTATTGGCACCGGCAATGGCGAGGGGCAGTTCATGGTGGGTAACCAGTGTCTGCGGTTGACGGATGTCTTTATGTAGGTTGTCTTTTTCCTTCCACCAAACCCGTTGAAAGTATTCCCGCCAGGCCAGCTGTTGTATCAGCGGCAACGATTTTTCCATTGGGTGCCTGTGAATGATCGTTTCCACTACCTGCGGAAGGGTGATAACACCCCGGGCAATATAGGGAGACAGTCGGGTGACTGCACCGGACAAGTAATTGCGGGATTTGCCATAACCTGCAGGATCGATGTGTTCGATTCGCTCCAGGATGGAAAGTCTGCTCGGAGGAAAAAGTGCACTCATATGATGATCAGACGATGTTCCCTCAGTTCATCTAGAGTGAGTGGTTCACCGGGTTGCAGGTTTTTGAATTGTTTTACATCGCATAGGAATCCCACATGGTCGCCCCCATCGAACTGTTCTACTACTTCCAGTTCCATCAAACTCAAGGCTTCCGATAAAACCAGGTGGTCGAGCCAGTTGTCGAGCAGATTCTTTTTCTGCAGGTACTTGATTTTATCCGTGTTTTTGCCGCTGGTTTTTCCTAAGATCCGGGTGAGGTTGTATTGATGGCTGGCAAGCAACTGTAAAACGAAGCGATGTTGAGACAGCACATTTTCCAGGGTCTGTGTTCCCTTATATATGCCACATACAAAACGCTTGGGCTGCATACTGATAGCAGTAACATAGGTAATCATGTGCATGTTGTGTCTGCCGGAAGCATCCATGCTACTAATAGAATACACCGGAAGATTGACCCGGTTCCAGGGTTTCTTTCGCAACCCCTTGGTGGCAGCCGTTTGATTAGATTGTTTCACTCAGTTACAACAAAATGAACACGCCATTGTTTGTATGAAAAAAAATTATGGAAACGTTGAAAGATAAGGTGGTATTGCTGGTAGGAGCCAGCGGGGGCATTGGTGCAAAAACTGCTGCCCTGCTCTCTGGTTCCGGTGCAAAAGTGTTCATTACCGGGAGAAACCAGTCTAACCTCTCTTCCGTTGCGCAACAGGCCGGCATTCCCGCAGAACGTTGTTTTTCCCTGGATGTAAGCAGGGAATCGGAGGTAAATGCTACAGTTCAAACTATACTGCAGCAGGCCGGCACCATCGATATATTGATCAATGCTGCCGGTATCGGCATTATCAAGCCTGTAGATCAACTCAGTTCGGAAGAATTTCAGCGGACCTTGCAAACGAACCTGGTGGGTGCTTTTCATCTGGTAAAAGCTGTGCTGCCCGGGATGAAAGAAACCAAACGAGGACTCATCATCAACATTCCCGGTGTATTGGGCAAAGTTCCTATGGCAGGCGCAGCAGCTTATGCTGCGAGTAAATATGGCTTAACCGGTATGATGCAGAGCATCCGCGAAGAATTAAAAAGAACGGATATACGTATAACCCAGCTCTATTTGGGCGGAGTTGACAGTCCCTTCTGGGATACCATCGACCTGCGCGTGCAGCGCGACCGAATGATTATAGCCGATGAAGCCGCCAAAGCTATCTGGTTCCTGTGTCAACAGCCCCGCAGTGGGGTAGTCAGCGAAATGGTACTGCAGCCATTTAATCACCAGGCTATTTAATCAGTTATCGATATTTCAGGCTAAAAAATGACAAATAATTTTCGAATACTACCGATATTCGCACTGCGAACAGATGTTAGTATATGAGTCTATCCTTTGAGAATACCGAAAATGCATTTGCACACCTGACAGATAAGGAACTGAAGAATGCCCGCTTCCTTTTCCAATCTATGTCCTACCCCTGGCTGGTGCAGATGGGCACGCGACTGACCCCTTTTATCATGCGGACAGGCCTCCCGGTGCATGGACTGATAAGGAAAACTTTGTTTAAGCAGTTCGTAGGTGGTGAAACGCTGGAGGAGACAGCCGGTGTTGCAAAAACACTTGATTCTTTTGGTGTCAAGGTCATCCTTGATTATGGTGTGGAGGGAAAAGAGGGCGAGGAAGCCTTTGATACGGCTACGGAAGAGTTTATGCGGGTAATACGTTATGCCTCTACGCAAACCAATATTCCATTTATTAGCATCAAGGTAACCGGACTTGCCCGTTTTGGTCTTTTGCAGACGTTAAATGAGGCCCCCCGTTTGCGGAGTGGCATTCACGACAATGAGTTTGAGCGCGATGAGTGGAATATAGTCAGGGAGCGTATGTATGCCATCTGTGAATTGGCTGCAGAGAAGAAAGTTGGGGTGCTCATCGATGCGGAAGAATCTTGGATACAAGACCCGGTAGATCGCCTCTGCATAGAGATGATGCAGGTTTTCAATAAGACGGTCCCTGTTGTTTATAATACTGTTCAGTTGTATCGCCACGACCGGTTGTCTTTTCTGAAAATGTCACACAGCATTGCGCGGCAGCAAGGTTTTGTTTTGGGATTGAAACTGGTGCGTGGTGCCTATATGGAAAAAGAACGCGCCCGTGCCCGTGAGATGGGATATGACAGTCCCATTCAACCTGACAAGGCGAGTGCGGATAACGATTTTAATGCTGCTGTCCGTTATTGCCTCGAAAACCTGTCAGATATAGCCGTTGTCATTGCTTCTCACAATGAGGAAAGCAATCGACTGGCTGCTGCCACTATGGATGAGCTGGGGATTTCACATAAGCACCCTCATGTTCATTTTTCTCAGTTGTATGGCATGAGTGATCACATTACTTTTAATATGGCCAAAGCCGGTTTTGAAGTAAGCAAGTACCTCCCATTTGGTCCGATTCGGGATGTGATTCCCTATTTGATGCGACGGGCACAGGAAAACAGCAGCGTGAGTGGTCAAACGGGTCGTGAGCTCACGCTGATTCAACGCCAACTGCAGCGCAGGAAGAAAAGCAATTCACCTGTTCTCCCCACTATGGCAGGGTAGCTGTGACATCCGGACATAACATCGTATTTTGCGGCTATGGAAACATATCATCAGTTGCTACGGCATATCCTGAATAAGGGGGTAAGAAAGACAGACCGAACGGGTACCGGTACACTCAGTTGTTTTGGGTACCAGATGCGTTTTAATCTGGAGGAAGGATTCCCTATGGTGACAACAAAAAAATTGCATACCCGCAGTATCATACACGAATTATTGTGGTTTATACAGGGAAGTACCAACATTCAATATTTAAAGGAAAACGGGGTATCAATTTGGGATGAATGGGCCGATGCAAATGGCGAATTGGGTCCGGTATATGGAAAACAGTGGCGCGGTTGGACTGGTGCTGACGGAAAGGTAATCGATCAGCTTTCGGATGTTATCGCAGAGATCAAGCGGAATCCGGATAGCCGCCGGCTCATTGTGAGCGCATGGAATGTAGCCGACCTCCCTCAAATGGCTTTAATGCCTTGTCATACACTATTTCAGTTTTATGTGGTAGAGGGAAAGCTGAGTTGTCAGTTGTATCAGCGAAGTGCTGATGCTTTTTTGGGAGTACCCTTCAACATTGCTTCCTATGCCCTGCTCACGATGATGGTTGCTCAGGTGTGCGGATTGTCTTGCGGAGAATTCATCCACACATTTGGAGATGTTCACCTGTATGCCAATCACCTCCAGCAGGCGCAAATTCAGCTCAGCAGAACACCTTACCCTTTACCACAAATGAAGATCAATCCGGAAGTAAAAGATATTTTTTCTTTTGGCTACAGCGATTTTACTTTAGAAAATTATCAGTCACACCCGGCTATCAAAGCACCGGTAGCCATTTAATTTCATCATTCCGGCAGCGGAGTAGCAAAAAAGATATCTTATGCGTATTTCAATGGTGGTGGCGGCGGCTGATAACAATGCCATCGGCGTAGACAACCGGTTACTCTGGCACCTGCCCAATGATCTGAAACATTTTAAGAACACCACCTGGGCCTTGCCGGTAATCATGGGAAGAAAAACACTGGAAGCGCTTTCCGGAAAGCCGTTGAATGGCAGAATGAACATCGTGATGACACGTCAGAAGGATTTTTCAGCGGAAGGTTTTCATGTGGTGCATGATATGAACGCAGCGTTGGATTTGGTGAAGTCGTCGCAATATCGGGAAGTGAATATTATTGGAGGCGGCGAAATTTATCGTCAGTTTCTGCCGCTGGCTCATCGCATCATACTCACCCGGGTAGAAGCCAGTTTTACCGCGGATGCCTTCTTCCCCGAATTACCTGCTGATGAATGGCAGCTGCTGTCTGATGACCCTCAGCCGGCAGATGAGCGACATGCCTATTCCTATCGTTTCCAGGTATGGGAACGAAACAAACCGGTTGAATAATATGAGTTTTGTTTCTATTGCTTATGTCATTTCCTGTTGCCTATTGCTGCCCTGGTTAGTTCGGCGGCCACCCCGTTGGGCTATTCGTGTTTTGAATGCAATGAATGTATGGCTTCCGCTCTATAGCATTTTTCTTATTCAGCAGTGGATGGGTATTTATCAGTTGTCGCGAATCATGCCTGCTTCAATGTCAGATCAGTCAATACCCTGGTATCAGTGGTTAGATCTGCATGCCGTGGCTCAGCTCATTGTTGTGATTGTTCCATTCGCTTTCTGGTGGCAACGTTGGCGGGGTCATCGCGGATTAACATTGCTATTAGTTATATCGATTTACTGGTACCACCCGTTCCGTTATTGGGATCTTTATCAATGGCCATTGCAGGCAGCCAAGTGGATCAGTTTACTTTGTATTTCATTCTCTATCTTCTGGTTGTCGCGCTCTTTCTCTGATCAATCCGGCAGCGATGTATAACAGTTGGCAAATAGGGTTACGCTACCTGCAGTACCGATGGCGTGCATCCGGCAGAAAGGGACATGGTATTCATTCTCCTTTTGTATTTGAACTGGTAACTCAGGTGTTCAACGACGACAGGCAGTTTTATGCTTATGAGACGATTGAGCAGCAGCGCCAATTGCTGCTGAACAGCACTGTTGAAGTGATGGTGGAAGATTTTGGTGCAGGAAGTGCAGGAGGCACACAAGCCAACCGAAAAATCAGCGCAGTTGCTGCCCGCTCACTGAAACCGGCGAAATATGCCCGCTTACTTTTTCGTCTCGTGCAACATTACCGCTGTCTTCATGTGCTTGAATTGGGGACTTGTCTCGGAATTACCACTGCTTATTTGGCATCCGCTTCATCTGATGTGCAGGTTACCACGCTGGAAGGCGCATCTGCTTATGCCCGGAAGGCAGGTGAAGTGTTTCGGCAGCTCCACCTTGAAAACATTCGACAGATTGAAGGAAATTTCGATGTTACGCTGCCGGATGTATTGGCGGCGGCAGCGCCCTGGGATTTTATTTTTCTCGATGGAAATCATCGGTTAGAACCAACCATCCGTTACTTTGAACTTTTATTGACACATGCCCATGCAGGTACCGTTTTCGTTTTTGATGATATTCATTGGAGCAGGGAGATGGAGCAGGCATGGCAAGTTATAAAGGACCATCCTGCCGTCACACTCACGATCGACCTCTTTTTTATTGGTATTGTTTTCATTCGCCCTGAACAACGTTCGAAAGAGCATTTCATCATTCCTTTCTAGTCATCAGCTGTTGAGTGCTTGCAGTATATCCTGCAAAATATCTTCGGGATGTTCAAGTCCTACACTGATGCGAATCAATCCCGGTGTTATATTAACGGCCCGTCTTTCTTCTTCGGTCAGTTTTGAATGGGTGGTACTGGCGGGGTGTGAGGCGATGGAGCGGGTATCGCCTAAATTGGCGGTCAGTGAAAGCATTTTCAGTTGATTCATAAAAGCACGTCCTGATTCCAGTCCGCCCTTTAAATCAAAGCATACGATGCCACCGCCATTTTTCATTTGCTTGCGAGCGATGGCATGTTGCGGATGCGAGGGAAGGAAAGGATACCGCAGTGTGGCGATTGCGGGATGATTTTCCAATTGCTCTGCTATGAACAATGCATTGGCTGCATGCTTCTCCATGCGTACATATAATGTTTCCAGACTTTTACTCAGTACCCAGGCATTGAAAGGAGAGAGCGCTGGACCGGTGCTGCGGCAGAATAAGTAGATTTCATGGATCAGTTCTTTTTTACCGACTATCACACCACCTAATACCCTGCCTTGTCCATCCATCCATTTGGTAGCAGAATGAATCACCAGATCGGCCCCCAGTGCCATGGGCTGTTGACCGGCGGGTGTCGCAAAGCAATTGTCTACATTGAAAATAATCTGGTGGGCTTTTGCCAATGTTGCGATCATTGGCAGATCAAGTATTTCCAATCCCGGATTGGTGGGTGATTCAACATAGATCATTTTGGTGTTGGGTCGGATGGCGGCTTTCCATTCTTCTTCGCTGGCCGTTGCTGACACATAGGTATAATCAATTCCAAAACGGGGCAGGTATTTTGAGATAACTGCATGGGTACTTCCGAACACTGCATTACAGGCAATCAGATGATCGCCCTGACGCAGCAGGGCCATGAAGGAACCGAAAACAGCACTCATGCCGGATGCGGTGGCATATCCGGCTTCCGCCCCTTCCAGGGCGCATACTTTATCTACCAGTTCCTGCACATTCGGATTGCTGAAGCGACTGTAAATATTATCATTTGTTTCATCCGCAAATGCGGCACGCATGTCTTCTGCCTGATCAAAGCAAAAACTACTTGTTAGAAAAAGCGGAACGGCATGTTCCATTTCATTCGTTCTGTCAACCTGAATTCGAACGGCATTGGTTTCCGGATGCTTTGCCATAAAGGTATTTTGATGTCGTACTATATACTGCCAAAGCCTGCTGGCAGTAAAAAATATTTTAGCAAAGGTATCTAACCATGTGTTTACTTTGCGTAATAATTAGGCGTGCCGATGCAAACTTATCATCATCCACATCCGTTTTCACTTGAAAATGGCGGGGTTTTGCCCGAATTGCAGATAGGTTACCACACCTGGGGAACCTTGCGTGCCGGCACACGGGTGGTTTGGATTTGTCATGCACTGACGGCTAATTCCGATGCGGTCAATTGGTGGAAGGGATTAATCGGGGAGGGCTGTTGTATTGACCCTGCCCATGATTTTATTGTTTGCGCCAATATCCTTGGCTCCTGTTACGGTTCCACCGGTCCACTCAGTGTAGATCCTCGTACGAGTAAACCATATTATAGTAGTTTCCCGCAGGTGACCATTCGCGATATGGTGGCTGCACATATTGTATTGCGCAAGCACCTGGGGATTGAAAAAATTGATTTGTTGATGGGGGGTAGTATGGGTGGCTATCAGGTACTTGAATGGGCATTGATGGAAAAGGATGTGATCGGGCGATTATTTTTAATTGCCACATCTCCCTCCGAGAGTGCCTGGGGTGTGGCAGTACATACCGCACAACGACTGGCTATTGAAGCAGATATGAGTTGGCAGGATGCAAAGCCGGATGCTGGTGCAAGAGGATTAAAAGCTGCGCGGGCGATTGGCATGTTAACGTATAGAAACTACCAGACTTTTCAGGAAAAGCAGACCGATCCTGATCCGGAGAAGATTGATGATTTCAGGGCTTCTTCTTACCTACACTACCAGGGAGATAAACTGGTCAAACGATTCAATGCGTATAGTTACTGGTTGTTGACAAAGGCAATGGATAGTCATCACCTGGCAAGAAAAAGAGGCGGCGATCTTATTCAAACCCTACAGCGTATTCAGCAACCTGCGCTCATCATAGGAATCTTAGGTGATATATTATGTCCCCCTGATGAACAGCGATTCATGGCGGCACACATGGCCGATGCACAACTCGTAGAGATTGAGTCTACCTATGGGCACGATGGTTTCATCATTGAAACGGCACAGATTACTTCCCACCTCCGTCACTGGTTCGATACAAGCCGGTAGTCTCAGTACTTTATTGAGGATGGTAGATTTTTGCAGCCTGCTCATACACTGTTTTTTTATCCAGCGTCATACGTTTGGTCTGCTGTCGGGTATAGCGTTCCATCTGATCGGAATAGTGCGGTGAATTTTTTCGGGCTGAGGCACCATAAGCATTCATCGATTCAATGATCGGTCCGGTTGGGGTGAATTCAACTAATTCTACGTAAGCATCCCCTTCGGATCCTTTAAACAAGCCATTCTTATAAGGTACCGTTCCAAGGGTAGCCAACACATCGGGCAATCCGCCTACCGGCAATTCCTTATCCCCTCTGGCCAGTTTTTGAATATCACCGAGTGTAATATCTGTGCGACCATAATTTACGAGCATATCATTTTTTACTGCGCGCAGTAATTCCAGTGCTTGGGTGGTGGTCATGCGTGGGGTAGACAAAAAGCGATTTCTATCCTGGTTGGCTTTTTTGTAGATCAGGAGAAAAATGCCGGCGCCCTTACTTTCAGCAGCGGCAGTCTTATTCCATTCCTTCAATGGGGTTATCAGGTCAGATAATTCGGGGTATTGTGTAGCACTCAATATAAATAAGCTATCAATGTTATTCGGAAAAGCAAAGGTGGAAGGATAGCTTCGGTCAAATTTTATTTGCTTCATTTGCTCAAAAGAAAGTTTCGGATGTTGTGCAATCAATTCTGCGAATCGTTTGCTACGGTTATTCTCCAGGGTTTCGTATCCCATTTCCTGAAATCGAATGGGTGGATTGTTTTGACCATCGGTGCTATTAAACGGACTATGATTCGTATTGTAAACATAGCCACCGGCCGGCTGTAAGACCTGTGGAAGTTCATGTAAGGGGTGAATCTCTTTCCAGAGGGTGGCCATCGTATTGCCTGGTACGGTGGAACGCCAGTTGTAGCCGGGTTTTCGTAGAGGTATTTTACCATTGCTAATATAAAAGATGGTATCGTATCTGTCTGCATATACCAGGTTATAACCCGGAATGGCCATCATTTCCAGTACTTGTCTAAACTCTGTGTAATTGCGTGCTTTGTTCATGCGGTACCATTGTTCGAGACCACGCACATCAGTTTGTGCGGGCATGCGCACAGAGAAAGTACCTTTTTCCGTGATCAGGGTCGGGCCATAGATACTATTGTAAGCTTTTCTTTTTACAGGCACTACAATTCCTGCCAGCTTCACTTTCAGGGAAACAGTTTTTTCTTCCAGGGTCAACCACTGATCATCTACCCGATATTGTTTGGGTCGGGAAGCATCTGTTTCCAGTTGGTAGACATCTACTTTGTCGGGATTATTAACGGTGTGTGCCCAACCCAGGTATTCATTGGCTCC
>CAYUXJ010000032.1:16125-20747 GCA_964448845.1 uncultured Sediminibacterium sp.
TTTCAGGAGAATTTCTTTTGGATGTGCTTGTGCATAGGCATTTAATCCGGCGCAATATCCTTCCAGCAAACGTTGAAAGGCCGGACTCAGGTCTTTGTCATAGCGGGCATTGACCAGTTCCGGAATGCCCATTAGGTGAATGATGTAATCTGTTTGAGCTCCCCCTTTGCCTTTATAGATGCCGGAAAGTGCTTTGCCAATGATCAGTGATTCCTGGATGGTAAAGAAATCGTCTTCTGCTGCTGCCCAGGCCAATCCGTAAGCCACTTCCGGGTCGGTGGGTGCGAAAATATGAGGTACTCCGAAGGAGTCCCGCACGATATCAATCCGCTCGATGCGGAATTGAGCTTGAGATGGAAGGAAGCAAAAGATTAGGCTGGTGGCAAGTAATAAATTTCGCACGGCAAGAGGTTTACTGCAAATATCAGTTAAACAAAGGATGATTGCATCGCGGCACATAGTACCTTTGAAAAAATTTCAATCCCATGGGCATTCTCCGACAAATGGCTGAATACCTCTATATCAAAAAGAGAAGAAACGATGTGCCGGCTGATAGCTGGATGAAATACATGCATGGCATGAATCGGATCTCCCTGATTATTTTTCTGTTAGGGTTATTGGTGATGCTGTTCAAGCTGGTGATTCGGCCGATGCTGATGAAGTAGTACCGGTTGCCAAATGGCAGATGATATCGGCAGCTTTTGATGAGGCTTCACCACCGGTGTGCAGGCGTTGCTGCAGGGCGCTGTAGTCTTCCTTTATTTCGCGAATGCGATCCGGATCCGACAACAAACTTGTTAATTCCCCTGCCAGATTGTTGGCCGTAAGCTGGTCTTGTATCAGTTCAGTCACTACCCGTTTTTGCATGATAAGGTTAACGAGTGAGATATAAGGAATGTCAATCAGTTTTTTTGCGATGAAGTAACTAATGGGACTTCCTTTATACACCACCACTTCCGGTATGCCTAGTAGGGCTGTTTCCAGTGTAGCGGTTCCACTGGTTACGATGGCTGCAGCGGACTGCAACAAGAGGGTGTGGGTTTGGTTGTGAACGCGCCAGACATTCGGATAAGCCTCCAGTAATTGCTGATAAAATTCGGGTTCGATGCCGGGTGCCATCGCTACTACAAAGTCGTAGTTGGAAAACTGTCGTGTTACTTCCAGCATAGGCGGAAGAACCGTCAGTATCTCTTGCTGTCTGCTGCCCGGGAGCAAGGCGACTAAGGGCTGCTGTGGTTTTGCAGCTGGTGCTTCAACTGATAACCAGTTCAATGGTTCGGCAGCTTTTTCTTTTTGCAAGCGTTCCACCACTTCCAGCAGTGGGTGACCAACATAGTCTACCTGCCAGTTCCACTTCCGCTCAAAATATTCTTTCTCGAAGGGCAGGATACAAATCATGCGATCGATTACCTTTTTCATTTTAATCACCCGCTTCTCTTTCCATGCCCAAACCTGGGGTGAAATATAATAAGCCACTTTCAGTTTTTGCTGGTGCGCCCACTCCGCTATGCGTAAGTTAAATCCCGGATAATCGATGCATACGACTACATCGGGTTTAAATTGGGCTATATCCCGTTTACAAAAAGACAGGTTTCGTAATATGGCGCGCAGGTTTTTGATTACTTCCCAAAAACCCATGAATGCCAGATCGCGGTAATGCTTTATGAGGGTGCCACCAGCTGCTTCCATCAGGTCACCGCCCCAGCAGCGGATATCAGCTCCGGGGTCTTGTTTTTTTAGAGCACGAATGAGGTTGCTGCCATGCAGGTCACCGCTGGCTTCTCCTGCTATGATGTAGTATCGGGTGGGCATGGGTGCCGGGTTTAGCGCGCATCAAAACCATTTCAGGTAAAGAGCAAAAAGGCCATAGATCAGTGAGGCGATGAAAATACCGATGGCGGTTTTATCGTGTTTGATATTGATATAAATAGTAAAGATAAACACGTTGGCAACAAGTGAAATGGTGATGATGCCCGACAAGAGCGGCTTTTCAATCAGCAACACCTCTATGAACTCTTTCACGGAAAAACTACTAAAACGTGCCAGGTAAAAAATCAGGAAACCCACTAAGGGTGTCGTAAAGCCGAGCAGCAGGCCCAGGGGTATTTTATCTTTCAGCAATGGGTTCATGCCAATATTTTTTCGAGTTTCTTTTTAAGTGGCAGGTTGGTTAGGTCGAATTGAACAGGCACTACGCTAACATAATTGTTTTTCAGTGCCCAAACATCTGTATCCTTTCCCTTGTCGAAATTAACGAATACGCCGGTGAGCCAATAGTATCTTCTGCCATTGGGGTCTTTGCGTTCGTCAAACTCTTCGTCGTATTTCGCATAAGCCTGGCGGCATACCCGCACACCTTTGATCTCGCTTAGAGGGCCTTTCGGAATATTCACATTCAGGCACAGATGTGGTTCCTTCAGTGGGTTCTTCAGCATTTGTTCTACCAGCGATCGGGCATAATGAGCGGCGGCCGTGAAATCTGCTTCGATGCTCAGGTCGAGCAGACTGAAGCCGATGCTCGGAATTGATTCGATGGAGGCTTCTAGGGCGGCCGACATGGTACCTGAATAAATCACGTTGATGGAATGATTGGCACCGTGGTTGATGCCACTCAGACAGATATCAGGTTTGCGGTGCAACACTTTATCGACTGCCAGTTTTACGCAATCTACCGGGGTACCTGTGCAGCTGTACGCCTCCACATCATCGAAGAGGTGCATTTTATGCAGACGCAGTGGATTGCCAATGGTGATGGCATGACCCATGCCGCTCTGCGGTTTGTCGGGAGCTACTACCACAATTTTACCAAGGCCTTTCACAGCTTCTACCAGGGCCCGGATACCCGGTGCGTGAATACTATCGTCGTTGGTGATGAGAATGACCGGGAGGGCTGTTTTTTTCTTCTTACTGCTTGTTGCCATGGTTGCAAGATACGACATAGTTCAGCAAGCAGGCAGGCGGGGAAAGGGGCCCCTTACGAAAAAAATTTGGCAGAAACTAAAAATGTTAGTAATTTGCTGCTAAAACCATTAGTTATGTCATTTGCTGGAAAAAATCTCAAGTATCTGCGCAAATTACGCGGGTGGACCCAGGAAGAATTTGCCAATAAATTAAACATCAAACGTTCCCTGGTCGGCGCCTATGAAGAGGAGCGTGCTGAGCCAAGACTGGAAGTGATGGAAACGATCTGTCATTTGTTTTCTATTAGCCTCGAAGACTTTTTATTTAAAGATCTTTCTGTGAAGACGGGGGGCAGTTATTTGGAAAGCAGGCGCAATAGTAAATTACTGCAGAGTGGGAGTGCTGAAATCAAGCTGGTGCCCATTAAAGCGGCTGCCGGTTACCTCAATGGTTATGGAGACCCTGAGTTTATTGATGAGTTGAATACATTTACGCTACCCATGTTGGCACCGGGGAATTATCGGGCTTTTGAGATTTTCGGTGACAGTATGTTGCCAACACCGAGTGGCAGTGTGATTGTGGGGGAGAAGATTGATGATTGGGAAGAAGTGAAGAACAGCAATACCTATGTGGTTTTATCTAAACAGGAGGGTGTTGTTTACAAACGTGTACTCCGCAATGCTAAGTCCAGAAATAAGTTGACCTTACTGAGTGATAATCCGGTGTATGAACCTTATCATGTGAATGCGGAAGATGTGTTAGAGATTTGGCGGGCAGTTTATATTATTCAGAAAGCTACCCCAGCTCCTCGCTGGGATGTAAGTCAACTGGCCGGCATGGTGAATACCCTGCAGGAACAGGTGAGCAGTTTGAAGAAGAAGTTGAATTGATAACCCGTGCTGGCGCGCCTGGCTGATGAATCGAAGGTTAGCCATAGATATTTCTGGCAATACGGAATGTATTACAATGTGCTTCCACAATGGTGCTGAGTTGTGGTGAGTAACCACCACCCATAGCGACGGTTACCGGTATGCCCCGTTTTTGTAATTGTAAAAAAACATATCTGTCTCTTTCAAGACAATCCTCCATGCTCAGTTTGAGTTTGCCGAAGCGATCTGTTGCGAGTACGTCTACACCACTCAGATAAAAGGCAAAATCAGGTTGGTGCCGATCCAACACTTCCGGCAGGTGTTGATGAAGCAGTGACAAGTAGGTTTCGCCGGTCGTGCCATCTTTTAGTGGAATATCCAGATCGGATATTTCTTTTCTGAAAGGATAATTGTGGGCGCCATGCATGCTCAGGGTGAAAACCCTTGGCTCCTCCCTGAAGATACTTGCGGTGCCATTGCCCTGGTGCACATCCAGATCAATGATGAGAATTTGCCCGGCCAAATTTTCGCGTAAAAGATAGGCAGCAGCTACCGCCATATCATTGATCAGACAAAATCCCTCACCCCGGTCAGCAAAAGCATGGTGCGTGCCACCTGCCACATTGAGTGATACACCCGCCTTCATCGCCCAGTGACAAGCATCGACTGTGCCTTGGGTGATCATTTTTTCTCGTTGGATGAGTTCTGCTGATTGCGGAAAGCCAATACTTCTCTGTTCAGAGGCAGATAAAGAAAGTGTATTGAGTTTGTGCAGGTACTCCGTAGTATGAACTGCGGTAATCCATTCATCGGGACAAGTTCCCGGTGCTATAATTTGATTGGCTTCCAGTG
>CAYUXJ010000033.1:0-20575 GCA_964448845.1 uncultured Sediminibacterium sp.
TTTTTCCTCGCACAGTCTTCCGAGGTAGGAGGAGACTGTGCGCTTAGAGGTTTACATCATCGTCTCTTATAAAATATTTTCCCCTTGCATACACTTCTAATTCGCTCAATTGGCAGTTTGACAATTCGAAAAATGGAATTACAGTTTACAAAAAAGCATTCCACCTATGAGCCGAATAGTCTGGTCCAGATTTTTCTTTTAAATTTTTTGTAACATTTACTTTAGTTAAAAATGGTTTGTAATTTCTTTTGTGTTGTAGTGCTCACCATGCAATAAAATCAGGATTATTTTTTTGATTTTTCAAAACATCAGTCTTATCAAGTATAAAGTGATCTGCAATTTCAGAAATCACATCTGCCTACCCAATATCCGGGCAGAGTAAAAGTAAATCATAAATTCTTTAAGCTGATTCAATGAATCAGCCGGTGACTCGACATCATACCATAGAATGAATGAAGTAATATTAAATTCATTAATTTTTTCTACTATTTCTCATTAATATCTTGTATCTCGCCCTTGAAATACTATCAATTTGATGACTTAGAGCAAAAAAAAGACATCTTGAAAAATTTGGTACCATACCCTTACCGTCTCCATAGTCAAAAGGTTTAATATGGCTTGAATAAGCACGACCTAATGAATCGGCTTCGGCTACAGTAAAATTGGATATCAAATCAGCCTCTGTAAATAGCCCTAAGTCATTATTCTCTTTAAGAAATTTATAAAAATTACCACTGGTTCCTTGATTTAGACATCCACATACAAAAGCAGTTTTATAGGCCTTAATGAAATCATCTTTTTGAACGAAAAATTCATTGCCTCGATTCGTCTTTGCAGTTCTGCACGAGCAAGCAAAAGTGACAAAAATCATTACGAATAAATTTATTTTAATACCCATATTCTTATAGATTTTACTCCTCCTGTGGGGCGTGTAAAAGCACCACTAATACATTGACCGTTCAAAATAAAATCAACATGGCCTGAATAGCGAGCGATAGATTAATAGAAGAAATAAAGCATCTAGTCTACCTATAAATAAATAGTCCGACAATGTCGGACTATTTATATGATAATTAAAATGAAATCTAATTTTTGGACTTCAAATTCGGATGCGGAGCCGGAACCGTATTGGGACCGTCTTCCGTTGTTCCCTGCAAATCTACCATCGCCGCATCACCATCTTGCGCATATACGAACAGTAATCTACTCTCAGAAATGCCCTGCTTCTCTACCAGATATTTCACCACCGCATTCACCCGCTCCCAACTCAACTGCTGTGAAGATTTGCTGGCAGAACCATAACCAATCACCTTAATCTTACAGGCCGGATTGGCCTTGATGGTAACGGCAGCCTCTGCGAGCAACTGCTGTGCCTCACGGGTAAGTCTGGCATTACCACGGAAAGGCAATGACAACAGATTGCCAATGGTACACTCCATAGAAGTCGGAACAGGATCGGGAGCTTTATTGGTGATAAGGGTACGTAACTCTTTGCAACAAGCCGGCTCGGGACAATTACCCACACCATCTGCATTTACAGGGAAGCATTGCTGCGCCGTCAGCAGTTCTTTGTCTTTATAATCTGGTACGCCATCGCCATCCGTATCTTTCGACACACCATGTGTATCTACCGGTGCACCCAGTGGCGTATTCGGCTCCAGATCGAACTGATCTGTCACACCATCCTTATCCGCATCATTCAACACCGGCTTCGCCATCTTCATATGCCTTGGCTCATTCAACTCCCTATACACATAATTATTCGGATTCAACCAGTACAAGGGTTGAACCTTTTTAGACCGATTACCCAAACTGATGCGGAAATGCGCCGTAGCCACATTGAAGTAATCATTGCGACCGGTATGCAATGCATCCATATCACCATTCAAGGTATTGATGAAGCGATTCTCAAAGCCTACACTCATCTTCTCATTCAATTTATATGAAAATCCGGCACCAAATGAAAACGCATGTGTCATAATCATATCGCCCGTTCCTAGATCACGGCGGCGATTGCGAATAGGCGCAGCAGTAGCTACCGCATTACCCGCATTCAACGCTTCATTAATAGCGGACTGCACCTCGGCCTTTTTACCGTTGTAGTTCAAGGTAGAAAAATTAAAAGGTACGGCTCCGGCTGCATCAGTAGAAATACGCGTGGTTACATCCGCAGCCACAAATGCATAACCGGCAAATAAATAAATATCCCACTTGGGATTGCCCCGATAATGACTAACCGTATTAGTAGATACAATCACATCCAATGTTCCCGTATAACTCTTATTTACATAGTTCGCAGCAAATACCTTTAATGCACTATTGCTGTTGGCAGGATTATAGGCCGCATAACGGTCATACCCCGTAATGGCACGATAAGGAGTGGAGGAAGTGAGAAAACCATCCGTCGGCGCATTGGTACTTAAAATTGGATTAATACCTGAAGTCTGGGAATAAATCAGTCCACCCCTAAGAGATATAACATTAGACAAGGCCTTCCTTGCATTTAGTCCAACAGCATACCCAAACTTGAAATTCGCAACATCACCAATAATGCGGGCATTCCCCAAGCTGATGCCAATTTCCCACATGCTGCGAGGCTTGGGTGGGTAAGGATACTCATTGGCAAGGAACTCTGCCCGCTGTGGCATGCGCTTATTGGCCACCACCGCTGAGTCTGTCCAGCTCCAACCCCAATCCGTTTGCGCCATTGCAGTCAGTTGGGTCAGCACTGCCAGCAGGGTAAAAAGGAAAATTTTCTTCGTTATCATACAAGGTGTTTTTGAAAAGGGGAGGAAAACATAAATAAGACACACAAAATTAGTCTTTTGCTGCCTGAGTGCTTTTATTTTGGCATTTTTTTCACACGTAAAAACCGCATGTCTTGGGCAGTAATTGCCGAATAACGAGGCGGCTCCCACCGATATTGTTCCTAACCTGAGTATATTGCGTCATATTTGACCAATGGAGCTGGCCCGAAAGGTTATATCAGAAGAGCTTGAACTGTTTGAAAAGCATTTCAGAGACGCCGTCAGAAGCAGGGTTTCCCTGCTCGACCGGATCATGCGTTTCATTGTTAAAAGAAAAGGCAAACAGCTTCGCCCGATGTTTGTATTACTCTGTGCCCGCCTGGGTGGACCAGTAAATGAAAGCAGCTACCGGGCCGCATCCCTCGTGGAACTCCTGCACACCGCCTCCCTGGTGCACGACGACGTCATCGACGACTCGCTGGAAAGAAGGGGATTCTTCTCCTTGAATGCCCTTTGGAAAAATAAAATAGCCGTGCTGGTAGGCGACTATCTTCTAATGAAAGCCCTGCTCCTGGCACTCAACAACAAAGAATATATAATCCTCGAAACGCTGGCTGATGCAGTAAAAGTGATGAGTGAAGGAGAACTGCTGCAGTTCGAGAAATCACGTAAACTGAATTTCAGTGAGGAAGTATATTTTGAAATTATAAGAGGAAAAACAGCTGCCCTGCTCTCTTCTGCCTGTGCCTCTGGTGCCTCCAGCACCTTCGGTGAGAGCAATGAAGTAGAAAAACTCAAAGTATTTGGTGAGAAAGTAGGTATGGCATTTCAAATCAAAGATGACCTATTTGATTATGGTAATGATGCAATCGGCAAACCCACCGGCAATGATATCAAAGAAAAAAAATTAACCCTTCCCCTGATCTATACCCTGCAGCACTGCACACCGGATATCAGAAAAAAAATCATCTACATCATACACAACGAGAACAATAAAAAAGATAAAGTACGCTGGGTGATTGACCGAGTGATTGAAACAGGCGGTATTGATTATGCTACCAAAAAAATGATGGACTACCTCAATGAGGCATTGCAATTATTGAATGAATTTCCTCCATCGGATTGCAGAGAAGCACTGGATGAACTGGTACGATATACAACAGACAGAAAATATTGATGGAAAAAAGATGGAAAATATTGTCGGCTTCCGATGAGGAAGTGGCAGCCCTGCATAAGGACCTGCAAGTCCATCCCATGATCAGTCGGCTCCTGGTACAACGTGGCATCAAGACATATGATACCGCGCGACTCTTTTTTCGTCCCGAACCGGAGCACCTGCACGATCCCTTTCTGATGAAAGACATGGATAAGGCGGTACTCCGCATATTGAAAGCATTCGAACAGCAGGAAAAAATATTGGTATACGGCGATTATGATGTCGATGGCACAACCGCTGTTGCCTCCGTTTTTCAATTCATCCGGCAACTACACCCGGCAGCTGAATTCTACATCCCTCACCGCTACCGGGAAGGCTATGGCATTTCAAAAGCAGGTATCGAGTATGCAGCCACCCATGGTTTTACACTTGTTATTTCCCTTGACTGCGGCATTAAATCAGTAGAGCTGATTCAGCTGGCGGCAGAAAAAGGCATTGACTTCATCGTATGTGATCACCACCTGCCGGATGAAATACTGCCACCCGCCCATGCCATCCTTAACCCAAAACAGGTAGACTGCCCATACCCATTTAAAGAACTCTGTGGCTGCGGGGTTGGATTTAAATTGATGATGGCCCTGGCCAGCCGGCTGGGACTCTCAACAGAAAGTTATTGGCGATACATCGATCTAGTGGTTACGGCCATCGCTGCTGACATTGTTCCCGTTATCGGCGAGAATAGGGTATTGGCCTATTTCGGATTGAAGAAAATCAATGAGAACCCCGCTCCGGGCATACAGGCACTTATGAACCTGGCTGGTGTACAACAACAAATTAACACGCAGAACCTTGTCTTTATCATTGCCCCACGCATCAATGCTGCCGGCAGAATGGATGATGCACAAACTGCCGTTCAATTATTTCTGCAACCCGATATTGAAACAGCCATGGAGTTTGCCCGTCAGCTGCAAGTAAATAACGATGAAAGAAAAGAAGCAGATAGCCTCATCACTGCAGAAGCCCTGGAACAATTGAAACAAGACCCACAAAATCACTTGAAAAAATCATCGCTGGTATATAAAGAAACCTGGCACAAGGGTGTAGTAGGAATTGTGGCGAGCAGACTGATCGAAACCTACTATCGGCCCACCATCGTGCTTACAAAAAGTGGTGACTATGTTGCCGGCAGTGCACGCAGCGTCGCAGGTTTCAACTTATATGAAGCCATCCATGCCTGTAAAGAATGGCTCCTCGGGTATGGTGGACATTTTGCAGCGGCAGGCATGACACTGCTGCCAGAACATGTTCAATCCTTTACAACAGCTTTTGAAGAAGCCGTTTCCAACAGAATAACCCCCGAACAGCTGATACCGGAAATTATCGTGGATGCCCCCATTCAATTCAGCGAAGTAACGACAGCACTTTACCGCATCCTTCGTCAGATGGAGCCCTTCGGTCCAGAAAACATGCGGCCGGTTTTCATTGCAAAAAAAGTCAAGAACACCGGATACTCGAAACTGATCAAAGACCAACACATCCGCTTTGCCCTTCGCCAACATAATACGACTTTGAATGGCATCGGCTTTAACCTCAAACACCTGTTCCCACTGATTGATAGCAATGAATGGCTGGATGTTGCTTTCAGTGTGGATGAAAACGAATACAACGGACAACTATACCTACAAATGCGGGTATTAGATGTAAGACTCCACAGAGACTGAGCCCATAGAATCGTTGAAAAAAGCCCCTGAATACTCTATTGCATCATGCGCACACTGCGCTGAATGAATGCCGTCAGATCATTCCCTTTCAGCAACCCCTGAGAAAGAAGCGCGAGATCGGCCAGGTTTCTCACCCGATCTTTTTTCATCGCCTCATCCTGCTCCTTTAGCAGCGAACCAAAAATAGGATGGTTGCCATTAACTGTCAGGGTTACTTCATCGGGCATCTGCGCATAGAAGGCTGTCATGCCGCCACCTGAGGCTCCCATATCTTTCATCCTGCGCATGAACTCGGGGCGTGTAGCCACCACCGGGTCACTATCCGGACTAAGTCCTTTCACCTCAGTGGTCACATGCAGATCAGGAAAATCAAGTTTGAATAATTCTTTTAACTGATCAGACTCCTCATTGGTCAGAACGGAGGTTTGCGACTCCTGTTTATCGATTAGGTTATCGACGATATCAGCATCTACGCGTACAAAAGAAACATTCTCCCACTTACTCTCCATGGTGTTGATGAATGCAGCATCTACAATTGTCTCCATCTTTATAACCAGATAGCCCCTATTCTTACAGGCAGTGATGTAGGCATCTTGTTGTACCGGATTAGTTGTATAGAGAATAATTTGCTTGCCATCTTTATTTTTCTGCAAGGCAGCAGTAGCAGCGGTATATTCTTCCAGTGTATGGAATTTCCCCTGGGTATCTTCCATCACCAAAAACTTATTCGCTTTTTCCTGAAACTTGTCATCCGTCATCATACCGTATTTCACAAATAAGCCGAGACTCTCCCACTTCTCCTCCAGGGAACTGCGCTCATTACGGAAGATCTCATCTAGTTTATCAGCAACCTTCTTAGTAATGTGAGCATTGATTTTTTTCACATTCGGATCTCCCTGTAAATAACTTCTGCTCACGTTCAGGGGGATATCCGGACTATCGATTACTCCTTGCAATAACATCAGGAATTCAGGAACGATATTGGCAACCTCATCGGTAACAAATACCTGGTTACTGTAAAGCTGAATTTTATCTTTCTGTATTTCATAGGAGTGCTTGATCTTAGGAAAGTATAAGATACCTGTCAGGTTAAATGGATAATCCACATTGAGGTGTATCCAAAACAAGGGAGTTTCATTGAATGGATACAGCTCCCGGTAAAATTTCTCATACTCTTCTTTGGTCAAATCGGCCGGCTTCTGCGTCCAGAGTGGGCGGGTATTATTGATTGACTTCTCCTCGGCAGGCTTTTCCTGTCCGGCCTCACTGAAATAAATAGATACCGGCAGAAACTTACAAAAGCGCTCCAGTATCCCCTTGATACGAGCGGCTTCCAGGAATTCGTTGCTCTCTTCGTTGATGTGAAGAACAATTTTTGTTCCGCGCTGGTCATAATCTACTTCGTACAATTCAAATTCAGGACTTCCATCACAGCTCCAGTAAACACCGGGCGCGCCTGTATGACTTTTCGAAAAGATTTCTACTTTATCGCTGACCATAAAAGCACTGTAAAATCCCAACCCGAAATGTCCAATGATATTTGCATCCTTGTATTTCTGCATGAATTCCTCAGCGCCACTAAACGCTACCTGATTGATGTATTTATCTACTTCCTCGGCAGACATACCCACACCCCGATCGGTAATGGTCAGCGTCTTGGAAGCAGCATCCAGTTGCACATCGATGCGCATTTCACCCGCTTCCCCTTTGGCTTCACCCAAAGAAAGCAGGGTATTCAATTTTTGAGAGGCGTCTACGGCATTGCTTACGAGCTCACGGAGAAAAATTTCATGTTCGCTGTACAGGAACTTTTTAATAATCGGGAAAATGTTCTCGGTCTGAACACGAATCTGTCCTTTTTGCATACTAACTGGTTTTCCTCCTCCGAATCAAATCCAATACCAACCCAGATTTGGCTGACAGGATGTCAATTTGAGGCGTGTCGCTGTGTCAAACAAGGCGTTGACAAACCCGCTCCGGCCTAATTTGACAGCACTGCAATCCGGTCGAGGTGAAACGTAGTGGTTCGTCGATGGGTGCCTGTATCAGCTCCCTCATAGCGGAAGGCGATTGCAATGTTACCCCGAAACGAAGACAGGGAAAGACTGCCTGAGGGGGTCCAGGCAACAGACTGGTTGCGGGTGTTTCCCCCGGCTATGGTAGCTGATAATGGCGTCCAACGGGCTTTTGAGGGTGTATTACTGCCATCGTAATTGGAGGATACCATCACCCGTAAATTGGCGCCATTGTCGAACCCATCTCGTGTTTCAAAACTCAGCCGGGCACCCGAGATGCCGTTGAGGGTGATGGTCGGACTAATCAACCAGGAGACAACCCTGGGTTGACCGCAGGCAAATGCTTCAATGGAGGCGAATCGCTCATTCCCCGCGGCCTTAACAAAAAATGGCCGCCCGCCCTCTTCTGCTATGTTTTTCCATCCCGACAGAGACAATACGCTACCCGGTCGCAACAAATCAAAATCTTCCCGCAAGCGGGTTACAAAACCACCACCGGAGCAGCGCAGACCATCCAGGTCAACATCTGCCGTATCTCGAATTACCAATTGCTTTTCCCAACCAAAAACAGTGTAAATACCCAATACAGTTCCATTCCCCCTGGGTGTTTTAGCGGAGGCAAAACGAGCAAACCCACTGGTCCTTACATAAAGAGAACCCCCATTACAACTTGTCAGCACATGATTCACAGCTTGTTGGTTAAATGCATCTGCCCAGCTTCTTGCTGTATCTGACGGAATCAACTCTACCTGCGACAACCTGACCAGACAGTTTTGAAAACTATCCGATAAGGAACCGATGGTGACATCTCTCGGTTGAATTTTCTGATGGGGAGCACCCGCAACGATGATTTGTTTGAGCAGCGGCACAGGAATAGGTAATAGCCGGGGGAAAGTGCTGTCAGATCGATCGCTACCTGCCCCCAATTGCAGCAAGCCACCATAATCTCCCAACCAACAACCCCTCAATCGAATAAATACCTGTAAGCCTACGGGATACATCAAGTACAAATTAGTGGCATCTATTTTTATTGAAATACCGCCGGTAGCATCCTGCACAACGATGGTCTTATAAAAATTATCAAGGCTATCATTGGCAACGACAACTCCCTCAATTATCCAATCCTGCAGAATCTGCTCTGTATTGCCGGGAAAATGCAACTGGCGTAACTCGCGCATGGTATAGTTAGCAGAAAATATTCCAGGAACAAGTGGTGGCGGCTGGTCCCATTCCCGGGTGCAGCCGGCCATCAGTAAAGAGAAAATGATGCATAAGTTGAACGGTAAATGCTTCATAATATAATTTGAAGGGAGGCCGTGATGTAACGACCCGTAGTGAAAAAATATTTATTCGGAAAGTGATTCATTCCGGGGGCGCCCTCTTCCCAGCGAAGCTGTTCATATCCACCCGTCAGCAACCTCCTACCGGGAAGATTACGAGCAGAAACAAAGCACCGCATTTGAAAAAATTTTCCGGCGTTGTTGAAGATCCGCCATTGATAGCCCGCCAACAGGTGTAGCAGAAAAGTTGGCGGCAATGCCTCTTGCTGCAACCATTGATCAGCATGAACCGGGCTGGTCAATGCCATTAATGCGGAAGTAGTTCTGCGCAAGGGTTGTATACTAACCCAACGATGAGAAAGATGATTGATACTCAGATTGAACATCCAACCGCCGGCAGAACGATAGTTAATGCCGAGATGTGCTGCTTGCTGGGGACCATTACCAGATCGAAAACCTTTTATATACAATTGTTCGGATGCCAACAGGTTTTCATTGAGGTCATCGTATAATGTACCCCACGGCCGATGATGATAAGTACTTTTCGCATGAACAAAAGCCCACTCCAACTCGCAATCTGGAAGCAGTTGCCAGCTGCCGGACCACTCCATTCCCCCGTGGAGGAGTGCTGACCCTGTGATGACGTGATTCACCCACCTATTTTGTTGGTCGCTGTAAAATGTTTGAAGAATGGGTCCCTGGTGTTCCAGCGTTTGATACAGGGTAAAACGACTGCTCCACTGTGGAGAGCGAATGATCCAGCCAAGTTCACCATGTGTTGCAGCAATTGATTTCGTTGCATCTACCCTGCGATGACTATACCTGGGATGGATGAATAATTGTTCTGCTAGCGGAGCGCGTGTTTGATAGGCTGTATGCAGATAAAAAAAATGCCTGCCCCTGAATTTTCGCGTTATACCCAGTTTGATTAAGCCGGCATTAAAAATCACTGGCGGTGAATCTCCGCCCGAATGAGAGGGGAACAATCCATTGACTACATACCCCCTTCGAAATATTTTTTCCTGCACCCACTTACTTGTTATAAACCAATCCCATTTTTTTTGTATCCGTTGCAATTGGAGCCAGGCTTCTGTGCTTTGATGATGAAAAGCATAATCGTGTCCGAAAAAATCGCCTGTCCGCAAAACACGGTCTGGTTGAATGACATCGTATTGTGCTGCCTGCGGGTGAAGTGATGCTGCAAAGCTATTCAGGTTGAGATAATAATCACCACCCAGCAGGTCAATGATCTTTCTTCTATTTCGCAGCGAGCTGCGCATCCAGCTGATGCCACAGGAAAAATCAGTATGCTCCCGCCATTGTGTATGATAATTAAAATGAAGAGAGCTCATCTGCAAGCGGCCACTTCTTTCTTCCAGCACATAACGGGAACGCCTGCCGCCCCTATCGATACCGGAACCCATACTGGCAGCATTGATGGCATAAAGCTGCGGCCAATTGATCTGTAGTAAAGAAGGGTTTTCGCGATATGCTTGGATGAGTCTTTCTCGCAAATCCGCATCGGCAAAAAAGGAAGGCAAATAGCGGTAATAATCTGGTCGGGGGTCGGGGGCATTGTACCAATCCAGTCCCTGGTCGGTTTGTAGTCCGGTAATCAAAGCCCCAGCCAGTCGCCACTTGCTATAAGAATTTATGCGTTGTTCGTGTGTTACAATGCATGCAGGGAGGCGATAGTTGCGTCTGCCGGCAAACCGCATCTGTCCTTCTTGCCAGCCCCAGTTGCTATTGAATCGATCTTGTGCGCTCAGTGCCAGCACCTCACGGGTTACTGCCGGCTGCTTACTTAGATCCTGGGGAGCATAACAAAAAAGTAAAGCTGTTCGGCGATGCAATCGCCAGTTTTTTTCTATCATTAGCAACCCTGAAAAACTTTTCAGATCGGCCAGACGTGCAAGAGAGGGTACTACATAAGCATACTGAATAAATACTGCTGCCGACCATCCACCTCGCAGCAAGCCGGTTCGGTGATCGAGGCTGAACCTGCGTGCTCCCCGGCTGCCAGAGTAGCCGAGCAGGAAACTGGTTTGCTTTCGGTCGGAGGGACTGGCCACTTCGAGCAGTGCGCTGCCACTAAGACTTCCTGCAGAAAAGTCGACGGGCTGCAACCCCATACCACTGTTGCTGACCCTGATTCTACTGCTTAATCCGTTGACCACAAACCAGGGTATACGCCCGGTAAAAGGATGGTTCAGTTTTGCACCCTGTATATAGTAATCTGCTGTTTCGCGGAAGTAGCCCCTCCATTGATACCGCAATACGCCCCAATCGAAGGTGGCGGCCCGCTGCAGGGGATCTGTTCCTGCCTGTAGCAGTGAGGGTAAGAAATCGATAGCCTCTTTATCTGTTTCCGCTGATGGCAGTTGCAACTGCGCAGCTGGCTCCCATTCTGCGGGTGGATGCAGTGAATCTGCCGGTATTTTTTTTGACGGCCATCGTTCCTGCGCCGGTAAGAAAGTAGATAGGAACATCCCCATCAATAGTATGCACCCTTTCATCATCACACTTTTATTTGACAAGTCGAAAATAGCAGTGCAATGAGGTGCTATGGTAGCGTATTTATATCATCTGCGTCAAATACCTATTCTCAAAAAAAATAGAACGAGCAGCTTTGTGGGATGAAAAAAATGCTGTTGTATTTTTTACTGCCTGCTGCCTTATTGGCAGCGTTCATTCCACCAAAAAACAAAAGCCGCAGAGAGCAGCCGCAGGAATGTGTGATTGCATTTTATAACCTGGAAAACCTCTATGACACCTTAGATGATCCGCTAACAGCCGATGATGAATTTACACCAGCAGGTGACAAACATTACAACACCGGAATTTTCATGCATAAGCTATCCAATCTCAGCACCATAATCAGTGAACTGGGGCCTGCAGGCAGATACCATCCACCCGATCTGTTGGGGGTGGCAGAAATAGAAAACAGAGACGTTTTAGAGAAACTAATAGCGCAACCCTTGCTCGCAATGGCACGCTATCGCATCGTACATTTCGAATCGCCTGACCCCAGGGGCATTGATGTAGCATTACTCTATCGGCAACAGGTCTTTCAAGTCGTGAGCAGTAAACCGATTCCCGTGGCATTACCGGGAGGAAGTAAGGAAGTTCGCTACACAAGAGATATTCTTTACGTGAAGGGGATGCTATTTACTGACACCCTTCATTTGCTGATCAACCACTGGCCCAGTCGCCGGGGAGGAGAAGTAAGGAGCGCCCCTGCCCGTATGGCAGCAGCCGGCATCTGTCGAACCATCATAGACTCGCTGTGGAAAGCAGATCCTGCAGCAACCATCCTACTCATGGGTGACTTGAATGATGACCCCAATAGCCGCAGCATCACCCGTCGGCTGGGTGCTTCCGGCGAACGTATCCATGCTAACCGATTTTCTTTGTTCAATCCCTGGACCCACTTCTACCAAAAAGGAATTGGTACCCTGGCGAATCGGGACAGGTGGGGGCTATTCGATCAGATACTGATTTCCCGAAACCTACTGGAAGAGCAGGGCGGTAATTGGCAATGGGTGGCGGCGGGCATCCACCGGAAACCATTTATGATGGAAAACCAGGGGCGATTCCGGGGCTATCCGATGCGTACCTGGGAGGGTAACCGATACAGGGGCGGATTTAGTGACCATTTCCCTACTTTTATCACCCTGATTCGGTCTGCCGGGGGCAGGTACTAACCCAAAAAGCACATAAACAGGCTTTCCCGCCCAAATACTTGCTGGAAAAGCGGTTACATAAGCCGAAAATCCCTACCTTTGCCCCCCCAAATCTGTTTTGGCAGATTCTCCCGCCCCGGCGGGTGTCCAGTGGGATAAACCAAATTGTACAACCAAAAATTAAAAGGTAATGAACCATTACGAACTGATGGTGATTTTTACCCCGGTACTTTCTGACGAAGACTATAAAGCTGCGCAGAAAAAATACGCCGACCTGGTAGCAGAACTAGGTGGCGCCACGGTGCACAGTCACCCCTGGGGATTAAAATCACTCGCGTACCCGATTCAGAAAAAAACAACCGGTATTTACTGGGTGTTTGAATTCACGGCTCCATCTTCAGCCAATGAAAAATTGAAGATTCAATTATTGCGCGACGAAAAAGTTATGCGCCATCTCATCACACGTCTCGATAAATACGCCGTCGAGTACAACCATGTGAAAAGAAACGGCGGATTTGCTATGCAGGACAAAGAAAAACAGGAGGCTTAATCATGGCAAAGAATGAAATCAAATACCTGACCGCCATTAAGCAGGAGAAGCCCAAAAAGAAATTTTGTCGCTTCAGAAAGTATGGCATTAAATACGTTGACTACAAAGACATCGAGTTCCTGAAAAAATTCATCAACGAGCAGGGTAAATTATTACCCCGTCGTCTGTCAGGTAATTCACTGAAATACCAGCGTAAAGTGCAGGAAGCCGTAAAAAAAGCCCGTCAAATGGCTTTATTACCCTACGTAACTGACCTGTTAAAATAAAAAACATTAGTTAACCATCCCTAACCCCGCCTGCAACGGTGGGAGACAGTACTTCGCTACTGGGCTCTTGGGACTAAATCAGAAACATGCAAGTAATATTAATCCAGGATGTTGACAATTTGGGCGCCCGCCACGAACTGGTGACCGTAAAAAACGGTTACGCCCGCAACTTCCTGATCCCCCGCAAGATGGCCATAGAAGCCAACCCTTCGAACCTGAAGCAACACGAAGAAAAGCTGAAGGTAATCGCCAAGAAAGAAGCTGCTATGCTGGCGGAACTGAACAAGGTTATTGACATCCTCAAATCTTCTCCTGTGAAAGTGTCTGCCAAAACCGGCACCTCCGGTAAGATATTTGGTAGCGTCACTTCCTTGCAGATTACCCGTGCGATTCGCGACCAGAAAGGTTACGAGATTGATCGCAAGCGCATCGCCATCACTGAGGAAGTAAAGGAATTGGGAACCCATAAGGCATCCATTGATTTCGGCGGCGGCAACGTAGTTGAAATTGATTTCGAAGTAATTGGAGAATAACTTCCCCCCCACTTTGACCGGTCCGGGCCCCTTGGGGCTCGGACTTTTTTTTGCCCTTCCCCACGATTTGACATCTGAAAATCTGGAAAAAGAACCTGAATGCTATAAAAATTCCTATCTTTGTACGTCCAATGACAGTTTACCTTTTTCCATGAGGTTTTCTACGTAAATGCTTCGGGGGTTCTGGTTTCTTCTCATTGGTTATTGATCACCTAATTTTTTTTTAAATGAACATTTACGTTGGAAATCTGAATTGGAACATGTCCAGTGATGATCTGCGGAACCTTTTTTCTCCATTTGGAGAAGTGAGCAGTGCAAAAATTGTTACCGACAAATTCAACAACGATCGCAGCAAAGGCTTCGGTTTTGTTGAAATGGCGGATGACGAAGCAGCGAAAGCGGCTATTGCAGCACTGCACGACACAGATGTTATGAGTCGTAAAATTGTAGTGAACGAATCAACTCCACGCCCTGAAGGCGAGAGAGGCGGCTACAAGAAGAAGTTCGGCGGTGGCGGCGGTGGTAATCGCGGCGGCTACGGTGGAAACCGTGGCGGTGGCGGTGGTCGCGGTGGAGATGGCGGATACAATCGCTATTAATTCACACACTGTTTCCCTCTAAAAAACATGAAAAGTCTGACATTGTCAGACTTTTTTTATTTGGTACAATCGAAGCCGGAATTTCTTAATATTGGTAAATGAAGCCGATACAAATTCCTGGACCCATCGCTGGTTGCATGCGCTGGGGCACCTGGGGTGCCGGGTTTTCCCGCGCAGATTACCGCAACATGATCGATGCCTGTCTGGATGCGGGTATCACTGCATTTGACCATGCCGATATCTATGGTGACTACACGACAGAAGCAGCGTTTGGAGAAGCACTGCGCTCAGCGCCATTTGATCGGCAAAAGATGCAACTCATATCGAAATGCGGCATCCGGATGCTAACCCCCAACCGGCCTCACCACCGGATCAAGTCGTATGATACTTCTGCAGAACATATCATCCTATCGGTAGAAAACTCCCTGAACAACCTCGCTACTGATTATCTCGATTTACTGCTGATCCATCGGCCCGATCCATTATTGCAGCCCGATGAAGTGGCAGCAGCGGTTATCAAATTACAGGATGCTGGAAAAATTCGCTCCTTCGGGGTTTCTAATTTTCTGCCCGCTCAAATGGAAATGCTGGCAAAGTCAATTCCCATTTCCTTCAATCAGCTGGAATGTTCCTTATTTGAAAGAACAGCTTTCCATGATGGCACCATACATTATTGCATGCAACACCACATCATACCCATGGCCTGGGCACCTTTGGGCGGAGGTTTACTCACCGAAGAAAGCCATCCGAGGTTCAGGGCCATCATGCAATGTTGCGAGAAACTTTCCAACAAATACAATACGGGCATCAATCAATTGCTCCTGGCTTGGTTGCATCGACACCCTTCCGGAATTATCCCTGTAGTTGGTACCACAAAAATTGAAAGATTAGTGCAGGCACGTGAAGCAGCCTCCATCTCATTAGAAAGAGAGGACTGGTTCATGCTGTTGGAAGCAGCCAAAGGTGAAGAGGTGGCGTAACCGAACGCTGTTTTTTGTTGAACAAAATGCACATTTACTGGAATTTTGCTTGACAATCTGGCTGTTTGGATAAAAAATCATTGATAAGCGAATGTAAATCGCTGTCAGGGTGGAATAAAAATTGACTTTCGGCAAGCGATTTACAAAAAATCATTAATTTGTATCCGTGCGCAAAGTCATTTCCCTCTTCCTACTACTGACACTGGCCTTCAACTGGCTGGGGTTTGATCTCGTGGTTGCTTTCATGAACCACACCATCACTGCTTCCACACAACAAACTATCAATGAAGGGAAATACGATCGCAATTCACTGATCGAAATTAAAGTGGCTGTCGACCTGCCTTACACCACCGATTGGTCGGAATTTCAGCAAGCCAATGGAAGCTTTGTTCTCAACGGTGTTGCCTACAACTTCGTTGAACAAAAATTTGAAAAGGGATGCATGATTTATCATTGCCTTCCCAATGAGAAAGGAACTGCTCTCACACAGGCAGAAAAGCAATTCTTTGCAGATGCCCACGACATAGAAAATACCGATGGACAACAAAAGCAGAGCAACAAAAAATCCTCTGCAAAAAAATGGACCATCGAAACCGGCGTATCTCTTTATCAAGAAGAAAAAGATGCGTTAGCTTTTGCCGCTTCTCTTCCCCAGCTATATTTGACCATCGCAGCTAAAGACGGATTTGGCTTTCTTCCGGCACAGCCGCCCGAAGCATGAATGAATATTAGATCAACGTAATGCACCGTTCTTAGAACGGTATGATTGATTCATTCATCATCTATTTTACATGAAAAAATATATACTGATCGTCCTGTCCGGTACGATCCTGCTGGGTACAAAGCCGAGCAGCGTTAGTGCACAAACCGATGCCGATGGCATCATGATGGGAAAAAATCTTTTCTGCGGCGGTATCATGACCGCTACCTCCTCCTGGAACCAATATTGGGAAGGCACCCTGCTGCGTAAAAATGAAAACCTGGGTACTGTCCGCGCCATCATGATCGGACCGATGGGCAGTTGGGGAGTAACCAAACACCTGAACATACTGTTCAGTTTACCGTATGTACAAACCAAAACTACTGCAGGAACACTTACAGGGCTCAGCGGGTTGCAGGACCTTAGCCTGCTTGCAAAATACCGGCTATACCGGTACAAGAAAAATAAATCGACATTCTCTGTATTTGGTATGGCCGGCATATCTACTCCTGTACAGGATTACGTGAAAGACCTGTTGCCCGTATCAATCGGATTGGGCTCACGTAACCTGACGATGCGTGCGATGCTCGACTATCAATACAGCGACTTCTTCGTTACTGCCAGCAGCAGCTATATTGCCCGGAGTAATATCTTCATTGACCGCACGGCGTATTATACTACGCGTATGATCTACAGCAATGAAGTATCGATGCCACATGCTTCTTACAGCAACTTTCGGTTAGGTTTCAGAAACAAAGAGATTGTGGCTGAAGCAGTGGCTGACCTATGGACCACCCTCGGTGGATTTGATATAACAAGGAACAACATGCCCTTCCCTTCCAACCAAATGAACCAAAGCAGAATTGGATTCAATGGCAAATATGAGCCCACCCGATGGAAAGGTATCTCCTTAACTGCTGCTTTCTACCAAACCCTTGATGGCAGAAATATGGGCAAGGCAAGTTTTGCTCAGGCCGGATTTTTCTACATTTTTAATTTTAATAAAAAGAAGAGTCCGCAAAAAAAATAGAAGGTCTTGCAAGCAAAGAGACTTGAAAGATGCAACTGTGAACTAACCCTCAACCATCGCTCACCGCGAAAAAATGAACAGATGAAAAAATTACTTGTCATATTTATCTTATTCCTCGGTGCCTGTAATAAGGACATCGTGGAGATCAACCAAGAATTTCCACTGCTTATCGCATCGTATGCAGATTCGAGTGCCGGCAATTGGAAAAATATTTTAGGGTTCAATCCTGAAACCTATCCTACTGCCACACCGGTTAGCATATCAGATCCTGCCTATCGCCAACAATTGAATGAAGTAGTGGAGCTGCAAAAAAATCCTTCAGATGCAGACATGGCCAATCTTCGCTACTGGGGCAGCGGAGGGGTTGTAAGGTGGAATGAGATTCTGAGAGAACTCGTCGCCAAATACAATCTGCCACCGGTGAACAACCCAGATGGCACTTATCCGATTCCCAGTGCTGCTAATCCATTGGCATATCCTTTGTTCCCCTTTGCCAATCCCCCTTATGCAGCGCGTGCTTATGCCTATGTGAGTGCGGCACAATACGATGCCTTAGTAACGGCTTATTACTGGAAAAGTCGCTGGAAACGTCCTTCAGCTTATCAGGTGGATAACCGCATTCGGCCACTACTCGCAGATCAGGGTGGAAGGATGTATCCTTCTGCCGATGCGGTAATTTATGGTGTGTCGGGAGCAATGATGAAACTACTTTTTCCCGGCGAGATCAACTATATCGATCAGCAGATGGCACTGCACCGGAAAGCCCGCTTGCTGTCAGGTATGGAAACAGCCAGCGATTTAGATGCCGGAGAAGCACTGGGAAATGCGATCGCACAACTATTTATACAACGTGCCAGAACAGATGGTGCCGGAGCATCTGTAGGCATTGTAAACGGCGTGAACTTGTGGAAGGGCTTTGAAGATGATTGCATTGCCCGCAATGAAATTCCTTGGATGAGTATGGAGTCGCCGAAGCGTCCGCCCATGCTGCCGTTTTTTGGAAGGGTTCGTCCATTCCTGTTTGACTCTACCACCCTGGTAACCAACATTCGTCCATTACCACCCCCTTCAACCCGTTCCATCACCTTCCAAAAAGAACTGGAGGAAGTGAACTACTACAGTCAAAATCAAACAAGGGAGCGGCTTCGCATTGTACATTTTTGGGCAGATGGTGTGGGCACCTATACCCCACCCGGTCACTGGAATGCCATTGCTGCAGAAGAATTTGTCAAAATGAAATGGAGTGAGGTTCGCTGGGCACGTGCTTTTGCCTTACTCAATATGTCATTGATGGATGCAGCAATCGTATGTTGGGATGCAAAATTCACTTACTACAATCCACGCCCTTCACAGGTAGATCCTTCCATAAAAACTCTGACGGGCTTGCCTAATTTTCCTTCGTATACTTCTGGTCACAGCACATTCAGTGGAGCTGCTGCAGAAATTCTGGGATACCTCGTTCCTGCGCGCAAAGAAGCATTTACGTCGATGGCCCAGGAAGCTTCGATTTCGCGGCTCTATGGTGCTATTCACTACCGCAGTGATTGTACCGTTGGTTTAGCTTCCGGAAAAAAAGTAGGTGAATACGCTGTGAAGCGAGCCATGACTGATGGTGCCGGCAATTAGTTTACCCTGCTATTAATTGACTAACCTGCGGTGTTACCACTGCAGGTTTTTTTGACTATCGCCGAATATGAAAATCATTCACCTGCATCCTGCAACCAGGCAGCTCCCTTGATGAGCCAGGAGATGCCGAATGCTGTGAGCACAATGGTTTCACCTGCTAATAGCAGAGGAGGCCAACGCCCAAGAATTTGCCAGCCGGGCAATACATGTCCTTCCACACCTCCCAGGATGAGAAGACAAAGCAGGATAATGATGCCACAGCAACGATAAATACGATTACGCCAAATTTTCTGTCGGGTCGGCAATCGGTCTGTATGGGTGCGCGTAAAAAGGAATAAGCAAAAGAAGGCAAGTAGTAAAAAGAGAAAAATGGCGGCACAATAGTGCAGGAAAGATTGCAATGGAAAGGGGAATAAGGTGATGAAGGTGCAGGTTGAACATTGCTGGCAATACGGACTGGTGGGACAAAAAGCAACGATACAGGCACAGAGAGCTGCCAGACGTGCAATGATGCGATCGATCGGCTGCGGACCCAGATAAAAAAATAAAAAAACGGCAATAGAAATCAGGTTGCCTGTAAAATAAGTGCCGAATGCGGTATAGTAAAAATGGCTGAGGGTGGGTGGTAATTCACACTGCGGATATCCCATGTAAAATCCGGTAAGCAAAATGGGAGACAGGGTGATGCCGGTCCAGCCGATGGCGCGACGGAGTTGCAGATAAGAAAGCACGATGGTATGTACCTGGGGAGGTGTGTTCGTATCAGTCAGAAGAAAACATTTTTATAAACAAACAATCAATTAAAAGATGGCACGTAAGATGGATTGTGTCAGTACACGAAAGGCAGCTTTCGTTGCGCGACGGAGGGTAGCGATAGATACTATCGCCAGGGCATTCAATTCAGATTGCAACAATATTTCTTCCTCTTTCAGTCGTTGCTTGAGAAATTTTTTATCGAGTTCGCCGGAGCTATATAATTCGGCCAGTTTGGCTAGTCGGGATTTGCGTTGCTGCAGCAAGCTATGCGCGGCATCTTTCATTCGGGGCCAGTCATTGCCCAATTGTTGTTCCAATGCTCCTAACATTTCATGGCGGATTGTTACCCAGTTCATAAGTAGACTAATTTTTATTTCAATGCCTGTTCGGCGATCAGCAATGGTTTCCAGGCATCACGTAGATAGGTTTGATAGATAATCAGTTCAGCATCTTTAGGGGCTCTTCGTTGTTGGCGGTGTTCATTTTTATATTGTTCAAAGAGCAGTTGGATATTCTGCACGATAGGCAGAAAGCGGGTATTATAAGGGCGAGCTTCATATTGCAGGTAGATGATTTGCAGGGTAGATTCGAGGGTAGCGTAACGACGGCTGAACTGTTGAAATTTTCGTTGGCTGGTATCAGCCAGTCGAAGGTCGATGTAAAGTTTTTCTGTTTTTGCTGCTGCCGATATTAACTGCTTATAGAGTTGGGGGTCATAAGTGGGCAATCGTGTGAGGCGGCAATGGGTAGAAGATATGATGAGGAGGCAGACAAGAAGGAAACGACGCATGTTGGATGGTTATACCTACAAGGTAGGTGGCTGTGATAGGTGTTGATATCCGTAAAAACACGGATAATATTGTACCAGGGTGTTATAACGGAACAAATTACCGTGAAAATACGGATGGCTGATATGGGGAATTTATACTAGGA
>CAYUXJ010000034.1:0-17360 GCA_964448845.1 uncultured Sediminibacterium sp.
GGTAGTAGAACAGGCCGGTGATACTATGAAAGCTAATCCGGGCAGAACCGTTAGTATGATGTACAAAGGATATTTTACTAATGATAAAGTGTTTGATGCTAATATGGGATCTACTGCCGTCAATAAAGAACCACTGGTTTTCCAGATTGGTTCAGGTGGAGTTATCCCAGGGCTGGAATCCGGATTGGCACAATTTGGAAAGGGCGGAAAAGGAACAATCCTAATTCCTGCTCTGCAGGCCTATGGTATTGCTGGGCAACCACCGATGATCCCTCCTCATTCCAATCTGCTCTTTGATATCGAAGTGACCGATGTTTCCTTGCAGGCACCTCCGGCTCCTGCACCGATGCCGGGAGCACCTCAGGGACAACCACAGAGAAAGTAATTTCCTTTAAATATTAAACAGAAGGGGCATTGCGGTAGTAGTGCCCCTTTTTTAATGCAGCAATTGTGTTAGCTGAATGGCTTCCCGCGCAGCGGAAGGGTCATGTACCCGAAGTATAGAAGCACCTTGTAGTATTCCGGCAGTATGCAAAATACTCGTCCCATTCAAAGCAGCTTCGGGAGTTGTGCCGAGGGTTTTATAGATCATCGACTTTCTGGAAACCGCCAGCAACAGGGGTTTCCCCCAATGGGTGAATACAGAAAAATGTTTCAGCAGCTCAAAATTTTCATGAATGGTTTTGCCAAAGCCAATGCCCGGATCCAGGATAACATCATGAATACCGGCAAGGCGACAGGCATCCATTCGTTCCGTAAAATAATCAAACACTTCCTCCACTACTTTTCTGTTGGGAGGAATAGAATGCAAGTCATTCAAGTCACCGGTACTATGCATCAGTACATAGGGTACCTGTAAGCCGGCAATGGTATCGAGCATATCCGGATACCACCTGCCACCGCTAATATCATTGATGATGGAGGCACCTGCTGCAACTGCTTTTCTTGCGACCTCCGGTCGGAAGGTATCTACTGAAAGGATGGCTGCAGGAAAACGAACCACAATGGCTTCTATCAGCGGTATCACACGATCTATTTCTTCCTGTTCAGAAACGGGCTCGCTACCGGGACGGGTACTTACGCCACCGATATCCAGCAGGTCAGCCCCCTGTTCAAGCATATCAGCACACCGTTGCAACGCTGCATCCATGCCTTGCACACGACTGCCGGAATAAAATGAGTCGGGTGTGACATTCACTATACCCATCACGAGCGGAGTAGAACTTGTTAGTAATCTACCTCGAAGGTTGAGTGAAAATGTAAAGGGTATTCTATTATCTTGCAGTATCATTTCGTGGGTCCTGGCCCATAAAAGTAAACCGAAAATGAAGAACACCAACCTGCAATATGATGAAGCCATCGCCGGGTGCCAACAAATCTTCCTAAAAAAGACCAAAGACTATGGCACTGCCTGGCGGGTTTTGCGCATCATCTCTGTGGTGGACCAGATATTTATCAAGGCATTGCGCATCCGCAATTTGCAAGATCTTCCTACCCAAAAGGTAGAAGATGACATCCCCTCAGAATTCAAGGGTATCGTGAATTATGCATTGATCGGGTTGATGCAGTTGCAATTGGGAGAACCGCAGGTGGAAGAGTTGGGATTGAACCGCGTGGAAGAATTGTATGCTCAACAGGTGGCCTTTGCGAAAGATACCATGGTGAACAAGAACCATGATTACGGGGAGGCCTGGCGAGATATGAGCCAGCAAAGTTTTGCCGACCTGATTCTCATGAAACTCCTGCGCATCAAACAAATACTGCTGAACGATGGGAAGACACTCATCAGCGAAGGAATTGATGCCAATTTTACGGATATTGTTAACTACGCTGTTTTTGCACTGATATTAATTGACGAAGGAAAACATTCGGCTATATGAAAACATTCATTACCCTGATCAGATGGACAGTCGGATTACTCTTTATTTTTTCGGGCCTCATCAAAGCCAATGACCCTCTTGGACTCAGCTATAAAATGCAGGAGTTCTTTGAAGTATGGGGCATGCATTTTCTGAATCCCTATACACTCGGACTATCACTGCTGATGAATATTTTTGAAGTGCTGGCGGGCGTGGCACTCATTATAGGCTGGCAGATGAAATGGTTTTCTGCACTACTGCTGCTGCTCATCATCTTCTTCACCTTTTTAACCGGGTATGCGCTGTTTTCCGGAAAAATTAAGACATGCGGTTGTTTTGGTGATTGTTTGCCACTCACACCGACGCAGTCATTTATCAAAGACATTGTGCTCTGGGTGTTGATCGTGATCATTCGATTCTCGTTGCGCAGCATACAACCTCTTTTCTCTACCCGCCTTTCTTTGCTTCTGCTTACCCTGGCTGTTGTGGGCACAGCAGCTGCACAGGCCTATGTGCTGAAATATAGTCCCTTCGTGGATTGCCTTCCTTACAGACAAGGGAATAACCTACTCGAAAAAATGAAGACACCTCCAGGTGCCATACCCGATAGCTTCGCTATTGATTTCACCTATCTCCACCAGGGAAAGAAACTTACTTTTGATACGGACCACTTTCCGGAAGATTTTGATTCCACCTATACCTTCGTGGAACGAACCGACCGCCTTGTTAAAAAAGGAAACGGACTCCAGGCAGCCATTGCAGATTTTAGTTTGCAGACTCTTTCGGGAAATGACACAACTACTGCACTTTTGAGCGGCTCTGGAACCTACCTGCTGGTATTGGCCCAGAACTGTAATCAGGTCAATGAATGGAAGGATGTTTATAGTAAAATACACACGGCGGCAAAACAAAAAGGTATTCCGGTGTGGCTGGTAACAGCCGAATCGGCTGCTGCTGAAGCCAATTTTCCCGGTCACCATATTCTCAAAGGCGATGCGACGGTTATCAAAACGGCTGCCCGCGTGGTACCTACTTATTTCCTGATGGAGGGGGCTACCATTCGCAAAAAAATGGCGGGCGCTCGGGTGAATGATCTGACCGACCTGCTTCCATAACGTAATCCGTGAAAAAGAAAAGCGGCTGCCGGAAAAGTTGAAATAACTTCCTGCAACCGCTCTCTGCAAGTGCCCGTTCGTTTTCGGGATAAATGGGGTATTCTTATTTCTTGATCATACCCTTTATAACACCCACGATGGCCATCAAAGCACCACCGCCAAGGCCACCGCTGGCCAGGTTTTTAACAATGCCACCCATATCCATGGCTGCAGCAGCATCTACGCCACTACCACCCAGCATACTCAGTAGCTGACCGCCGAGGCCGCCACCCAGGATGCCGGCAATAGAATTACCAACTGTGCCCAGTGATTGGTTGGGCAGTAACTTACCAGCTAAATTGCCTCCAACAGCTCCGGAGGCGAGTTGAATCAAGAGAGGTACCAATTCCATACTTAAAAGGGTTTGGGGTTATTGAATGTTAAAAATTCGGGATGTTTTTTAACATTTCCAAGAAAATAGCCTGAAAACTTTCAACAAATAGAATAAATATAATATATGTAGAAGGGCAGGTATAAACCCTTGAACAAAATGAAGAAAGAAGGCTGTTTATTTGATGATGACCTCTTTTACTACCTCAGTTCCGAAGGCTTCATTGATACGTGAAATGATCAATGGCTTCTGGTACATCAATTCCTGTTTGAGGGGTGCTACGGGCGTTTCGATGAACAGTTTGTGTTGCACCAGCTGTATACGGGAAGTGTATTGTGCAACGGTTTTTCCCATGATCTGTTCCCAGATCTCTTCAATGCGCGCCGCCTGCAATCCATCGCGTAGACGGCTTTTTTCCAGGAAGCGGCGGATGGCTTCTCCTATGTGCATCGTTGACATGCCTCAAATGTACATCATTCCTTAGTGCCGCCCGATCAAACTGCTATCAATTGATAGCGAACCCCCAGCGGCTCAAGATGAGCCTTCAACCTGTCGGCATCTGTATCGGTGATGAATACTTGTCCTTTCCCTTCCACCACCACCCGTTGCAATAATTGATGCATGCGTGTACCATCGAGTTTTTCGAACAAATCGTCTAATAGTAAAATAGGGGGGAAGCCCTTGGTATTTTCCAGCACCTCCCATTCCGCCAGTTTTAATGCAAAGAGCAAGCTCTTGCGTTGACCTTGTGATGCCTCGGCCTTGAAAGGCTGTTGTCCCATTTGAAAAACCAGTTCATCGCGGTGTGGGCCGCGGGTGGTGCGGGCCAGCACAATATCCCTATCGCGGGTTTCAGTCAGTAATTGAGAAAAATCTTTTTGTTGGAGATGACTTTCATAGGTTGCAGAGAGGCGATCGTTGCTGCCGGCAATTTGCTGATACAACCGCACTACCATCGGCAGGAAGGAAGCAAGAAAATCAGTGCGCGATTGGAACAACGACACACCATATTGTATCAACTGGTTATTGATTACCTGCAGCAGGGCTTCATCTACCGTGGCATTTTCCTGGACTTGCTTCAGCAAGTGATTGCGCTGGGTAAGGGTTCGCTGGTAAGCAATGAGCTGCTGCAAGTAATGGGGGTCAAGTTGGCTTAAAAGAGTATCCAGCCACTTGCGTCTTTCTTCACTGGCGCCTGTTATAAGTGAGGCATCATCGGGGGCAATCATGACTGCAGGAAAACGACCCATAAAGGACGATAACTTTTTTAGAGCTTCTCCATTTACCAGTAACTCTTTCTTTCCATTCTCACGCAATATGCTCGTTACACGGAATTCATCCTGCATCAAACGAAAATCGCCTTCCAATCGAAATCCCTGCTGACCATGTGCAACATTGGCGGCATCGCTGCGGTGAATGTGGCTGCGGGAGAAGCAGAGAAAATAGATGGCATCCAATAAATTGGTTTTTCCGCTCCCATTGAGTCCGGTAATGCCGGTTACCCGGCCTTGTAAGGAAAAGGCGGACTGATGATAGTTCCTGAACTGATACAGTGATATTTCCCGGAGGAAGAACATGTGGCGCAAATTAATCTGAATCGCTCTAATCACCCTCAATAGATTCATTTGTTGACCAAAAACATAAGTGATGGTGGCGATTTGATTGAAACCAGCTATTTTTATAGCAAATTTTCACGTTGAAGACCATCCTTTCAGCAGCACAATTGGCCATCACCTGCAAGCGGCTGGCGCATCAGATACTGGAACAGCACCCACAGATGGAGCAGACTGTTCTAATCGGATTGCAGCCTCGGGGTGTATTCTTCAGCAACCGCATTGTGGAAGTATTGCAGTCCATCGCCCCCGCACCGGTGCACTATGGTCAGCTGGATATTACATTTTACCGGGATGATGTGCGGAAGGGATTGCATGTAGCCAATAAAACCTACCTGCCGTTTGATATCGAAAATAAGAAAGTGATTCTGGTAGATGATGTATTGTACACCGGTCGTACCATACGCGCGGCACTGGATGCCCTGCTCGATTTCGGACGTCCGGCGGAAGTATCTCTTTGCGTATTAATCGACCGTCGGTTCAGCCGGGAACTGCCCATTCAGCCCGACTATACCGGGAAGGTGATCGACACCATTGTTTCTCAAAAGGTAAAAGTCAACTGGAAAGAGAATGAAGGAGCCGATGAGGTAATCTTACTAGATAATTAAAATGTATTAACTTCGCTTTTTAATGAAACTGTCTGCCAAACACCTCTTAGGTATTAAGGACCTCTCACCCGGCGACATTCAATTGATTTTATCTACAGCAGCCCGATTCAAAGAAGTATTACAGCGACCTGTAAAAAAGGTTCCTTCTTTACGTGATGTAACCGTGGTGAACCTCTTTTTTGAGAATTCTACCCGCACACGCATCTCCTTTGAACTGGCTGAAAAAAGATTGTCGGCCGATGTGCTCAATTTTACCGCATCTGCCTCTTCAGCTGCCAAGGGGGAAACCTTACTCGATACGGTCAATAACATTCTCAGCATGAAAGTGGACATGGTCGTTATGCGACACAGCGCCTCCGGTGCCCCCCATTTTCTGGCAAAGCATATTCCGGCTGCCATCATCAATGCGGGTGATGGTATTAATGAACATCCAACCCAGGCACTCCTGGATGCTTTTTCGATGCAGGAAAAATTTGGAAAGCTGGAAGGATTGAAAGTGGCGATCATTGGAGATATCATGCACAGCCGTGTGGCACTTAGTAATATGTATCTGCTTCGGAAAATGGGAGCAGAAGTAACAGTCGCCGGTCCGCCCACATTGATTCCGCCTCATTTAGCCGAGGCCTTAGATGTGCGGGTAGAATACGATCTGGTGCGAGCACTGCGCTGGTGTGATGTAGCCAATGTGCTGCGCATACAACTGGAACGTCAAAACCAGCCCCTGTTCTCTTCCTTGCGGGAATACAATCTTTTCTATGGCATCCGGCAGGAGGTTTTGCGAAAACTCGACAAAGAGATCGTGATCATGCACCCCGGTCCAATCAATCGTGGTGTTGAATTGGATAGTGATGTCGCGGATGGTCCCCATTCGATTATACTGCACCAAGTAGAAAATGGGGTTGCAGTGCGTATGGCGGTACTTTATCTGCTGGCAGGCAGGGATGCTGAAGCCTGATAAAAGCAGTAGTCTCCTAAAAATTGCTTTATTTCGTTCTATAATTAATCTACTCGGTTATGTCCAGAATCTGCCTGTTCCCGGGAACCTTTGATCCTGTTACCCTGGGTCATGTAGACATCATCAATCGGGCACTTCCCCTCTTCGATAAGATTTACGTGGGCATTGGTATCAACGCATCGAAGAGTCCGATGTTCACCCCCGAGCAACGCATGCAGTGGGTGGCAGAAATTTATGCCAATGAGCCGCGGGTGGAGAGCGTGATGTATGAGGGACTGACAGTTCATTATTGTCAGATGATTCAGGCGAACTTCATTTTACGCGGTATCCGTTATGTGAGTGATTTCGAATATGAAAAAACAATCGCTGATGCCAATCGGACGCTGGACAAGAACATAGAAACCGTCTTCCTGACGGGGGAGCCTAAATTCACTTCTGTTGCTTCAACCATTGTTCGCGATATCATTCGCAATGGGGGTGATGCGAGTCCCTTCCTGCCTGAAGTGGTCGCCCGTTCCTTGAAGTCGCTTAGCTGATCTGCTATAGCAATCCTGCCCTCGTAACAATGTCGCGGATATTATCATAGCTCGCAGCTAGAAATCGCGGTAAATCTGCCTTTTTTACCCAGCGAATGTGTGTGATATCCTCGGAAATTTGGGGAATTAAGGGTAAGTTGGAAGGTGCCGACATCATAAACCAATGGGTGGTTTTTCGGGTAGATAGTCCGGTATAGTGATCTATGTATGCATGTTCAGTTGTTCCAACGGTTCGAATCATGGTTATTGCGAGTATACCGGTTTCTTCGGCTACCTCCCGCTTAGCGGCTTTTTCGGGGGTTTCGCCGGCATCTATTTTCCCTTTAGGTAAATCCCATTTTTCTCTTCGGAAGATCATCAGCAGTTCGTCATTTTCATTCACGATTAGGCCGCCTGCTGCCTCTATATGTTGTTGATTACTCATACCTGAAATGTGTATACAAAGTTACGTATTCCCGTCAGGTGACCCCTGAAATGCGCTTATTTTTGCAATATGACCCATCAAAAAGCTGTAGCGGAGAAATTATTGCAGGTAGCTGCTGTACAATTGCGCCCGGATGCGCCCTATACCTGGGCCAGTGGCTGGAAGAGCCCGATCTATTGTGATAACCGTCGCATTTTGTCGTTCCCCTATGTACGGGATTTTATCAAAAGTGAAATGTGTAATGTGGTGTTTGAGCATTTTCCCGAAGCACAGTTGCTGGCAGGTGTGGCTACTGCCGGTATTCCCTGGGGTGCCATGGTTGCTGATCAACTCAAGCTGCCCTTTATCTATGTGCGGCCAAAGCCCAAGGAGCATGGGATGGGAAATCAAATCGAGGGGTATTTTACGCCGGAACAACCGGTGGTGGTGATTGAAGACCTGGTTTCGACTGGAAAGAGCAGTCTGCAGGTGGTAGAAGTATTGCGGGCAGCGGGGGTGCAGGTGGTCGGTATGGTTTGTATTTTCAGCTATGGGTTTCCCCAGGCCGACGAAGCTTTTGAAAAAGCCGGTGTTCCCCTGCGGGCTTTAACACAATATGGCACATTAATTGAAAAAGCGATAGAGACCGGTGCTGTAAGTGCCGACATGCAGGCCACCCTGGAAGAGTGGCGACAGCACCCGGCACAATGGAAGCAATAAAAACAATGACATGAAGAAAGTATCACTTATTCTGTTACTTATTTCCCTTTTGGGAACCGGGAATCTGCTGGCCCAGCAGCCTAAATCGCAATGGGTAACCATCAAGTCTGCCAACCTGCGCTGTTGGGAATGTAAGGAGCGATTGGAGCGACAGCTGGTGATTGTGAATAAAGCGGAGATGGAAAGTGGTATGATTCAATGGAAGATCCAGTTGCTGCAGGGGGAAGTTAAGGTACAATACTGGCCCGACCGCACCTCTCCGGATGCCATCCGCGTAGCAATGAACAATGCCGGCTTTGATGCCGATTCGACGTTGGCTACCCCCGAGGCATATCTGGCTTTACCGCCGCCTTGTAAGCGGACAGCCGATGGGGGCGGTCAGAAAAAGGGTGCTCCGCCTTGCCATGTTCAGCCATATTATTGATAATTATAGCCGAAAATCAGACAGACGATGCTTGCCGGCATAGTTGACCGGGATGCTGCGGGTGATGAAAGAGCGGCTGCCGCGGGCAGTGCCGGTAACGGTAATGAGTAGTTCTCCGCCGAGCAGTATCGACACCCCGGCCTTGTAAAAGGCGGGCATATTGACTACGAATCGGGCAGGTACGGTGAAGTTGGAGGAAGCAGGTATCAGCACAGCAGAATCGATGATGAGATTGCCCAGGTTCCGGCCTTCCAGCGCCACCTCGGCTGTCAGTTCCCGGAGTGTCAGGCGGTAGGGGTTAGGGTTGTGGAAGACGAGATGTCCCGTTACGGTACTGGTGCTTAATCCGGGTTCGGAGGTCTTCCAGTCCGATATACGCACGAAGCTCAATTCTTGTGGGGTACGACAGGCTGACATACTTAGCAGGAAGGCTATAGCGAGCAGCAAGGGGTACCGTGGGGTGGGGTAGAAGGACTTTTCTTTTCTACAGTTCATGTGGAGGGGGTATGACAGGTTCGAGGAATTCTACCACTAATATATTTAGTTTTTTCGTGAAAAAAAGGGTAAATTTCTCATTCTAATATAGTTAGTATCAATAAAATTAAATAAAATATTGGTTATCAATGCAAAATACAAGTTAACTGATATTTAATTTGATAGTAAAAGCAGGCATAATTTCTCAATTTCATATCATTTCAAGGAAAAAGGCATTGGATCGTAAAAAAGAAATATTATTAATTGATATTCAATACGTTGGAAGTATTAATTGGATAAAAACTTTATCTAGCTTTTCGCATGTTAAAATTGATATATGCGATTCTTGGCGAAAGGGTGGTTGGGGCAATAGAACACGCATCATAGGTGCCAATGGACCGGGGTACTTAACCGTTCCCTTGCTGGGGGGGCGTGACCAGCAAGGATTGATATCTACTGTCAAAATTTCATATAAAGACAACTGGGTCGAGCAACACATCCGTACCCTCCAATCGGGATATCGCCGAGCACCGTTTTATGAATATTATAGTAATTCGATATGCGAAGTATTGCGTTCCCGCCCCGAGCACCTGGTCGATCTCAACCTACGTCTCCTCGCATTATTTCAAGCTTGGCTTTTTCCTGCGACCGAATTGAGTACCACCCTGCCTGATGAAAGTAACCCGACACCATTGGTGGTCGATCTGCGGTACCTGGATCGCCGGCAGTCTATGCCCCCCCCTCACTCACTACCTGAATATCGGCAGGTATTTGACGAGCGACATGGCTTCATTTCAGGTGTAAGCATCCTCGATCTTTTGTTTTGCTGCGGGCCAGCTGCTAAAACTTTATTAAAAGACAGCAATTGAGGCCTTTTTCGTATCTATAGATAAGGTAGGTTCATTCAGTTGATGTAATTTTATCAAGTGAAGACCATTCAAATCTAATTATCTGATTGTCAAACTTTTTTCGGGAATGAGCCTATTCCGGATCTTTCTAGGATGTTGTCTGGTCCTTTGCCTGGTAGGAAGAGGTTCTGCACAGGAAGCATCCAATAAAGGCAAATTATTCTGGCTGACCTTTCCCGCCCATGTTGACGGAACAGATGCTGTGATGGGGATTTATATCACTGCTTCTGTGAATACGACCGGTACAATGACCCTGGCCAATGGGTCTACCGTAAACTTTGATGTGCAAGCCAATAAAGTAACCCGTGTGTTTCTAAATAAAACCGGTACGGGCACACCCACCGGCAGCGGTCCCCAGTATTTTGCTTTAAATACAGCGGTTTATCAGAACCAGTCCAATGGGGTTTCCACGCTGAAGGCCATCAAAATAACTGCCACCGATCCCGTCGTTGTCTATGCTCACATCATCAAATCAGCCCGAAGTGGGGCTACCCTGGTTATTCCGGTACAAGGACTGGCTAATGAATATATTGCCCCCTCTTATGCTTCTTCTGCCACCACACCAGCTACAGCCAATGGCTCAATCGGTGGGGTAGCACAGATCAATGTGGTGGCTACTGAGCCCAATACACAGGTTACCATCGTTCCAACTGCCAATGGCCGCAACAGTGAAGTAGCCGGTCAGCCCATTGTAGTGAACCTGCCCAATGCAGGGGACTGTTACCAATTTCAATCCGCCAATTTGGGTGACCTATCCGGAACCAGGATCACTTCCGCACCCACCAATGGTGCATCGGGATGTAAGCCCATTGCGGTATTTTCGGGTTCTACCTGGAGTTCATTTGATTGCAACGGAGCATCGGGTGGTGACAATCTCTTCCAACAGCTTTTCCCTACCAAATCCTGGGGTAAAACATTTGTTACATCACCCTTCATCAATCGCATCTATGATATTTACCGCATCTATCCCCGCAACGCGGGAACATCGGTAACCATTCAAGATAATGGACTCACTTTTTCATTAGGTCCATCCAACTACAATGCTGCCGGGAATTTTTATTTTTACATTTCCGGGAACCCCATCATCATTCAGGCAGATCAACCGATTTCTGTTGCTCAATTTATTACATCCCAAACCTGTAAAACCGGATGCTTTGGATTAGGTGAATCCAGGGCCACTTGTTTTTCCGATCCTGAAATGGTGATTTTAAATCCGGTAGAACAAACCTTGCGGGACATTACTTTCTTCTCAGCACACAGAGATTATGTTCCCAGGGGCGATAACAATGTTTTCAATACGAACATTGCCCTGCACTATGTCAATGTGGTTATCAAAAAGAACTTTACGGCATCCGTTCGAATTGACGGAGCAGTACCAACTGCAGCATTTATCAATATTCCCAACTCAGAGTATGCCTATTTGCAGGCAGATCTCACCAGTTCCTCCGCCACCAATCCGATTCACCGCATTGTAGCGGACAGTAATTTCACGGCAATCGTTTATGGCTATGGTGATGTGGAGTCTTATGGGTATAATGGTGGTGCCAATGTGCAAGATTTCGTGCCGCAACCTACACTACAGAATCCGTTTAACCGCATCGATTCAGGATTTACTTGTGCCAATACACCTTTTAAGTTTTCCATACCCCTCAATTACCAGCCCACTTCCTTGCAATGGGATTTTACCCTCGCACCGCGTATTTCACCCAATGGTACCGTCAATCAAAATTCAGGTAATAATCCGGATAGCGTGGTGGTGGTGAATGGTCAGACCATTCGTTATTACAGTCCGGGAGTTACATACCAGTTTAATCAGGCCAATACAGCTGCTGTGCTGGATACAGTGCGTTTATATACTACTTCCGCTACTCCTGATGGATGCGGCAGCACCAACCAGCAACTGGTTTTTCCTATCCGGGTTTTTAGTAAACCAGTCGCACAATTTAATTTTCTTTCTTCCGGCTGTATCAATGACTCCGTTCGTTTATTCACGCAGTCCACCATCGGTCAGGGAAAGATCACCAACTGGCGATGGAATTCCGGTTCGGGTGTTTCTACCATTAAAAATGATAGCAGCTATCAGGGTTTTAAATATGCAGCCGCGGGTACGTACTCCTTATCACACGATGTTATTTCAGAAATAGGTTGTGTCTCTGACCCCTTGACAAAAACATTGACCATACAAACTAAGCCGACCGCGGGTTGGGTTGTTCCTGCCGTTGCTTGCATCAATGCGGTGGTAACATTCTCCGATGTGTCTGTTGCTCCGGATGGCACGATTGCCGGCCGCATCTGGAACCTGGATGACGGTAATGGTTCGTTTACGCGCACCACCAACGCCTCGGTACAAACCACATTTAGCAGTTGGGGTGATAAGGTGCCGACCCTACAAGTGATCTTGAGTAATGGATGCACCAGTGATGTGTTTAGTCCATCCACCCCTTTACGCATCCATCCCCTGCCTGAGCCAGGGTTTATTCCACCCGCGATTTGCCTCAACGATGCCAATGCCATTTTTCAAGACACCAGTAAGATTGCAGATGGAAGTATCGGCTTTACGTATCTCTGGAACTTCAATTTTGCGATGCCGGCCATATCGCCTGGACCGGTTCCGCTGACCAGCACATTAGCACAGCCTACAGTAACTTACAATAAAGAGGATAATTATCAGGTACGCTTACAGGTAACTTCCGCCGCAGGCTGCACCGCCGCTATTACCCGGTCTTTTACAGTAAATGGAACAACACCCAGGGCAGATTTCAATATACTCAATGGCTTACCATTTTGTAGCAGTCAACCAATAACAATAAAGGATTTATCCAGCGTGAATTTCGGTGCCCTCACCCAGCTGCAGATTTACTGGGATGTAACGCGGGATCGGACCAAGCGAACACAGATAACTGTGCCCGCCTCTCAGCAGGAATATATTCGCTCTTTCACCGACGTAACCGGCAATGCACCGGTCAGCTTTTCCGTAAGACTGGTGGCTTATTCAGGTGGGAATAATTGTGCAGATAGCGTCACCAAAATCATTCAGGTATTTCCAACCCCGGTAGCTGCTTTCACTGCCAGTGCAACCTCGATCTGCTCGGGCGATGATATTGTTTTCACCGACCTGAGCAATGGAAAATCCAGTGCTGTTCAGCAATGGTTCTGGGATTTAGGCAAGGGGCAAAGCTCTTCGCTGGGAAGTCCAACTGCCACCTATTCCGATTCCGGTAATGTGGTAGTAAAGTTGTACATCAAAAATGCCGACGGTTGTTTCAGCGATACAGCATTCCTACCTATCACCATTCATCCGCTTCCTGTATTGATACTGCCGGCTGAACAACGTATTCTGGAGGGGGCCATTGTGCCGCTCAAGCCAGATTTTGTGTTTGGCAATAACTTAAGTTATCTGTGGACACCCGCCACCTATTTGAGCAGTGATACGGCGGCTAATCCCTTGTGCAGCCCTACCGATGATTTGCTGTATACCCTGCAGGTTACCTCACAGGCGGGCTGTTCCGTCACGGATGAAATGCAGGTAAAAGTGTTGAAGGAACCCTCCGTTCCCAATGCATTCTCTCCCAACGGGGATGGGATAAATGATTTTTGGGTAATCAAATCATTGGAATTTTATCCAGATGCGACCATTCAGATTTTTAACAGATACGGACAACCAGTATATTTGAGTACCGGATACAGCCAACCCTGGAATGGAAAGTTCAAGGGGGTGGACTTACCGGTAGGAACTTATTATTATATTATTAATCCAAAAAACGGTCGAAATATTATAAAAGGTGCTGTCACCATCATCCGCTAACATGAGAATTGTATCCATCATCACCGGTATTTCATTGGGAATTATGCTCAGCTTTTCTTCCTCTGCGCAGCAGCGACCTTACTATACTCAATACATTCTCAACAACTTTATTATTAATCCCGCAGTCGCGGGAATAGAAAACTACTGGGATGTAAAAGCCAGCCATCGAGTACAATGGGTAGGTTTGCCCGATGCGCCTGTTACCACTTATCTCACGCTGCATGGTCCACTGCGCAAAAGTGATTTCGATCGCAACACGGCTACCACTGTTCGCGCCCGGGGCACCAATCCGCGGGGAGAAGCATATTGGAAAGATTATACCGCTGCTGAGTCTCATCAGGGACTTGGATTTACGGTACTCAATGACCGAACTGGTCCGCTGAACCGCTTTGCTGCTTATGGCAGTTATGCGTACCACTTACCGCTAAGTTCCCGTACCACTTTATCTGCCGGAGTTTCTGCCGGTATTACCAACCTGAGTCTGGATGGCTCCAAACTCAATTTCGGCGGAACGGTATTAGATCCTGCTGTTGCCAATTCAACGCTGATTAATACCATCAAGCCCGATATCAGTGCGGGTTTGTGGCTCTATTCTGCGAATTATTTTTTAGGTGTTTCGGTGCAGCAGATTGTACCGCAGCAGATTGCTTTTTCTGATAATACGGTCTATCTGCAAAGGGGCAAGTTGATTCCCCATATTTTCGTGAGTGCCGGCTACCGGATGCAGTTGGGTGATGATTTTAGTTTCCTGCCCTCTATGTTGCTGCGTTACATCAATCCGCTGCCCCTGGGATTTGATGTGAATGCGAAGTTGCAATACCAGGATTTGCTTTGGGTGGGCGCATCTTATCGCTATCAGGATGGCTTTGCTGCGATGGCGGGAATGAACATCAACCGCTCAATTAACATAGGTTATTCTTATGACCTGCAAACATCTTCACTGAACACAGTCAGCCGCGGTACCCATGAAATCATGATCGGTTTCTTGCTGGGTAATCGGTATGGGGACTGGTGCCCGCGGAATTTGTGGTAGTTTGAGTGACCCTGCCACTCTATTATAGAGACGATTTAGAGACATCACGTTTTTTCTTCATTTGATTGTGATTTCCGGTATACGTATCTGGTATGCTAATTCTTAGTTACTTTTGATGAATCCCTGTGAAGAATCATGAATAGGTTGCTGCTTTTGTTTAAAAGGGGAACCAAGAAAAAATGGTTGCCGGGTTTGGCACTTCTTTTTTGTGTCACCGGTTTTTCTCAACCCACTATCAACCAATTTACGCCCGACAATGGTGCGGTAGGTACATTAGTGACCATCACTGGTACCAATTTAAATAATCCTTCTGCAATAATGATTGGGGGCATAGCTGCCATTCCCATCAGCAATGATGGCACAACACTGGTCGCCATGCTGATGCCCGGAGCAACAACAGGAGGAGTGAGCGTTACCACCGGTGGTGGAACAGCCAACGGTTCAGGAAATTTCGTAGTTATACCAACCCAGTTTCCAAATTTTCAACAAGGCAATAAATATTCAGGTACAGGTATCACCAGTTCATCTTATTTGGGATGGAGTGTAGATGTGAGTGCCGATGGAAATACAGCCATCATTGGTTGTCCGGTTGATAATGTTTTAATTGGTGGTGCACTTATTTATGTGCGCAATGGCACGACATGGACACAACAAGCAAAATTAGTAGGTTCGGGCAACGTGAGTTTTTCTCAGCAAGGAACAGGTGTTGCGCTGAGTGCCGACGGAAATACTGCCATAGTTGGTGGCAACAGAGACAACGATTTTGTTGGTGCAGCATGGATATTTACAAGAACCGGAAATGTCTGGACACAACAGGGCAATAAACTAGTTGGGTCTGATGCCCTTTTTAGATCCAACCAGGGGTGGGGGGTTGATATAAGTGCAGATGGAAATACGGTATTGATTGGCGGACTGGGTGATTGGGGAGGAATTGGAGCATCCTGGATTTTTACAAGAACTGGCAATACATGGACTCAGCAAGGAAGTAAATTGGTCGGAACTGGTAGAGTGGGTTTATCTTATCAGGGGTGGTCTGTCTCTATCAGCGCAGATGCTACAACAGCTCTTATTGGTGGATATGTAGATGATAATTTTAAAGGAGCTGCCTGGATATTTGTCCGCAGTGGGAATAGTTGGGTACAGCAAGGAAATAAATTAGTCGGTGCAGGTGCAGTTGGAAACGCTCAACAAGGATGGAAAACATCCATCAGTGCTGATGGCAATACAGCGATTATTGGTGGCAATGCAGATGATAATAGCAAAGGTGCTGCCTGGATATTTACCCGTAATAGTGGCACATGGTCACAACAGGGCAATAAGTTAGTTGGGACCGGTGCCATAGGTAATGCCAACCAGGGAAAAAGTGTTGCGTTGAGTGCCGATGGAAACACAGCAATTATTGGCGGAGCTGGCGATAATGGGGGAGCAGGCGCTGCTTGGACGTTCACCCGAATGGGAAATGCCTGGCTACAGCAATGTAGCAAATTGATCGGGTCGGGTGCAGCAGGTGCAGCTAACCAAGGAGAAAGTGTTTCCATCAGTTCAGACGGAAACACAGCCTTGATCGGAGGGTATACCGATAATGGTGGTGATGGAGCTGCCTGGTCATTTATTCATATACCGCCACCTGTTCTAACCAGCTTTGATCCGACTGCTGCCGGAGCAGGAACCGTTATTACGATTACCGGTTCTAATTTCACCCATACTTCTGCTGTGAGTTTGGGGGGTACTCCCGTTTCATCTTTCACAGTAGTTTCTTCCGGCTCCATTAATGCCAGGGTTGGCACCGGGTCTTCAGGTTTGGTGAGTGTTATCTCTGTTGGTTGCGAAGCATCATTATCCGGTTTCTCATTTATTCCGGCTCCAATCATCACGAGTTTTAGTCCGACCGCTGCTGCAACTGGTGCTCTGATTACAATTATAGGTTCTCATTTTGATAACACATTAGCTGTATCACTGGGAGGAATTAGTGTTAGATCATTTACGGTTGTATCATCCACTACGATTGTTGCCACAGTGGGCAATGGCTCAACTGGCGCCGTGAGTTTAACCACTCCGGGCGGAACTGCTTCTCTGGCTGGCTTCACGTATATACCTCCACCTACCATTACCTCTTTTGCTCCGACTACCGCAGCAGCAGGCGCATTAATCAATATCACAGGAACAAATTTTGATGGAACATTCGCCTTAACATTGGGGGGAACATCCGTAAGTTCTTTTACAGTCATCTCATCCACTTCGATTGTTGCGATTGTGGGAATCGGATCTTCCGGAGCAGTAAGTTTAACAACGCCGGGTGGAACTGCTTCTTTGGCTGGATTTATTTTTATTCCTGCACCAACCATCACCAGCTTTTCGCCCTTAGCTGCCGGAAGTGGAATGATGATCACAATTACCGGTACTAATTTCAATGGTACCTCAATCATCACATTGGGCGGAACACCAGTCCTAGCATTCACGGTTGTATCTTCTACATCGATTGTTGCGATGGTGGGAACCGGCTCATCAGGTGCTGTGAGTTTAACCACTCCGGGTGG
>CAYUXJ010000035.1:0-15654 GCA_964448845.1 uncultured Sediminibacterium sp.
CAAAAAAAGAGAATGTTCATTCTCCTATTCAAAAGAATGAAATTAGCCTGGTGGAACAAATTGCGATTTACATAGGCCAGAATTACCAAAATCCAATAAAAGCTGCAGAAATTGGTGAAGCAGTAGGGCTTCATCCCGACTATGCAAATGCGATGTTTAAAAAGGCTTTTGGCTGTACTTTAAGCGATTACATTACCGAAGAAAGAATTTCGAATGCCAAACGAAAACTGGTGGCAACCAACAAAAGCATTACCGAAATTGCGTTTGAAAGTGGCTTTAATTCCATCAGCCGGTTTAATGAGGCTTTTCGGAAAATGAATGGTTGCACACCTCGGGAATACAGAAAAGGAAATCTGTAAAACTCCGGATTTAGTGCAAATTATCAGTCACAGCATTCAGCTGTGATGTATCAATAGATTCGTTACAGTGATATTAAAATATTGACAACTTTTAGAAGTTGCCAACATTTTAACATCAAATAAGAAGTAATATATTGACATTTAATTATTTAATTCTCTTTTTAATCATTTTTAAAAATCCATAATTACGTTGTAGAATTTCCTCGTTCGAATCCATAAAGCAGAAGATACCTCAGGCTGAATTGGGATAGATTTCTCAAGGGATTTTTACTTCTGGAGCGGAGTCTTACCAGACAACGATGAATGTGGCCGCTTGTTGTTATAGAAATCCTGCCACTGTAATGCCAAATTAGATATAACTTCATTTGGTTGATCTAAATCAATATGTTGCCAAAATTCAACTTTATCCGTTTGCTGAGTCCGTTCAACCTTTCCGTTTAGATGAGGGCTTTGGGGTTTTATTGGACGAAATTTGATGAAATGTTCATGGAGCTCGTACGGAAAATCATAGTTAAAGAACTCGGTTCCCCAGTCTGTTTGTATTCGTTGAATTGGAAAAGGAAAGTTGTCAAGTAACTCACCCAGAAAGTGTATTGTCTTGTCTCTCTTTTTGTTTTCATAGATTCTGATCAGTTTTAATCGTGTACAGTCATCAATTGCAGTAAACTGGTAAGCCTTGCTTCTAATTTTTGTGACATCTATTTGTACACGTTCGCCTGGAATTGATTTGCTATATCGCTTAAAATCTGATTTTTTTCTTTTTTTTAGCACAGGAGCACATTGATTCCTTGATATAACGCGCCATATTGTCATTGGGGATAATTGGATCCTTCGGGTGCGAAGTAAATAATTGGGAATCCTTTGTGGGCCACAATTATATCTCTTTCTGGTCTTCAGGATTATCGACTCTAAATCATCATCAACTTTAGAGTTAGTGAGGTTCTTGGGACGTTGCGACTTATCTGACAATCCTATAACCTTATCGATTTTATACCTTTTTATCCATCGATACAAAGTAGGTCTCGATATACCACATCGAATTGCGGCTTTTGTCACTGAACCCAATTTTAAGTAGGTTTTTACCCACTTCTCACGAGCTATAATCTTCCTCTGCTTAAGATCCATTGAGGAAAATTAAAAAAGAAATAAAGAAAAATCAAATCACAAAATGTAACGATTCTATTGGTACTTTACAATTCAGCAGTTTTTTGTCGTGGTCGGCGCTGCATTCCCAAAACATTACACCGGCAAGACCCGGATCTTTCAGGTATTCGATTTTTAGTTTGATTGATTCCTCGTTTTCGTACGAAATAAAAGTTTTCTCTGCGGGATTCCATAACCATGGCATCAATAAATATCCAAATTGATTTTTTAGCTAATGGAACGTGCCTTGCCCCTATAATCTATATTGTGTTCTCATATTTACCTCCCCGATTGCGGCTGGTAGGTTTTCTGTGTTTTTATGACGCTTCGATAAGCTTGTCGAACTCCTGTAACCATTCAGTCTACGGCAGTGTAGCAATTAGTTGTGTTGCGAGGAAGGGATTTTGGTTGTTTTTTACAGCGGTATCGATTACTGAACGGATTACTGTATAGTTTTCTGACCCAGTTGTTGATTTGAAAAAATTACTGACTTTTAGTTTGACTTTGAAGTTTCGTATTGCTCTTTCCGAGGCGTTATTGTCAGGTGGAATTTCGGGATTATCTAAAAATGCAAAAACATAGCTGGAATACTTAACCATCCGTTTTTGGAATGTTACCAGTTCTTTGATACTTTGATTTACAGGTTCTGCCAGGAGTTGCGAAAAGGTTTGGTTGATTTGGCCTGATTTTTCGTGGGATACCTGATTTTCTTTCCGCAACCTGAGAGCCAGGGTAATCAGTTTTGACAATCGGGAAGCCCAGTCGTTATCGGGATACTTCTGGGAGAAGAAATTAAGTTCGCGCAACAGATGGGCAGTACACAACTGGTGAGAAGCTGAGTTTTCTTTAAAATATGAGGCCCAGCAATCGGTAACCAGTGTTTTGTTATCAAACCCTTCCGGCATAATATCAGCAATGGCTTTTGCCCCTCGGCTTTTATGGATAGCAATATAGGTTGCCCGTGGGTTTTGAAAAGTCCATCCCCAATGGTTCTTTCCGTTGATGTTGACCCCTGTTTCGTCTGCCCCGGTTACTTTGCCGTTTACTACCATTTGCCTGATAGTTTGATAAACAAGAAGGGCTTTTTGCTTCATCTTTTCAAGCAGGTAGCAGACACCGCCGGTACTGAGCGGTAGCCTGAAAACAGACGACAGCAATTCGGTAATGCGTTCAACTGGCAGGTATTGACGGACACTCAGGTACGAAACCAGTGATTGAACATTGGGGCCATAGCTTACCGGGGTAGCGATTCCTTCAGGGTAAGATACCCTGTTGGGATGACCACACCGGCATTGTACATCAAATAAATGATGCTCGGTAACTATTGGTTTTATTTCAGGTATATCGATTACTTGCCGACGGCCAGTAAACCGATGCTGGTAGCCACTCAGGTCTTCGCCGCAGCAAGTGCAAAAATTATGTTGGTGCTTCACTACCACATCTGGGGTGTCCGACATCTTCAACGTAGTCCCTTCGTGCCCGGGCTGGCCTCCTGGTTTTTTCCCCGATGGTTCGCGCAGGCTTTGTGTTTTACGTTGTTTTGGCAAATCGCTTGACGGAGGTTTGTGGCTGTTGCTGCTATTCTTAGCTGTTCGGTATTTTTCAAGCTCATCTCTAAGCTTCTGGTTTTCCTGCACCAGCCTGGTGTTCTCCTGACCGAGATGAGATAATTTTCGTTTCAACTCATCAAGCTCATTTATCAGCCTGAAAATACCCCCGTACAGCTCATTGATTCGTTGCTATTGATTCATTCCTTCCTGCTTTTGAACAAAGATGGATGAATCAAACATTATATGAAAAAAGTGACGGTTAAAGATATTAACACCCTGTGGGACAAACCAATAAAACTGAGTAATTTTTTGAATTAAGCCCGCCAGAATTGGCTAAATGACTCTCGAAACAAATCAAATAACCCCCCACGAAAACCTCAAGCGCTTTCAGCTTTTTGAAGGAAGAAAGTTATCAACAACAAAAACAGATTCAGCAGCTTAAAACCTTACAAATTGTATCTTTGTGGATATGACTGAATGGTCACCCATAACTTAGAATCACAGAATAAATTTTATTTTTTTTTCAGACTGGGGATATTTGATGTTTACGGATAATACTATCAAAAAACATTAATTCTTTTTACTTGAAGTATGAAGAAAATTTCAATCCTTCGTTTTCTCGTTTCTCTCACTATTCAGAGTTTTTCTCAACGTTGGAGTGTTGAAAAAAGCGAACAATTGGTACGCCAAACAACCTTGGATTATCGGAGCCAACTTTGTGCCATTCAATACAATCAATACACTTGAAATGTGGCATGCCGACACGTGGTCGCCGGAACTGATAGACAAAGAATTGGGCTATGCTGAAGCATTGGGGTTCAATGCCATGCGTGTTTATCTGGCTTATCTGCCCTGGAAAGAGGATGCACAAGGCTACTATAACCGCATCGATCAGTTTCTAACACGTGAAGCGAAATTGCTGCAGAAAAAATCTATAAGAAAGCGACAGGAAAAAATGAAATATTGTTCGATGTGGAATTCTATTATTTCGTAGTTCCATTCGAACATTTTAAAAACAAATTATTAAAATTAAAATATTCGGATGAATTCAATTAGCAACTTCTTCGTTTTATTCACTGTGGTGCTTTGCATGGCAGGTTGTAATAAGAGCAATAAGAGTGCTCAACAATGGAAAGTGTTTGAAACCTCCTTTGAATCATCAAAAGATTATGCCAATCCTTTTGTCGATTTACAGGTAGATGTGCTTTTCGAAAAAGGTGGGAAGAGTTGGAAAATTCCGGCTTTCTGGGACGGCGATAATATCTGGAAAGTTCGTTTTGCTGCACCGGAAACTGGAGACTATTCTTATAGAGTTGTTTCCACCGACGAATCCAATAAAAGTCTGAATGGGGAAAAACAATCCTTAACTGTCACTGCCTATCAAGGCGATATTACTTTGTATAAACACGGGATGATCGTAATTAGCGAAGACAAACGCCATTTTGCCCATGCCGACGGAACCCCGTTTTTCTGGTTAGGCGACACCTGGTGGAAAAATCTTTGTAAGCGCTTAACCTGGGAAGGTTTTCAGGAATTGGTGGCAGACCGGAAGCGAAAAGGTTTTTCTGTCATTCAAATCGTAGCTGGTCCATACCCGGATGAAGGCTCTTTTGAGCCCATGTGGAAAAACGAAGGCGGTTTTATGTATGAAACGCAGGACTTCACAGTCCTTAATCCTGAATACTGGAATTTTGCCGACCGGCGCCTGCAGCATTTGGTTGACGTGGAGTTGGTGCCCGCCATTGTGGGTGCTTGGGGCAGGGCCGATTGCGATGCCATGAAACATGTTGGTGTGGAAGGCCTCAAACGCCATTGGCGTTATCTTATCGCACGTTACGGTGCCTATCCGGTTATATGGATTTTAGCCGGAGAATTGGATAACGACAGCAAATGGGGGGTAGGGCCCTGGGGTGAGGTTGGCAGGTACGTGAGAGAAATTGATCCGTACCAGCATCCTGTCACCACGCATACCGGTGGCGGAAGAAGAGGAAATCCTGAAGATGACCTTATCATTACATACGACATGGTTGGGGGAAGTCACGATCAAAATGTTGCCATCAGCACGGCCATCCATAATTTTACCACAACCTACATCAAAGAATCTGCTATGCCGGTCCTAGTCGGAGAAACCTGTTATGAAGGGCATATGCAAACCGGATTTCCGTATGTGCAGCGCCACATGTTCTGGCAGTATATGCTCAGTGGTGCAGCAGGACACACCTATGGCGCTGCCGGCATCTGGCACGCCAGCGTGGAAGGGGATCCGGGATGTGCATCCGGTGCATTTGGCGGCCGCAAAGTTTACGACTGGACCACCTGGCGCGAGGGCATGAATTACCCGGGAGCCACGCAGGTTGGACTGGGTAAGAAATTACTGGAAGAATATCCATGGTATAAGTTCGAACCACATCCTGAATGGGCCGAAGAGGGGAGTTTTGCTGCGGGAATCCCCGGAGAGGTGCGATTCATTTACCAACCAAGAAGAACCATTTACAATTGGAAGGGTGTGGTGGTGAGAGGGGTTGAAACAGATGTAAATTACACCGCTTATTATTTTGATCCTGCAACCGGACGGCGTTTTGATGCAGGTGAAGTAAAGGTTTTTATCAACAATTTGAACAATTTTCAGGGTCACACTCAGCCGCTGCTGTACGAAGATGATTTTAACAGATTAGCAGTAGGCTTACAAGCCAAAGGAACCGCAACCGATTGGAAAGATTATGGTACACCCACTGAACGTGAACAGGGCGTTCTTTCCGGAGGAAAAGGTATGTTGACTATCCTTGAATCGGTTGAGAGTAAAGATGTGGTTGTGAGTTGTGCCAAATTTAAAAGCGATGCGGAAGCCGGATTGGTAATGCGCTTTCAGGATGCGGACAATTACATTGTAGCTCTTTACTCCCCTGGGTGGAAAAACAGGGTCTTTTTGCACGACAGGCAAAACGGGGAATATGGTCCTGCCATAGGAGATATCGATCTGGGGGATATTGGTGAAGAATTAACCATGACTGCAGCAATATCGGGCGAATATGCCACAATCATTATTTCGGATGGTAATAAAACATGGCGTGTTCCGCCGGTGAAAATCACCAATACAAAAGCAGGAAAAACCGGACTTTGTATCAACCGGATTGGTGAAAAGCAGGAGTTTGGAAAATTTGAAGTTTCTGCAATGATTGACGATGATGCTCAGGGTGCAACCGGCATATTTATGGCGCCTGATCTTCCTTCGCCGCAGGACTGGGTGTTGGTGTTGGAGAAGGTTGATTGAATTTAATTAGAGGTTGCATGAAATAATCAACAACTAATGTAGGAAAAAGTTATGAAAAGTAAAATCACGTTAATCTTTATTGTTTTTGCGCTCTCTCTGTTTGATGCAGAAGGACAAGCAGACACTCATTCCTATGGATCTTTTACACCACATGAGGTGTATAGTAATGACTCAGCGTCTCAACTAAGGGAGCTGGAGAATAGTCAGCTCTTGAAACGATTTGCTAAATCAAGAAAACAATTATCAAAAGACCCGCATCGTCCATTATATCACTTTGTGAGTCCTGAAAGCATGTTAAATGACCCTAATGGATTATGCTTCTTTAAAGGAAAGTGGCATATGTTTTATCAAGCTTATCCACCAGATGAATTTCCAAAACCAATTAAATCAGATATTATGAAGCGTCGTCAGCATTGGGGACATGCTGTTAGCGATGATTTAATTCATTGGCAAGACCTTCCTTATGCTATTTATCCTGATCCCGAAAAAATGTGTTTTTCTGGCGGAACTGTAGTTGATGGTGATACTGTTTATGCCTTTTATCCGGGAATTGGCGCTGGACAAATGGCAGCAAAATCAAGCGATCAACTGCTTCTGAATTGGGAGAAGATTACAGGAAAACCTGTTAACACTCCTGTTGGAGGTGACGCTTGTATCTGGAAAGAAGGAGACACCTTTTTTGCACTCTGTGGTTCAGAAATGATTGAATCAAAAAATATGGTAGATTGGAAAGCGCTTGGCGATATCTTGGAACTACCACCCCATATTCCTAAAGATAATAATGCATGTCCATATTTTTGGCCTATAGGAGACAAACACCTTTTTTTGTTTTTTAGTCATAGCCTTGGGGGACAATACTATTTGGGAGACTTTGATAATGAAAGAAAAAAATTGAAAGTTTATCATCATGGAAGATTCAATCATGGAAAAGTGAGCCCCGGTGGAGTACATGCGCCGTCTGCATACCCCGACCCTAAGAATCCAGATGAAATTATTAATATTTTCAACGTAAATGATTCTATACCAGCTGTTTATTGGGATCAAATAATGTCATTACCACAACGTTATACATTAAACCCTGATAAGACACTGAATATTCAACCTCTTGAAAGTGTTGAGTCTCTAAGAAAAAATCACCGCCATGTGGGTGAAACTGTTCTTAAAGTAAATGAAGAAATAGAATTGAAAACAATCAACGGTAACTCTATGGAATTAGAACTTGAAATAGATCAAGCTGAAGCCAGAACAATACAGTTAAATGTATTACAATCTCCTGATAAAATGGAAAAAACCAGCATCACTTTTTATAATTTTGACAAAAGAGTAAGCATTTGGTATGAAACAAATAGCGAATTATGCATTGACCCTACTCATGCTTCACTCTCTCCTGATGCCTGGGTAAGACCTCCTGAAAAAGCAACTTTGAAACTTATTGAAAATTTTGAAATGCCCGGAGAAAAACCGCTACCAAGAGAAAATTTAAAAATGCGGATTTTTATTGACAAAAGTGTAGTTGAGTTTTTCGCCCCGCCAAAGCGATCTGTTGATGGTAATGGGAACTGTGGCAAAAAAAATGGGCCCTGTTTTACGCGGGCTGAAGATTCCCAGGCCTCACTCATTATGCCCCTGGCTTTGGGAGTGGTACCTGAAAAGATGAAGAGCTTGGTACTGCAGCGACTGGTAGAAAATATCAAGAACAGAAATTATCATTTGAGCACAGGGTTTGTTAGTAACCCCTATCTGTTGCATGGATTAACCGATCTCGGGCGGGCCGACCTTGTTGGAAGAATTATGAATCAAAAGGATTATCCCAGTTTCTATTCTGTTGCAAAGAACGGGGTCTTCATGGAAACCTGGCGTGGTGGAATGGCGCAAATGCCATCACTTGGCGGTTCTTTCATCGGATGGTTCTACCGGGCAATCCTAGGAATCCGCAATGATACTTCCTAACCCGGATTCAAGCATTTCATCATTAAGCCGGAGATGGTATCAGAAGTTACATGGGCTAAAGGCTATTTCGACTCGCCATACGGCCGCATTGTCAGCAACTGGAAACGCGAGGATCAGAAGCTAACATTGGAGGTCACGATTCCCGCCAACACCACCGCCACCGTGTATGTCCCGGCCAAGGATGCGCCGACTGTGACGGAAGGTGGGAATGCCATCGACAGGATTGAGCGTGTGACATTCCTGCGCATGCAAAACAATGTGGCGGTTTATGCGGTAGAATCCGGATCCTATCGATTTCAGTCCGCGCTCTCGGAAGCCGTTAAATGAAATAACAAAATGAAAATCCAATGAAAAATCTAAACATCGCGACGATCGCGACCATTATGTTATTCACCTGCGCGGGTTTTTCACTCGCTCAAACGACCTATCCTGACGGTCGGCCGTCGGCGGCCTTGCGCATGGAAGCGAAGGATCAGGGCGTGGTGCTCAAACACGGTGATGGACCGGACCAGTGCGACTACCTTGGAGCCAGGGAGGCGCTGATCTTCGAGGAGAAAGGCATCTATCATCTTTTCTACGACGGTGCCGGCCCCAAGGGCTGGCTGGCTTGTCTTGCCATCAGCAAGGATCTCAAGACGTGGGAAAAGAAGGGGCCGATCCTGGACTTTGGCAAGCATGGGGAGTCCGACTGTGCTGCAGCCTGCTCTCCATGGGTTTATTTCGATGGTAAGGAGTGGCATATGTTCTATCTCGGTACGCCGAACACTTCGGAGGCGCCGGATTTGATACCGTCGTTTCCGTATTTGACGCTGAAGGCACGGAGCAAGTCTCTGGCCGGTCCATGGATCAAACAGCCGGACTTTGTTCCTTTTAGCTGTAAGCCGAACACCTATTATGCCCAAACTGCGAGTCCCGGACATATCGTCAAACAGGGCGATGATTACCTGATGTTCTTCAGCGCTTCCATGAAACGCACGCTCGGCATCGCGCGCACAAAAGACCTCAACGGCCCGTGGTCGATAGATCCGCAGCCGATCGTCCCGCCGGAGGAACAGATCGAGAATTCCTCGCTCTACTTCGAACCGTCTAATAAGACGTGGTTCTTGTTTACCAATCACATTGGCCTGGACGGTGGCGAATACACCGACGCGGTCTGGGTGTATTGGAGCAAGGATCTGAACCAATGGGACGCCAAGAACAAAGCCGTAGTGTTGGATGGGAAAAACTGCACCTGGTCGAAGAAATGCATTGGCATGCCATCGGTAGTCAAGGTGGGCAAACGGCTTGCGGTATTTTATGACGCCCCCGGTGGCGACAGCACGAGCCACATGAAACGCGACATCGGGTTGGCGTGGCTTCAATTGCCCCTTACTATCCCAGGCAATAAATAAATTCTTTGGCAAACAGAAATCATACACTTATTAAACCAATAGTTCATGAATTCAAGAGAAAGAGTATTAGGAGCATTTAACAGCACAGGCTACGATCGGATACCTGTTAAACATGAAGGAACACCTGAGATCAATCAGATGATTATGGATCACTATGGATTGAAAAATATGGAGCAGCTTCTAAGAGTTGTTGGAGATGATTTTCGGTATGTTGATCCCATTTATATCGGGCCGGAATTGCGAAAATTTGAAGATGGAAGTGTTGAAGGCTACTGGGGTGAGCGTTATAAATATGCAGAATTCGAAGGAGGGAAATATTTAGAGCCAAGTTTCCTCCCTTTTGCAAACATTTTTTCACTTGAAGATCTTGACAGGTCTCACTTCCCTACAGCTGATTGGTTTGACTATTCAACCATCAGGCAGCAATGTCTTAATTTTACAGATCAAAATTTTGCTATTTGTTTTGGCACTGCCGGCGATATGGATTTTATCAACAGTATTGCCCGTGCCCGGGGCACTGAACAGGTTTTGATTGATTTAATTACCGATGACCCGGTTTACCTGGAGATAATGGAAGCACGTTTTAAGTTCTATTACGATATGCACGAACGTGTATTACAGGAAGCTGGCGGATTGATTGATTTTACACATATTGGAGAAGATCTTGGGACCCAGAATGCACAGGTAATAGATTTTGTGATATTTGATAAGCATTTTGCTCCAAAGTTTAAAATGTATTTTGATATGGTAAACAGTTATGGAACCAAAACCATGATGCACATGTGCGGATGCGTTAGGGCTTTTCTTCCACGTCTGATTGAACTTGGGCTGGATGTTTACGATGTAGTACAACCAACTGTTCCCGAAATGGATATCGCAGTGTTAAAAAATGATTTTGGAACTGGAATAACTTTTTGCGGAAGTGTATGTGTACAAAGTACGCTGGCGTTCGGAAGTGTTGACGATGTGGTTAAAGAAGTAGAACGCAGGCAAAGACTTTTCCATGATGGAGGACTTTTCCTGGGACCTTCTCATGCCATTCAGGTAGGAACTCCATTTGAAAATATTATTGCGTTATATAAAACAGCTGGCAGCTTAATTGAAGAAATTGACGAGTCAATTCTGGCAATCCAGGATGGTAAAGATGCAGGGGGAATAAATATGTCGAAACTTTTTTAATACCGATATTTGTATGAATCCATTTATAGGCGTTTTGCTGCACAGTATCGGTGGTATCTTTCACGGAAGCTTTTATTACCCCTTAACAAGGGTAAAAGATTGGAAATGGGAGTCGTATTGGCTATTGCAAGGATTTTTTGCATGGATTTTCAGCCCATTTTTAGTGGCATTGCTTTTAGTCCCCAATCTAATTAATCTGTTTTATGAGAGTAGTTTTGACCAACTATTTTATCCTGCTCTTTTTGGCCTGTTATGGGGGATGGGAAGTTTGACCTTCGGACTTACTATGCGCTATCTCGGTATGTCATTGGGTATGTCGATTGCGCTTGGTTTTTGTACATCTTTTGGCACAATTATCCCTCCAATATATACAGGAAACATCACAGTTCTTTTTAACACATTATCCGGCTGGGTTATATTATCCGGGGTTATGTTATGTATAGCCGGTATAGCTGTTGTTGGATACGCCGGATCTATTAAAGAAAAAGATTTGGGAGCTAAGGAAAAGAGAAAAATGATTAAAGAATTTGCACTGACAAAGGGAATTCTAATTGCCATTTTCTCCGGCGTATTAAGTGCGTGTTTTGCTTATGGTCTGCAGGCTGGAGCACCTTTTGCAGATATAGCTGTAAGTCATGGAACCAGAACAATATTCAAGAATTCACCTGTATTTATTTTAATAATGGGAGGCGGTTTTGTTGCTAATTTTATTTTCTGCTTTATACTCAGTATTAAAAATAAATCGCACACAGATTTTTTTCAGACTTTTACTAAAAGGCAGACATTTAACTACTTGTACAGCATTTGTGCAGGAATTATGTGGTACACAGGATTTTTCTTTTATGGAATGGGTACCACATTTATGGGGAAGTACGACTTTACCAGCTGGAGTATCCATATGTCGGCAGTAATCTTTTTTAGCAATTTATGCGGAATACTAGCCAAAGAATGGTTTGGAGTGAAGGTGAGAACGATACGGCTGGTCTATTTCGGGATGTTCGTTCTAATAATTTCTACTGTAATAATCGGATACGGCAATAGCCTGGTGCATTAAACTATCAATTCCGGTATTGATGAATATAAAACATGGTAATAATAAATGAACAATGAATTCACGCGAAAGAGTATTGACCGCATTAAAAAGAACAGATAGACCTGATAAAACTCCTTTCGAGATTAGCTGGGGTGCATTTACGCCTATATTGATGAAAACATATCGCGAAAAAACAGGATCAGATCTACCTCCGGAGGAATATTTTAATTTTGATACAAGGAGTGTGCTTGCTGCTCCTTCAAGACTCAAGAGTGATTTCACCCGATTTTTCAAGGATGTCTCTTTTGAAGAGAACGTTAGCTTTGATGAATGGGGAATTGGTTCGGTGCCAACCTTGTACGAGATTCCTGATTTTAAGTACCAACCTTTAGCGTTGATGACCAATACTGAGGAGATCAATAATTATCCCTGGCCCGATCTGGGGGAAGATTATCGTTACAATGAAGCAGCAATTAAAATCAGGGATTTTCAGAATAGGGGCTATGCCGTATGTGGGGAATTGTATCAAACAATTTTCGAAACGGCATGGTTGATGCGGGGAATGCAATCCTTTTTCATTGATCTCTGCATGAATGAAGAACTTGCCGATGCTATATGTGAAAATATCACCCAAATCAGGATCAGGCAGGCACGTTTATTGGCCAAAGCCGGGGTTGATATCCTTCGTTTAGGTGATGATATTGTAAGCCAGCAGGGTTTGATGATGTCACACGAAACGTACGATACTTTTTTCAAATCAAGAATACAGAGAATAATCAATGCGGCAAAAGAGGTAAATCCTGACATTCTGATTTTTATGCACTGTTGTGGAAAAGTTGAAGAAGTCATTGATGATTTTATTGAAGCCGGTGTAGAAGTTTTAAACCCGATTCAGCCTGAGTGTAATGACCTTAATGAGATACATAAGAAATACAAAAACAAACTCTCATTCTGGGGGGGCATAGGTGTTCAGTCAGTGATGCATAGCGGCACTCCGGAAGAAGTAGCTTTGAAAGTCGATGAAATAATTGAACTAATGGGAAAAGATGCTGGTTTTCTGGTGGCTCCTGCACATATTTTGGATCCGGCTATCCCATGGGAAAATATTGAGGCATTTGTTAATGCAGTTAAAAAATAAAACAAATAGTCACAATTCAGTCACACGTTTAATTGCTATTTTACCTGCGACTGAATTGTGACGTAGATTTATATTTAAAATCTATTTTCCCGATGTTTTATCAGGTTAATTATTTCACAGGTTGAAACGATTTTACTGAAATTAACCTAAAGATTTAAATCAAACCGCAATCGCTTTCCAAATTTTGTAAAATTCTGAAGCAGCTTTACTAAACCTGTCATAGTCAGCCTTCGTTTCAAAAATTTGGTTGTCGTTCCAGAGTGCATCCCTGTCGTGACCAAATAATCGGGCTTCAGGCCAAAAGAATACCTGTCCCCAAAAAGAGGCGAAAAATGGAAACAACGACGAAAGTTACCAACTGTGTAAGAGGAGTAAGTGGGCCATTATTGGCAAATTTGTTCCTGCACTATTCTTTTGATAAATGGATGACAATCAGACATCCATCGATACTCTTTGAACGCTATGCTGATGATACCATATGCCATTGCAAAACGATGGAGGAAGCAGAAGAACTCTGGAAATCAGTCAAAGCCAGACTGGAACAATGTAAGTTGAAGCTGAATGAAGATAAGACGAAGATAGTGTACTGTAAAACCAGTAAACGGAAACAGGACTATCCCAACATCATGTTTGACTTCCTTGGCTTCACCTTCAGACCTCGAAAGGCAATAGACGCGAAAAATGGAGTTTCTTTTACAAGCTTCCTGCCAGCCATAAGTAAGAAATCAGCCCAGCGAATCCGAGACGAAATCAAGTCATGGAATCTTTATCGGTTACAGCAGTTTAAGCTGCCCGTGATAGCCACGATGAAGAATCCAATTATATCTGGGTGGGTAAATTACTATGGGAAGTTAAGCAGAACAGAGTTTAGGAAAGTAATGGACTTTTTGAACAAAACGCTTGCTCGTTGGGCAAGGAAAAAGTTCAAAGGGTTAAAACTTGGCAGAAACCGGTCAATTTACTGGCTAGCCACAGTTGCGCATGAAAACCGGGCTTTGTTCTATCATTGGCGGAAAGGCTTCATACCGTATCAAAAGTCGTGTTAGGTAGGTTGAATACGAAGAGCCGTGTGACGGGAGACTGTCACGCACGGTTCTGTGAGAGGCTGGAGGTGTGATTCCTCCGGTCTACTCGACAATATTTTGTAGGCCTGAAAGAATTTACAGTGGATCCTGTTTTTGATCCTTCGTTATTTGTTCAGATCCGCAAAAGGGTTGGGCACAAGACCTTCGATTCCCTCACTACTGACATGATCAGGTCGGTGAAAGGGGAAAAGGATAAAAGGCACAACAGGAAAAATAGAAAGGACGATGGCAATAAAACGGAAAACAAAGGAAAGATGCAAGCCGATGCCACAGTAGCTGATCAATATATTACGTATCCAACGGACAATGGAATTTTGAATGAGAGTAGGAAGAAATGCGAGAAGCTGATCGATAAGCTATATGAGGCGGATGGGAAACAAAGGGATAAGCCCCGGACTTATCGCCGGACAATGAACAGTGCCTACCTTGATTACTCGAAGAAAAAGAAAAAAACGAAAGCGACCCACCGGAAGATGACCAGAAAGCTACTGGAGAGCGTAAACCGGAATATTAAACACATAGATCGCATGCTGGATGTGTTTGAAAAAAGAGGTGACCGCTTCCCTTTGTCCCATGCAGAGCAGCGCTTATTTTGGATTTTAAGGGTGGCCTATGAGCAACAGAAACAGATGTATCATACAGATAGTCATAGCTGTACAGATCGTATTGTCAGTATTTACCAACCACATGTCCGCCCCATTCCCCGGGGCAAGATAAAGTCACAGATTGAATTTGGGGCAAAGCTTGGGGTAAGCCTGGATGATGGTTTTGCCAGGATTAATACCTTTAGTTGGGATGCCTATCATGAAGCAGGGGACTTAATCAAACAGGTTGAAGCCTATAAAGAGCTGCACGGACATTATCCCGAGCTGGTACAGGTGGATAAAATCTATGCCACCCAGGAAAACAGGAGATGGCTAAAAGAAAGGGGAATCAGGATGACAGCGCCACCATTAGGAAGAAAGCCGGTAAAGACCGCACAAACCTATTATCAGAAGAGAAAAGCGCGTAAGGAAGCCACTGAGAGGAATCACATTGAAGGGAAATTTGGACAAGGCAAAAACGGATATAATCTTAATGAGATCCGGGCCAGGCTAAAAGCCACTTCAGAAAGTTGGGTGGCATGTATTTTCTTTGTAATGAACCTTATAAACTATGAGGCAAAGGATTTTTTGTGCTCATTTTTCAGATGGATTACTCGATGGATGGACCAGCCTTTATTGATGTGCTTGCCATTGGAGCCATATCTGAATCAAAATCCTATCATCAGAACAAATACAATACAGAAAGTGAAATATAATAAACTGGTTGGCTGTCTTTCTCAGCAAACCCTATATACAGTAAAGGCAGAAGTCGGGGCCTTCCAAAATCACAGAAACAACAAAAAAGTCAAAATAAAGTGGCAGTTCACAACTGATCAGGCAAGGATAAAATTACACAGACTATATCCGTCAATTCATGGTTGACATGACACTAGTGATTTACGATATATTTTAATACCCAACATTTTGTTTATATGGATTTTGACTTAGATCTATCTGTCCTTTAGGGTACA
>CAYUXJ010000036.1:0-15641 GCA_964448845.1 uncultured Sediminibacterium sp.
GTAATCCATTCATCGGGACAAGTTCCCGGTGCTATAATTTGATTGGCTTCCAGTGTTCCCTCGTGCAACAATTGAGCCGGGATAAGCTCATATTTTGCCATGGGAAAACGGTGGTTTTCCGGCAACGGGTGCGCATAGATGGGATGGTAAAAAATTTTCATAATCGAATTCCAATTTGTTTCATCGGCAATACAACTTCCTTTACACTGCCACCACTTCCGCACCTACAATAGCGAATACCTGGTCCTTTTTTTTGGGCCTGATGGTTGCCATTCCACTAAATTGACTAAAAGCTGGTAAATACAAATTGGGAGCTGAATAATAATAACAGGGTAAGCGCAGACTTTGTTTGCCACCGCCTTTCATCGCAATGCCCGGATGCAGGTGACCTGAAATGATCATACCTTCCTCATCCATGGGCAGCACACCGTCTGCGGCATCGTGCACAAAATAAAAGGGGGCCTGCCACCAGTGGTGTTCGATCAATCGGATGTTCGAGCGTTCGTACCAATCGTGGTGAAGAATATCATGATTCCCTTTGATTAGCATGAAACTGACCGAAGAGAAATTATTGCGCCAACGTATCCATTGTTCCATCTGTAAGTTGGCACGGCTGTGGAACATATCACCTACGATCACTACCTGTTCCGGCTGAAAGTAGCTCATCTGTTGGGTCAATCGATGGAGGTCTTCTGTAGCTGTGGCATCCGGCACCGGCAGTCCGTGTTTCCGGAAATGTCCGCTCTTGCCCCAATGCAGGTCGGACAAAACCAGCATTTTTTGTTCTTCCCAAAAAAGACAACGATGGGGCGAAAGCCAGCAATGTTGATCGAAGGGGTTGAATAAAAGTGGGGCGGCGTGCATACAATGAATAGTGGGGGCAAGATAGTTCCGGATGGTTTATTTTTTCAGGCTTCTTTGCATTTTTTTGATTCTGTCTTCCAGTTTTTCGGTCGATAAATTATTTCTGTTTAGTCCATCTGCAATGATGGGGAAGGAGAGGGGGGTGAGTTGGGGTGGAAATCGAATGTGAATGGGGTGTGACTGAATTCGTTGCAGTGCATTTCGCAGTCGTACCTCTTCCATTTGTTCAAACAGTACTTCCCGATAGGCCTGTCGTATTAAAAGATTGTCCTGATCATGTTGTTCCAGTACATTGAACAAAAGCGAAGCAGAGGATTGCAGGTGCCGGGCTTTTTTGGTTTCTCCCGGCATGCCTTGAAAGATCAAGCCACCAATAACAGCAATGTCGCGGAATTTTCTTCTCGCCATTTCAGTATTGTTCACACTTTTCTGAATGTCTTCAATCAGATGATCGGTCGAGAAGAGTTCATGTACATTGCTGTCATCCACCGGAATGGGTTGGTCACTGAGTAATTCAAAACCATAATCATTCATGGAGATGGAAAAACTGATGGGCAGAATTTTTCCGATGCGGTATGCCAGCAGAGCGCTGATCGCTTCGTGCACCTGTCTTCCCTCAAAGGGGTAAACAAGCAAATGATATCCTTCTTTGTCTTCAATGTGCTCTATCAAGAGTATTTCCCCGGAAGGGATTTCAGACAATTCCTGCTGCCTGCGCATCAGTGGTTGCAATGCAATCAGTTCCTCTTGGTTTTTTTCTTCCAGCACCCGCTGGAAAGTCCTGCGCAGCAGGGCTCCTAGGTTGGCAGTTAAACTCATGCGCCCACCCATCCAGGAAGGGATAATTGATTTATTTTTTTTCGAGGGCCTCACCAATACTTGCATTTCACGAACGCCGAGTAATTCAAGGTTGCGCCCTGCCAGGGTAAATACATCTCCCGGCAACAATTTGCTGATGAACCATTCTTCGATAACACCGATGTATTGTCCGCTCGTTGTTTTTACTTTCATCATGGCATCGCTTACGATGGTTCCGATGTGCAAGCGGTGGCGCATGATCATTCCTTTGTTCCGGAAGTAGAGCAGTCCGTCTATCAGTACCAGTTTTTGGTATTCATCATATTGTTGCAGTGCTTTACCACCCCGTGTGAGTTGCAGAAGAACTTCATTCCATTCCTCATCTGTGATGGCTGCAAAGCAATGGGTGGTTCTGATTTCTGCCAGCGTTTTTTGGGCATCGATGCCTCCGCCGGCTGCGAGGGTGCAGATGTATTGCAGCAGTACATCGAAGCAAAGTACCAGCGGATCTCTGTTCTCTACGATATTGTTTTCGATGGCTGTTTTCAGCGCAGCTACTTCTATTAATTCCAAAGAATGGGTGGGGAGAAAAAACAACCGACTGATTTCATGGGGACCGTGCCCGCTTCTGCCGGCACGTTGCAGAAACCTGGCTACGCCTTTTGGTGACCCAACTTGAATCACCGTATCTACCGGTCTGAAGTCGACACCCAGATCGAGACTGGCGGTACACACAACGGCTTTTAGTTTTCCTTCATGCAGGGCATTTTCTACCCAGGCACGTAAGGTAGGTTCCATGCTGCCATGGTGCAGCGCAATGATGCCTGCCAGTTGGGGTGCTATTTTCAGGATGGTCTGAAACCAGGTTTCACTCATACCCCTGGTATTGATGAAAACCAAACTGGTATTACTTTGCTCAATCACCGGGATAATCTTTTCCGCCATTCTGATGCCGAGGTGACCGGCCCAGGGGTATTCCTCCAGGTCATCGGGCAATAAGGCATGCACTTCAATTTCTTTCTTCAGGTCCGCTTGGATAAGATGACCTGCTTGTCCGGTAGGATATAACAAAACCTCCATCGCTTCGGTCAGGTTGCCGATGGTGGCACTGATACCCCAAACCAGCGGTGGTCGTTTTGAATCCGGTGCTGCCTGCAAGAGTCGGGCAATGGCCAATTCAGTTTGAACCCCTCTTTTGTTGCCCAGTAATTCATGCCATTCATCCACTGCGATGACAGATAATGTTGCTGATAGTCTGTCACGCTCTGCATTGGACAAGAGTAACTGTAAACTTTCGGGGGTGATGATGAGAATTTCCGGCAGCTGTTTTTTTTGCGCTGCTCTTTCCTTTGTTGAAGTATCACCATTTCTTACACCTACTTTCCAGGGCATTCCGAGTTCTTGTATTACTTCTTCCATGGCGCGGGCAATATCCTGTGCCAGTGCACGCAAGGGGGTTATCCAGATCAGACGGAGGCCGTTGTTTTTTAGTTGCTTGAATTCAGTGGGATGGAGATTGATCCATTCTATCAGAACACCTAAAAAAACGGCATAGGTTTTACCGAAACCGGTGGGAGCATTGACCAGTCCGTTCCGGCGTTCAGCAATGCTTTTCCAGGTAGTATATTGGAAGGGGAATGGTTGTTGACCGCGTAACTGCAGCCATTCTTCCAAGTGTTTAGTGCCAATATCTTTTTGTCGGCTCATGTATTGCTTGTGCCTCCCTTCTTTTTCGAATTTCTGCATCGTTCACTGCAATACAAAACGGTATCCCAGTTGTTGGCCCATTTTTTTCTCCAGGTAAAAGGTCGGTTACAAGCTGCACATGGCTTGGAGGGGAGATATGATTTATTTCCTTTGGCTGTTCCCATGGGAATGATTCCGCATTACTCCCGAATTGATTTTACCAGACCTTGTTGCTTTCTGATAAAATAGATTTTCTTGTTTTCGAAGTAGTCGGCAGGTACATTAACAGCCTTGATATCAAAATCGTTCAGCAGGTTGAATGATTTGTCGGAGAGGAGAGGCATGAACTGACTTTTGTTGCGGGCTAGTATTTTACCAAAGCGATACATAGCTTCAAAACCTTTATAAACCATGTCATTCGCTCTGCCGGCCATTTTCTTTTGATAACCTGCCGCAATGGCTCGGGCAGCTTTTTCATTTCGCTGGGTCTGAAAATGGGACGTATAGATGATTTCTCCAAATTGGCTGTAATCCCTGCCTGATTCCCAGGTGGGCATTCCGATGATGGTCTGTCGGTAGCTTTTGGCTGCTCCCAATGTTCTGGTCAGGTTAAACGCGAATTCATCTTGTAAACTTCCGCAGATGACGAGGTTTTCTCGGGTGCTGTCGAGTGCAGCCGTTGCCTCTTCCGATGTGAACTGATCTGTTAATTCAACCGTTTTTATCCTTAGCCGCGAAGCTTTGGTTGTTGAATTGAGTTCTTCAACTATTTGTTGTATCAGGTCTTCTGTTGCGCCCTTGCGCTTGTAAAGGAAGATCGTTTGCAGCGGATGATTTCGTTGCAGGTATTTGAATATAGCTTCAAGATGTGTTTTGAGCGTTGGATTAACCAGAACAAAATATGGATTAGCCGTTACGCCCCCGTCATTGGGAAAGGTATAGGAAAGGAGCGGTATTTTATTTTCGCGGCTGAAACTGGCAGCGGCTTTTATCTCATTTCTGTTGTTGAACATCGCAATCAACAGGTCAGCTTTTTTTATTTCTTCATTTACCAACACGCTGTCCATCCCAGCTACAGCTGATTTTGTGTCATGAAATTGCACTGACAGGTTAATTTTTTCTTTATTCAATGAGTCAATGGCTAATTGTATACCCTGGTAAAATTCCAGTGCAGGTAACATGTAGCGGGGAATGCCACCGTTGCCCAATTTATAGTTGTCGGCATTGAATGCAGAGTCGATATACAGCGGCAGCAATATGGCGATGGTGGGTGTTTTTGGCAAACTGTCTTGCGCAGGTGCGCTGCCTGACAATATGCTGATACCTATCAACAGAAGAATTTTTTTCATGCTGCAGTGCTTATTCCCATTCGATGGTTGCCGGAGGTTTGCTGCTGATATCGTAAACGACGCGATTGATGCCTTTCACCTGGTTGATGATTTCGTTAGAAATATCTGCCAGGAAGGTATAGGGCAGGTGCGCCCAGTCTGCCGTCATGCCATCTACTGAAGTAACAGCGCGCAGGGCTATCGTGTATTCATAGGTTCTCTCATCTCCCATTACACCAACGCTTTTTACCGGTAATAGAATCGTTCCTGCTTGCCATACGGAAGCATAGAGGCCGTATTTTTTTAGTCCATTGATATAAATCGCATCTGCTTCCTGGAGGAGGGCCACTTTTTCTGCCGTCACTTCACCGAGAATACGAATAGCCAATCCGGGTCCCGGGAAAGGATGGCGACTGATCATCTCTTCAGGTATGCCCAGTTCCATTCCCACCCTTCTTACTTCGTCTTTAAATAGAAAGCGGAGTGGTTCTACCAGACTCAGTTTCATGGTATCGGGGAGGCCTCCGACATTGTGGTGCGATTTGATGGTGGCAGAAGGTCCGTGCACACTGACACTTTCAATTACATCGGGGTAGATGGTGCCTTGTCCCAAAAAGCTGATATCGGTTAGTTGGTGGGCTTCTCGGTCAAAAATTTCTATAAAAGATCTACCGATGATTTTTCTTTTTTCTTCCGGATCGGTTTTTCCCGCTAGTCGGGCATAAAAATAATCTCTTGCATCGATGCCCCGCACGTTGAGGTGCAGTTGGCGATAGGTCTGTAGTACTTGTTCAAATTCATCTTTCCGCAGCAATCCATTGTCAACAAAAATGCCAAACAGGTTGTCGCCAACGGCGCGGCTGATGAGGGTAGCGGCAACGGTGCTGTCTACTCCGCCACTGAGCGCCATGATTACTTTTTTGTCACCGATTTTTTCTTTCAGGGCTGCAACGGTTTCGTCTATAAAATGGGCGGCAGTCCATGAACCGGCACATCCGCAGACAGCGTAAAGGAAATTTTGTATAATTTTTTTACCGTGAACGGAATGATAAACTTCCGGGTGAAACTGCAGTCCATAAAGTGGATGAGCGGCATCGGTTTTTCTGAATGCGGCTATGGGAATGCTTTCTGTAGCAGCCAGTATCTCACCTCCCTGCGGTAAAAGGGCGATTGAATCGCTGTGGCTCATCCATACCTGCGATTCTTCCGGTATTTCCTGCAGCAGGCGATCGTTCGTTTTAGTCTGCATGATGGCACGGCCATATTCCCGTTTGTTCGATTTGTCTACACGGCCTCCCAGCAGTGCCGCCGAAAGTTGCGCTCCATAACATACACCTAGTACAGGCACCTGCGCGAGAATGTCGGTCAGGTTGATGCGGGGGGCTTTGTCATCATTTACACTGAAAGGCGAGCCACTCAGTATGACACCCTTGAGGGAACTGTCTACTGTAAATGCATGGTGATAGGGGATGATCTCGCAATAGACATTGGCTTCCCGAACAGCCCTCGCAATGAGTTGCGTAAACTGGCTGCCAAAATCAAGGATCAGAATCTTTTCTGTCATGTTTGCGAAGGTAACTGAATTTTTATTCGGCAGGCTGCCGGCAGTCAACACGGTGGAATAAAAAAACCCCGCCCGATGGGCGAGGTCTTCCGTTTAAGCAGTTAACGGGTATATTATTTGGTAGCAGCGGCTTTCTTAGCCAGCTTGCTTTTTAAGTTAGCAGCTTTATTCTTATGGATAACGCCTCTTTTTGCCAGTTTGTCGATCATTGATTCAACGTTGGGCAATTCTTTAGCGTAGGCTGCGTCACCCTCTTTTTCTTTCAGTTCGCGGATGGCATTCCGGGTAGTTTTACCGTAATAACGGTTGTTTTCCCGACGCTTAGAAGCCTGTCTTACGTCTTTTTTGGTAGCTGAGTGATTCGCCATGGTGTTATTTTTCGGACGGCAAAGTTAGTGATTCAGCCCGATTTCATCAAATTAAACCCCAAAAAAATCAAAAAAAGAAGGGCTACCCGCTTATTTTATCCCCTTTTCGACAATAGAAAATGCAATTGTTGACCGATATTTGCCACCCGTCCACCTTTTTGCTGTCCAAAACATGAAAGACTTCTCCTACATCACCCACTCACACCCTGCTTATATCGAAAGTTTGTACCGGGAATTCCTGCAGGATCCCGCCAAAACAGACCCTGATCTGCGTAAATTTTTTGAAGGCTTTGATTTTGCTGTCTCCCAGGGTGCAACCCCTGCAACAGGAAACACTGCTGCTGCTCCTACGCCTGCCGCCGGAGCGGTAGATTTGGCAAAGGAAATCGCTGTCTACAGATTGATACTCGGTTATCGCAATAAGGGGCATCTGATTGCTACCACCAATCCCATCCGCGCGCGTAAGGACAGAGGTGCCAACCTCGATCTTGCTTTTTTCGGATTGGGAGAAGGCGATATGGACAAAACATTCTATGCCGGACAACACCTCGGGATGCCCGGTGCTTCGCTGCGCGAAATACTGGCACATTTACAGCAAACCTATGCTCATCATGTAGGGATTGAGTTCAAATATATCAGCGACCAGCAAAAAGTCGATTGGCTCACACGTGAAATGGAAAAGGATTTTGCTCAGCCTCTTCCTATAGAAAAGAAAAAACGCATTCTGGAGAAACTGAACCAGGGTGTCATCTTTGAAAAGTTTCTGCATACCAAATACATCGGACAAAAACGATTTTCCCTGGAAGGAGGCGAGACCACCATTGCCGCATTGGATAGCATCATCAATGTAGCTGCCGAGCAGGAAGTAGCAGAAGTGGTCATTGGTATGGCTCACCGCGGCCGGCTGAATGTGCTGGCGAATGTGATGGGTAAAACCTATCAGCAGATATTCAGCGAGTTTGAAGGTACCGCCCAGATCGACCAGACGATGGGTAGCGGTGACGTAAAATACCACATGGGCTATGGCAGTGACGTGCCCACGCCCTCCGGAAAAACCATGCACCTGAAGTTGATGCCCAATCCTTCACACCTGGAAGCGGTAGATCCGGTGGTGCTTGGATTCGCCCGCGCTAAAGCAGATGTATTATACAACAGTGATTTTGATAAGATACTGCCTGTGCTCATTCACGGCGATTCGTCGGTGGCCGGACAAGGTATTGTCTATGAGATATTGCAGATGTGTCATCTGCGTGGATATTATACAGGAGGGACCATTCACTTTGTGATCAATAACCAGATTGGCTTTACCACTGATTTTGATGATGCCCGCAGCGCTGACTATTGCACTTCTATAGCTACCATGGTGCAGGCACCGGTATTGCATGTGAATGGTGATGATGCCGAGGCAGTTGTAAAATGTGCAGAGATTGCCACGCGTTATCGCAATCAGTTTAATAGCGATATTTTCATCGACATGGTCTGCTACCGCAAGCATGGGCACAACGAAGGAGATGATCCCAAATATACCCAACCACAACTCTATTCGCTGATTGAGAAACACCCCAATCCCCGCGAGATTTATACTTCTTTCCTGTTACAAAGTGGAACGGAAGATGCTCAACAATTGGCAAAAGACATGGAAAAGAAATTCTGGTCTGACCTGCAAGAGCGATTGGATGAAGTGAAGCAAAATCCGCTTCCCTATACTTATCAGCCGCCCGAGCTTGCCTGGAAAAGTCTGCGCAAAGCACATGCACATGATTTCATTGCTTCGCCTGAGACGGGCTTACCGGAGGAAAAATTATTACACCTCTTCCAGCGGCTGATGCAATGGCCCGCAGATTTCCGTCCGTTGAAGAAAGTTGAAAAGCTGATTCAGGAAAAACTAAAGTTGCTGGACGAAGAGCAGAAAATTGACTGGGCGACTGCAGAATTATTAGCATATGGTTCCCTGCTAACTGAAGGAAAGATTGTTCGCATGAGCGGTCAGGATGTGCAGCGCGGCACCTTTAGTCACCGCCATGCTATATTGAGAGATGAGCAGACCAACAAGGGATATAATCGGTTGAATCATTTTGAGGAAGGACAGCAAAAATTCCGAATCTATAATTCATTGTTGAGTGAGTTCGGCGTATTAGGATTTGAATATGGCTATGCACTTGCTAACCCGCATGCCCTCGTGATCTGGGAAGCACAGTTCGGGGATTTCTCCAATGGGGCGCAAACCATCATAGATCAGTTCCTGGCTGCAGGTGAACAAAAATGGCAGCGACAGAATGGTGTGGTAATGCTTTTGCCGCACGGCTATGAGGGACAGGGGCCGGAGCACAGCAGTGGTCGTATGGAGCGTTATCTGCAACTGTGTGCTGAATTAAATCTCGTGGTGACAAACATCACGACTGCCGCGAATCTGTTCCATGTACTCAGACGCCAGCTGGCCTGGCCTTTCCGCAAGCCACTGATCAATTTCTCACCCAAAGCTAATCTCCGCAACCCCGGTTCCTTTAGTCCGGTGAAAGAGTTGGCACATGGAAGATTCCGTGAAGTAATAGATGATGAGCAGGTAGTTGACCCCGATGTGATTCGGAAAGTGATCTTGTGCTCAGGAAAAATTTATTTTGAGTTATTGGAAAAGCAAAAGAGCGATCAGCGCAAAGACGTGGCCATCATCCGACTTGAGCAGATCTATCCATTGCCTCAGCATCAGTTGGAAAAACTGCACCGTAAATACCATGCTGCTACCTGGTTCTGGGTGCAGGAGGAGCCACAGAATATGGGAGCTGCCAGTTTCTTGCAGGCTAACCTCAAGTCGTTTGAATTTGGCGTGATCAGTCGCAATGCCAGTGCTGCCACTGCTACCGGCTATGCTAAAATTCATGCATTGGAGCAGGCACAGATCATCAATACCGCTTTTAGCATCTGATAGAATTAAAGAACCTACTAATTATGATAGATATTAAAATACCATCCATCGGCGAATCCATCAGTGAAGTGACCTTACTTAAGTGGACAAAGCCCGCGGGTGCATGGGTAGAAAGAGATGAAGTGATTGCCGAATTGGAAAGTGAAAAAGCCACTTTTGAAGTGAATGCTGAGCAGGCAGGTGTATTGCAGCACCTGGCCAATGCCGGAGATAGTCTTCGTATTGGGGATGTGGTGGCGCGCATTGATGAAACAGCAGAACGTCCGGCAGCAAGTGAAACACCTGCGCCTCCACCAGTTGAAGCAAAGCCGGCTGCTGCACCGGTTGCCACAACCGCCCCCGCGGTCGCTCCTACAGCTTCAACTCCAGCCAAAGCCACCCCAGTGGCTGCAGCCATTATCTCTTCTCATCAACTGGATGCGGGAGCCATACAGCCTTCCGGGCCGCATGGTAAAATTGTAAAGCAAGATGTACTCTCTGCCTTGCAGCAACCCGGAAAGAAAGCTTTCGCAGGGGTAGAATTGAATACGCGTCAAGTACGCCGGGAGAAGATGAGCAACCTGCGCAAGACCATTGCCCGCCGATTGGTGGAAGCAAAAAATTCTACTGCCATGCTCACCACTTTCAATGAAGTGGACATGACAGCCATCATGGCCATCAGAAAAGAGTACAAAGACAAATTCAAGGAGCAACACGGGGTTAATCTTGGGTTCATGAGTTTCTTTGCCAAAGCCTGCGCTATCGCTCTGTCTGAATGGCCTGCGGTGAATGCCTCCATTGATGGAGATGAAATCATTTATCACGATTATGCCGATATCAGCATTGCCGTGAGTACACCCCGCGGATTAACGGTTCCGGTGATCAGAAATGTTGAAAGCCAGAGCATGGCCGACATTGAAAGGAAGGTAGTTGAATTGGCAGGCAAAGCGCGCGACAGCAAGCTGACCACAGAAGACCTGCAGGGAGGAACTTTCACTATTACCAATGGCGGCGTTTTCGGAAGTCTGATGAGTACACCTATCATCAATATTCCACAAAGTGCCATACTGGGTATGCATAAGATACAAGAGCGACCTATGGCGGTGAATGGTCAGGTGGTGATATTACCGATGATGTACCTCGCATTGAGTTATGACCATCGTATCATTGATGGTCGGGAGAGTGTGAGTTTTCTGGTAAGGGTGAAAGAGCTTTTAGAGAGTCCTTCCCGCTTACTGATAGGCAAAGACCCTGTGCAGTCATTGCTCGAACTCTAACCCGCTTTATTTATGCTGCCAACGCTACCACCCCCCTCTTCACCGGCAGGCAAGCGTTGGCACCACTACCTGAAAATAGCCCAACGCTTGGTCACTACTTATCGGGGTGAAGAGCCATTGTCTGCTTTCCTGAAAAAATATTTTGCTGCCAACAAAAAGCATGGTGGCAGTGACAGAAAAAATATCGCTGCACTTTGCTATGCCTATTTCCGCCTGGGTTTTTCAGGTGATAGTTGTGCCGAGGAGATACGTTGGCAGGCAGCTATTTTCTTAGGCGGACTAACAACTGCAGCGGAACATTTATTACCCGCTTCCTGGCAGCAGCAGTTATCGAAACCTGTACAGGAAAAAATTACCTGCCTGCAACAATGGTTACCTGCTTTCGATGTATCAAAAATTTTCCCCCTCAGCCATCACCTTTCTGCCGGATTAGATGCTGCTGCCTTTTCAGCAAGTCATTTGATTCAGCCGGATCTGTTTCTGCGAATTCGTCCGGGATGTCATTATGCTGTTGAACAAAAACTCTCTGCTGCAGCCATTCCATGGAAGCAGCTGACCGTTGATGCCATTGCCCTGCCCAATCATTCGCCGGTAGATCAGTGGTTAACATTCGATCAGGAAGTTGTGGTGCAGGATCTGAGTTCACAACACATTGGTACATTCTTTGAGAAAATAGCATGGACGAAGGCTGGACCGAAGCGTGTATGGGATTGTTGCGCTGCAAGTGGAGGAAAATCATTGCTTGCTATCGATTCATTAGATAATATTCAGTTGACAGTGAGTGATATCCGGGAATCGGTACTCGTCAATCTACGCAAAAGAATGTCGCAAGCAGGATGGAAAAATTATACAACACAAGTGGTTGATCTTACTACCACCCTTCCATCTTTGCCCGCACAAGACCTCATTATTTGTGATGTTCCTTGCAGTGGCAGCGGCACCTGGGGACGTACGCCGGAAAATATTCGTTTTTTTTCTGCTGACCAGATAAAGGCGTATACCCGAAAACAACAATCGATTCTGTCGCATACCTTTCCCTTGCTCGCCCCAGGTGGTTATATGCTATATATCACCTGTTCCGTTTTCAAAGAAGAAAATGAGGCAATGGTTGATTGGCTGATACAACAGACAGGTTTTGCATTAATCGAACAAGAATTAATTATTGGATATGAACAGAGGGCAGATAGTATGTTTGCTGCCTTATTGCAGCGATCGCAAAGCTGATGAACTATAGGCAAATAGATCAGGTGCGTTGAATGATGCCGCCACCTATCACATCATCTCCCTCATAAAATACGGCACTCTGACCAGGAGCGATGCCTTTTACCATTTCAGGAAATACAACACCAATGCCGGCTCCCTGTGGTGTTAGGTAGCTAAAGGCACCGGCATCCTTGTATCGAATTTTTGTGACTGCTTCCGTCTCAGGCGCAACGCCCTCATATTTTAGCCAGTTGATTTTATTTACCAGCATATCGGTTTTGTTCAGGTCTTCTTCATCACCCAACACCACTATATTTTTATCCGGATCAATCGCTGTCACATAGACCGGATGTCCTAATGCAATGTCGAGTCCCTTGCGCTGCCCGATGGTATAAAAAGGATATCCTTTGTGGCGACCCAGCTGTTTGCCTGTTTTGTCAACGAACCAGCCGCCGTTCACTCTTTCTTCCAGTCCTTCAACTTTGCGTTTTAAGAAACCACGGTAATCATTATCGGGAACAAAACAGATTTCATAGCTCTCACTTTTTTTAGCCAGTTCCGGGTAGCCGAAGTCAACAGCCATCTGACGGATAGCAGATTTTCTAAATCCACCCAGTGGAAGCAATGTTCGGCTCAGCAGTTCCTGGTCCAGACCCCAGAGCACATAACTCTGGTCTTTGGTTTCATCCAGTCCTTTACTGATTACATATCTTCCATTGGTATGCTGTCTTACTTTGGCATAATGTCCGGTGGCGATGAACTCGCAGTCCAGTGCATTGGCTCTTTTCAGGAGTGCCCTCCATTTGATGTGGGTATTGCACATCACGCAGGGGTTGGGCGTTCTTCCCGCCAGGTATTCTTCCACGAAGTTTTCTACCACAAAATCTCCAAATTCATCACGGATATCGAGAATGTAATGCGGGAAGCCATGTTGAACGGCTGCCTGTCGGGCATCATTGAAGGAGTCGATGTTGCAGCAGCCTGTCTCTTTAGTTGATGAAGAAGAGGAGGAATAATCCCAGGTTTTCATGGTGATGCCCACGACTTCATAACCCTGTTCGTGTAACATCAGGGCGGCTACGGTACTGTCTATACCGCCGCTCATGGCCACCAATATTTTTCCGTTCCTGCTCATGCCGATTTTCCTGCAAGTTGGCTGCAAAGGTACGACAAGTATAATTAAGGCGGGCGTTGGTAAAGAGGCGGTGCCTCATTGCGCAACAGGGTTTATATCCATTTTTTTGATATTTTTATTAAAATTTATAGCCATGCGAACCTACATTTTCTTTCTATTGATTTCATGTCTGGCAGTACAAGCTGCTGCGCAGGAAAAGTCCAACCCAAAGGTGTCTGTGCTGGATGTCGAGCGTCTGGATGTTCGTGACTCCTCTGGTAAGAAATATCAGGTCAACGAATGGATCCCCCTGATACAATCCGGGAAATATGACCTGAAGTTGAATGCTGCCGGTACGGAGGGCTTGTTAACCCAGCTACCCGATTCCGTTTACAAAAAGCGAATGTTGACTCAACCATTTCCTGCAGAGAGCAACAGTTTTGTAGTGGGCACGGTACCGACATCCTTCTCTGCCAAGACAATAGCAGGAAAAAAAATGGACTTGGCTAAATTGAAGGGGAAAGTCGTGGTACTTAATTTCTGGTTTATCAATTGTCCGCCTTGTCGGCAGGAGATGCCTGAATTGAATCAGCTTACCCGCAATTTTTCGGGAGCGGAGGTGGTTTTTATAGGAATTGCGCTGGATGACCAGACCCAGCTAGAACAGTTTTTAAAACAAACACCCTTTGACTATCAGCAGATTGCATCCGGGTCAGCCATTGCTGCACAATATGGTATCAAGGGCTACCCCACGCATGCCGTTCTCGATAGAGCCGGTAAGGTAGTCTTTCAAACTATGGGCTTAGGGCCGAACACGCTAGTTGAGTTGAGAAGTTCGATTGAAAAAGCCCTCGCTGCACCCCAGCAGTAAAGGTAGGTGCGGCCGGGTGCGACCATTGGTAATAAATACTTGTTATTTGTTGGCTCATTTTATTGATATTTACCAAAATTGAATTTTATGGTTAGGATGCAGGCGATTGGTAACCTGGGTAAAGATGCGGTTACCAATACAGTAAACGGAAAAACAGTCATCAACTTTACAGTTGCCCACACGGAGAAGGGGCGTGACAGAGATGCTCAGGGTAATCCGAAAGACAAAACGATCTGGGTGGATTGTGCCTACTGGACAGAAAAAACGGCTGTGGCTCAATACCTCAAAAAAGGCACACAAGTATATGTCGAAGGACAGCCCGATATCAGAACGTATACAACCCAGGATGGCCGCAATGGTGCATCACTTACCCTACGGGTAGGTAATCTGCAGTTATTGGGTGGTCGCTCCGGTGACAACAGTTCTTCAGATACAGGAGGTACTTCGGGTGGATATAGTTCTACGTCTCCCACCGAATCAGGTAATGGTGAAGATGCCCCATTTTAATTAACCCCGGGTAAAGGTGGCAGTACATTCTTTTGACACATTGGTAGGTTTTGTGCAGCAGGTGCTGGAAGCAATTGGTTGCTCCTCATCTGATGCCCGGACGGCAGCCATTGCTCTTGTAACGGCAGATCTTCGTGGGATTGATAGCCATGGTGTGGCCCGTCTGCAAGGCTATTTACGATTGAAGGAGGCGGGCAGGGTGAATGTGCAGCCGAATATTCAGCTAGTGCATGAGACACCTTCTACTGCTGTTATAGATGGAGATGCCGGACTCGGACTGGTGGTGGCGCCGCATGCTATGCGGGTTGCCATGCAAAAGGCACGTAATTGTGGCACCGGCTGGGTAAGTGTGTCTAATTCAAATCACTTTGGTATTGCAGGATATCATGCTATGTTGGCATTAGAGGAAGATATGATCGGCATAGCCATGACCAATGCCAGTGCCTTGGTAGCGCCTACCTTTTCCAAGGAAAAGATGTTGGGGACTAATCCGATTGCGGTGGCCATACCTGCGGGCGATCAACCCCCTTTTGTGGCAGATTTTGCCACTACTACTGCCGCCAATGGTAAGCTTGAATTGTTGCAACGAAAAAATGCGCCCACACCGGATGGATGGGTGCAGGATGTGGATGGGCAGTCCAGCAATGATGCTCATATTTTAAAGAAGCAAGGTGCATTGTTGCCCCTGGGTGGTGATCGGGAGCATGGCAGTCACAAGGGTTATGCGTTGGGAAGCATTGTAGATATTTTTTCTGCGGTTTTCAGTGGGGCCTCTTATGGACCTTGGGCGCCGCCTTTTCCGGCTTATATAGCCATGCCCGAGCATATGCCTGGAAAGGGATTGGGGCATTTTTTTGGTGCCATGCGGATTGATGCATTTCGTCCGGCGGCGGAATTCAAGGCACACATGGATAATTGGATTAACAGGTTCAGGGCAGCCGTTCCTGCTTCCGGGTATGATCGGGTGTTGATTCCCGGTGATCCTGAGAGAATCATTGCTGCGGAGCGCATGGAGCAGGGGATACCTGTACATGAGGAGGTAGAAAAAGATTTAGCAGCGATAGCCGACCGTTTAGGTATTGCGCCGTTGTAAAGTATGGACAGGCCGCAAGACAATTCTGCGTTTTAAGGCGGTTATAGCAAGAATTTATTTATTTCT
>CAYUXJ010000037.1:0-15293 GCA_964448845.1 uncultured Sediminibacterium sp.
TATCCCTCAATCAATTTGGCAATGCCGAAGGCACAGCTGGCGGCGATGGCGCCAATAATCATCACCCGAATGGCACCTGCCAGTGGTGAAGTGCCCGTTAATTTACTTTTGAAATAGCCAAAAATAAACAGGCATATCAATGTTACTACAGCAGAATATTTTAAACCGGTGATTCCATCGTCCACCATAAAATAAGGACTCAACGGTATCATGCCACCCACTACATACGACAAGCCAATATTCAGCGCACTCTTTAATGCCCGCTTCGGATCCGGCTTTTCCAGTCCCAACTCATATTTCATCATAAAATCTGCCCAGCGATCTTTGTCCCTGATCAACTCATCCGTTGCCTTCTCCTGCACCTCACGGCTTAATCCCAATCCTTCAAAAAATTCCCTCACCTCCTCTCTCTCCACATGCGGTAGCCGCTCAATCTCATCATACTCCCGGCGCAACTCACTATTATAATGGTCTTGTTCTGTTTTTCCCGCCAGGTAACCCCCTAAGCCCATGGCAATCGATCCGGCTGCGATTTCCGCCAATCCGGCAATCACAATCAGGTTCACATCTTTAATAGCTCCACTCAGTCCGGCCGCCAAAGCAAACGGAACAGTCAATCCATCTGACATACCAATAACAATATCAGTCAACGTCTCCGAACCCTTCATGTGGTGCTCGGTATGTGGGTGCAAATGGGTGTGGTGCAGATGGGTGTCCATGTGTTGAAATTTACTTTTCTGAAGATATCATTATTTCATAAACATAGCAATTAATTGCTATAAATATTTGTATAATAATGAATTAAATAATGCTAAATAAATATATATAATCTGAATTAACGATTGCTTAATCTACGCTTAACAATTCCTTTACATAGCGCAGGTAGCTTCGCACCCAAAATCATACACCAGTGAAATCTCGCCTGCTTTTTTTGTTCATCGCTTCTCTTTTTTCCTCCTTTGTTGTGGCACAAAAGACAAGGATATCCGGTAAAATTTCTAATCAGAAGAATGAGGCCCTGGCGGGTGTTTCGATTGAAATCAGCGGCACAGGCTCAAGTATGATACGTTCTGATGTGGAAGGTAGGTTTTCATTTCCTGCGGAAATTGGAAAAAAATATACCCTCAGCTTCTCTTATGTGGGCTACCAAAAAAAGGTCATAGGCGATATCGTAGCGGGAGATGATACCCAATTAGATGTATTGATGGAGTTGAATGTAAAGAGCCTCGGTAACGTTACGGTTTCTGCTTCTGCCAACAGAGGGACCGCTCGCGGCGAGACGGTTAACGCCCTCATCGCTTTCCAGAAAAATACCAATACCGTTGCTTCTGTAATCTCCGGTGAAGCCATTCGTCGATCACCAGACAAGAACACAGGTGAAGTATTAAAAAGAACACCCGGTGCCAGCTTACAAGACGGTCGTTTTATCATCGTACGTGGTTTGGCGGAGCGCTATAACCTCGCGATGCTGAACGGTATTCAGTTGAGCAGTACCGAGCCTGATAGAAAAGCATTCTCTTTCGATCTGATTCCTGCCAATATGATCGATAACATCGTAATCAACAAGGCATTCGTGCCTGAACTGCCCGGCGAATGGGCTGGTGGATTGATTCAGGTGAATACCCGCGATATACCTACTAAAAACTTCTTCAATATTCAGTTTGGTACCGGGTTTAATACACAAACGATTGGCAATAATTTTTATAGCTACGAGGGTGGCAAGTTAGACATGCTGGGCATTGAAGACGGCACCCGCTCACTTCCCTCTTCCTACACAACGAAATCTCGTTTTGATGCTTTATCTCCTCAGGACAAAACTGCTATAGGTAGACAAATGGAGAATGTTTGGAATCCGATGGTTCAAAATGGATTGAACCGCTTGAACGGACAGTTACAGATGTCCGGTGGATTTTCAACTGGAAAGGGAACTAGAAAACTGGCGGGAATCTTTGGACTTACCTACAACAGAACTGCCCGGTACTTAAAATCGACCAATAGCGGGTTTAACTTCATTGGTGGCGGTGCATTTACCCCAGATTTTCAACTCTTCGACGATCGTTACAGCAATGATATTTTGTTGGGTGCCATGGGTAACATCACACTACAGTTGAACAATTCAAATAAGATCTCATTGAAATCTCTTGCGAATGTTAACTCCTCTGATTTTACCAACCTGAGAACTGGTTTGGAAAACAATTTCAATGCTACACTCGACAGTGCCCGAGGGTATGAACTGAGCTTCCGTCAAAATACTTTTTGGTCCACCCAGCTATCAGGTGAACACCAGATTCTTCCCAATAATAAACTCCGCCTGAAGTGGAATGGGTCTTTTTCTTTACTTGATGGTTACATTCCCGATCAGCGACGTTTGTATTATTTAAAAAATAATGCTTCTGCATCGAATCCTTATGTGGCACTTTTATCGAATGTGCTGTCACAGAAAAGTGGTAACCGATTTTTTCAAAACCTGAATGATTATATCTACAGCGGTGGTGCAGATTTGGCGTATACTTTCGATGCATTTGGCAGCAAACAAACTTTGAAAGGGGGCTACATGTTGCAGATCAAGGATCGTCTTTTTGATGCCAAGCCCTTTTCCATCTACCTGCCAAGAGATAATGCGGCTATTCGTTTACTACCTGCGGACAGGATCTTTGCACCGGGAAATTTTGGTGACGGATCAGTTACCAGCACTCAACTGGCATTTGATGCCATCAAGGGTAATCTTTATCGCTACCTCGCCAATACCATCTTGAATGCCGGTTATATTCAATTTGATAATCAGTTTGGCAATAAGTTACGTGTGATCTGGGGCGTACGTATGGAAGACTACGATCAACTTGTTGGAAGTGTGAAGACCTCCGACCCTCGCTACAATTATAGCCGTGTGCGTGACTGGTTACCGGGATTGAATGCCACCTATAAATTGAATAACCTCACTAACCTGCGTTTATCGGCATCACAAACCGTTGTACGACCTGAGTTCCGTGAGCTCGCCAACTTTCAGTATTATGACTTCGAATTGAATGCTGCCGTACAAGGTTTTCCCGGACTGGTAAGAACAAAGGTTTCTAATTTTGATCTTCGTTATGAATTGTATCCGGCAGCCGGCGAAGTATTTACAGCGGGTGTTTTCTATAAATACTTCGATAAGCCCATCGAAATGGTCTTCAATTTCGGTGCCGGTGGTGCCAGTACTTTTAATTTCGCCAATCCTGATTTTGCACGTGCCTTCGGATTTGAACTTGAATTCAGAAAAAAGCTTGACTTTTCTCCTGCCCTGAAAAATTTTACTTTCCAGGCCAATGGTTCTTACATATACAGCCGCGTGGAAGATGCCAACCTTTCGCTCAACAGACCCTTGCAAGGACAATCACCCTATCTGGTGAATGCATCACTCCTGTACGATCATGAAAAATCGGGCACCACTGCAACGCTCTTATTCAACCAGATCGGTCGCCGGGTAACTTTCGTTGGTAGCCTCGATCAACCTGATATCTATGAATCGGCTCGTCCGGTATTCGACTTCCAGTTTACCAAAAAGCTGGCGAAGAATAAAGCGGAAATCAGGCTCACCATTCAGGATATTTTAAACAGAAGACTGTATTTCTATCAAAATCCTGACGGCAATGTAAATCTGGATAAGAACAATGACCCCTTCCGTTTCAGCCGTCAGTTTGGAACCAATTTCAGCATCGTATTCGGATACAATTTTTAATTCAACTTTCAAATCATCATCTTTCAAAAACAACCACTTCGATAAATCAACTACCATGAAAAAGTTGCTCACCCTCAGTTTTGTTCTCACCGTTATCGTATTCTCTTCCTGTCGTAAAATTGAAATGGACGGAGGTACGACAACAGTCGTAACACCTCCCGGACCAGTCACTGGCCAAACCATTACGATCAAAGGTCGTATTAACAAAGACACCGTATTGAAAGCCGGTAATAACTACATTCTTTCCGGTATTGTTTACATGGTGAACAATGCTACCATGCGCGTAGAGCCGGGTGTTACTGTAAAAGGTGATTTCCAGGGCAGCAATGTGGCCGCTCTCGTTATTACCCGTGGCGCCAAATTGGTTGCCGATGGTACCCAGGAAAACCCCATCGTATTTACTTCCAATTCTCCCGTTCCCCGTTCCGGTGACTGGGGTGGTATCGTTATTTGCGGTAAGGCCAGCATCAATACAACTTATTCCGCTGTTATTCCCGGAGTAATCACTGGTCCAGGCACGTATCAGGTTGAGGGGGGTGTCGATAATTCCTTTGGTGATGGTATTGCCGGTGGTGGTACTGCCCCCGATGATAATGACAGCTCAGGTGTTCTTCGCTATGTTCGTATTGAATATGCCGGTTATGCCTACCAACCCGATAAAGAGATTAATTCACTTACCATGGCAGCTGTAGGTAGAAAGACAGTGATCGACTATGTTCAGGTAACTTATGCCAAAGACGATGCATTCGAATGGTTTGGTGGAACAGTGAATTGCGCCCACCTGATTGCTTATAAAACACAGGATGATGACCTGGATTGTGACAATGGATTCAGCGGAAAGGTTCAGTTTGGCATTATCCTCAGAGACTCTACGATAGCAGATATTTCCCGCAGTGAAGCTTTTGAGTGCGACAATGATCCCAATGGTTCTACTAACGCTCCACAAACTTCTGCTATTTTCAGTAACATCACTGCTATCGGACCAAGAGCAACTTTATCTAACGCAGGAAATAGCCTCTATCTCGCTGCTGCCCACTTAAGAAGAAATTCAGGGGTTAGTATATTTAACTCTATCTTCCTCGGATGGCCACAGGGTATTCTAATCGATTCGCGCAATGGTCGTGGAATGGAAAATAATATCATTGATAGTACGACGCGTTTCAAAAATAATACCATTGCAGGTTGTGGTCCTAACCCCTCAGTTGGAGGAGCTGATCTCACCTCTTATGCCTTCATCGCTTCAACGGCTAACCCACTTGCATGGAACAGAGACTCAGTAGTGAATCGTTTCTCTAATAGCGCATTTGGTAATGTAGTATTAGCAAATGTATCTGATGCACGCATGATTGCTCCTTTCAATTATGCCGCTCCTGACTTCCTGCCTTTTGGTGGAAGCGGTGGTAACCAACCTATTTTGACCGGTGCTCGATTTACAGATCCCAAATTGAGCGGTCTTCGTTCTGTACCCTTCCGCGGTGCCTGTGATGCTGCGGGTGTTGATGCGAATTGGTGGAAAGGATGGACCAGATTTATTAATTTATAAGATATCAGCTTCATGGAATAAAAAGACCCCGAATTCGGGGTCTTTTTTATATCTCTTAGGTATGCGGGGGATTACCAGTTATTTTTGTGTTCTTCAATCAAGCGCTCGGGTTCTTTTAAGTCGTGCTCCCTCCAATCCGCATCATAGCGTACAAACCAACTCAGCCAGAGACTGCGCGATAAACGCATCATCAACGGTTGTACGGCGAACAACAAAACAAAGGCAGTACCCATCCAATAGAAAATACGGTTGTCGTCAACAGCGAATGTCATTCCAATCAATACCTTCCACGCAACAAAAGTGCTGACAAGAAAAGCGATGCTCAGTGCATAACTGACATAGCCGGTACCATAATAAAATCCTACCTCAATTTCAGTGTGCTGTCCGCAAACCGGACATTTATCCTGCATTTTCAATCCATCTTTCAGCCGATAGGGCTGCTGATTCACAAATAAATCCCCTTCCCGGCAGCGTGGACATTTATTTTTCAATACAGCGTGTAGATAATGAAGGGCATTGGGTAAACCGGAACGGTTCGGCATGAACAAAAAATTTAAAATATAGTGGCTATTGTAATTTATAAGAGTAGTGCGAAATTAATCTTCCAAAACCTTTTCCATTTGCATACTTCGTGATCCTTTCACTAATAATAGCGCATCCTGTAAATGCTGTTCCCGCAACCATTTTCCGGCGTCAGCCGAATGCTCAAAATACCGGAAGGGATGCTGAATGAGTCTGAAATCACCGCCCACCAAAATAACTTCATTAAAATGTAGTGATTGTATAAGTTCCACCAACCCCCGGTGTTCCTCCCAACTATCTTCCCCTAATTCCTTCATGGCCCCCAATAACAATATTTTTTGCTGACCCGGCTGTCGGGAAAAATTTTCTATGGCCAGTTTCATGCTGGAAGGATTGGCATTGTAGGCATCCAGTATTACCTGGTTCCCGTGCCAGTTCATCCATTGTGACCTGCTGTTCGTGGGTGCATAGTTTTCTATTGCCTGCTGAATTTTTTCCGGCGGTACGCCGAAAAAATGTCCCACCGTTACGGCACACAACACATTCGGTAAATTGTAACTGCCCACCAATTGAGTTGTCAGCTTCAGCTCCAGCGCGCCCGTCGTCTGTATGGTTAAAAAGGGAGTACTGCTGATCTCCTTGCCCTGAATCAATCCCCGATTGCTTCCATACCAGACAATATGGGGAATGGAGAGAGACATCTGCTGTAAATAATCATAATCCGAATAAACGAAAGCAGTGCCATCATGCCCCGAAAGAAAATCATAGAGCTCGCCCTTGCCTTTTCTTACACCCGCTATTCCACCAAAACCCTCTAAATGTGCTTTTCCGCAGTTGGTAATGATGCCGTGGGTAGGCTCAACATAGGTGCAGTAGCCCGCAATTTCCTGCTGATGATTGGCACCCATTTCTATCACTGCCATCTCTGCATCGAGTCCGATACTGAGTAAGGTAAGCGGTATGCCAATATGGTTGTTCAGGTTGCCCACCGTTGTATATGTTCTAAAATGGCTCGATAATACAGTTGACACCAATTCCTTCGTGGTGGTTTTGCCATTGCTGCCGGTAATCGCCAGCACCGGTATTTTCAATTGTTTTCTGTGAAAGCCTGCCAGTTGCTGCAGTGTTTCCAATACATTATTTACCTGTATCAGTCGGGCATCGCTGCTGTCGATCGGTTCATCAATGATCGCATAGGCGGCCCCCATTTCAAGGGCCTGTTTGGCAAATTGATTGCCGTTGAAGTTAGATCCCTTTAATGCAAAGAAAAGACTGCCCCTGGTCAATTTCCGGGTGTCGGTGGCCACATGGGGATGCTGTAAGTAAATACGATACAATGCTGCTATGTCCATGCTGCAATTTATAGATTATTCAGTCACCCATTGACCGACAATGCTGTCAATAAAAAAATCCGCACCTGTGGGGAGCGGATTTTTATGAGGAAAAATATTTTTATTAGCGTTTGTTTCTTCTCGTGGGGAAGAACAGACCGGTTCTGCTTTTGGCAGAAGTTCCTTCCGGAGAACCGAAGTGTGACATGGCACAGCGGAATCCGATGGTATTGGACTGAACACTCTCTTCAACAAAACGACGAGTGCCCGGACTGAGCCAGTAAGGCATGTCATTCCAGCTACCCCCTTTGTATACCCTTGCTTTATCGGAGATAAGGGTCGATACACCATAATTATATTCAGCGCTGCTGGAAGAATCACCATCGAGGTAATCGATGGCATAGGCCTTTCTATAATTGGTGCGGTTTTTCAGCTCATCATCTGTTTGCGGTATCATTTTGATGCGACCTTTGTCATCACGCAGACTACCCTGACCTGCAGACATATCTATCTTTTTGAAGACGTTACCACGGAAAGGATTCAGGTCATTGTCATTGGAGTTCATGATGGGACGATATACATCTTGTACCCACTCATTTACGTTGCCACTCATATTATACAGACCAAATCCATTGGGATAATAGGTATCCACCTGCGCCGGACCGGCAGCATTATCATTCAAGCCACCTGCAACACCCATGTAGTCACCGGCACCACGTTTAAAGTTGGCCATGAAAGAACCCTGCAACTTGCCTTTCTGGGTATACCGGAGATTGTCGTATCCCTCGTTTTTCCAGGCATAAATCTGCTTGTTCGTAACCAACTCTTCTCCGCGATTGGCGGATCCCTTCATTTTTCTTTGTGGATTCTGCATCATATAACCGTAAGCAGCGTATTCCCACTCAGCTTCTGTTGGCAGGCGATAGTCACCATAGAGAATACCATCTTCGACTTTTATCACCGTTCTCGGACGACCCTGGGCATCTTTCAGCGGATTCTTCTTCGATGTAACATCTCTGCCGGGGGTTGCCTGGTATTCACCCAATAAATATGCTTTTGTATTGAAGTTGTCGGAGCCGGAACCGTTCAATTCCTTTTTAATCTGCGTTTTTGGATCGAGGAAACCTTTTTTCATGGCGGTGATCTCATTCACCCTGTCCGTTCTCCAGATACAGAAATCATTGGCCTGCTTCCAGCTAACTCCTACTACCGGGTAGTAATTGTAAGCAGGGTGACGGAAATAATATTCAACCATTGGCTCATTGAAAGCCAGGTTTTGTCTCCAAACCACTGTATCGGGATATGCTTCTGCCACGATGGTATCCATACCGGCTGTTCCAAACACATTTTCCAGCCAATAGAGGTATTCACGGTAGTGAACATTGGCAACCTCCGTCTTATCGATGAAGAAAGAGTTCACGGTAACCCGCTTGGGGGCATTGTTCCAGTCTGCCATTACATCTTCCTGGGTAGCACCCATGGTAAAGGTACCTCCCTGAACGAATACCAATCCGGGAGCCGTATTGATGTCCTTGGGTTTCATCACATTGAAATTACCCATGGTCTTATCGTTGTAATTCCAGCCCGTAACTGCTGATTTTTTTCCTCCATTATTTGGAGGAACAGTGCAGGCAGAAAAGGTTCCCAAAACCATTACACCAAAAATACCCTTGCCGATGTTGGAAATGAATTTCATAGTTCTAAAATTGAAATAAATGGCGGTTTTCACGAATAATCATAAAATATACCGATGCGAATATAAATAGTTTAGCTGGGGGGCCTATGTAAAGAGCCCCCTGACTTTGTTATCAAAAACCTAATTTTAACTCCATTAACAATTAACGTAAGCACCTCTCTGGTTATTATTGCACCTACATTCAATTCATGATTATCAGGGCTCTTTTGGCAGGAATATTCAGCTGGTTGGTGGTGTCAGCGCCGCTGCAGGCCCAACGAGCCTATGCTGCCAGGTCGGTATTGGCAGAAGGTACCTGGTACCAGCTGGGTGTGGTGCGGGAAGGAATTTACAAGATCAGCGCCACCTGGTTGACCTCGGCGGGCATTGCAACGACCAGTATTTCCAGTAATACCATTCGGCTGTATGGGAATGGCGGTGGCCGGCTGCCGGAAAATAATCGTACCCCGCGGGCCGATGACCTGGTCGAAAATGCCATAGAAGTGTTCGATGGGGGTGATGGCATTTTCAGCGGTACCGATTATCTGCTCTTTTATGCAAGAGGTCCCCACCATTGGCTGTCCGATTCTACCGGTCGTAATTGGCAGCACCAGCTCAATATTTATGCAGATACCGCCTTTTACTATCTCACCATCGGAGGCATGGGCCGGCGCGTTCAGCCCCAAACCACTGCTTTCACCCCGACCACCCCTGTGCGGGAGATGGATGACCGCCTCTTTATGGAAGTAGATGAAGAAAACTTACTCAACAGCGGTAAAGACTGGGTGGGCAATGTTATGGGTACCCAACCCGGACAATCACTTACCCGCAGTTTCAATTTTAATTTTCCCGGATTAGCACTCAGTGAACAGGTAACCCTAATCAGTCGGGTAGCGACCCGGTCTGTGGCACATGCAGCCAATCTTCGCATTTCCCAACAGAATAATCTTTTACAAGACATCAGCCTGCCGCCGGTGGGCGGACAGTTTCTCGATCAGTATGCCAGTGTAACGCAGCAATCGGTCCGTTTTTTTCCTGCGGCCACCAACCTGTCACTCCAATTCCAGCTCAGCAGCAATGCCGGCGCAGTAACGGGCTGGATAGATTGGCTGGAACTTTTTGCCAGGAGACAGTTGTCCTTCGCGGGCAGTCCATTCTTCTCCTTCCGCGATACCCGTTCGGTCAACTCAGGTGCCGTTGCCGGTTTTGAAATACAGCAAGCGCCTGTCAGTGGAGGTGCGTTTGTTTGGGATGTTACCAATCCTTTCATCCCTGTAAAAATGAATAGTAATCTATCGGGCACCATTTTGCGTTTTGCCAATGATGCTTCGGTCGTCAGAGAATATGCTGCCGGCATACCGGGTAACCTCCCGGAGCCGACTTTCACCGGCAGGGTTGCCAACCAGAATCTGCACAACAGCTCACCGGTTCAGCTGCTGATTATCACCCATGCTTCTTTGCTAAGTGAGGCACGCAGATTGGGTGACCACCATGCACAAAAAGACGGACTCACCTATGCGATAGCTACTACAGAGCAGATCTACCATGAGTTTGCCGGCGGGCAAGCAGATCCGGTGGCACTGCGCGATTGGGTGAAGATGTATTACGATAAGTATCGGCAATCGCCTGCACAAAAGCCTGTTTATTTATTGCTGATGGGTGCCGGCACCTATGATTACAGGGGCAGAAAAGGGAAGGGCTATAACCTGGTTCCGGTGTATGAGAGTACTGAGTCGATGCATCCCTTATTTTCTTATACCTCGGATGACTTTTTCGGGTTGCTGGATGATGATGAAGATTTCAACCAACAACGTGCCGACCAGTTGCTGGATATTGCTATTGGCAGACTGCCCGCTGCGCGCGCGGAAGAGGCTGCCGTCATGACGAATAAGATCATCCGTTACAGGCAACCGGCGGCCCAGGGCCCCTGGCGGATGAATAGTGTTTTCATTGCCGATGACAGGGATAATAATTTGCACCTCAATGATGCGGAGCAGATGACGGCTGTCACTGCCCTGGCCAATGAAAACATCAATATCAATAAGCTTTACCTCGATGCATTTCCGGTGGTGAGTGGGAGTGGGGGAGATCGTTATCCCCTCGTCAATGAGGCCATCGTCAATCAATGTTTCCGTGGTGCGCTGCTCGTCAATTATACCGGTCATGGCAGTTACTTCCGTTTGTCGGAAGAAGCAGTATTCACTGCAGAGGAGGCCCGGCGTTTCAACAATCCCGATCGATTGCCGCTTTTCATTACTGCCAGTTGCGACTTTGCACCCCATGACAATCCGGCGATTCTTTCCTTAGGCGACCGGGTGCTAAAAAATGATACAACCGGGGGTATTGCATTAATGACAACCACCCGGGCTGTTTTTGCCTACAGCAATCTACTGATGAATGACCAATACCTGCGTGCCGTGTTGACGCGAGATGTTGCGGGCAATTATCTCACGTTGGGAAAGTCTACCTTACTTGCCAAAAACAATACCCTGATCACCAGCGGGGATGTTCTCAATAATAGGAAGTTTACTTTGCTTGGTGATCCTGCCCTTACGCTGGCGTTTCCCGCGCAGCGGATTCGCTTAACGCGTTTTAGTGGAAATACGGCGGGCGATACCCTGCGTGCACTTGGTACTTATACCTATGAGGGAGAGGTCACGGATGTGGCGGGTAATCGATTAAGTGGGTGGAATGGCACCGTAGAGATGACCGTATATGATCAGCCCATCATTCAGCGAACGCTGGCCAATCGTCCCGGTAGTTTCGTTACGAATTTCAAACAGCAAAATGCCTTTTTATTTCGGGGTACGGCTACCGTTGCCAACGGACAATTCAAGGTGTCTTTCGTTTTGCCCAAAGACATACGTTCCGGAATCGGCAAAGCGCGGATTACCCTCTATGCTGCCAACGAACAAACTGATGCTGCAGGTGCTGATACCAGTCGCTGGATTGGCGGAACCACCGTAGCTTCCAATGATGACAGAGAGGGCCCTGCCATTCGGTTGTTTTTAAATGATACCAGTTTTAAAGATGGCGGCTTAACCCATGAAACGCCCTTACTCATTGCCTTGCTCGCTGACTCGTCTGGTATCAGTACTTCGGGCAATGGTATCGGGCATGATATCACGGTGGTGTTAGACAACAATGAGCGGGATGTGCTGGTATTAAATGATTTTTATACAGCAGAACTGGACAGATATACCCGCGGCAGCATACGATATCGGTTACCCGAATTAAAAGAGGGGGAGCATCAGTTGCGTTTCAAGGCCTGGGATGTTGCCAACAATTCTTCCCAGAAAATACTGCGTTTTTGGGTAAAAAAACAGGATAAGTTTACCCTTGGTCCGGTGATGAATTTCCCCAATCCGTTTATCAATTCCACCACCTTTTCCATCGAGCACAATCGTCCCGGTTCGCCCCTGGTATTGCAGTTGGATATTTATGATGTGATGGGTAGGCCGGTCAGGCAGCTACGCAGTACTTTGGGAACGGCGGGTACACGTAATGTGCAGGTACAGTGGGATGGAAATGGGCCAACTGGTGCAAAAGTGCCAAAAGGTATTTATATTTACCACCTGAAGTTGACTTCAGGGTCCTCATCTGCCCAGGTGAGTGGTCGCATCCTTCGGAACTAAACAGCATTGCATGAATTGATTTTTACCCTCACTTACGGTCGATTCAGCCGCTCCCGGCAGCTTAGGTGTTAATACCAAGTGAAAATTCAAGCTATCGGGAAAGCGAAAACTGATTTTTGCCGCTCTATAAGAAGGATAACATCAAAACGCAAAGGATGAAAACATTGTTCCGACTCAGTATGATTTCAATGGTTTGCTTGTTGGCAGGAAGCCGGCTCGCTGCTCAAACCGGATCTATTAACATCGTTTCTACGGCGGTACCCTTTTTACGTATCTCCCCGGATGCACGTGCCGGTGGTATGGGTGACATGTCGATTGCCACCACACCGGATGCCAATGCTGCCTTCTGGAATCTGGCCAAACTGCCTTTTGCCAAAAATAAAACGGCGGTAGCTGTCAATTATACGCCCTGGCTTAAAGACCTGGGTTTATCGGATGTGTATCTCGCGAGTCTGGCGGGATATCATAAGTTGAATGATGAGTCCGCCGTTTCTACTTCCCTGCGTTTTTTCAGTCTTGGAAATATTCAGCTCACAGATTTTTCGGGTAATGTGCTCAATAATATTCGTCCCAGTGAGTTTTCCATAGACCTCGGTTATTCCCGTAAGATCAGTGACCGGTTCAGTCTGGGGGTGGCTTTGCGCTACATCAATTCCCGCTTGGTGATTGGCGATGTGGGAACGGGGGTGGTGTACAAGGCGGGCACATCTGTTGCCGGTGATGTGTCGATGTACTATAATGGAACGGATGCATCGGGTGCCGGACTAACCTGGGGTGTTACTTTGTCGAATCTTGGTGCCAAGATTGGCTATACCAATGATGCGCGCAGTAAAGATTTCATACCTGCCAACCTTGGTTTGGGAGTGGCGTACAATATGGTGATGGATGAGAATAACCGGTTGATGGTCGGCATGGATATCAACAAATTATTGGTGCCTGTATTGCCGGCAGCGACTGGTGTTTTCAGCACCGACTCAGCCAATTTATCTAATTATCGCAGTACCGGGGTTGTTTCCAGTTGGCTAAAGTCATTCGGTGATGGCACCAATCAGTTAGATGCCTTACAGGTTTCATTGGGGGCTGAGTATGCATACAATGAACAGTTTTTTGTTCGTGCCGGCTATTTTCATGAGAATAAGACGCGCGGTAACCGGCAGTATTTTTCTGTAGGTGCCGGGTTTAGCATGGATGCTTTTCAGGTGAATTTATCTTATTTGGTCCCTTCGGGATCGGGCATTACACGGAATCCATTGTCCAATACCATACGGGTAGGGTTGGTTTTCAACATCAGCAGCCAGAAATAGTGGGCATGCTGTACCTTTGGTTGATAGGCAACGGGTTGGTTGTCTTCTAAATGTAATTCCATGTCAGTCAGAATTGGTTATGGTATCGATTTTCACCGGTTGGTGGAGGGGCGTGATTTGGTGATAGGTGGGGTGCAGATACCGCATCACAAGGGGGCGTTGGGGCACAGTGATGCGGATGTATTGTTGCATGCCATTTGTGATGCTTTATTGGGGGCAGCTTGTTTGGGAGATATCGGGGTACATTTTCCTGATACGGATCAGGCGTATAAGAATATTGATAGCCGCATTTTATTGGCCCGCACGCGGGAGTTGGTGGTAGAAGCGGGGTATCGGATAGGAAATATTGATGCTACCTTGTGTCTTGAGGCGCCCAAGATCAAGCCGTATGTAGCGCGCATGCAGGAAGTGATTGCCGGCACATTGGGTATTGGTGTAAAGGATATATCTATTAAGGCGACCACCACGGAGAAGCTTGGTTTTATTGGTCGCGAGGAGGGGTTAGCGGCGCATGCGGTGTGTTTATTGTTTAGCCAGGATTGATGCTTGTTTCTTGTTGGGGGGTATCATTATTTTTTCTTTTTTCTGCACTTTATGCAGTCCTGTTAATAACCTTTTTTTTGCAGGCTTTTCTCATCCCTTATTTTCACTTTCGATCTGGTGATGGAGTGGCGGGTGGAACGAACATAAACATTATAAAAAAATATAATTAAATAGCTATATAGCCATCATTTGTTCGATATAGAGCTATTTAATTAGTATATTTGTATTACTGTTCTTGGCGTTTAACAAGGGTAGTAACAGGCTTGGCTTACTCTGTGAGTGAGGGAGGCGAAGCTTTGTTCAAAATGTTGATTTATAGTGATTATTACCAAAACACCTTACCGGGTTTCATTTTTTGGCGGGGGAACAGATTTTCCGTTGTGGTTTAAAGAACATGGGGGTAGGGTGATTTCTACAGCCATCAACCAGTATTGTTATGTAAGTGTCCGGCGCAAGCCCCCTTTTTTTCCGTATAAACACCGATTTGTGTACAGTGAAATGGAGGATGTGAATGAGGTGAAGGATATTAAGCATCCCGCTATCAAAGGGGTGTTGCAGTGGTTGAATTGGGAGGAGGGCTTGGAGATACACCATGATGGTGATTTGCCGGCACGTTCCGGATTGGGATCCAGTTCGGCTTTTACGGTGGGTTTATTGCGGGCGATGTATCAGTTGATGGGCAAGGATACCAACTTAGAGCAGTTGGCGAAGGATGCGATTCAGGTAGAGCAGGAGGTAATTGGTGAAGTGGTCGGATGCCAGGACCAGGTAGCCGTGGCCTGTGGGGGTTTCAATAGAATCGATTTTCAGGGAGATGAAATATTCAGGGTTACGCCGATACAATTGGCTGCAGGTCGAAGGGAGGAATTGCAAAATCATTTGCTATTATTTTTCACCGGCTTTTCACGTTTTGCGTCTGAGATTGAATCGAGCAAGCTGGTGAATTTTTCACAGAAAGCAGTTGCGCTGCAGCGCATGATGGATATGGTAACGCAGGCGGAAGATTTGTTGCTCGATGGTTC
>CAYUXJ010000038.1:0-14416 GCA_964448845.1 uncultured Sediminibacterium sp.
AACTAAATCTTTAGTTTTAGTTTTGACTAAATATTTAGTTATGAACAAGACCTTAACCCGGGCAGAAGAGCAGATCATGCAGGCCCTGTGGAAGCTGAAAGACGGCGGCTACCTGAAAGATATCGTAGAAGCAATGCCCGAACCCAGGCCCCACCACAACACAGTGGCAACACTGCTGAAAATTCTGGTCGAGAAAGAAGTGGTGGGCATCAAAACCCCCAATCGGTATAACCTCTATTATCCGCTGCTTTCACGCGACGAATACACTTCGGGGTCGATCGCAGGAATTGCCAAAGGTTATTTTGAAGGTTCCTATAAAGAAGTAGTCTCCTTCCTGGTAGATAAAAAGAAGCTTTCCCTGGAAGACCTCGAGTTGCTGTTGAAACAAATGAAAAAGAAAAAATAACAATATGATACCCCTTTTTCAATACCTGTTAAAAGTAATCCTGGTCTCCGGTATCTTAACAGGCTACTATTGGGTCAGTCTCCGGAATAAAAGATTCCACCACTACAATCGATTCTACCTTGTAGGTGCTCTCTTGCTGAGCTGGGGACTGCCCCTGCTGAACCTGCAGTGGTTTTACTTTACGCCTGAACCCGCTTCTCCTATTCACCGGGTGGCAGAACTTATTTATGTTTCTCACGACCACGCCCCGGAAGCATCAGCCATGAGTTGGGATGAGCTGGCCGGGGTTGCCCTAATCGTGGTAGCAGGTATCCTAGTGATCGCTTTTCTTCGCGGCATCGCACAACTCTTTCTCATCAAATCAAAGGGCAGAGTTACTCCGATGGATCGATTTGATTTTATTGAAACATCCGTAGAAGATGCCCCGTTTTCATTTTTCAGAAATCTATTTTGGAAAAAAGAATGTGCGCTGAACGACGAAAACGGACAACGAATGCTTCATCATGAAATCACGCACATTGAACAATACCACTCATTTGACAAAGTGCTGGCCACATTATCTACCTGCCTGGCCTGGATGAACCCCTTTTTCTGGCTAATCAGAAAAGAGTTGGAAGTAGTTCATGAGTTCATTGCTGATGAAGCTGCAATTACTAACAACGATGCTTCCCAGTTGGCAGAAATGCTGCTCGCTGCGCAGTTTTCGCCTACACTTTTTTCCAATGGTCAATCCTTTTTTTATTCATCGATTAAACGACGCATCCTTATGTTAACCGCCTCAAAAAAAACCAGCTACAGCTATGCCAGACGTCTGCTGGTGCTGCCCATCACCCTCGGCGCATTAGCGCTGCTTTCATTTACTATTCGAAACAAACAGAGTGAAACAAAACAATTTTTAAGTATTACTGGAACAAGTCCAGCAATTTTTCTAGACACCATTCCCGCGCAATTCCGCGATCTGACTACAGGAAAACTTAAAGGCAACTATCAAATAGAGATCCAGGATGATACCGCCATTTTCAAAGACCCGAAATCTAAAAAGAATTTATTTAAAGTACCCCTGAATCAGTTGGGAGCTATGGCTGGTAATAGTAGTGCTAACAAAAGCGAAAATTCAGACACGAAAAAAAGAGCCTACTTTTTTAGCGGAGACAGTGTTACAATTATCCGTGGAAAGCTGATCAACAATCAAAAAGCTCCTCGCATCGTAGTCAATGGACGAGAGCTGTCTTCATCCAATGAACTACAATTAATTCCGTCATCAGACATAAAAACAATTGACATAAGAGGTGGCGAAGTGAACATAAAAGTTGATAGCAGCACTGGGGACAACAAAAATTTGCAACTAAAAAAAGTAGCGGATAAATCAACTGTTACGATAGAAGGTATTGAGATAGAAAATCTATCGATAGAAAAAATTAAAGAAGCACATGAAAGACTTAAAGATGGCAAGACTGATTCCGAATACTTAATCGCAATCGGAGAAAAAAAAGAGGGCGATGGGAAAGTGGTATATGCCTATTCGCTGAAAGCCGATGGTAAAAATGAGCTCCCAAAAGACATTTTGTACATAATTGATGGGCAGGAATCAGATGCCGCCGCCATGAAAAAATTAGGCCCTAATTCAATTAAGTCCATCAATGTACTGAAAGGAAATTCAGCTAATAACAAATACGGAGACAAAGGAAAGAATGGCGTTATCGAAATCATTACCAAAAAATAATACTTCCGATAGTTCTCGTTGTTTTCAGTTAAATAGAAGAGCGCCTCAGTCGGCGCTCTTTTTTTACTATATTAAATCTGGTCTATGCGAAGAAGCCCTATTCGCTTCAATCAATACAATCGCGGCAATAACTACCCTTTACCCATCATCCGGTCAAGCGAATATTTTCCCGGGCCCGTTAAAAAAAGCGTAAGGTACATCAGCAAATAAATCAATCCGGACTCCTTATCCCCGAACGGATCGCCACTATGAACAACAAAAACGATAACAACCATACATATAATAAGTGGTATCAGCGCAAAGCGGGTGAATAGTCCCACCACCACGAAGATGCTGCAAAACAGTTCGGCAAATACGGTGAGCCCCTTCGATGCTACCGGACCCACATGAAAAGGGTCTGGCCACTCAGCCACCCCATCGGAAAAATCAGTGAACTTGCCCCAGCCGTGAAGTATCATAAATGCGCATGCAATACGTACAAGCAGCAGAGCGAGATCAACTGACCAGGATTGAGAAGACAAAAGATTTCGGAAAGTGTTTTTGATGAAGGAAGAATTCGACATGCGTTAAATTTTTAATCAAATTACTGCCCAGCTAGAAAAAAGCAATAGCCGGCATTTGATTTTCATATAATTCAACATTCCTTTAACGATTCGCCCCCTACAATCAGGTGTTGTGGGAAATAATAAAAAGAGAGCCATGACCGGTTGTATCCCAGTCATGGCTCTACTTACAATAAAAGGTGCGAAAGAAAATTACTTAGGCAATACCACCGTGTCAATCACGTGTACCAGGCCATTTTCTGCTTTCAGATCTGTCGCTACTACTGTAGCAACACCGCCATTCTCGTCAGTAAGAATTACTTTTCCGTCTTTAATTGAAGCAGTTAATGTGCCGCCGCTAACAGTTTTTACTGCTGCTTTCCCACCACCATCTTTAATGGCTTTTACCACTGCCGCTGCATCGAGATTGCCGGCAATAACGTGATAGGTTAACACCTTCGTTAAAGTTGATTTATTCTCAGGCTTTAAGAGGGTTTCCACCGTACCTGCAGGCAGTTTGCCAAAAGCAGCGTTTACCGGAGCAAAAACAGTGAAAGGTCCTGCAGACTGGAGGGTTTCCACGAGTCCTGCAGCTTTTACCGCGGCTACTAATGTTGAGTGGTCTTTAGAACCCACTGCGATGTCTACCACTGTTTTTTGAGCAGTAGCAGATGTGAATGCGCTTGTAATGGCAATTGCTGCCATTGCGAAAAATTTCATTTTCATAAATTAGTTTGTTTCTAACAGTAACCAGCCAAATTCAATTAAGTTCGATGTCTGGATTAATTTAACTGAATTTTCATCTAAACGCCTCTAATAGACATTCATTTTACAAGTCAGTTCCTTCCAGCCTGCTTGTCAGTCATTTAAAAGCTTTGGTTCTTTCAATACCCGAAAGGAGTCTTTTTTAATAAGCACCCCCGGTGGTGTGCGGGGTTTCCCAAATTCACCTTTTAGACGCATCAAAATGTATCAGAGAATGAATGGCGCTTTCATTTACCAGTTTTTGTATGAATTGTAATTTCCCTTCTTTCTCATGAAAAGGATGTTTCCTGAATAGTGCTGCATAGTTTTCTTGTATTACACTTTCTAACTCTTCAATTTTGGTCTCCGCTACAGATTCAATGTCCCGCAAATAGCCGCTATTGAACTGCAGCCGAAGAGGGTCAACCTTCCCTGCCTGAACAAAGCCCCTGGTCTTTGTTGCACAGCGGCAGGAATTTGCTTGGTTGACCAACCCACACTTTTGTTGCATGAACCGGAAGAGGTCTTTCCTCGCTCGCGATAACTTTTTCCGATAGTTGTCCTTACTCACTTCGAGCATCTCTGCACCTATCGTATGATTGACATTAAATATTTCACTCAGAATAAAAATGAGCCGCTGTTCTCGATCGAGGCACAACAACATACCATGCATACAAGTCAGCTTGGTTTCTTCAATGGCAGTCTTCCATTCCAGTTCCTCCATCGCTGATAGCGGATGATCTGGAATGTTATCTAAACTATTCCCTGCTTCCTCAAAAGAAACAGTTGCGAGTTCGCGACCATACCTTTTCATTTCCAAAAAATGATTGAAAGTTATCCGGTACAACCAGGTGCGAAAATTACTTTCCCGCTTGAACTGAGATAGCTTGGTAATAACCTTGATGAGCACCTCCTGGGTAATATCTTCAGCATCATTCACATCGGCAACCATCTTCAAGGCAATGTTGTAGATAAAATTCCTGTGCCTGGCCAAAAGCGCTTCCAATGATGCCATTGAACCTTCCAATGCAGCAATGATCAACTCTGTATCAGATTTGTCCCGATAATGGATTGACAGGGGATTTTCCATAGTACAAGTTTATTCCAAAAATACAAGCTACCAAAGCTCATTCCGATTAGGGCCGCTTTTTTACCTCATACACCAACATCAAAGCTCCAAAGATAACAGGCATAGGCACCATCATCCACTCTTTAAACTGAACATGTACCAGCACTGCCGCAGGCATGATGCCGATCAACACCAACGATGCAATTCTTTCCAGCCGCGTAAAAAGTGCAATACCAGCGATCAATTCAACAACTGCAACAGCTATTCTCCATTCATCACTTAGGTGCCAGCGCTGGAAATTGTCTACCGCCATTTGCATACCCACTAATTTGGGCAGTGCAGAAAAGATGAACAAAATGCCCATGATCTTTCCTAATAGATTGATTTTCTTGCTTTCCATTTTCTGAATTATTTCTGATAAGATATACCCTTTTCATCTAACTTTTTCTTCTCTGCCTCCGTCATGGTATTGAGATTAGCTACACTGTTAAGGGGACAACTCGCTGTAGCTGAGGTTCCCAGTAGCATGAATGCAACAACACCAGCTATAATGGCGGCTATCCCGGCCAAGGCTCCAAAATACCAGGCACCAATAGCAATGATTCCTATCACTGCACGAATAATCCGGTCTGTCCGACCGAGGTTTCTTTGAAAGAGTTTGTTTTTCATTGTCATTTGTTTTAATTTAATTACTACCTATTAGATGCAGGTCTTTTAAAACTGTGACAATGTTTTCTCAATTTTTTACCACAATGCTGCTAAAGGCACCACATCAATCATAGCTTTATTGATTCTTCCTTCAAATGCCAAAACACGATCCCCTTTCGGAATACATGAGTCGAATACAATAACCCTAGCTTTTTAGGTTGTATTTGTCCATGCACAGATTTCGCACCACCTTTACAATTTCGACTTTTTCATTGATAAAATACCCTTTCTACGAGACACATTTTTTGTGTCATGACCACGGATACACGTCAGGTGTTTTGCCCTTATTCGCTGCTAAATCAGCAACTCTCAGTAAAGTTTTTCTTATTCTTTGTAATATTCTTCCCATTATTATCACTAATATATTACCCAACATTCCCCAAAAAGCTAAAAACAAATGAAAAGCAAATATCTATTTCGTACGATTGGCACGCTTCTCTGTCTTTTTTTATTATTGTTCAGCTCTGTCCCATCCCCGGCACAAGAGAAAAAAAACAACGCACTGCTCTGGGAAATCAGTGGTAATGGCTTAACACAACCCTCCTACCTGTTCGGCACTATCCACATGATTTGCAAAGATGACTTTGTTCTTACTGACATTGTAAAAGAGAAATTCAATTCAAGTGCCCAGGTTTATCTTGAACTGGATATGGATGACCCAAAGATGCAGGTAACCATGATGCAACTGATGCAACTGCCCGGTAAAGAAACCTTACAGGAGAAAATGGGGGCAACGAATTTCAGCCGGCTAGACTCCTTCGTAAAAAAAGAAATGAAGATGAATCTTACTGCTTTTGCACGATTCAAGCCACTCATGCTGATGAGTCTGATTGCTCAGCGCTCAGTGGGTTGTCAGGCAATTGAATCGTACGAAAATACTTTTGTAAAGATGTCACGCGATCAGAAAAAAGAGTTGCTAGGTCTTGAGCGGGTAGAAGACCAAGTGGCCGTGTTTGATGCGATTCCCGATTCAATAGAAATTGAATCCATCATGAAAATGGTCAACGATTTTGAAAAGGGAAAAAGAGAATTCAAACGCATGTCTGACATTTATCTGTCACAAGACCTCGACTCCCTCTATCAACTTATGGCAGATTCGCCGGAAATGATGGGAAGCCTGGACTTATTACTAAACCGCCGCAACAGAAACTGGATACCCATTATGGAAGCTGCCATGAAGAAATCGTCTACTTTTTTTGCCGTAGGTGCCGGCCACCTTGGCGGAAGTGAAGGCGTGTTGGAGCTTATGCGAAAGCAAGGTTATCAGGTGAAGGCTTTGCGTTAGCAACCATGGGACATTATGTAGAACTGCGGGCGGGTTGCTTTGTATGACAACAAGGCTACACTAATAAACTTTCCTACTTTGGTTGTTGAATGTGACTAACTATCCTGTCATATCTTACCACACTGGATAGCCCACTGATAGATTTCATCAATCCCAAAATAATGCAACAGGAAGCGATGGTCTCCATGTTGATGTGTGTTAGATTAATGAACAGAAGGCCTATTCCAAAAAGAAACAAGACGAGTCCTTTAAAGACTGTTTTTTCATGCGCTTCGTGCAGTTCAATCGCCTTTGCCTTCATAGAATGAATGATGTCATAGCTAACTTGATAATCCAACCCCATCGCACATAGATCCTGTAAAATTTCCTGATCTGCTTTTCCCTTATACTTCGCATCCAAAAAGTGCTCCCAGACTGATTCGATGTCATTTTTTTGTGTCAATCGCTGATGCATCTTTTGATGTTCTGTAACTTTATACACTCGCAGGACTGGAAATATGGAAGTATCTAATTTGCGCTTAAGAAATTCCTGATAAAGAATGGTTATAGCCGCACTGGTTAAAAACTTACCTTCATCCTTGGACAATTGCAGTAGTTGCTCATTGCTCATCCGGGCGTAAAGTTTTTTTATAAGTACCCTGTCTGCCATACTACCAACTTGCATTATGTTTTCGCTACCGCTAAACAATCGAAGAGATGCTTGCTTTTCAATAACAAAGCATGTTGAAAGGATAACTCAAATTCGGTTATCCATTTATCCAAATTTAATAAAATTGTCCCGGTAGCAATGACTTTTCTCCCTGAACTTCCTTCACACCCTTCCCCGCCACTCATAACACCTTTGCGCCGCTATTCCCTATACCCCACTGCTTATATCATCAACCCTGTCTGCTCACGCTTTTTTTGTACCTTCCTTTTCTAATTCCTACACTATGCCCTTTACCACTTCCGGCATCCTGAAAATAGGATTGCCCATCGCTGCTGCTATCGGTCTCTTTATGGCTGCTCCTTCCACCAGCTCCTCCCTCCTTATTACACAGGGAGCCGGCAGCTGGTCAGACACCACCAAAAAAGATTCCATCCAATACACCCGCTTCAAAGGACTGCCCCTAAAGCCGGAACGAAAGATCAGCTTCTCCACCAACGAAGGCACCTGGATGAGCATCGACGTGAGTGCCGACGGAAAAAAAATCGCCTTTGACCTCATGGGTGATATCTACACCCTACCCATCGAAGGCGGTGACGCCACACCCGTAACCAAGGGCCTCGCCTTTGAATCACATCCGCGCTTTAGTCCCGACGGGAAAAAAATACTGTTCACTTCCGACCGCAGCGGCAGCGATAACATCTGGTACATCGACACGGAAAAGAAAGATACCTTCCAGCTCACCAGAGACCGCACCGATGATTTTCCCTCTGCCATATGGACCAGCGACGGCAACTACATCATCGCCTCAAAAGGCCGTCGCATCCACAAACTCTGGATGTACCATAAGAACGGTGGCGGTGGCATACAACTGAATGACCAACCCGCCGGCGTTAAAACCATTGATCCCTTCCTCAGCGCCGATGGCAAAACCATCTACTTCTCTCAACGCAGCGGAGCCTGGAACTACAACGCCCTCCTGCCGCAATACCAGATCGGCAGCTTCGATCGTGAAAAAGGAAAGCTAACAACTATCACCACCCGCTATGGTTCCGCCTTCACTCCTACACTTAGCAAAGATGGCCAGTGGCTGGTGTATGGCTCGCGCCATGAAGACAAGACCGGACTGATTCTGCGCAACCTGTCGTCAGGCGAAGAGCGCTGGCTGGCCTATCCCGTGCAGCGCGACGAGCAAGAAAGCATCGCTCCTCTCGGTGTATTGCCGGGCATGAGCTTTACACCCGACAGTAAATTTCTCATCGCTTCTTATGGAGGAAAGATCTGGAAGCTCTCCGTTCAAGAGGGTACTGCTCCACAAGAAATCCCTTTCCGCGTGAACCTCGAGCTGGAAATGGGGCCCCGCCTGTATTTCAACTATCCCATTCAAGATACCAGCCACCAGCTGGCTACACAAATTCGCGATGCCGTGCCCAGTCCGGACGGAAAAAAACTGGCATTCACCGTATTGAATCGCTTGTATGTGATGGACTGGCCCAATGGAACTCCGCAGCGCGTAAGTCAGCATAATTTTACGGAAGCCATGCCCGCCTGGAGTCCGGATGGCAATCAAATTACCTTCATTAGCTGGGATGAAAAAGAAGGGGGTAACCTATACATCGCCGCCCTTGGCGGAAAAAATGAAATTCGTCAACTGACTACTGAGTCGGCTTTTTATATGAGTCCGGCCTGGAGCTTCAACAATCGCATTACATTTTTCCGTGGACCCAAGCGCCTATTCAAAGATGCAGAAAGTCCATTCTACTCGGATGCAGAGAGCGATATCGTGTGGATGGATCCGCGTGGCGGAAAAATGCAGTTGATTGACAAGGCCCGCAACCGCGGCAACCTGCACTTCACCCGCGATACATCCCGCATTTTTCTAAATACGCCCGATGGCAGTCTGATCAGCATGCGCTGGGATGCCACCGACGAAAAGACGCACGTGAAAGTGAGTGGTATCACACCTTATGGCTCCGTATCGGAAGCCGGCGAAGAAACCGGACATCGTCGCTTTTCGATGGGCCGCAGTATGCTCGATGCAAGTCCGCTGAACCATTGCATGCTGCCGGCGAACACTGATATGCGCGAGCCACAGAGCATGCCTTCACCTGCTGAAGCTGTGTTGATGGCCCCTTCGGGGAACAAGGCCCTGGTGAAAGTGACCAACAATATTTATGTGATTACCATTCCTCCGCAGACAGGCAAAGTGCCTGCTATCTCTGTGGCCGATCCTGCCAGCTCTTCTTTTCCTTCGCGCCAGCTTACCGAGATTGGTGGTGAGTTCCCCGCCTGGGAACTAAACAGCAACAAAGTACACTGGAGTCTGGGCAATGGCCACTGGACCTATGATGTAGATGCTGCCGAGGCCTTTGAAGATTCTTTGCAGACAGCTAAGAAAGCTACTGAGTTGCGCAAGGCCGATAGCCTGCGTACCCTCGACGCTATGGACAAAGCAGCGCGTGCTGCTGTTGATTCTATTGCCAAAGTAAAAGCAAAGTCCGACACCACCGCGAAAACAACACCGAAAGAGCCTAAGTATGAAGCAAAGGAAATACAGGTAAAAGTATTCTTCCCGAAAGACAAACCCAACGGCGTGGTATTATTGAAGAATGGACGCGTTATCACAATGAAAGGGAATGAGGTGATTGAAAGGGGCGATGTGCTCATCGTGAACAACCGTATTGTGGCAGTAGGAAAAAGGGGAAGTCTCAAAGTGCCTGCCGGCGCTAAAGAGATTGATTGCAGCGGCAAGACGCTGGTGCCCGGATTTGTTGATACGCATGCACACATGTGGCCTTTCTGGGGACTGCATAAAAACCAGGTATGGATCTATGCAGCTAATCTGGCGTATGGTGTAACGACCACGCGCGACCCACAAACTGCCACCACAGATGTACTCACCTATGGCGACATGGTAGATGCCGGACAGATTGTAGGTCCGCGCATTTATTCAACTGGACCGGGAGTAGGTTATTGGGCGTATAATCTGAAGGACCTGGATCAAACCCGCAGTGTGTTAAAGCAGTACAGCAAGTATTACAATACTAAAACCATTAAGATGTACTTAGTGGGCAATCGCCAGCAGCGCCAGTGGGTGATTGAAGCTGCCAAAGAACAGAAGCTGATGCCGACGACAGAAGGCGGATTGGATTTCAAGTTGAATATGACACAGCTCTTCGATGGCTATCCCGGACATGAGCATGCGCTGCCGATTTTCCCGCTCTACAAGGATGTAACAAAATCGATTGCAGAGGCGAAGATGACGGTAACACCTACTTTGCTCGTTTCCTATGGCGGACCCTGGGCAGAGAATTATTATTATACCACAGAAGATGTATATGCCGATAAGAAGTTACAGTTTTATACGCCGTATGAGGAGTTGGCTGCCAAGAGTCGCAGGCGTGTAGGAAGCTTGGGTGGATGGTTCATCAAGGATGACCATGTGTTCAGCAAGCATGCGCAGGGCATCAAGAGTTTGGTAGATCAGGGCGGACTGGCAGGTGTGGGGTCACACGGGCAGTTGCAGGGTTTGGGTTATCATTGGGAGTTGTGGAGTGTGGCCAGTGGTGGCATGAGTAATTTGCAAGCGTTGCAGGTAGCAACGATTCATGGTGCGACTGCGATTGGTTTGGATAAGGAGCTCGGTTCGCTTGAAGCCGGCAAGCTGGCGGATGTATTGGTATTAGATGCCAATCCACTTGAGAACATCCGCCATACGAACAGCATTCGTTATGTGATCAAGGATGGCAGGTTGTATGATGGTAATTCGCTGGACGAAATCTACCCTACACCCCGCAAGCTAAATACCGATGCCTGGCGCAAAGATGGTCCGGTGGTGAATACGGGCGTGAAGGAATAATTAGTCGCAGGCTCAACATATCAATCCCCATTTCGGTTAACAGCCGGGGTGGGGATTTTTTATATTAATACCCTTTCACGAATGTTTCCTGAACAGAGTTTATAAGACAAGTTGTTGGGTGGGGAATATACCTGATTGTAAAGTGGGGCAGCTCTGGACTTGCTCCTGTTATTCTTCTATTGACTTTATAAAACCTCTGATGACATTTATGTCCGCCTGTGTATGATCGGTCATAGTTGAATGCCCTGCATTTGGAATCATGCTAAATTTTGCATTAGGGATTAGGGTTTGATAAAGCTTTACCGTAGTAGGCCTGGCCGCATCAAATTCGCCTGCGGTTAACAATGTTGGAACATTAATTTTATGCAAGTCGTTTATCCGATTATAATTTTTTAAGTTGCCGGTTGCCAAAAACTCTTCCGGACCCCACATATGCAAATAAAGCATTTTGCCACTCCGTTCGATTGAGGAGTCGATATATTGATTCTTTTTTCTGTTGTAGAAATTGCTATAATAGGCGGCTATGGCGTTACTGTAATTATCGGTGTCTTTATAGTTACCGGCTTTGAAATTTTTTAATGGAGTACTGTATACTGCATCCATTGAATTAATTAGTGTGTCAGCATCGAGTTCCCAACCCTTTGTGCTCATACAAGGACTGGCCAAAATCATTGCCTTAGGCAGATTTTCATTTTTGAAATAATAGTCAACTGCCAACATAGTGCCATAAGAATGCCCGTATAAATAAAACTTGGTGATGTTCAATTTGCTCAAAAGTGCTTGTAAGTCTTTAAGCTGCGATTCGATATTCATCAAAGATGTGTCGGTAGAATTCGTCGATCGCCCGCAACTCAACTGGTCATAAACAATGATTTGTCTATCACTGGCCAATGCAAATAAAGGCGTTAATGAATAGCTTGTAAATCCCGGTCCCCCATGTAACATAACGATTGGCGTTTTGTCACCGGTACCAATTACTTTATACCAAATTTCGCCGCCGGTTACTTTCAAATATCCCTCACCCTCTTTTGGCTTGCCATTAGTGCAAGACGAAAACAGGAATGAAAAAGCGAAGAGAGTTAAAAAAACATATCGCATGGTATTCTAAATTAAATTGGGGTTATTGGGAATAGCTGTGGGATAGCTATACTATTATATAGAAAAAACAGCTGCTTCATTTTGTACTGTTCCTGTTGGCGCCGTTTGTTTTTCGGTTGTCCTTATTTAGTTTGATATAATGCAATTCTATTGCCCTCTGAATCTTCCAATTCGGCAACTAGACCAATTCCATTGTCTGTTATAGGATACAAAATTTGTCCCCCATTTGATCTAGCCAATTTTAGTGTCTCATCAATATTTTCTGTCTTAAAATAAATCACAACCCCCTCTTTCGTCGGTTTATAAATTTCTCCTCTTGCCAATGCGCCTGAAACTCCAGCGTATTCGCCAGAAAACGGAAACAAAGCCATTTCATTATTGTCAATCGTTTCTTTTTCAAAGTTAACATGGAATACAGCCTTGTAAAAATTTATGGCTCTTTCCATATCATTTACTGGGATTTCAAAATAAACAACGGGGTTTGATTTTTTTGTCATACTATATTTGTCAAGTTGCTTACTTGTTGTTGGGGGATTGTCGCCACAAGAGGTCAGTAGCTGAATTAAAACTCCAAAAAATAGTGTTGCCAAAGAATTTTTAGTTCTATACATGTAGCTAATTTTGTCAAATAACAGGTCTTTTTTACATAACCACCAAGGTTACGGCTTTATTTAGAATGGTCTAGCGCATACTGTCCCTAGGTTATCCCGTGACCGCTAAGTTGTTTATAGTTTACCATCTGACTAGCTAAATTACTGAAGCTCGATCAGAACAAAATGTGCCCAGAATGTATTCTTGCTCTCATCTTGTATAAAACTGCCGTTTGTGGTTCGGACATATATTATTTCAGCCTTCCATTTTTTAAACGCTGTTTTTGAATTTTTCGTGCGATTTAATTGTCAATAATAGAAATATTAAAAATGATTGGGATGTTACTCTAAGGAAAAATAGAATTAGGCACCAGATTGATCTAATGTCATTAAATAGTATAACTGGTTACAGCCGAACTACCTCAAGCATAAACGGGCTTTCATCAAGAATAAAAATCTTTTTTCCTTGCTTTATTAGCACCGTAATGCCTATCATGGAATAATTGTCTTTTTCACTTCCAATTGCGATTCTTTGATCCTTTCCCATCTTCCATTTTTTATTCCTAAGGCTCTCTAGTTCTTTCATAAATACAGGGACATTCCCTGGGAACTTGATAGCGAAGTCATTGTTTTCTTTAAAAGTAAAAAGGGTTCCTATCAAGCCTTCCTGCATTTGTTTCAGTTTCTTTTGCCCCTCTACATCTAGATCCATGCTCATTTCAGGTATGAATTGAGCTTTAACAGCCTTCCACGTACCAATGAAAACAGGTTGTGAAAGTTCTTGGCTATAAAGTTTTGATGAAAGGGGAACAAATAGAAGAATTATTAAAAATGATTTCATGTGATTTTTTGCTGTTTCATGTTATGTTCCTCACTTAGAGCACTTGTGAGTGGTTATCGCTGTCTTTACTGTAACTTTTCGTTGGCATGTACAAGTTACTGAAATTAGGCCAGAAATAGCACAGATGAAGGGCTTCCCTTTTCGTCAAGGTTTATCAAAGCAACTTGTTCTTCGCTCGCGGTTTATTCTTAATCAAGATTGTATTCTTTTTCTAAAAAAATGATAATTCTATTTGCCTTTTTATCTAACTCTTTCAGACGGCTTGTATTTAAGATATCACTGCCTTTTAACTGATGTACCATATATATAAAATCAAGAATGAAGTCCCTATTTGTTGTTCTAAGTCTAGGGTTGCCTGATGGTGGCTGAATAGATGCATCATGAACCATTGTCTCAAGAATAGTTGGGTCAAGTAATTTGCCAATTAATTGACGAACATCCGCTATTTCACTTGTCTGTATATCTTGTGTCAATAAAATATTTTCGACAAATTTATCATAAGCCATGATGCTATCGATAGCTTGTTTATTTCTAATGAGTCGAAACCCACCCGAATTTTTTAGTTGCTTAATTGTGCCATCGGAATGAAAAAAGCTAAGTCTCCGAGTTAGCTGACGTGCAAAGAAATAAATTCGTTGACCATATTGGTTTGGATCAGGAGAATTTAGATAATAAATAAGTGAGTCAAAATCCCTGATTTTCTCGCTCTTTACTTTTGTGTAATTAGCAATATACGCTTTATCAGATTTTAGATCATCGATATAAGAAATTATGTAGGTCTTCTCACGCTGATTTTCTATGACATGCTCTAACTGATACTCTGCTAAGAATCCACAAAATACAGCAAGAAAAAGCATTAAAAATTCCCAAAAATATTCTTTCCAGGTTTTCTTTCCATGACCGGC
>CAYUXJ010000039.1:0-14121 GCA_964448845.1 uncultured Sediminibacterium sp.
AACGTCCTTTTTTTATCCGCGGCCGCAGACTTATGGCTAATGAAGGAGTAAAGCCCTGATTGCGCAATCAATTATGTGCACCATAATTTCTTCTGTAATTTGATACATAATTTTAAACGAAACTCATTTCTGCGGCATTTCAAAAAAATAAATGCGGAAAACCGTAATACTTTTTCAAAACATTACGGAAAACCGTAAATATTGAAGAAAAAATTACGGAGAACCGTAATCAAATATTTCCATGCTTCCGGCCCGGGCATTGAAACCCTGGTAGAGAAAATGCTCGCGTTTGAACCCAATGAACTAAATGTTACCTATAAGCAGTTGGAAATTTTACAATTTCTTGCCAAAGGAATGACTTTAAAGGAAATAGCTATCAAGTTAGTTATGTCGAAATCGAACATTGAAAAAAAGATTTATAGTTTATGCAAAAAAATCAATGTTCAGAACCAAAAAGAGTTGATTGCCTTTGCTCATAAGAATGGGTTGTTATAGGAATGTATTTCTTTCATCATCTTTTGTTCATAGCGGTGTTAGATTTTCGTCCCCTCAATGCGGGAACGAAATAGTCTTTGGTCTTTGGCCATTAGTGTCTCCGCAGACGTCTTCAGCCTCCGGCGGAGACTCTGCGGCTTGAAAGAAAGTCATCAAAAGGGTTTTACTCATAGATAATACATAATTCATACACAAGTCAAATAGCCGATATGTCCCCTCATTGCATTCGGTAGACTTATCGGGGAATATAACGGCATCATTTACTTGCGGGACATTTACTGAAAAAATAATTCAAAAGCAGGTGCCAGGCAAAAACACTTTACTGAAAAACAGAAGAGCCAGCTGGCTCTAACGGAAAAAAATTCAACTTACTCATTTGTATATTCCATTTACTTCTTCACCGCCTCTCTGACCCAATTGAAGCAACTGTTTATCTCCATCTCCGTCATCCTGCCCGGCAATCTTTTTTCCAATAACATGACCAACTGTACACGAAACTTCTCTTCATCCTTTTCACAAAAGAGATATAAATCAATCAACTCCTGCTTGCTGATGTTTCGCCGTATGTTCTCCGGCAATTCCACCACAAAAATTTTTTGCAACCAGGTATCTAACCTGCTAAAAAAGTTTTTCATTCATTACATCTTTTAAATAGATTTTTTAATTACTCCTTATCTAAATGGTTTAACCAATTGAGTAAAAGCCAACGCCAAATATCAACAAAACAAGAATACCAGACAATTGTGGAAATCCGTAATCAACCTCCGCACAACCCTTATAACACATTGATAATCAATAAAACGACTGGTGGGCCATTTTGCCTATTTTCTGGTCGCTACCGAAAAATGCCTGCCCCGCATTTTTTATTGAAAAAAAACAATCAGCAAATCACCCCACAGTAATGACCCAATTGAGCCTACTTCATTTCGTGCTCTTACCATTTGATACGGACCCGCTGCGATTCAAACTAGCATGACTTTGTTAGATAATCATTTTTAATATGTTCCACTTTTTATGCTATTCAATAAGATTTATCTGTAGTTTTCGCCCGAATATTACCTATCTTGACTGTAAACGCTGTGCTGCTGAAATGATTCCTGTAACTAAATCTTTTTTACCGCCACTGGAGGAATATACCACGCAGGTTCAACGCGCGTTCAATAACCAATGGCTTACCAACCGGGGTGAACTAATACTGGAACTGGAAAAGAAAATTAGTGCCTGCCTCGCACTGCAGCAGTATAGAATGATCATCACCAACAACGGTACCATACCCTTACAAATCGCCTTAAAACTGCTCGGACAACAAGGAGAAATCATCACCACCCCCTTTAGCTATGTGGCCACCACCTCCTCCATCGTTTGGGAAAACTGTACCCCCGTATTCGTCGACATCCACCCAGAAACCCTGACCATTAATGAAACCCTCATAGAAGAAAAGATAACACCCAAAACAACAGCCATTCTCGCTACCCATGTCTTCGGCTTCCCCTGTAATATAACCGCCATCGAAGCCCTCGCTCGACGGCACAACCTGAAAGTAATCTATGATGCCGCTCACTGCTTCGGCGTGCAATACAACGGTCGATCCATCTTTGAATACGGCGACGTGAGTACCTGCAGCTTTCACGCAACCAAACTCTTTCATACCGGTGAGGGCGGCGCAATGTTTACCGGCCAATCCGATCTCTTCGACCAACTCTACTATAGCCACAACTTCGGTCACAACGGACCACTGCAGTATCACGGACTCGGTATCAATGGGAAAATATCTGAATTGCAGGCAGCCATGGGACTCGCCGTATTACCCTACCTGCCTTCTATCATCGCCCAAAGAAAAGATATAGTTAGCGCCTATAATCAACTGCTGAACTTCGATATCTTATTCCAACCTGTTCCACGGGAAAACACCGATTGGAACTACGCCTATTACCCCGTTATCTTCCCTTCAGAAGAATTACTATTGCAAGTCATGACAGCACTGGCAGAAAAAAACGTCTTTCCCCGCCGGTATTTCTATCCGAGCCTGAATACCCTACCCTACCTGCCTGCCAGCAGCATGCCGGTATCGGAAAGCACTTGCTCCCGCGTCCTTTGTCTGCCGCTCTACGCCGGCTTAACCCACGATCAGGTGGAAATGATTGCTTCCACCATCAACCATTGCCTTACTGCTGCCTAACCCCCATACCCTGCTACCCGCTTGATAAATCAGCGTACATTTGAAGTACAGAACCTAATCCGCCCTTCCTTATGCCCAAGAAACTTGCTATTTACGGTTTTGGCGGTCATGCCAGAGAAGTGGCTGCTCAAATCAATAAACCCATCGACTTCTTTGTAGACGATGAATACCTGAACGAACATACCCATCCCATCAGTGCCTTCAATCCGAAAACACACCTGATGATGGTGGCTGTATCGAATAGCCATGATCGCTTTTCTATGGCGCAACGCCTGCCGAAATCTACCCGCTTCTTCAGCTTCATCCACCCCAGTGCCCAGGTGTTTTCTAAAAATATTCAAATCGGTGCCGGCTCTTTCATTGGCGCTAACTGTATTCTTACCACCGAAATTCAAATCGGTGATCATGCCCTCCTCAACCGGGGTAACCAGATCGGCCATGATGCAGTAATCGGTGATTTTTTTAGCGCCATGCCGGGGGCCATCGTTTCGGGAAATGTAACCATCGGTGATCGCTGCTTCCTGGGAACACTCTCTTCCATCAATGAGAAATTGTCGCTTTGCAACGATGTAATTATAGGCGCACAGGCCGCCGTAGTCAAACCCATCCGCCGACCCGGTACCTATGTGGGCGTCCCCGCCTTATTGCTAAAGAAAAAGAAGTGAGTAAGCTTTCCTCTCTACTCTATTTTAATTGATACTATACGGGTGCATGTTTTTTACTTTTGCCTTGCAGAAGTCACCCACTCCTCGATACCTATATTGAACTATTCAATAGCCGCATCAATATCCCCGCACATTCTTTCCTTCCATAAAATTCAGAAAAGCTTTATGGACTACCCGATTACCACCAGGTGTAGGAGAATTACCAGTAAAATACCAGTCCCCGGTGTTGGTCGGACAACTCTCATGCAGGTCTTCGATGGTCTGATAAATTACCTCAATGGGTATAGTCGTGCCCGCAGGCGTGATGAGTTCAGCGATTTTATTAGAGATCTCTTCCGGGGTAAAAGGCTTATATAATTGACGTACCACATTTTCTGTGTGCAAGAGATTATTGCGCTGTAGCTCATGTATTCGATCAGTGATTTCCTGCAGCACTTGTTCCATATTCCTGTCTTTCAGCAGGGCCATGACTGCCCTGAAAGCAATGAAATCTCCGAGTTTGCTCATATCAATGCCATAACAATCCGGATATCTGATTTGTGGCGCGGAGGAAACAATAATGATTTTTTTCGGTTGCAAGCGTAACAGCATACGAACGATGCTCTCACGCAAAGTTGTTCCACGCACAATGCTGTCATCAATCACTACCAAGGTATCTTCCTGCCTGCGCACCGTACCATAGGTAACATCATACACGTGCTGCACCATCTCGTTGCGGTTGCTGTCTTCCGTAATGAAGGTGCGAAGTTTCACATCCTTAATAGCAATTTTTTCCTGCCGAATTTTCCGATTGACCATCTCTTCCAGCCGCTCAGGCGAAAAATCATTTCCCCAACTCAGTATCCGCTCGACTTTTATCCGGTTGAGGTATTCTTCCATTCCCTTCACCAAACCATAAAATGCTACTTCCGCCGTATTGGGTATATAACTGAAAATGGTGTTTTTCAAGTCATACTGGATACTTTCCAACACGGTCTTACTCAGGTGATGCCCAAGTGCAATTCTTTCGCGATAAATTTTTTCATCACTGCCTCTCGAAAAATAGATACGTTCAAAACTACAGGCCCTTCTCTCCTTCGGTTCCAGAATTTGCTCGCAGCTGTAATTGCCGGCATCATCTACCAACAAAGCCATGCCGGGCATGAGTTCCAGCACTTCGTTTTCTCCGACATTGAACGTAGTTCTAATGGCAGCCCGTTCACTGGCAGCCACAATCACCTCATCATTGATATAATAATAGGCCGGGCGTATGCCATGTGCGTCGCGCATCACAAAGCTATGTCCGTTACCCAACAAGCCCCCTATCGTAAAGCCCCCATCAAATAGTGGAGTGGCTTTGCGCAGTACCTTACCCAGGTCGGCGGCATTGGGATGTTGTTCTTCATCCTGCACCAGAAAATGATGCAGCACCTCTAGCATAGCAGCGAGATCACTCTGCTGTTGAAAATCACCTGGATTGATGTTGACCAGATCGAATAACTCTTCGGTATTGACCAGGTTGAAATTACCGGCCAGCGCCAGGTTCTTTCCGGGAACCAGATCGCGCTTGATGAAGGGATGGCAATATTCTACATTGTTTTTCCCCTGGGTACCATAACGCAGGTGCCCCAATAATAATTCACCCAGAAAAGGCAGGTGCCCCTTCATCAGTCCGGGATGGGCTTTGATATCGGATTGGTATTTTTCGAGTTCGGCAATCTGTTGTCCGATATTGAAAAATAAATCTGCAATTGGTTGCTGGGCATTGCTGCGCATGCGGTGCAGGAAAGGATTGCCGGGTTGTGTATCGAGTTTTACTACAGCTAAACCGGCACCATCTTGCCCGCGGTTGTGCTGCTTCTCCATTAACAGATAGAGTTTGCTCAGTCCGTACAGTACCGAACCGTGCTTTTGCAGGTAATAAGAGAAGGGTTTTCTCAGCCGAATGTAGGCAAGTCCACATTCGTGTTTAATGGCATCGCTCATGAGATGGGTCTGAGATGACGGGGCGAAGTTACAAACTAACTGTGGTAATGCGGCATGAATTATCCGGCTTGGGTGGTATAGAGAGCTTCGGCCAGCCAGCGCCATTCGCGCAGGAAGGTGTCAACTGCCTTGCCAAAGGAGGGATCCGTTAATTGTCCCGAGGGGTCAAACTTCTTTTCTACACCCGGAACAATGAGCATATTGGGACAAGCCACCCCGAAAAGTGCAGAAATCAGGAGCAGCAATTGCTGACTACCCCGCATTCCGCCCATGGCACCGGGTGAAGCCGTAACCACCCCAAAGGCTTTATGACTTTGCTTGGGGAAATGGTCAAGCAGATTTTTGAGTGCTGCTGTATAGGTGCCATTGTATTCAGGGGATACCAATATAAATGCATGGGCATCGAACATGCGCTTTGCCAGCGGTGCCAGATGTTCCGGTGCGGCCATGGGCGATTCGATTACATCCTGTAAAAGGGGAAAGGCCCAGTCACGTACATCAATGATTCCTACGGAATGAGAACTCGTTTGGGTAAGTTGTTGCTGTAAATGGAGGGCGACGCGAAAAGACACGCTTTCTTTGCGGGGACTACCTGCAATAATTTCAATATTCATATCAGTCTTAATAACAACTTCCTGCGGCTGATGTTCGGGAAAAGTGGAATAATTAATTGCGAATGAGCTGAATATTCATGTGCAGGCTGATGAGATCATCGACAATAATGTTGCCGGCTGAAGTAAGGTCGTCCCAAAACAGACCATACTCTTTTCTGCTGATCTGGCCGGATAATTCAAATCCATATTTCACTTCTCCCTCCTGGTCGACCGATTTGCCCAAAAACCTTACCTGCAGTTGGATGGGTTCACGTATATCACGAATGGTGAGGTTACCATTGAGTAAATAATTCGTTTCGGTTAAATGAATAAGGGTAGAAGATTGAAAAATGATGTTAGGATAATGATCTACGGCAAAAAAATCTTCTCCGCGCAGGTGCTGATCGCGTTGGGCGTGGTTGGTTTGGATACTGCCGGCATCAATCACTACCTTAATAAAGGCATCTGAGAAGTCAGCTGCATTGCTTTCCATCCAACCATCAAAGCTGGCAAAGAAGCCCCTGATGCGTGTAATCATCAAATGTCGCACCGAGAATGAAATATCACTGTGTGCCTGGTCAATGGCGTAGGTCGCAGTGTAGATGGTTCCGCTATGTTCAATCTTTTTCATACTTCTAGTTGTCCCATTTTCCCATGTTGATAATCGGCAAATGCCTGATATAATTCTTCCTGTGTATTCATCACAAAGGGTCCACGCGCTGCCACGGGCTCTTGTAGCGGTTCACCGGCGACCAACAGGAAGCGGGTGTTTTTTACTGCCGTCAGATCGATGCCGGCTCCCGGCTTATTAAACCAGACAGCATGGTAAGCTGGCAGGGCAACATCGGGGGAGCTCGCAGCACGCAGTTCGCCATCGAGGAGATAAATCAATGCCTCCTGATTTTCGGGCAGTGGAAAGAAATATTGTGCGCCGGACTTCATATGCACCATGCAGGCAGTGATGGGGGAAAGCGGCTGTACCGGACCTTTTTGTCCGGCCAACTCACCGCAAACGAGACGAATGCGGGTTTTGATATCCTCACTCAAGATGAATGGCATGCTGTCAGCAGACAAGGGATAATAAGTGGGGGAATCCATTTTATGGCTGGCTGGGGTGTTGATCCAGAGTTGTATTAACTCCTGGGTACCGCCTTTTTCTTCCCATGCTTCCGGTGGCCTTTCGCTATGCACCAGTCCGCTACCGGCATTCATCCATTGCACACCCTCCGCATAAACTACCTGGCTATTTCCTACGCTGTCGCGGTGGTGTATGCCTCCTTCAAATAAAAAGGTAACGGGGGAGAATCCGCGGTGCGGATGTGGGCCAACGCCTTGTTCATCGGAATTTCCACCGGGCTGCACCTGTAGGCGTGCATGGTGTAACAGCAGGAAGGGGTCGATCTGCTCTACCCCCCGTGCGGGGAAGGGCTGACGAATGGGCATGCCCCCCATATCAAAGGGTTGACCGTATAAAATGCTGCGAATGGTTCTGCTGTCAGACATGGAATGGATTTAAAACGGGACTTCTATACACAACACACAGGCGGTACTAGCAGCCTGCAGTGAAAAAGGGGTGTTGGCAACCCAACCGGCAGCATCCCGTTCATGCAGCATTTGTCCGTTGATGGTTAAGCTGCCGCTGATTACAAAAAAATATGCGCCATTATGGGGGTTTTTCAACTGATACGTGGTTACTGTGCCTGCATCGGCATTCAGCATTTGCATCCAGCACTGTTGGTTAATCAGCAGTGCTGCGGGATTATCGGGTGCTACCAGCGGTATCCACTCATTGCGGCGTTGCCGCTGTATGTTCATTTGCTGATAGCGCGGAAGAATGTTCTCCTGCTCCGGTAAAACCCATATCTGTAAGAAAGCAACGGGCTGCTCGCTGCTGGCATTCACTTCGCTGTGGGTGATACCGGAACCGGCGCTCATGATCTGCACATCGGTAGCGCGAATGATGGCATCTCTGCCGGTGCTATCACGGTGGTGAAGGTCACCTGAGAGCGGAATGGTCACTATCTCCATGTTCGCATGCGGATGCGCACCAAATCCAGCGCCGGGTGCTACCCAGTCATCATTCAATACTCGCAAGGCACCAAATTGAATGCGGCTCGGGTCAAAGTACTGACCGAAGCTAAAACTGTGATAACTCTTCAACCAGCTCCATTCGGTGTAACCACGCTTTGCGGCAGTATGAAGAACAGGCTGTGTGAGTATATTTTCCATGTAGCTACATCTATATTATTAAAAAATATATCCTTTCCGTTTAAATTAACCCATCCAGCAATCGATTCAGATAAAGCGATTCCTTTTCACTCAAACTAATGGCACGAATGGTATTGGGTTGAACCAAGCGGGTGCTGGCTTCCAGCAACTTCATACCGGCTGCCGTCAGTCGAATCAGCGTCTCTCTGTTATCTTCTGCAGAAGGGAGTCGTTTGACTAGCTTTTTGGCTGCCAGTTTATCGATGATTCGCGGAACATTAGAGTTTTTCTCAATCAGTCGAGTGCCAATATCTTTAACGCGCATGGCCTTGGGGCTACTACCCTTCAGGATGCGTAATACGTTATATTGCTCATGGGAAATGCCGAAAGGCTTGAGTTCGTGGCTGATGATCGTTTTCAGTTGCCAGGCCGTGAAGAGAATATTCAGTACGGCTTTGTGTTTTTCACTGCTAAACCGACTGGTTTGTGTGGCTTCCTCCAGTTTCATGTTGCTAATATATGTACCTACATCTAATTATCAAAATCTAATATACAAAGAAATGGCGGTAGATGTAAGCTATGAAAGGTGATTAGTTCCTGGCGCGGGTGGCATTATCTGCGGCCAGGCGCCAGTCATCAAGACCGGTGCAACCGGCAAATTCCCTGTCAATCAGCACATAATAGGTAGGAATGTGCTCTTTGAACCATTTATCGAGTACTGCATTTTTCTTATCCTCCAGGGCGCGTTGTGAAACCCGATTATAGTCGTCTTTAAGGTTTTCGCGGTGGGGTTGAGTTCTGTTCTTCAGGTAGATTAGACGCACGGCTTTTCTGCCTCGCTCATCGGTATATACCTGTGGCTGGGAATAATCGCCCGGCTTCATCACGCTGATGGGCTTGATAAGATCTTTATCGAGTTGGTCGATATTCACAAAAGTAGATCCGTCTCGGTTGCTGGCGGCAGAGCCGGCATTGAATTTACTGTTCTCATCATCGCTGTACTTGCTCACCGCTTCCCCAAAGCCGAGTTGTTTGGAGACCAGTTTTTGGCGTACCGTATCAAGTTTAACGATGGCTTCCTTCACTTCATCATCGGTCACCGGAGGAATCCGGAGGACGTGTCGTACGATGGCCTCATCGCCGCTGCGACTGATCATTTGAATAATGTGTAGTCCGAACTTGGATTTAATAACGGGTGATACTTGTCCTTCCTTTAAACGGAATGATGCCGCCATGAAGGCAGGGTCCCAGTTCTTATCGTTGCGGTTGAGCACATACTGACCACCGTTTTCTTTTACTGCGGGATCTTCACTGAACAGCTTAGCCAGTTGTTCAATTTTTTTCACCCCGGCTTCAATCTGCCGTTTGTAGTCATACATCTGACGAGACACATATTCTTCTACGTCTTTATTGGCTTTGGGATAAACCACGATCTGACTCACTTCGAGTTCACTTTCATAAAAGGGCAAACTGTCTACCGGTATTTTTGAATAATACGCTTTAACCTCCGTAGGGGTGATTTTGATGCCATCGACGATTTTACTCTGCATCTGATCGGCGAGTTTTTTTTCGCGGAAGGCTTCTTTAAAATCTTCTTTTATCTGATAGACGGTTTTGCCGGCAATTTCTTCCAGCACTTCTTTAGAACCGTAAGATTGTATGAACATCCGCACCTGGTTATCGAGGGCAGCTTCAATTTCTTCCTCACCTACAGTGAGCGAATCTTTTTGTGCCTGTAACACCAGTGCTTTTCGAATCAGCTGACCTTCCAAAATCTGACACTCTGAGGGCACTTGAATATCTTGTCCCTGTGCCTGCCGCTTAATATCGGCGATGGCATTAACGATGTCTGATTTAAGAATGATTTTATCGCCGACCTGACCCACAATCTTATCGGCCACCACTTTCATGGTCTGTGCTTCGGCTTGCAGGCAAAACAATACCAGCAGGCAGCCGGCAAAAAGCATTTTTCTCATACGTACATCCATTACTCAAAGTTAGAATATTCGTTGTGCCGCCCTGCGGGCAGGAAGGCTTTTAACAAAACCTAAACCAGGTCGTTTACAGGGTTCTCTTTACTTCTTCTTCTTCGAAAGCTTCTACGATATCACCTACTCGGATGTCGTTGTAATTTTTGATGGTAAGACCACATTCCATATTGGAGCTGACTTCCTTCGCATCATCTTTGAAGCGTTTGAGACTTCCCAGTTCAGCGCTTTGCCCCTCCCCTTTAGGATATTCCACAATACCATCGCGGATGATGCGGATGCGGCTGTTGCGGGCGATTTTGCCCTCCAGCACGAAGCATCCTGCGACAGTAGCTTTGTCGAACTTATATACCTCGCGTACCTCGACGTTGGCCGTGATCTTCTCCTGGTATTTCGGTTCGAGCATGCCCTCCATGGCGCTCTTGATCTCTTCGATGGCGGTATAGATGATGGAGTAGAGCTTAATCTCCACACCCTCTGTCTGTGATAATTTATTAGCCTGCAGGGAAGGACGCACATTAAAGCCAATGATGATGGCATCGGAGGCGGCGGAGAGCAGCACGTCGCTCTCGGAAATTTGTCCCACCCCCTTGTGCACCACTCGCACGGCGATCTCATCGGTAGAGAGTTTCTGCAGTGAGTCGCTGAGGGCTTCCACCGAACCATCCACATCACCTTTGATGATGATGTTGAGTTCCTTGAAGTTACCCAGGGCGAGTCGGCGACCGATTTCATCGAGGGTAATATGTTTTCTGGCGCGTAAGCCCTGTTCGCGCAGCAATTGGGCGCGCTTGGTGGCTACTTCCTTGGCATCTGCTTCATCCTGGAACACACGGAATTTTTCACCTGCCTGGGGCGCACCATTCAATCCCAATATAACCACCGGTGTAGATGGCGGGGCTGTTTGTATGCGTTGATTGCGTTCATTGAACATGGCTTTCACACGACCATAATATTGTCCGGAAACAATCAGGTCACCCTGGTTAAGGGTGCCATTCTGTACCAGTATGGTGGCTACATAACCGCGTCCTTTATCGAGTGATGCTTCGATGATGGTACCCATTGCATCGCGATCGGGATTGGCTTTCAGTTCCAGTACCTCTGCTTCCAGCAGTACTTTCTCCAATAGCTTGTCTACGTTCAGACCGCTTTTGGCGGAGAGTTCCTGGTTCTGGAACTTACCTCCCCATGCTTCAACGAGGATATTCATCAGAGACAGTTGCTCATATATTTTTTGCGGGTTGGCGCCGTCTTTGTCGATCTTGTTAATGGCGAAGATCATGGGAACGCTGGCTGCCTGTGCGTGGCTGATGGCCTCACGTGTTTGTGGCATTACGGCATCGTCTGCCGCCACAACGATAATGGCTACGTCAGTTACTTTGGCACCGCGGGCACGCATGGCCGTAAAGGCTTCGTGACCGGGGGTATCTAAGAAGGTGATGGCTTTGCCATTGGGCAGGCTCACTTCATACGCACCGATGTGCTGGGTAATGCCTCCGGCCTCACCGGCCACCACATTGGCACTGCGGATATAGTCAAGCAAGGAAGTCTTACCGTGGTCGACGTGACCCATAATGGTTACGATGGGAGGACGGCTGGTGAGGGCTGCTTCATTTTCTTCTTCTTCCTCCTCATCCATCTCATCTGCATCTTCCAGTCCGACGAATTCAACTTCAAATCCAAACTCACCTGCTACCAGTTCAATTACTTCCGCATCCAGGCGTTGGTTGATGGATACCATCACACCCAGGTTCATACATTTCGCAATTACATCAGCGAAGCTCACATCCATCAGGTTAGCGAGTTCACTCACTGTTACGAATTCTGTTACCTGCAGTTTGTTGTTATCTTCTGCTTCACCCATGGCTTCAGCGGCTTCATCGCGCTTAGCCCTTCTATATTTGGCTTTCAGGCTCTTGCCGCGACCACCGGAACCGGATAATTTGGCTTGGGTTTCACGTATCTTTTCCTGAATGGCTTTTTGATCGATTTCTTTTTCCTCGCGGGTTGGTGCAGGACGATTTCCGGTTCTGCCACCGCCACTGCGCTGCTGCCCTTGTCCGCCCTGACGGCCTCCTCCCGAGCGATTAGCTGCCGGGTCATTGATTTCAGGCTTTTTATCTACCGGTATGCGCTTGCGTTTTCTTTTCTCATCAACACCGCCTCTTGCACCGGGTTTGGGGCGCGTATCATTGTCTTGCGGCAGTTCGATCTTTCCAAGGATCTTGGGACCTTCTAACTTTTCTGCGCGAATATTGGTGATGGTAGGACCCACTTCTTCTGCAGGTGCCGGGGGCTGGGGAGCTGGCAAGCTCGGTTCAGCAGGCACTTCGGGTGTATCTTCAGCCTTCTTTTTGGTAGTCTTTTTCCCGCGACTGCCCGCATCAACATTGTCCAGATCAATCTTGGCAATTACTTTGGTGCCCTCGAGTTCAGGTGCAGCGATCTTCAGGTGCTCTGCAGCGGGCGTTGGTGTTGGAGCTGGTGTTGGGGCGGGGGCAGGAGGCGCTTCCGGTTCTGCCGGGGCTGCTTCTTTTGCTGGGACTGCTTTCTTTTCGTCTTTCTTAAATGAAATCTCTTCTTCGTCTTTCTTCTTCTTGGGCTCAGATTGACTTACTTTAGGTATCTCAACCTGGTCGGCTTTGTTCTTGGCAACTTTATCACCCTGGAATTCTGCCTGCAGGGCATAATATTGCTCTTCCAGCAGCTTCGCTGTTGGTTTGAGGTCATCGCGGTTATACCCTTTTTTCACCAGGAATTCGATCAGGGTATCCTGACCAATGTTGAACTCCTTGGCGGCCGCCAGTAATCTAGGTAATTTCAATTCTGCCATTCACTTTTTTTTAATCCTTGCCATGGTCTATTGTCCATGTCAGGGTGTGCCTGTTTTCCGGTTATCCGGCACAGCTGCAAATATAGTTCTTTGCTGCTGCTTATTCTTCTCTGTCAAATTCTTCCTGCAATATTCTTCTCACTTCCAGGATGGTTTCTTTCTCCAGGTCGGTTCTTCTCTCCAACTCTTCTGCAGTCAGTTTCAGGATGCTGCGACCCGTATCGCAACCGATGCGCTTGAAAGCATCAATTACCCATGGCTCAATCTCATCACTAAATTCATCCAGGTCTATGTCAAATTCATCTATCACATCCTCATCTTCACGGTATACATCCAGTTCATATCCGGTGAGTTCGCAAGCCAGCTTGATGTTCACACCCCGACGACCGATGGCCAGGGAAACCTGGTCGGCTTTGAGGTACACGTTGGCATGCTTCTTCTCATTGTCTAGTTCCATGTAGCTGATTTTCGCCGGTGTGAGTGAGCGCTGGATCAACAATTGTATGTTATTGGTGAAGTTGATGACGTCGATGTTTTCATTCTTCAGTTCACGCACAATGCCGTGGATACGGCTTCCCTTCATACCTACGCAGGCACCAACAGGATCGATGCGGTCGTCGTAAGACTCAACAGCCACTTTCGCACGCTCTCCCGGCTCACGAACAATTTTCTTAATAGAAATTAGTCCGTCAAAGATTTCCGGCACCTCTATCTCCAGCAATTTAGCGAGGAACATCGGATTGGTTCTGGAAAGAATAATAACGGGATTATTATTTTTCAGGTCTACCCTGGCAACAACGGAACGGATCGTTTCTCCTTTTTTGAAGAAATCCTGCGGAATCTGCTCTGATTTGGGCAGAATCAGTTCATTGCCCTCCTCATCGAGCAGCAATACTTCTTTCTTCCATACCTGGTAAACCTCGGCACTAATGATATCACCTACACGGTCACCATATTTCTTAATGAGTACATTTTTCTTCAGGTCGTTGATTCGGCTGGCCAGTGTTTGCTTGGCGGCCAGGATGGCGCGACGGCCAAAATCCTCCATTTCTATTTCCTCATACAATTCCTCTCCTACTTCAAAGTCGGGTTCTATTTTGGTAGCATCGGAGTAGGCGACTTCCGCCAGTGGGTCGAGCACCTCGCCATCTTCCACAATCATGCGGCGGCGGATGATCTCAAGGTCACCTTTTTC
>CAYUXJ010000040.1:0-14004 GCA_964448845.1 uncultured Sediminibacterium sp.
GTGAAAACTTTTCAAATCTAATCATCCATTGATGCAGTTTGGTTGTTTCCTGCAAATGGCGTAAGTTGAATTTTATTCTTGTCGCAACAATCACATGCAAAAAAAAGGAATCTGGAAAGTCATCGGTGCCTCCAGCTTGGGTACCCTCATCGAATGGTATGACTTCTACATCTTTGGTAGTCTGGCCACCGTTCTCGCTTCCCAATTCTTCCCCAAAACCAACCCCACCGCCGCCCTTCTCTCTACCCTCGCTACCTTCGCCGCCGGCTTCCTCGTTCGTCCCTTCGGTGCCCTCGTATTCGGCAGACTCGGCGACATCATCGGTCGTAAACACACTTTCCTGCTTACCCTCATTATCATGGGAGGCGCAACCTTCGCCATCGGTCTCATCCCCTCATTTGAATCCATCGGCTACCTGGCACCTATTCTCGTTCTGCTACTGCGCCTGCTGCAAGGACTGGCACTGGGCGGTGAATACGGCGGCGCCGCTACCTACGTGGCTGAACACGCCCCCGAACACCAACGGGGATTTTATACCTCCTGGATCCAAACCACCGCCACCCTGGGACTATTCGTTTCCCTCGGTGTCGTTCTCATCACCCGCCACTCCCTCGATAAAAATGAGGCCCGCTCCATCGCTGCTTTCAATGATTGGGGCTGGCGCATCCCCTTCCTCCTGTCAATCATACTCGTGGCAGTTTCTGTCTACATCAGACTGAAAATGAAAGAATCTCCCCTCTTTCAACAAATCAAAGAAGCCGGTCAACTGTCCACCAACCCACTCAAAGAAAGTTTCGGCCATACCACCAACCTGAAAATGGTTCTCCTCGCATTGTTCGGGGCTACCATGGGTCAAGGAGTTGTGTGGTATACCGGTCAGTTTTATGCTCAATCTTTCATCGAAAATGTTTGTAAAATAGATTTTGACCAATCCAGAACCATCCTGATCTGGGCCATCCTGTTCGCCACCCCCTTCTTCGTCATCTTCGGCGCCTGGAGCGACCGCATCGGTAGAAAATGGATCATGCTCATAGGCATGTTACTGGCAGTACTTACTTACCCCTCCCTCTTTCGGGGATTGCTACAACTATCTGACCTGCGTAAACAAATTGAACTATCCGACCTGAAGCAAATCAAACGCAACCTAGTACCCCTGCCTGCTTCCGGCGACACCCTGCGCACCACCACCCATCAATACTACTTCGCCTCCGGCGCTGTGAAAACAGCATCCATCAAAGACACCCTATACAAAACATCTTCCCGCACCACCCTGCACCCCGATACCAAAATCTCTATTAAACTCGGCAATAAGGCCTACTGGAAAATGGTGCTGCTGGTATTCATCATGATCCTCTATGTCACCATGGTGTATGGTCCCATCGCTGCCTTCCTCGTAGAACTCTTCCCCACCCGCATCCGCTATACTTCTATGTCGCTGCCTTATCACATTGGCAATGGTGTATTTGGCGGACTCACCCCCTTCATTGCCACCCTCCTCACTACCATTCAAACCGATAACCAACTCGCAGGATTGCAATACCCCATCATCATTTCCGGCGTATGTTTTGTGATAGGGGCTCTCTATCTTTCCAACAAAGCTCCTCAGCACACTTCTTCCCAATCCTAAAAAAAGCAAATGAATACAATAAAGAAATATGCCGGCCTTCTTTGGATAGCACTGGGACCCCTGGCCATGTATTTCCTGATCCAAACCGCAGCTGCTGAAATTCATAAAAAACCCATTGCCGATACCTGGGTTCAGTGGAGTATATTCATTATCGTAGCCCTCCCGATTGCCATCGGCATGATTTTTTTCGGTCTCTTTGCACTTCGGGGTGAATACAATCAACTGCCCGAAGATTCAGCCGACAAGAATTCCGGTAACTGATCTTTTCACAATATTTTATCCCTGAATCTATTTTCATCAGCGATGAATCAACCGTTCTGCGGTATTTTTGACCCTAATTCAAAGACATGTCAATAATTGTTGAGGGCATACAAAAAAAATATGGCAGCCAACTGGCCGTGGGTGGCGTATCCTTTGAGTTGCAGCGGGGCGAAATCGTAGGCTTTCTGGGTCCCAATGGTGCGGGAAAAAGTACTACCCTCAAAATGATTACCGGCTATGTGAAGCCCGATGCAGGCACCATTCAGGTGGAAGGATTATCTGTTCAATCGCAATCCCTTGCAGTAAGAAAAAAAATCGGCTACCTGCCGGAAGCAAATCCACTTTACTACGATATGTACGTCCGCGAATACCTGCATTTTATAGCCGGTGTACATGAAATAAAGAATCCCGAGCCGGCGATCAGTGAAGTGATCAACCTGACAGGACTTTCCCGCGAAGCGCATAAAAAATGCGGACAACTTTCGAAGGGATATAAGCAAAGGGTCGGACTCGCCGCAGCGCTGGTGCACAATCCGCCGGTATTGATTTTAGACGAACCGACCAGTGGTCTTGACCCCAACCAGATCGTCGAAATCAGGGAGGTTATTCGAAAGCAAGGTGCTGACAAAACCATTTTATTTTCCTCTCATATTTTGCAGGAAGTGGAAGCTATTTGTGATCGGGTGATCATTCTCCACCAGGGAAAAGTGGTGGCCGATAACCGCATTCGCCAATTACAGCAGGAAGAAAACTCCGGACAGGTTCTGGAAGTACAATTGAGGGAAGAACCGGCAGAGCAGGAATGGAGGGAAGTACCCGGCGTTCAGCAGTTCATTGCCATGGGCGGTGGTCGTTATCGCATTACTACCCGGGATGCAGAACAGCTCAGCAGGGCTTTGATGCAATGGGCTGTTCAAAAAGGTTATACCCTGCTTTCCCTACAGCGGGAAGAGTCTTCTCTTGAAGATGTATTTCGACAGCTCACTTCACGGCAACCATAGACGTTACAAGCTAACAAAATCGGCATTTTACAAGGAAAATGATTGTATTTTTCGCTAACCAGTTTCAATTAATTACCTTGCGGCACAAATAAATTTTATTCTGACCAACCAAAAATTATAATTCATGAGCTACATTATTGATGTACATGCAAGACAAGTTTTAGATAGCCGCGGCAACCCCACCATAGAAGCAGAAGTGGTAACAGACGAGGGAGTTGTTGGAAGGGCTGCTGTTCCCAGTGGTGCCAGCACCGGTGCCCACGAAGCAGTAGAAATGCGTGACAATGACAAAAAGAAATATGCCGGGAAGGGAGTCCTGAAAGCAGTACAAAATGTGAACGAGAAGATTGCTCCTGCTCTTACAGGATATGATGTTACCCAACAAGCTGCCATCGACGGAGAAATGCTCTCCCTTGACGGCACTCCCAATAAATCAAAATTGGGCGCCAATGCAATTCTGGCCGTGAGTCTGGCCGTTGCCCGCGCTGCTGCTGAAGAAGCCGACCTTCCCCTGTACCGGTACATCGGCGGTACCAATGCGCGCACCCTGCCCATCCCCATGATGAATATTTTGAATGGCGGTGCCCATGCGGATAACAAAATCGATTTTCAGGAATTCATGGTCATGCCCATTGGTGCTACCTCCTTCAGTGAAGGACTGCGTTGGGGTGTAGAAATTTTTCATGTGCTGAAAAGCGTATTGAAGAAAAAAGGATTCTCTACCAACGTGGGAGACGAAGGTGGCTTTGCTCCCAATATTCAAAGTAATGAGGAAGCTATTGAAACGGTGCTGGAAGCCATTAGCTCAGCCGGATACAAAACCGGCACTCAGATCGCCATTGCCATGGATGCTGCTAATACTGAGTTGTGGGATGCCAAGAAGAAAAAGTACGTCTTCCACAAGAGCAATGGTAAAGTAATGAGCAGTGATGAACTCGTGAAGTACTGGGAGAAATGGGTAAAGCAATACCCGATCATCTCCATTGAAGACGGCATGGCTGAAGATGACTGGAATGGGTGGAAAGCACTGACACAGGCCGTTGGCAGCAAATGTCAGCTCGTAGGAGATGATTTGTTCGTAACCAATGTTGACCGGCTTAGAACAGGTATCGATAAAGGTATCGCTAACGGATTGCTCGTGAAAGTAAACCAGATTGGCACCCTCACTGAAACCATCAATGCAGTTACCCTGGCACAACACAATGGATACAATACCATCATGAGTCACCGCAGCGGTGAAACAGAAGATACCACCATTGCCGACCTGGCTGTGGCATTGAATTGTGGCCAGATCAAAACCGGCTCTGCTTCCAGAACAGATCGTATTGCCAAATACAACCAGTTGATTCGAATCGAAGAGCAACTTGCTGATACCGGCATCTACCCGAAAGGAAAAATTCGTTTCGGAAAATAATCTTTCCCCGACGACCGGGTGGAAGAGGTGTTACGAGGAGGGCTTTTTAACAACTGTGTATTTTTCGCAGGGGCACGCTCAAGAGATTGTGTTAATTTTAGGCATTCAATCGTACCATGCAACGCTATACCCGTCTGTTAACCAATAAATACCTGCTGGCCGGTACCTTCTTCCTGGTATGGCTGTTATTTTTTGACCAGCGCGATATTTTCCAACAATGGCAGCGTCGTAACGAGCTGAAGGAACTGGAAGCTAAAAAAGCGTTTTACCAAAAGGAAATTGAGCAATCCGGTCGTGCCCTTTCTGACTTGCAAAGCAATCCGGCTGCCATTGAAAAATATGCCCGGGAACATTACCTCATGAAGCGGGATGGCGAGGATATTTTTATTCTCGACGATTCTGCGGCTACGAATAATAAACGACCTTAAAATTCGTTCAGCCCGTTTCCGATAGCCTTATCTTTTTGTTTACAATATCAAAGCCCTGTTCTCCGTTCTAACCGTATGGCAGTTACTTCTGCTAGGTGATATGAAGGAAATTACAGATGAAGATTTAGTCCTGTATATCTACAACGAAGCCCCGCCTGTATTGAAGGCTTTGATAGAAAAGGAACTTATGCAGCCCAAAGGGAATGTGAAAGCGCGTTTTCATGCGATCAAGGGCACCCTAGAGCAGCTGAATCAATGGAAGTTGTCATCCCCTTCTTTGTCTTCTATAGAACAAATTCTTCAAAAAAGCGGATTGAAGTCAGCTAATAACCGAAAGGATAAATAATTTCTCCGCCTAATTGCGTCAACTCTTGAATCGGTTATTTTTGCTGCATGAAACTCGCAGAAAGATACCAGAAAGCCCTTTCCTGGCTGGATGAACAGTTCCCCATCGCAGAGACCGAATTGTCGTATGGCAATCCGTACGAATTGCTGGTGGCTGTAATTCTTTCCGCTCAATGCACCGACAAGCGGGTGAATATGGTGACGCCGGCTATTTTCAAAAAATATCCTACCCCGGCAAAGCTGGCTGCCGGCACATTCGACGATGTATTTGCCCTGATCAAAAGCATTTCCTATCCCAACAACAAAAGTAAGCACCTGATCGGGATGGCTCAATTACTAATGAATCAATTCAACGGCGAAGTGCCATTGACCGTAGAAGAATTGGTGCAGTTGCCGGGTGTGGGTAGAAAGACTGCCAACGTCATAACCAGTGTCATTGACCAGCAACCCAATATGGCCGTAGATACCCATGTGTTCCGTGTAAGCAAGCGCATCGGTCTTGTCAATACAAAAGCAACGACACCGCTGGCTGTTGAAAAACAACTGATTCAGCATATTCCACGTGAGCTTGTTCACAAAGCCCATCACTGGCTGATCTTGCATGGACGCTATCTTTGTACCGCCCGCAACCCTCGCTGCGCTGACTGCGGATTACAGGAGGCCTGTAAATATTATGAATCAGTTGTAAAAAAAGCCACAGCTACCAAAGCTGCAACCCCAACAACTGTTACTAAGAAAACTGTTGCTAAAAAAGCTACTAGAAAAAACAGTAAAAAAGCTACAGCAAGAAAAGGATAATACAACCGTATCTTTTCTACCAGCAAAAAAACAGGTAGCTTTAAGCAATACATTTTTTTATGGCATTACATCTCCGGCGTTCCTTCCTTCCCCTGCTTTTTAGTTTCGTATGGATGGCTGCTGCTTCTAACAGGACTGCTGCTCAGTCTAATACCTATGCAACGCCCTATTTTGCTGATAAGGATCGGGTGAAGCAATTAACTACTTACTTCCCGCTCGTAGAGAAAATGTACCGGGAATATGCAGAAAAGCATCATATGCCCGGTTATGCTTTTGGTATTGTTGCAGATGGAAAGCTGGTTTTTTCCGGCAGCGGCGGTTGGGCAGATATCAATAAAAAAGTTCCGGCAACTACTCGTTCGATTTTTCGCATTGCTTCCATGAGCAAGAGTTTTACTGCCATGGCTATTTTGCAATTGCGCGATCAGGGAAAGTTGCAGTTAGATGATCCTGTCAGCAAATATGTTCCTGAATTAAAAGGTCAACAACTCACTACAGATGCACCGGAAATTACCATTCGGCACCTGATGACCCATTCCGCCGGCTTTCCCGAAGACAATCCCTGGGGTGATCGACAACTGGCCGATACCGACCAGCAATTACTTGAATTGTTGCGCCAGAAAATCAGCTTCTCCAATGTTCCGGGTATCGCTTACGAATACAGTAATTTGGGTTTTGCTTTACTGGGTTATATCATTCAAAAAGTCAGTGGTATTCCTTACAGTAGTTCTATTGAAAAAAATATCTGGCAGCCATTGGGCATGGCACAGAGCAGTTGGGAGTATAAAAAAGTTCCTGCCCCTTTGTTGGCCCATGGGTATCGTTGGGTGAATGAGGGATGGAAAGAAGAAGCATTGTTGAGTGATGGTGTCTGGGGCGCCATGGGTGGAATGCTTACTTCAATCGAATCTTTCAGCAAGTATGTGGCTTTTCATTTGCAGGCATGGCCTGTGCGGAATAATCCTGAAGTCGGACCATTGAAAAGAAGTAGTCTGCGCGAGATGCACCAACCCTGGCGTCTGGCATCTGTCAATGCCAATTATCGCTATCCCTCCGGCAGGGCCGTTCCCTTAACGGCTGCTTATGGGTACGGACTTCGATATGCGGAAGATGGTGAGGGAAGAAAAACAGTAGGGCACAGTGGCGGCTTACCGGGATTCGGCAGCAACTGGGTGATGTTACCGGAATATGGAATAGGACTTATTTTCTTTGCCAATGTCACCTATGCGCCGACGAGTCTGGCCAATGTGGCGGTGATGGATACTTTATTGCGGTTAACCGGCCTGCAACCGATGCGCTTGCCACCTTCTACAATTTTAACACAGAGAAGAGATATGCTGGTGCGGCTTTTGCCGGAATGGGACGGTGCCGCCAATACCGGATTCTTTGCAGAAAACTTTTTTGATGATTATTATGTAAGCAAACTCCGCGACGAAGCCAGGGCGATTTATGCTGCTGCCGGTCGTATACTGCAGGTAGGCGAGGTGGTACCTGAAAATCAACTGCGTGGTTATTTTATACAAAAGGCAGAAAAAGGAAACATTCGCATCCGCTTTACTTTAACACCTGAAACACCGGCACGCATCCAGGAATATCATATCTCACTCGAAAAAAATTAACTGCCCGTATTGGTGAATTCAGGCTCTTTCAAGTAGAGCAATATCAGCGTTAGCATTTTAAAGAGAACAATGCGGTTCGCACTTTCGAGTCCGTTCCAGGTATTGCTTTGCCACATCACAAACCATTCGCCGCCGATTACCTGAAATCCGGTGAACCACAGTAGAATTCCCAATCCCAAACCAATTACTGCCCGGTGTTTGGCTTCAAAAAAAACAGCAGCGGGCTCCCGCCTTTTTATGAACATCTCCCTGCTGCCCCGAATACAAAGCAGGGCGATGATGAGTTCCAATACAATCAAAAAAATATAGGCACTGTGAAATACCCAGGGTTGTTGAATCGAACGATACAATAGTCGGCTATTGGGAAATATGGTATCCATTTTCATCACATGTTCTACGAACTCATAGTTGGCTCGGTAGTCGGTGGTGTTGCCCATAAAAATCAGCAGACTCATGAGACCCAGTGAACCCACTGAAACAATCTTGATCCACCGAAAAGCCAGAACAGTAGAGGAATTCATTGAATGCTATTTTATTCTTTTCCCGGTTGGTATTGTTTTATCGCTTGTTGCAACACGTCTTCTTTGTAGAACAATACTTCCTTGAATTGTCCTTTCGTATACATTTCTCCCTGGTTATTAAAATAAGGAGAGGAAGGCACCCCATTCACCCCGCCGGCCAAAACTGAACGGGCTTTTACCTTTTTTCCAAATTCAACAGCACACACAAAACTATTCCCGCTGTTTCCATACCGCAAGCGGGTATTGGGATAAGATCTGCTCACATACGAAGGCAAGGAGCCCCAGGTAGAAGCAGCAAATCCGCAGGGAATGGAGGGCTGGTTGTCATCGAAGCTCTCCCGAATATTTCCGGTGGACCGCTGGAATCGGTTCACTTCCCCCCAGGGCTTTTCCCAGCTTCCGAACTTCCGCATCAACTCAGCAATGGTGGAACGAAGTGGCACCAGCAGTTGCGCAGGATCGGCTTTCTCGCAGAAGCGTTTTGTTTTCTCTACCACATCCGGATCCTCTTCCGGATCACCATTGCCCTTCAATATAACGGACCATAATTTTTGTGCCCATTCAATTGCCACCGTTGTAGCTATTGAATTCACAGCAGAGCGGCGATCCCAGCTGATCAGTGTTTGCATCACCCCCCGCAACAGGTACTCACTCGTATCTCCTTTTCTCCATGCTTTCTCCAGCGCCGGAACCAGCAAATCGAAAGCAGTGAGGTAAGTATCATATCCCGTTTCGATTACGCGGTCGAGGTTATATTTTTTAGCTGGGGTCAACAACTGCACGGCACGAATGCCGCGGAAATTATCTCCATTCGGGGCCATGTATTTGGGAAACTGATTTTTATTCGGACTATAGGGTCCGGCAGCGGTGAAGGGACTGGAATTGCAGTTTTGTATCCATCCGTTGGCTGGATTTTTTATCGTGATGAGTTCATTCAATGCATGCAATCCCTGCCATTCAGTAGCGGGCAGCGTTCCGTCTACCGGTTGTTGCCAATTGAAAATCGGATTTCTTTTGGGCATGTAGTTACCATGCCAGTAGGCGATATTGCCTTTGTCATCAGCATACACGGTATTGTTGGACGTATTGGCCAGTAGTGACATGGCTTGGTTGAAGGAGGCAAAATCTTTCGCCTTGGTTCGTTGCCAGGATTGAATCAATCCTTTGATGTCTCTGTTATTGGCTTTCACACTGATCCATTGTCCGTCTTTCTCTGCCATTACCGGACCATGGTGGGTGAAGTAGCAGGTGAAGGTTTTCTGTTGACGAATTCCTTTCTCTGAAAAATATATCGTGATTGATTTGCTCGTCAGTTTTCGTTTTGCGCCATTGTATTCGTATTCCCATTCCCCTTTATCATTTTTACTTACTTTCTCCAGGTAAGTATCTGCCACATCGCTGTAGCTGGAAGTATGCATCCAGCCCAGGTGTTCGTTGAAGCCCTGGTAGATGAAGAATTGACCCCAGGTTACTGCACCATATACATGCAATCCCTCTTCACTTTGCATGGAAATTTCCGGTCGAAAATAAAAAGTAGTATGTGGATTGATATACAGAATGGCATTGCCGGATTCTGTGATCGAAGGTGCGAAGGCAAAACCATTGGAGCCATCGGTGGGAGATGATTTTTCCTGCCGCGCTTCGTTAAAAGCGGTTTCTCCCTTGCTATAAAATTTCTTCAGGTCATTTATAGTTATCTCTGCAATATCAATTGCACCGATACTACCATCTGTCCATAACAGAGGAAACCAGGGTTCAAAGCGTTGCAGCAGGGCGGGTCGAAGAGCGGGGTGACGGTGCAAGTAATAATTGATACCATCGGCATAGGCTTGCAGCAATGATTTCAGCCAGGCAGGGGCGGACTGATAATCTTTTTTGGCATCAGCGGTATCGATGATCAGGCGGATCAGCAGGTCATCATACAAGTCTTTGGCACCATTGACTTCCGACATTCTGCCCAACTTTTCGATATAATTCATTTCTACCCGTGGAAAATCATCCTCGCATTGCGCGTATAAAAGTCCGAACACCGCATCTGCGTCAGTTTTTCCATAGACATGCGCAATGCCCCATTTATCTCTGATGATGGTTGTGGCGGCGGCTCTTTTTTCCCAGCGGGTGATTTCTGTTGCACTGAAATGCTGTGCGGAGCTTAGTAGAACAGCAAAGAATAAGCAACAACTACAGCTCAATTTTTTTACTACCTGCAGCATGCAATTAGGGTTTAAATTTTTTTACAAAGAAGTCAGCGGTGGCCTGGTAAACGCCTACGGCATTGTTGTGGTTCATCCAGTGATGGGTATCATCCGGAATCATCAGGGTTTCCATGGGTACTTTTCTTTTGGTAAGCCGGTTGATCAGGTCAACACTTTGGTTGAAGCGCACGTTTCTGTCATCATCGGCATGAATGATCATCACGGGGGAAGTCCATTTACTCAGATCGGCTATTGGGGAAGATAGCCAGGCGGTGCGCAATGCCTGATCTCTGTCGGGGGCTTTTTCGTATTTGTCATTTTGCGCGTTGAGTGCTGCCTGTTGAGTAAAGTCGTGCACCCCATGGATATCTACTCCGGCGGCGAAAATTTTTGAATCGCGCGCAAGTGCCAGTGCGGTGAGGTAGCCACCATAGGAACCGCCGTAGATACCGATGCGGTTGGGGTCAACAAAGTTTTGTTGTTGCAGCCATTGCCCGGCCGCTTTGATATCCTGGTATTCGGAAGCACCCATTGCACCTCCTTTGGCGGGCTGGTGGAAAGCATAGCCATAGCCAATACCGAGTCGATAGTTCACGGAGAGAACGACAAATCCCAGGTGGGCCAGGTATTGATTGCACGCATAGGCATTGGAATAGTAATCGGAGTAATGCCAGCTCAGCAACATTTGACGGGGCGGACCGCCATGAACATAAACGATGGCAGGTCTTTTACCGGTGATGCCGGGTTGACGAAATAGTTGTGCATGAACGAGGGTGCCATCTGCTGCGCGGAACGTAACGGGTTCCGGGGTAACGAATTCGCGGGAAGGGAATTCCGGCGACAGCCATTGTTTTTCTCCCAAGAGGGTGATTGAATTATTGGTTGTTTGAAGAACTGCGGGCAGGGGCGGACGTTGGGCTGTGGCGCTGATGAAGGCGATGGATGTTCCGTCGGAAAGACTCACCGGCATCCATTCAGCATGGGTGCCCGGGGTGAGTACCTGCATGGGTTCTCCGGTAACAGATACTTTAGCGGCATGTCTTCTTTCTATGTCGTGTTCATCTTTTCCGGTATTGGCACTGAAGGTGAGGGTTTTTCTGTCATTACTCATGCTGATGTGTTCACACATAAAATTTCCCGGGGTGAGCAATGTTTCTTTTCCGCCTGCTGCGGGAAGTCGGTACAAATGGGGCCATCCATCCTGATAAGAAAGGAAGATAATTTGGTCGTTGGCTGCCCAATGCAGGTTAGCCCCACCGTGGGTGGAAGGGAAGGAAGCAGTTCCTTTACCGGATGATTCGCGGAGGGTGCGATGGGTGCCGGATGCGGGGTCTGCGATGATGATTTTCCAAGGCGATGCGGCTCTTACCGATAATGAGTCCGGTTCGCCGCCGCTGCCCGGTCTACGGATGAAGACAATTTTTTTACCGTCGGGTGACCAGCGGGGCGATTGATCTCTGCTGAAGGAGGGGGCCACCCATTGGATAGATGCTTCATTGGGTCGATAGATGCCGATGAGGGAGTGGTCGGTACGATTAGCGACAAAGAGTAAGGCAGGGTAGGTAGTATCTGAAGACCATTCCAGTGAGCCGACAGTACCGCGGGTAGTGAATAAAGGTTTGGCTGCGGAAGAGCCATTGATAGGAACAGAGAATACCTGACCTGATTTGATGAAGGTTAGGTTTTTGCTATCAGGCGAAACAATGGGGGCATCGCCTTCAGACAGCAGGCGGGCGGTGCCACCGGAGAAGGGGGTGCTCCACACAGCTACTTTAGAAGCCTGTGTTTCGCCGGCGACCTGAATAGGCAGGAGGGCGTCATAGTTAGCGCCATGGTCACCACCCCGAGCGAAGATGATCCATTCACCGTTGGGAGAGAATTGCAGGGAAGTAATTTCCTGACCGTCGTTTTGGGTGAAGGCGGTTATTTTACGGATAGTAAAATCAGGTGCCGAGCAAGCGTATACATTTCTAACTCCTTTTTCATCCATCGCCCAGGCGATGCGATTACCACTGCCAGCTTTTAGTTCGGTTGGGAAGGCGTAGTTTTTAAAGTCATGCATAGACAGTTGCGCGCAGAGTTGCAGGGGAAGGAAGAGGAGGAGGATAATTTTTTTCATCTGTTTCGGTATTGGCAAAGGAGCTAACAAGTTACCAAAAAAATGACAGCCGGAGGTATAGCAATTCTGACTGATGTCAACAGATTTATGCGGAAGTCTTAGTTTTAGAAGTCCTCAAGCTCATAGTTTGTGCTTCGTCCGCCCTGTTGTTCCTGACGTAGTATTCCTTTTTCAATTAAATCTTTTATATCTCTTAATGCAGTGTCAGGGGAGCATTTAGCCATCTTTGCCCATTTAGATGATTTCAATTTACCATCGAACCCGTCAAACAGTTTGTTCAATACGAATCGTTGTCTTTCATTCAAAAGGGTATTATCATGAATTTTCCAGAATTCATTTTTACGCAACACTTTTTGCAAGGTCGTTTCTGTTGCTATGAGTGATTGATTTAGGCAATGCAAAAACCAGTCTAACCAATCTGTAATATCGCCACTGCTATGTTGAACTTTTTGTAAAATTTCGTAATACCGTTTTCGTTCTACTAAAATTTGACTTGACATACTATAGTATCGTTCCTTTGTTTTATCAGCACGGGCAAGCATTAAATCAGCGATTGCTCTTGCCATTCTTCCGTTCCCATCGTCAAATGGGTGAATGATGATAAACCAAAAGTGAGCAATTGCTGCTTTTAGAACAGGATCAATCGAAGAGTTGTTATTAAACCAGGTTAAAAAATCATCCATTTCTTGCTTTACCCTGTTGGCAGGAACGGCTTCATAATGGATTTTTTCTTTGCCCATAGCTCCTGATACAATTTGCATTTCACCGGTTCTATAGCGACCAACTTCAATTTTATGCATACCACTATATCCTGTCGGAAAAAGTGCTACATGCCATTCGAAAAGTCGTTTTTTTGTCAATGGTTTCTGGTAATTCTGGGTTGCGTCAAGCATCATTTCCACAACGCCCTCAACATTTCTATTTGCAGGAATAAGTCCGGCAATATTTAATCCCAAGCGTCTGGCAATGGATGAGCGAACTTGTTCATAGTCGAGCTTCTCTCCTTCGATTTCAGATGATTTGATGACATCCTGTGTTAAAGTTGAAAGTGTCGCTTCTTCTTTTGTTGCGAAACCGAGGGTATTCATTTGACCTATGATCTTGCCTTGCATGTTCCGGACTTCACCAAAAATGGAATTGATTGCATTTTCCTGCCAGGTAAATTTTGTCCAGTTTTTATATTGGTAAATGTATTTGGTCACAAGGATATAGGTTTGATGCGGTGAATATAAGAATTAATTTCCGCAAAAATGCGGCGAATACCAAGAATATTCTTTCCAAGCTATATTGGTGAGCAGACTATTGAGTGAAAGCGTCGATAATGATTAAGGTCTATCTTTTGCCGAATAACAAGGGTAAAAATGTTAGCAGCTTATCTTTCGTGCCATCATTCATTTTCAAACTAAGGCGTAACAATTTCCGTTACTCACTCAAGCTGAAGAATCTTTGGCTTTTCGAGTTTAAAGGAAGTAGTGTTAAGCAAAGAGGTCGCCCAGCCTTTCGAGTTACTTTGTGGTTGGGTATGGGGTAATCATTATCAGTCAATAAACCCTGGCATAAATAAATACAGAGTGGCAATATTATTTACTCAAGGAGAGGGGTAAACGAAATGTATTTTCCCCTTTTCTGCTTGGAGAGATTTTATTGCTGGAGCTACTGAGGCAACTGCTGCGGCT
>CAYUXJ010000041.1:0-6173 GCA_964448845.1 uncultured Sediminibacterium sp.
ATTGAATTTCCTGTTTCGTGAAATTGTAGAGCTGGCAAGGGATTCAGCCGAAAACCAAAATGACAACCCTTCATTGGATTGTCATTTTGGAAGTCATGTCGGGATGACAAGATTTGAACTTGCGACCCCACGCCCCCCAGACGTGTGCGCTACCGGGCTGCGCTACATCCCGAAAACCCCGTAAATGATAGCATTTTATCACTAAAATTAACCTTCACTTACTCAGAGGGCTGCAAATATACGATAAAAGAAAAAATCGGGTTATATTGCAGTAAATTTTATCGCCACACCATGCAACTACTCATCAGGCAAGCCCTTATTGCCAGTCCTGATAGCCCCGACAACGGTCAGATCCGCGATATCCTCGTGAATGGCGATACCATTCAACAAATTGCCCCACACATCACCTCATCCGCTGATCATGAAATAAGCGCTGAAGGACTCACCATCTCCCCAGGATGGATAGATATCTTCAGCCATTTCTGCGATCCCGGTCACGAACACCGCGAAACCCTCACCTCCGGCGCAAATTCCGCCGCCGCAGGCGGCTACACCCGCGTCTGCCTCCTTCCAAATACCCAACCTGCCGCCGATAACAAAGCCGCTATAGAATATACCCTCAGCAAAAGCAATACCCTCCCTACCCTTCTCCACCCCCTCGGTGCCATCACCAAAGGCTGCCAGGGTAAAGAACTGGCTGAAATGTACGACATGCACCAAAGCGGCGCCATCGCATTTACTGACGGACTAACCGCCGTGCAACAACCCGGACTCCTCCTGAAAGCCCTGCAATACGTAAAAGCTTTCTCCGGTGTTGTCATCCAACTACCCGTCGATAAAAGTATCGGCGCCCATGGCCTCATGAATGAAGGCATCATCTCCACCCGTATGGGCCTCCCCGGTATCCCCACACTGGCAGAAGAAATCATGGTGAAACGCGACCTCGACCTCCTGCGCTATACCCAATCAAAACTGCACATCACCGGCATCACCACCGCAAAAAGCCTACAGCTCATCCGCGATGCCCGCGAAGAAGGTTGGAAAGTGACCTGCAGCGTTACCCCCTTCCACCTGCTGTTTTGCGATGAAGACCTGCAAGAATATGACACCAACCTAAAAGTATTCCCGCCCCTGCGGAGCCAGCACGACCGCACTGCCCTCCGCGCCGGCATACTCGATGGCACCATCGACTGCATCACTACCCACCACCTGCCACAACACCTCGACCAAAAACAATGTGAATTTGAATACGCCGCTCCCGGCATGATCGGATTGCAAACCTGCTTTCCTATCCTGAACCAACTTTTTCCTGAACTTCCAACCGACCGCCTGGTAAACCTGCTCTCACTGAACGCCAGAGAAATATTTAACCTGCCGAAATCCACCATTCAGGTAGGCGAAAAAGCAGAATGTACCCTCTTCAGCAGACAAGGAACTACCACATTAACCTCTTCCAGCAACAAAAGTCTTTCTTCCAATTCACCCCTGATGAACCAACCCCTGCCCGGACATATGCTGGGGACTCTTGTTCAGGGATCTCTATTTTTAAACCAACCCGCTTAAACCAATACTATGGAAAACAAACCCACCGCACCCTGGCTCATCGCCCTTATCACCAGCCTCGCTCTCATTGTCTTTAACCTGGTTCTGTATGTCACTGACCTGATGATGGAGAAAAAAATGAGCTATTTCTCAACCGCACTCCTCATGGGTGTCATCATCTGGGCCTGCATACACTATGCGAAACAAATGAATGGTCAGGTGACTTTTGGAAATGTATTTAGCCATGGATTTAAAGTTACCGCCGGTATTGCCGCTATCATGTCTGTTTACACTTTCATTGCCATCAAGTTCATCCACCCGGAGCTGCTTGAAAAAACCCTCGATCAAGCCAGGGCAGAAATGGAGAAAAATCCGGATATGAATGCTGATGCTATCGACATGGCACTTAGTTTTACCCGTAAGTTTTTTCTGCCCATGGCACTGGCCGGCTCCCTGTTCGGTACCGCCATCTTGGGTGCCATTGCCTCCCTCATCGGCGCAGGTGTAGCTAAAAAGAATCCAATTACCCCCTTTGAAAATGCCGGATAGCATGGATATCAGCATTGTCATACCCCTCCTCAACGAAGAAGAATCACTTCCCGAACTGGCGAACTGGATAGAACGCGTGATGCTGGAAGCCGGCTTCAGCTTTGAAGTGATCTTCGTCGACGATGGTAGCACCGACGATAGCTGGAACACCATTCTTTCACTCGGCAAAAACAACACCGCCTTCAAAGGCATTCGCTTTCGCAGAAATTATGGGAAGTCCGCCGCACTCAACGAGGGTTTCAAAGCCGCAGCCGGCAATGTCGTTATCACCATGGATGCCGACCTGCAAGACTCCCCCGATGAAATACCCGCCCTCTACCGCATGATTACCGAAGATGGTTTCGATATGGTGAGCGGCTGGAAGAAAGTACGCTACGACAATACCCTCACTAAAAATCTTCCTTCCAAATTATTCAACGCCGTTGCCCGCGCCAACTCGGGTATCCACCTGCACGATTTCAATTGCGGACTAAAAGCTTATCGCATCAAAGTGGTGAAGAGCATTGAAGTATTCGGTGAAATGCACCGCTACATTCCCATCCTCGCCAAATGGAGCGGCTTCCGCAAAATCGGTGAGAAAATCGTGGAACACCGCCCCCGGAAATATGGTAGTTCCAAATTCGGCTGGCAACGTTTTGTCAATGGCTTCCTCGATCTCGGCACCATTATGTTCCTGGGTAAATTCGGAAAACGCCCCATGCAGTTCTTCGGATTGCTGGGTACCCTTTTCTTCTTAGCCGGATTCATCGCCATCGGTTATCTCATCGTTGCCAAACTGAGCTCTGCAGAATTCGCCCTGACCAACCGACCTGCTTTCTACATTGCACTGACCACCATGATCATCGGTATGCAACTGTTCTTAAGCGGCTTCGTTGCAGAAATGATTGTTCGCAACGCTCCGGAAAGAAATCACTACCAGATTGATGAAAAATCAGGTTGGTAGTCCATTACCGAGAGCTTCATCTCCCCCATTCACCCGCGTTTCAGTAACTTTGTACCATTCAAAGCCCCCTGAAAAAGCAGCTAGTTGCAAAAAGTAATCATCATCGGTCCGGCCTGGCCCCTGCGGGGTGGCCTCGCTTCCTTCAATGAGCGGTTGGCCCGTGAATTCAAGCACCTGAACTTTGAAACAGAAATCTTCACCTTCTCCCTGCAATACCCCGGCTTTCTTTTTCCCGGCACCACCCAGTATTCTTCCGAACCTGCCCCCAATGACCTCATCATTCACCGCTGCATCAATTCGATAAACCCACTCAACTGGATCAGCGTGGGAAGAAGACTTCGGAAAATGGCTCCTGACCTGATTGTTGTTCGCTACTGGCTACCCTTTATGGCGCCCTGTCTGGGCACCATCTTGCGCATCGCTCGTGGTAATAAGAAGACCCGTATCGTGTGTATCGCCGACAATATCATCCCCCACGAGAAAAGACCCGGTGATACTCCATTCACGCGCTATTTTGTACAATACATCGATGGGTTCATCACCATGAGTGATCGGGTGCTGCAACAACTGCGCAACTTCTCCCAACGACCGGCTGAGGTGGTCGTTCATCCGCTGTATGATCATTTCGGAGAGATTCTGCCCCAATCTACTGCCCGCCAACACCTCTCCCTGCCGGAAAAAGAGAAGATCATACTTTTCTTCGGTTTCATTCGACGGTATAAAGGACTGGATCTGCTGCTGGAAGCCATGGCCGACGAAAAGGTGCAGGCAGCCGGAATCAAACTGCTGATAGCAGGAGAGTTTTATGAGGAAGCTGCTCCCTACCAAGCCATCATAAATCAATATCAATTGCAGAACACGGTTTATCTGCGCACCGAATTCATTCCGGATAGCGAAGTGAAATACTATCTTTCTGCAGCCGATTTCGTGATACAACCTTACAGACAAGCCACCCAAAGTGGTGTAACCCCCCTCGCCTATCATTTTGAAAAACCGATGTTGGTGACCAATGTGGGCGGATTACCGGACAGGGTCTTGCACGAGAAGACCGGACTCATCACTGAACCAACCGTTCCTGCTTTGGCGCAGGGAATACTGGATTTATATCAATGGGGCGAAGCGCATTTCATTCCGTATATTCAAACAGAAAAAAAACAATACAGCTGGGAAAAACTGGTGCATGCTATCTTGCGTGTCAGCAACTGATTCCTCCTAAAAAAAATTACACATGGAAATTTCATCCACCATTCAGGAACGCATCAAGGCTTCCATCGCCGTCAAAGAACAAATCATCCATGAGGGAACCCTGGTGCCTGTTATAGAAAAAGTTGTACAGGTTATCACAGAGGCCTTCCAACAAGGCCATGCCGTTTATTTTTGTGGCAATGGCGGCAGTGCTGCCGATGCACAACACCTGGCAGCAGAATTCTCCGGACGTTTTTACAAAGACCGCAAAGCACTTCCTTCAGAAGCACTGCACTGCAATACTTCTTACCTCACTGCCGTAGCCAACGACTATAGCTACGATGTGATCTATGCCCGACTGATAGAAGGCATTGCCAAAAAAGGTGATGTACTGATCGGATTGAGCACTTCCGGTAATTCAGCCAACATCCTGCGTGCCTTTGAAAAAGCTGCTGAGTTGGGCGTAATTACCATCGGCATGACCGGAGCTTCCGGTGGAAAAATGAAGGACCAATGTAATTACCTGATCAATGTGCCTTCTTCCGATACGCCGCGCATACAGGAAAGTCATATTCTAATCGGACATATTCTCTGTGAGCTCACCGAAAAAAACATTTTCGGATGATGCCCGTGAAAGAAGCCATCATCTTGGCCGGTGGCCTTGGAACAAGGTTACGGGAAGAAGTGCCTGATTTGCCTAAGTGTCTGGCGCCCATAAATGAAAAACCCTTTCTTCATTACCTGATTCTCTTTTTGAAGAAAGAGGGCATTGAACGTTTCATCTTTTCTTTGGGCTATAAGGCAGATGCTGCCATTGCATTCATTGAATCAACCCTTTCCCCTACTGAATACAGTTGGGTGATCGAGCAGGAACCACTCGGCACGGGTGGCGCCATCCGCTTGGCCCTAGCTGCTGTAAAAGGAGAAAACGTTTGGGTATTAAATGGTGACAGCATCAGTATGGTGAACCTAGCAGAACAATATCGCTTGCATACCCTTCAATCAGCTATCTGCACACTGGCATTGATTCCGCAGCAACAGTTTGATCGCTATGGTACAGTAACCATTGATCAGAACAATCGCATCACAGGATTTGAAGAAAAAAAATGGCAGGAAAACGGATTAATCAATGCCGGCATTTATCTGCTCAATAAAAACTCTTTTATACAGTCCACCCCAGCTGGAAATTTTTCCATGGAAACGGCATTCCTACAGCGCTTTTATTCTACCCTACCCATGTATGGTTATGTGGAACCTGCGTATTTCATTGATATAGGTGTGCCGGAAGATTACCGACGTGCGCAACAGGAATTCACTCAACTCTTTTCAACTATGTCTGCATTTCATTTATCACAAGCCGATCATTCCTGGACGATCTTCCTCGACCGCGATGGCGTTATCAATCACGACAAAGACAATGACTACATCCGGCATGTAGGCGAATTTGTGTTGTATGAAAATACTTTAACGGCCATGGCAACACTTTCTCGCTTATTTCACCGTGTGGTAATTGTCACCAACCAGAAGGGTGTTGGTCGCGGACTGATGACGCAGGAAGCCCTGGAAGAGATACATGATTTGTTGAGGAAACAGGTGCAGCAGTCCGGTGGCCGCATTGACCATATTTATTATTGTAGTGATATCGATAACGATTCCCCTAACCGGAAACCCAATCCCGGCATGGCTTTCCAGGCAAGAGCAGCATTCCCCGATATAGATCTGGCAAAAAGTATGGTGGCGGGTAACCGGCTATCCGATATGGAGTTTGGCAGGAATGCCGGTATGCATACGGTTTTCATTGCCACCACGCACCCGGAAGTACCTTTTCCGGATGAGCGCATTGACCTACGTTTCAACAGTCTCTATGAATTCTCAGCAGCCTGCCGAGAACAGATGAAAAGTTAACATGCTCTTGCAGCATGGCTACCCTCATTTGTTTATAACATTGTTTATA
>CAYUXJ010000041.1:6273-13941 GCA_964448845.1 uncultured Sediminibacterium sp.
ATTGTTTATATCATTGTTTATACCTTTGCATCATGCAGTGGAAGCAACTCATTGTTATATTGATTTTTGTCAGCACACCTGGCACTCCCGGCTTCAGCCAGACAGATCGAAGTGCCGACCAAGTTTCTTTTGCTGCCATGGAGACCATCTTGCGGGAGCAAGCATACAACATCATCAATGGCGATGAATGGTCTGCCCGGCTACAGGCAGACAGCATCTTTACCCGCTCCCTTGTACGCACATTGCGGGCGAAACATTCTTTCCGCTATGCGTTCGACTCATTGGGAACAGTGTCTGTGATTTATGCGCCTGATAGTGCCTTCCGGATCTTTAGCTGGCAACTGATGAAAGACATTTCTTACTACCGATATAAAGGTGCCATTCAGTATAATACCCCCGATGGCAGTTTACGTCTCACCCCTTTATTTGATGCTTCCCCCTTCACTGATCAGCCCTGTGATTCAGTGCGCGATGCCACCCAGTGGATCGGTTCTGTTTATTACAACATACTGCTGAATACGCATCAGAATAAGTCATACTACACTTTGCTTGGATACGACGAAAATGATGAACGCACCACCCGCAAATGGATGGAGGTACTCACCTTCAATGAGCAGGGGCAACCCCGTTTCGGTGGATTATTCTTCGAGTATATGCCCGATGATAAAAAACCACCGGTGCCTACCCATCGTTTTCTGTTGGAATATAAAAAAGGTGCGGGTGCCCGCATGAATTATGATGCCGATTTAAAGATGATCACGTTCGCAACACTTGTTAGCGAAAAAGGTAATCCCGCCATACATGCCACCCTAGTGCCGGAGGGAGGCTTTGAAGGCTTTCGCTGGCAAAATGGTAAATGGGTTCATCTTGCGCTGGTGGAAGAACTGGATCCTAGACTGCCAATAAATCCACCTCCAAAAGAAAATACTGCTCCGGTCAATGCTGCACCGGCACCTGCCAAGAAAAAGAAAGGTGGAAATCAATAAAAGCTTAGTCTAATTTCAATACGGCGAGGAAGGCTTCCTGAGGTATTTCTACGTTACCGATCTGTCGCATTCTTTTCTTACCCTCTTTTTGTTTTTCCAGTAGTTTCCGTTTGCGGCTGATATCACCACCGTAACATTTGGCGGTTACATCTTTGCGAATGGCGCTGATGTTTTCGCGGGCAATCACTTTTGCGCCAATGGCAGCTTGTATGGCTATCTGGAATTGCTGTCGCGGTACCAGTTCTTTGAGCTTTTCACAAAGCTTTCTGCCAAAATCCTGCGCACGGCTGCGGTGTATGAGGGCACTTAGGGCATCAACTTTATCACCATTGAGAAGAATATCCATTTTGGCGATATCGGCTTCGCGGAAGCCTATGGGAGCGTAATCGAAGGAAGCATATCCACGTGTTGAGCTCTTGAGTTTATCGTAGAAATCAAATACGATCTCAGTAAGCGGCATTTCAAAAATCAACTCCACTCTCGTAGTAGTGAGGTAGCTTTGGTTGATCAGTATACCACGTTTGCCGAGGCAGAGTGTCATTATATTGCCAATATAGTCGGGCAGGGTGATGATCTGAGCTTTGATGAAAGGTTCTTCAATGCGGTCGATCTTCACCGGATCGGGCATTTCTGCCGGATTGTTGACAATAATTTTTTCATCACGTGTGGTGTAAGCAATGAAGCTTACGTTGGGAACCGTGGTTATAACTGTCTGGTTGAATTCCCGCTCTAATCGCTCCTGAATAATTTCCATGTGCAGCAATCCCAAGAATCCGCAACGGAAGCCGAAACCCAGGGCCTGGGAGGTTTCCAGCTCAAATGTAAGGGAGGCATCATTCAATTGCAACTTATCCATACAGTCGCGCAATTCCTCGAATTCATCCGTATTCACCGGGAAGATGCCTGCAAATACCATGGGCTTAACTTCCTCAAATCCATTGATCATTTGGCCGGGGTTGGAAGCGAGTGTGATGGTATCACCTACTTTCACTTCCTTGGCGTTTTTGATGCCGGTGATAATATAGCCTACGTCACCCGCTTTCATTTCGGTGCGGGGCGTCATCGTTAATTTCAACACACCTACCTCATCGGCAAAATAATCTTGTCCCGAAGCGACCATTCGGATTTTATCTCCTTTACGGAGAACGCCATTCATAATGCGGTAATACACAATGATTCCCCGGAAACTATTGAAAACACTATCAAAAATCAATGCTTGCAGGGGTGCGTCGTAGCTGCCGGTGGGGGCTGGAATACGCTCTATGATGGCCATGAGAATCTCTTCAATGCCGATACCGCTCTTACCACTTGCCAACAATATATCTTCCTGCTTGCAACCAATAAGATCAACGATCTGATCAGTCACTTCAGGAATCTTGGCCCCTTCCATATCAATTTTATTGATGACGGGGATGATTTCGAGGTTATTATCAATCGCCAAATACAGGTTGCTGATGGTTTGTGCCTGGATACCCTGTGAGGCATCTACCAACAACAAAGCCCCTTCACAGGCGGCGAGGGCCCTGCTCACTTCATAGCTGAAGTCAACGTGCCCGGGCGTATCAATCAGGTTCAGGGTATATGCCTGCCCTTTATACTTATAGTCAATCTGAATGGCGTGGCTCTTAATGGTAATTCCCTTTTCACGTTCCAGGTCCATATCATCCAATACCTGGTTCATCATGTCTCGCTCCCCAATTGTTTTGGTATGTTCCAGCAGGCGGTCGGCCAGGGTACTTTTACCGTGGTCGATGTGGGCGATGATGCAAAAATTCCTAATATGATTCATAAGGCTGCAAAGATAGGTGTAAGGAGGAAAATCTTAGCGGAATGTTGAGGATTGGGTTCCCACACTCCCTGAACGGTGATTTATCAAAAAAGACAGGGAAAGGCTATTTTTACGGAAAGAATCCATCGCGTATGCTGCGAAAAAAAACAGCTGTTCATGGCAGAGAGACCAATGAAACCGGACTCAGCACCAATAGTTCGCTGACCGGAGGCCGTTTCATGAATAAAAATGGCAGTGCCAATACGGAATATACCGGACTCCCTTTTTGGAAGCGCATGAATCTATACCATACACTTATCTCCTGGTCGACCAGCAGGTTTCTGATATTCATATTGGTGTTTTTTGTTACCGTCAATTTATTCTTTGCCGGTGTATATCTTTTGATCGGATTGGAACACTTGGGTGGCATGGTGGCTACTACACCGGGAGAGAAATTCGGGGAAGCATTTTTCTTTAGCGCACAGACTTTTACGACAGTAGGGTATGGAAGGATCAATCCGATTGGTTTTGCTGCGAGCGTAGTTGCTTCATTGGAAGCATTGATTGGATTGATGAGCTTTGCAGTGCTTACCGGACTTTTATATGGCAGGTTTGCACGTCCCCGTGCCTTTATCCGCTTTAGCAGTCATGCCATTTTTGCTCCCTACCAAGAGCGAGCTGCCTGGATGTTCCGATTGGTACCTTATACCAAAAACATTTTGATGAATGTTGAAGTCAACGTTATTTTTTCTATACAGGTCGAGGAGGAAGGCATTCAAAAAAATAAATTCTTTACTCTGCCATTGGAGATTCCTAAAATCAATGTGCTCTCAGGAAGCTGGACCTTGGTGCATGCGATTGGAGAGAATAGTCCTTTATGGGGCCTCACCCCTACCGATTTGGAAGCAGGCAAAGCAGAGTTTCTGGTATTCCTGCAGGGTTTTGATGAGAGTTTTTCAAATACAGTGATCACCCGTAGTTCTTATACGTCACAAGAACTGGTGTATGGGGCGAAGTTCAAACCGATGTTCCATCCAAACAGTAAACAAACCGGAACCACGGTGCATGTGAATAAACTGAATGACTATGAGCAGGTAGCATTACCGGGTTATACCGATGTTGCACCCAAGGCTGTAGAATAAGTACAGTCAGTTAGCATTGCTCTGTGCTGACTTTATTTCAGCGCACGAATGATGGCAGCAAATTCTGTTGCAATGAGAGAAGCGCCACCGACCAGACCACCATCTACATCCGGCTGCTGAAAGAGTTCCACGGCATTGGCGGCCTTGACACTTCCACCATATAAAATAGTGGTATGATCTGCCACAACCGCCCCAAATTGAGTTGCTAACTCAGAACGAATAAAGGCATGCATCTCCTGTGCCTGCAGGCTAGTGGCTGTTTTTCCGGTGCCGATGGCCCAAATGGGTTCATAGGCAATAACCACTTGCTGCATTTGTTCTGCGGTGAGCTGGTAGAGGGATTCTTTTAGTTGTTCTGCAACAAAAGCATTTTGGGTATTGGCTTCCCGAATCGGCAGTGGCTCTCCGCAACAAAAAACAGGTGTTACACCATATTCCAGTGCCAGCGATACTTTTTGTGCCAGCAGTTCATTGCTCTCACCAAAAATTTCCCGCCGCTCAGAATGTCCGATGATCACATGGGTAACGCCCAGGGAAACGAGCATCTCTAAGGAAGTCTCTCCGGTGAAGGCACCGCTTTTTTGTGCGTAACAATTTTGTGCTGCCACCTGAAACCCATGGATACCGGCCAATTGCTGCACCGCATATTGCAGATAAGGTGCTGGAACTGCTAATAACACCTGCTGCTGTTCGGTTAGCTGGAAGGAAGTAGCTTTTAGTTGTTGCAACAGGGCATCGGCCTGAGAAAAAGTGAGGTTCATCTTCCAGTTGGCGGCGGCAATTTGTTGGCGCATAAAATATAAATTACAAAATGTGTAGGTTGAAAAAATTAGCGTTGGGCAAATATATGTTCCAGTACTGACATCTCAGCAGCTGTAAATGATTTGCCCTTCAGCTGTTTCCAGTTACTAATTGAAGCAATCGCTTTTGGCAACTGGTAATGTGTTCCGTTAACACCCCAACTACCCGACTCCAGAATGGTCGGCAGCAGTCCGGTACCAAATACATTACAACAAGTACCATACATACTGCCGGTATTCATGGCAGACTGAATAGCGATGGTGCAATAATCACCCATGATGACGCCACATTTCTGACCCACAGGCACATACTGACGAGTGTGGAAGTCCCAAATTTGTACGATGCCGGCAGTATTTTTCACATTGCTGTTGGTGGCACCGGCCCCCAGGTTGCACCATTCACCTATCACCGCATCACCGAGATAGCCATGGTGTGCTTTGTTGGAATATCCCATGATCAGGGTATTCTTTATTTCGCCCCCTGCGGTGCTGAAGGGTCCCAATGTGGTGGCAGCATAGATACTACTTTGCATCTTCACAACCGATCCGGCACACATGGCAAAGGGTCCGCGAATGGCCGCGCCTTCGAGTATGGTTGCCTGTGCACCAATATAAATGGGTCCATCGGATGCATTCAACCAACAGGGCGCCAATACGGCTCCTTGTTCAATAAATACATTTTCTGGGTGGGTGCAATACACCTGCTCAGGTATGGGCTGAGATAATCGCCCGGCCGTGATACGTGAAAAGTCTTGTATCAATAGATCTCTATTCCACTCAATGATCTGCCAGGGATGTATCAACAGTTGCACCGGTACTTCCTTCGAAGAAAACTTATCGGGATGGGCAGCCAACATAGCAACATCATCGTCACCCGATACTGTTCTAACTGCCCATACTTTCCCTTCCTGCTGCAGAGCCCCACCGGCGGGTAACTGCAGGATAGGTGCAACATTCGACTCATGGGCAATCGCGCGGGCGTCAATGTAGGTATGTTCTCCGGGAGGAATGGCTTCATACAAGCAGCGCAGATAGGGTACGGTAGCTACATATACTTTTTGTCCGGTCATCATTTCCCAGCGTTCACGTTGTGTCAGGATGCCCAGGCGGATATCAGCTATGGCCCTGGTTTCCGACAAGGGCAGTAGTGACCTTCTGCTTTCGGGGTCAAAAAGAATAATTGCCATGTGGGCAAATTAAATCATTCCCGGCAAATTACTACTGATAAGCCCGTTCTTCACCTTACTGAAATAGCACTAACTTTGCCAACAAATCATTTATCATGAGCACGGGTATCTTTTCTTATCCTCCCCCCATTAATGAACCGGTTAAATCTTATGCCCCCGGCACACCGGAGCGGGCGGCACTTAAAAAGGCGCTGACCGAAATGAAGAAAAAAACATGGGATATCCCTATGTACATTGGTGGTAAGGCGATTCGTACCGGCAATAAAAAATCCATCCACCCGCCCCATGAGATCAGTCATACCCTCGGTCATTTTCATGCAGGGGAGGCCAAACATGCGCAGCAAGCCGTTGATGCGGCCCTAAAAGCACGCAACAGCTGGTCAGCCATGAGTTGGGAATCACGTGCCCACATATTTTTAAAGGCAGCAGACCTGCTGGCAGGTAAATACCGTTATCAGATGAATGCGGCCACCATGCTCGGACAGAGTAAGAATGCATTTCAGGCGGAAATTGATAGTGCTTGCGAGCTCATCGATTTTCTGCGCTTCAATGTGTATTACCTCAACGAAATTTATAAGCAACAACCGGTATCATCGCCCGGCATTCATAACCGCATGGAGTGGCGCCCCCTGGAAGGATTTGTATTAGCCATTACGCCCTTTAATTTCACTGCCATTGGTGGTAACCTACCCACATCAGCTGCACTTTGCGGGAATGTGGTGGTATGGAAACCCGCCAATACACAGATTTTCTCAGCCCAACTCTTCATGCGCATATTACAGGAGGCTGGATTACCAGATGGCGTTATCAACCTGGTGTATGTCGATGGACCTACCATTGGAAAAACCTGCTTTACGCATCCCCTGTTTGCCGGCGTACACTTCACTGGATCAACGGGTGTCTTTAATCAGATGTGGAAGACCATGGCGGAAAATCTGCCACGTTATCGCTCTTATCCCCGCATCGTGGGCGAGACGGGTGGTAAAGATTTTGTGCTGGTGCATAAAAGTGCTGACCCCGATGTGGTAGTGACAGCATTGGCCAGAGGCGCTTTTGAATTCCAGGGACAAAAATGTTCGGCTGCTTCCCGGGCGTATATTCCCAGCAACCTGGCCGCTGAAATCAAGCGCAAACTGGTAGCCGAAATCAATACCATGAAAATGGGGTCTGTGGAGGATTTCAGTCACTTCATCAATGCAGTTATCGATGAGAAGGCATACGACAATATCACCTCTTACATTCGTCGTGCCGTTAAAAACAAAAAGAATACCCTGCTGGCAGGTGGCACCTTCAGCAAGAAAAAAGGATATTTCATTGCACCCACCCTCATCGAAAGCAAGGATCCACGTTCACTGACCATGTGTGAGGAAATTTTCGGTCCGGTGCTCACGCTACATGTTTATCCTGCAGATAATTTTGATCGTGCGCTTGAGTTGGTCGACACTACTTCACCTTATGCGCTCACCGGATCGGTGATTGCCCGAGACAGGCAGGCCATAGAAAAAGCAACGATTGCCTTACGCGACAGTGCCGGTAATTTTTATATCAATGATAAGCCTACCGGTGCGGTGGTAGGTCAGCAACCTTTTGGCGGTGCCCGTGCTTCCGGCACCAATGACAAAGCCGGAAGTCAACTTAATCTTTATCGCTGGTTGAGTGCCAGAACGATTAAAGAGACCTTTGATCCTCCGACGGATTACAAGTACCCATTTATGCAAGAAGGATAAAACAGTCTTTGGTCTTTGGCTATTGGTCTTTGGTTTGATCCACGAAAACGCAATGAAT
>CAYUXJ010000042.1:0-13386 GCA_964448845.1 uncultured Sediminibacterium sp.
TCAGGTGTATCTTTTACAACCTTTTGTAAACTTTGCTTGTCCATAGCGAAATTGAGTCGCTGTACAATTTTCGGAGGAGAACTTTTTTTAACTGCTTTCATATGATTTATATTTTGAATCAAAAGATATTCAAATGTATTAACTTAACCAAGCCCTTTTTCAGGTTTTTTCCTGTTTTTAATTCACGCGTTTAACTATATTAAATAGTAGCAACAAGTCTTTATTCCGGGTATCAAATAAACCCAGACAACATTTTTCCTGAAATAAACCAATGAAACTTACGCTCCTAATGCAACAGAATACAACCAATAATCCTTCCGGAGAAACCTAGCTGACCAACCCTCTTTTCTGCATTTCCTTCATACACAACTTCACATGTGCCGCTGCCCTCCGCCTCGCCGATACCTCATACGGGTTATGATCATACCCCACCAACGCTGTCTGCTGATCATATTCCTTTTGATGGGCATTGTTTCGAATTTCCAGGAAATGAATGTACTCATGCAAAATCGTGTCAGTGAGATGCGCAACACTGGGATGATTGTTCACGTAAATGCGAATGGACTTCCCCACTGAATAATACACCCCATGGCGCTTTTGATGAGGATAATAAGAAATTGTCAATGTAGGCGCCTTTGACCCCGAAGCCGGCACACCGAGATGCTGCCTGCACCAAGAAAGCACCTCCCTAACATAGGCCGCCTTACTCACCATCAATTGTGGGGCCACATCTTTTTTACCGGTTTTACCTCCCGACTTTTTTTGCTTCTTCCCAGGCCATCCAACCTTCCATAACCAAAGAATGCCCAACAATAAAAAATACAGGAAAAGCCAGCGCTCAAAAATTTCCATTCGGCTCCACACATTCGAACCCATTCGAAAAAAAGCGCTTTCAGTCAGATCGGGGAATACATACAAAAGTGAAGCCAATGAAGACATAGCGCGGGAATTTAATACTGAATCAACTGCTGAATACTCGTTTCGAGCCGGCTTTCCGCCAAATAATTTTTTTCCAACACCACATTGAAAGGTACCGGCGTATCCAGAGATGCACAGCGCAATACCGGCGCATCCAGCAACTCAAAACAATGCTCCGCTATCCAGGCGGCTATCTCACCACCAATGCCCCCGGTAAGATTATCTTCATGCAGCATCAATACTTTACCGGTTCGAGCCACCGCTTCCTTTATCGCCTGATAATCGAGTGGTAATAAGCTACGCAGGTCTACTATATGCATTGAAACATCCGGATGACTTCGTTGATAGTCCATCGCCCAGTGAACACCTGCACCATAGGTAATCACCGTTATATCTTCGCCCTCGCTCATAGTTTTTGCCTTGCCGATTTCTATTTCATAGTATTCATCCGGCACGGGTTCAGATTGACTACGATAAAGCACCTTGTGCTCGAAATACATCACCGGATTGGGATCCTGTATCGCAGCATTGAGCAAGCCCTTGGCATCATAGGCCCCGGAAGGATAAACCACTTTCAACCCGGCCACATGCGTGAACCAGGCCTCATTGCTCTGCGAGTGAAAAGGTCCGGCCCCCACCCCCGCACCGGTCGGCATGCGAATCACTACCGGTGCCGGCTGACCCCAGCGATAATGAATCTTCGCCAGGTTATTGACAATCTGATTAAATCCCACCGTTACAAAATCAGCGAACTGCATTTCCATTACACTGGGTATTCCTTCCAGCGCAAGCCCTAAAGTAACCCCTACAATTGCACTCTCACACAACGGCGTATTGCGCACCCGGTGTTTTCCAAACCGCGCCATCAGTCCCTCGGTCACTTTAAACGCGCCCCCATACTCCGCAATATCTTGTCCCATCAATACCAGCTTCGGGTCTCTTTCCATGCTTTGTACCAATGCCTCTTGAATAGCATCAATCATTCGCTTTTCCTTTACCTCCGTATCACGCGGATCGGGTTCCGGAAGTAAAACCGGTGCCGATTGCCTTATCGCATATACATCCTGCACTTCTTCCGAAGTATCGGGAAGCATTGGCTGTACCTGCTCGGCGAGCTGCAACTCGTTATCGATATAGGCCTTGTACTCATGTCGAATGGTCGCTATTTCCATTTCTGTCAGAACCCCTTCTGTCACCAAAAACTGCTCATAATTCTTGATGGGATCTTTGCGGCCCCATTCCTCCATCAATTCTTTGGGTACATATTTGGTGCCACTGGCTTCTTCGTGTCCGCGCATACGAAAAGTCATGCACTCAATGAGGTATGGCTTTTTCTCTCGTAGGCAATATTCGCGCACACCGCGTATGGTATCATGCACGGCCAGCACATTGTTCCCATCAATCACTACACTATCCATCCCATACCCCAACGCCTTATCCGCCAGTTGTTTGCAACGATATTGTTCACTAACGGGGGTGCTGAGGCCATATCCATTGTTTTCAATAATAAAGATGACAGGCAGGCCCCAGACGGCAGCTACGTTGAGTGCTTCATGAAAATCTCCCTCACTCGTACCGCCATCGCCGGTGAATGCCACTGCTACCAAGGGTTCCTCCTTCAACTGATGTGCGAGGGCTGCCCCATCCGCCAGCGCCAGCTGGGGTCCCAAATGTGAGATCATACCGCAGATGCGATGCTCACTGCTGCCAAAGTGAAAACTGCGCTCCCTGCCCTTGCTATAGCCTTCTTTGTGGCCTTGCCATTGCTGAAATAGGCGATGTAGGGGCATGTCCCGCGATGTGAATACACCCAGGTTCCGGTGCAAGGGCATGACCCAATCTTTACTATGCAATGCTTGCGTTACCCCTACCGCAATGGCTTCCTGGCCTATGCCACTGAACCACTTGCTGATCTTTCCCTGCCGCAACAATACGAGCATTTTTTCCTCGATCATCCTCGGCAACAGCAGCCGGCGATACAGGTCTATTAATTCGTCGTTGGAATAAGGTTGTCGCTGAAACTGCATGGGTCAATTTGTTCTACAAATCTACAGGTTGTATGGGTCATACAGGCAGGAAACATACATAAAAAAAGCCACCTCCCGGTGGCTTGAATAGTAGATGAGGTTAGAGGTATTAGTCTCTGCGGGCAACCTTGCTGAGCAATCGCAGTATCTCCATGTATAACCAAACTATGGTTACCATAAGACCAAAAGCACCATACCACTCCATGTCAGCCGGCAAACCACGATCTGCCCCCTGCTCGATCATATCGAAATCAAGAATCAGGTTCAGCGCAGCGATGGCAACAACAAATAAGCTAATGCCAATGCTTAACATACTGCTGTCATTCATGAAACTCACATTCACACCAAACCAGCCAAGTATCATTGTAAGCAGATAGAAAAGGGCAATACCCATTGTGGCAGCAATAATGACAGAGCGGAAACGCTGTGTAGCACGTATTATACGGAAGTTATAAAGAAAGAAGACGGAAATGGCTACCCCGAAAGTGAGGCCCACCGCCTGCATAATCAGTCCGGGATATTTTTCGGCAAATGCCTCATTCAGGATAACGGATATACCTCCTATAAACAGACCTTCAAGTATTGCGTACAAAGGTGCAATGTACTTCGCCCAACCGGGCTTAAATACAATGGCAATGGCGAGTATCAATCCGCCGAAAATGCCCACCATCATGAGCGTCTGCATGGTAGCTGGTTTGCCTTCCTGAAACAGATGCCAGTTGAACGCTGCTGCAGCAATTAACAACGCCAGCATGAAGCCAAACTTCATTATGGTGCCGCGAACTGTCATCACACCCTGACGGGCAGCATCCAGTGTAAGACCTTTGTTCAACATTTTTTCCGTCAATGTCGGATTACCAGATTCAAAAAGAGCCATACTAGTTAGATTTTATAGTACAAATATACTGATTTCACAGTGTTTCAAGTAGTTCCCCGGGAGGCAGAAATTGTTAAATCCGTCTGCTTTTCTTCTTACGAATACCACCCACTTATACGAAACTATTCAAAAAACGTACCATAACGGGGGCACTGACAGCCTGACGGATTTGGGAAAGCCATTTTACTTCAGTAGAAGCGCGGGAGCCAAAAAACAGGTGCGCCATAGCAAGAAAAAATGCGCCGGGTAAAAGACAGGAAATATTATCTTTATGAACTTTTATTTTTAATATATCAGCATGAAAGAAACGATTTTACAAGACGTGGTGATCAAGTTTGCTGGCGACAGTGGTGACGGTATGCAATTAACCGGTCAGCAGTTTACCAATAATACAGCCATGCTGGGTATCGACCTGGCCACCTTCCCCGACTTTCCAGCAGAGATCAGGGCCCCAATCGGTACGCTACCGGGTGTGAGTGGCTTCCAACTGCATTTTTCTTCCAATAAAGTATTTACTCCGGGCGATATCGCTGATGTGCTGGTAGCCATGAATGCTGCTGCACTGAAAGTAAACCTGAAAGCCATCAAAACAGGCGGTAAAATCATCGTTAACATAGATGGGTTCGACGCAAAAAACCTGCGCCTCGCAAATTATCCCGATGGCGTCAATCCGCTGGAAGACGGCAGTCTTGAGAGTTTTGAAGTGATTAAAATTGATGTGACCAAGCTGACGCGGGAAGCCCTGAAGGAATTCGCCGAGTTAGGAAATAAGGAAAGAGATCGTGCCAAAAATATGTTTGTACTGGGCTTTATCTATTGGATGTACAACCGTAACCTCGATAGTACGATCAGCTTCCTGCGTGAGAAATTCGGCAAGAAAGAAGTGATCCTGAACAGTAACATCAAAGTGTTGCAGGCAGGTTACAACTATGGCGAAACCACCGAAGCATATGCTTCCCGTTATGTGGTGGAGAAAGCAAAAATGAAACCCGGCACCTACCGCAGTATCATGGGCAACCAGGCGCTCTCGATGGGACTGGTAGCTGCCAGCGAGAAGAGCGGATTACCCATCTTCCTGGGCGCCTACCCCATCACACCGGCTTCTGATATCTTACACGACATGAGCCGCTATAAAAACTTTGGAGTAAAAACATTCCAGGGTGAAGATGAAATTGCTGCCATCACTGCCGCCATCGGTGCCAGTTATGGTGGAAACCTGGGTGTCACTACTACTTCCGGTCCGGGTATGGCCTTAAAAACGGAGGCTATGGGATTGGCGGTGATGCTGGAAATACCACTGGTGGTGATCAACATTCAACGAGGCGGTCCTTCAACCGGATTGCCCACCAAAACAGAGCAAAGTGATCTGTTGCAGGCTTACTATGGCAGAAACGGAGAATGTCCGATGCCCGTAATTGCCTGTTCAACCCCCAGCGATTGTTTTAACATGGCTTATGAGGCCGTACGGATATCGGTACAACACATGACTCCTGTTATCTTGCTGAGCGATGGTTATATCGCGAATGGTGCTGAACCCTGGCGCTTCCCGCAATCTGCCGACCTGCCTGAGATAAAAGTTAATTTCAAAAAAGGACTGGATGCCGATGAGCCTAAATTCCAACCCTATCGCAGGGATGAGAAACTAGCACGTTCCTGGGCCATTCCGGGAACGCCAGGACTAGAACATCGTATCGGTGGAATCGAGAAACAAGACATTACCGGTAACATCAGCTATGATCCGGAGAACCACCAGCATATGGTGAATATTCGCCAGGGTAAGGTAGATAAGATCGCTCATTACATTCCTAAACAGGAGCTGGAATGTGGTCCGGAAAAAGGCAAGGTATTGGTGCTTGGATGGGGTTCAACCTTCGGAGCCATCAAGAGTGCGGTGCTGCAATTATTGGAGGAAGGTTACCCGGTGAGTCATGCCCACCTTCGTTATCTGCGCCCCTTCCCATCGAACCTGGGTGAGATCTTGAAAAACTTTGATCACGTGCTGATTCCTGAAATCAACAACGGACAACTGATCAAGATTATACGCGATGAATACCTGATTGATGCCAAGGCATTCAACAAGGTAATGGGTGTTCCCATTACCAAGGGAGAGCTGGTAGATGTAATTCGTAAAATGCTGTAAACTAAAGAAGCCCTTAACTCAAGGGCTTTTTCGTTTTTACCCCTTTCTTCCGGGAAGTAGTTCCCAACTATTGTAGATTATGCGGAAGTACGTATTAACTGCTGTTTGTTTAGGTTTGATTTTTTCTGAAGTGAACTCTCAAAGGGTTTTTGCTGTCAATTATCCTTCACAGGCGGATATAAAAGTATGGGTGGCTCACTATGAGCACCAGGCAGATTTAAAGGTATATAAAGTGCCATATCAGCACCAGGCTGTTGACAATACAGGGAAATGGTTTTTTACTGCTTATGCCCACCAGGCGCAGAAAAAAATTTTTTTTGTGAAGTACAGACACCAGGCAGTCCTAACCATTTTCTTTGTTCCCTATGTGCATAGGGCTGGATGGAAAGACACTGCTAAAAAACATTTACTGTATTGAAGGAAGATATCGGAGCATGCTGCCTTGCTACATTTTTTGTTGTACTGCTTTCATGTTCTATCCTCGCTCATCTCAATCAACCGGTTCAGTTATCCAGGGGAATATTGGTAGCGAAACACTCATACACTTATTTAATCATGGATTAACAAAACATTTGAAAAAATTCTTATTAATTTGTATAACTAAATCAATGCTTATGTCATTTCCCAGACAGCTGGTCATCTATTCTATGCTTGTGTTGTTTTTGCCATTACAGGCAGTTAGTCAAAACATGAACAACGACAAGATGGCTCAACCCAAAAAAAATGAAATGCGGGTCAACCTGTTTTCGGGTCTGTTGGGATTACCTGAATTGAATTATGAACGTTTATTGAATGAAAACAGCGGCCTGGGATTGGCAATAAGCGTGGCCGCTGAAAATAAAGAGTTGATGGCCACGCGAGCCTTAGTACTACCTTACTATCGTATGTACTTTGGAAAAAAATATGCCTCCGGATTTTTTATTGAAGGGAACATGGGGTTTTCATTTGAACAACAGCCAAATTATAACTGGTCAGTCTGGCCACGTCCTCCGGTTCAATACAACTCCGGAGTATACTACGGCCTGGGTTCTGCTATCGGCGTGAAACTGGAGAACAGGAACCGATTGATCGGCGAAGTTTTTCTAGGTGGGGGAAGACTATTTGGAGATAGTTATGATGGTGGTTACCTGCGCATAGGTGTTTGCTTGGGGGGAAGATGGTAGTGGAATTTTCTTTCTGAAAGGGAACTCTCCTCTTCAAAAGGTTAGCATCAACAGGTCAACGCTCAAATTCGATGATGTGCTCGGAAGCATAATAGTCATCGCCGGGTTTGATGCGCTTCACATAAAAGCGGGCTCTTTTTCCCAACCGAACACAAGTATATTTTTCGCGGATGCTTTCCGGCTCATTCAGCGGCTGCAATGACGGATACCATAATATATATCCCGGTTTCTGAAACAGCAATTCCGGCTTCGTCCAGTCCTGGCTATTGGCACCTTCACCCAGGTCTTTATGAGGGTTAAAAGAAATATAGATCTTGTCTCCCCGCCATGATTTTCCTTCTACATGCCCCATCAGCATCACCCAGCAATTGAGGTAAGTATTCCAGCTGACAGATGGCCCCCAGTGAAAGCCTCCTCCGGGAGAAGAAGCGGGACCTCCCCCCTTATCGTTATCTATCTGCAAAGCCTTTACCGGCTGGCCAATACCATTATGTGATTGAGTAAATGCCTTGCCATCCCATCGGCGGGCTTTTCCCTCCGGGGCATCAAGGTCACTGAGGCGTATACGTGCAATACTGATACATTGTCCGCTCCACTCTTTCCGGGCATCATAGGTGGCTGAATCATATATACCGGGATAACCATACTCCCCATAAAAAAGATATAGATAATCACCACTGGCAACGGCAGAGGGGTCACCAACCCCCCCGGCAAAAGTGTTGGAACTATTCTGCGGCTTTAATATCATGCGTGGATCCAGGTCTTCAATAAAAAGTCCCTTGTTCTCCCAGCTCTTTCCTCCATCTGTTGATTTCATAACGCCGATGCGACAAACAGCAGCTGGGCTCTCAGGGCCCGTAAGCCCCTGTGGCCATCTTTTATTATGGTAGCCCTGGCCGGTGATGCTATCATACGGCAAGGTCTCGGGATAATTTTCATTGTGATAAATTCCATACAGCGTTTTACCGGAAATATCTTTTTTATCCTGGTACACTGTTTCAAACCAAACGGCACCGTGTAATCCGGGTTGACCAATGGGGGCATTGAGGGGCATGGAAGGATTGGTGAACTTATCTCTTGGGTAGGAGAAAACTGCTTCCGGATTGAGCCCATCGGCATATTTCAAATCACGGGCATAACCCCATAAAGGATCTTCGCCATATTTTCCGGGAAAAATCCGAAAAGTATCGCCAACCCATACCTCCGCCATATTGCAGTCCACAAAAGAGTTGAAGGTTACACGGGGTGCTGGCTGCAGCTTGAATTTAGGAGCAAACTTTTCTTCTTGCTTACAAGAATACAAAAAGCCCGCACACAATAGCAAACAAACAACAGGGTATCGCATCATGATAATATTTTGTCAAAAGAATGTCTTAAACAAGCAATCAATATTTCTTCAACTCTTTGATGATGGCTCGAACATCCCGATCAATCTTTTCATCAGAAATCTTCTTTCCATAGATCTCGGAAGTGGTCCACCCCTGCCAGATCGCTTTATCGTTTACCGGATTCATCATGCTGAGGGTAAGGGTACCTTCCCGCACCTGACGCGTGGCTGTATTAAAGCCAACCAGATTGGAAGGATAAAAAATTGGTACCCAACGACGGGCAGCCGGATTGTAATACCAACGGGTCATGGGCTGGGAATAAACGGGAACGTTCACGTTCTGCTGTGACTGGTCGACTACGACATCAAATACCAGATACACATCAGGATTAGCCGTGTTCATCTTCCAACCATGTTCCTGGAGATATTTATCAATGGTTCTTTTGATTTTGGTATCTCTGATGCTATTCGCATTCAACCGTTTTGTCTCATAATTTTTATCATCATCTGCATCTGCCCACGCATAAGAAGAAACCCCTGAGATGTCATAGGCGTCATCGTGTTGATGATAGGCCCGCTGAGCACAGCCGATGAATAACAAGCAGGCAAGAAATAAACCGGAAAAAGAAGGAAAAAATTTCATAAAAAAGATTTTGATGAGTGCCTACTGCAAAGTACGAAATTATCAGACGGAAAGCAAGTGGGTAACCTGCTTTTTAAAGTCCATACCGCTGATTTTTCTGGATAGAAATCTGCTGCCCGTTCCCACAGAAAAAGTAGCTACAGCAGATGAATTACAAACCATGTTTGAAGAAAAAATAATTTATCGTACGGGTGACGAACAATTATATCAGGGGAATAAGAATGGAAACCTTGGTGCCTTCCCCTTCTTTTGTTTCCACGCTTAGTTCACCGCCAGCCAGTTGAACCCGGTTTTTCATATTCATCAGTCCCAAGCCGCCGGACTTGCCTTGTTTTTCTGGCAGGAACCCCGCCCCATTATCTATGACTTCAATTTTTAACCGGTCGGGGTGAAAATAAAAGAAGATATCAATGCGGCTGGCCCTGGCATGCTTGAAAACATTTTGCAGGCTTTCCTGAATAACGCGGAATAAGATGATCTCCCGCTGGTGATCCAATGACTGTACATTTCCTTCACAATACGTAATTACCTCGCAGGCCCCGGAATTTTGTATTCGCTGGGCTTCCTGTTCAACAGAGCCGAATAAACCCAGTAATTTAATCCTGTCGCTGCTCATGCCCCTGGCCATATCACGCAGGTCACGCATGGCGCGACCGATGTTCTCCTGAGCATCAATAATAAGCTGATTTTCCGCTCCGCCCTTTTCGGCCACCTGATTTAACTGCATGCGAACCAGACTAAGAAGTTGCCCTACATTGTCATGTATTTCCTGGCTGACATGGTTCAGGGTTTGTTCCTGTACTTTTTGTTGGTTGTTGTACAATTCACCCAATACCCGTGTATATTCTTCTAACCTGACTTTGGCATGACGCAGGGTAGCCGTCATCATATTAAAATTTGTAGTCAGCAAGCCGATTTCATCCTGGTACTTTACGGGCACCTGTACATTCAAGTTGTCGCTGTTGACCTTTCTTATGGCACGCAGCACTTGCTTGAGCGGGTTAGTCAGGGTCCTTCTCAACAGCGATGGTAAAAAAAAGATGATGATACCTGTGGCACTGAAAAAAACGATGAAAATCTTTTTTAACCCCTCTTGCTGGGCCAATCGCTTCTCTAATTCATTGGGCAGGGTAGGCGGAAAAAAAATCAAGGCACAAATCGTCAGAAACAATACAACCGAGACAACACTATAGCCGGTAATTTTAACTTGGAAGCTTACAAATACTTCTGAGAAATACAGATAGGTAATCATAAGACAGATTTCTCCTACCCAGACAAAAATGAAATACGTCCAATACCCAACAACTGAGAAAAGACCAAAAATGACACAAATGATGGCAAGGGAAAAAAAGCTGGTGCTCACACCTGCCAGAATCAGATGCGCATGATAAGCAGTGGTATTTGACTCCCGGAATATAAAAGCCTTTCTGATTGCAATCAAAAAAGTAGCCACGTTGGCAACGATACCCCAGAAAAACGATGTAACCTGAAAGACATAGGTATCACTGTTGTTATAGAATTCATTCCAGCCAATCAGTGCTACCAAAAAAACTGAGAAGGGAACGAGAATTATCATCACCCATTTCCTTTCCCGATCAAATTTGGGCTCAATGAATTGGTAGTATATCTGGAGGTTGGCAAGCATTTGAGCTACCAACACAGGACCATAAAGAAATACAGTTTCAATTTTATAAAACAAGGAGCCCTCTGTGCCGGGGTAAAGACTAAAGCGAATCATCTGATCAAGGTACCAGATAGAGGAAGCGATGTAATTTAGAATCAGCCATTTCCGAATGGGTATTTTAGCCCTGCTCTTAAGCAGAAACCACGTCATTCCCAACTGAGTAACTGCAATAATAAAAGCAATGACGGAATGTGTATGTAATAATATCCATGAATTCATAGGGCTCAATAGAATAGGTCAAGTTTTATTTCCTGCATTTTTTTCTTTTTCAGCAACCAGCCATCTTTTTTACATCGTTTTCCAACCCAACGCTAACATCCTGAGTGCATTCCCACTGAAAATTTTTGTGACCTGCTCCTCTGTTAGTCTTGCGCGCATTTTTTCCAGTAGATTCCCCATTTGTTCATATAAGTAAAGGTCTGGCGGTGTATCAGTAAAGCCATCGAAGTCTGTTCCAATTGACAAACAACTGAAATCTTTTTTGTCGGTCTGTTCATTGATGTCAAAAATGGTTTCTATAACACAGTCAATACCTGTCATTTCCCAGCCCTCGAATTCCGGCAAACGCGTATCCACTCCTGTCAGCCACCACCTTTCAATAATGATTCCAATCACGCCACCACTTCGCTCAATAGCCAGAATGTCTTCCGTGCTTGCACCATAATATTTGTGGTGGGCATATTTGGTTACACCGGTTTTTTGGTGATACTTTTCATGTAAGGCTCTCGAGCCACCATGTGAAAAAGTAATGGGTCTTGCTTCTTTGGGATGGACTTTGATCCATTCATCATGAAGCTCATACACCTGCCTTCGGGCAGCATCGGTACTGTGCATGAGATCAATGATCATGCCCATCTCCAGCATCTTCCTGACTACGGCCTTTCCCAGTTGACTTAACCCAACATTCATTTGAGCATCAAGGGGATCATATTTCCAGTCATAACGAAAACTATGCACTTTCGGATACTCGGCTATGCCTTCTACGCAATCAGATAATTCATTCGGGAATAAATAAGCTAGCGTTAGCATACATACACCCCGGTGCTTCAAGGAAACAAGATTGTCAAGGTACCGATCGAACTCCTTTCCCTTTGCATAATCTTCTTCCTTTATCATACCCCCTTCTACAGGGCGATGGCCCTTTCTTTTAATCCTTGGTATATAAAGTACCTCAGGTGGTAAATTCCGACCCAATGCATGTGAGCCCTCAATAGCATGAACAAACACTATTTTACCTTTACTTCTGGCATACATCAGATCTTCATAGGAGCGGGCAATGACAAATGTTTCACTACCGAGCTTCCGGTTGGTAATATAAATCTGCTCCTCAAATAAATTGAGGATGTTATTAATCTGAGTAAAATTGCTAAAGTCTTCATGCTCCATCTTGTTAAAGAAGCGATTCAACAAACGTATCACATCACTCAAACCCTTGAACTTCCGACGCATGGCACCCACCGGTATGTCGTGCGGTACAATCATTACCCCGACGTGACCACATCGCAGGCGATGAAAATCTACCTGCATACCTAACATAGACAATAAACCGTCACCCGGCACCGGTCGATGACTATTCCAGAACTTCTTTCCCCAAATATTCATCTTCATGGATACATGGGTATGAATGTCTACCATAGACTGCGCCCGAACAACAATGGAGGGGACTTGATTTAGCGGCGGCGGCTCCTTTGCGAACAAAAAAGAAGCAAATAAATCCCTCCATCCGTGTCTATTGGTTTTGGTTGGTGAAGCAAGAGACATACAACAGAAGGTATTTGGTTGCTTAAAATAATAATTTTTGACCGTTTATTGTGTGTTGCTTACACCTTTCCAGTAATCTTAAAATAATTCTTATGTCGTATGTTATTGATTATCAGCGCAAATGATTTGTTCTAGTTACAGGGTTTTTCCTGTTTCTTGGTTGGAATTTTCATTGTACGAATGGCATTTTCACTTTTCTATGACAGTAATTAGTTGGTTTGTAAATAGATTGCAGAGTCGCCGCTGAATTTGCACCCAAAAGAGTCCTAACCATGACAGGCACGAACGATACCATAGATGTCAACTGGCAGTTTGCACGCGCGTTTCCCGAACCACGACTGCAACCCCACTTACACCTGTTAGCAGAAAGATTACAGGAAGGACATATCTGTATCGAAGCAACACCATCCCAACAGGGAGAGGGAACAACCCCCAACGGTAACTTTATCACTGAAAAAGAATTGTCGGAACTGCAACCCTGGGTGGGCAATGCCGACACCATCGCACCCTTCATCCTGCACCGCCATAAACTCTACCTGCACCGGTATTTCCAATACGAAACCACCATCCTGCATCATATCCGCCGCCTGCTGGCAGCAGAAAAAAACAATCGGGATTTCTACCTGCAGCAATTGCAACTACAAAAAAAACTGATGAATGCGCTCTCGGCAACCTATGCCGTTGACGGACTTTCACAGCAGCTGTCAGCGGACTGGCAATTGGCGGCAGCATTGATGGCAGCATTACAACACTTGACAATTATCACCGGTGGACCGGGTACAGGAAAAACTACTACCGTAGCTAAAATTATCTGGTTATTATTATCCATACAACCCAATCTCCGCA
>CAYUXJ010000043.1:0-12425 GCA_964448845.1 uncultured Sediminibacterium sp.
GTGCGTTAATAAGTATTACAGGTACCAACTTCAATAATACATCCGCCATCACATTAGGAGGAACACCGGTTACATCGTTTACGGTAGTTTCTTCTACTTCCATTGTTGCGATAGTGGGTACTGGCTCTAGTGGAGCAGTAAGCTTGACTACTCCCGGTGGTACTGCTTCTTTAGCGGGTTTCACTTTTATTCCTGCTCCAACGATTACTGCGTTTGCTCCCAATACTGCAGCAGCAGGAGCACTCATGAGTATAACAGGAACTAATTTCAATAATACATTTGCCATCACATTAGGAGGAATACCGGTTACATCGTTTACTATTATTTCTTCTACTTCTATTGTTGCTATAGTCGGAAATGGCTCAACTGGCGCGGTGAGTTTAACAACACCGGGCGGAACGGCTTCTCTGGATGGATTTACCTTTATTCCGGCTCCCACCATTTCATCTTTTGATCCAATAATCGCTGCGTCTGGCGCAATTATCAACATCACAGGAACTAATTTTAATGGAACATTTATTGTCACCTTGGGTGATACACCGGTATCATCCTTCACCGTCGTTTCATCCACTTCCATCATTGCAATCGTTGGTACTGGTAGCAGTGGAGCAGTAAGCCTGACCACGCCGGGCGGCACTGCCTCACTCGCCGGCTTTACTTTTATACCTGCACCGACGATTACTTCCTTCGCACCCACCAGTGCTGGTGCCGGTGCTTTATTAAATATTTCAGGAACTAATTTTAATAATACATCTGTTATTACATTGGGTGGTATACCTGTAGCATCATTCACAGTTCTTTCATCTACTTCCATTATTGCTGTTGTCGGAACCGGTTCTACCGGTGCTGTGAGTCTGACTACTCCGGGTGGTTCTGCATCATTGGACGGATTCACTTTCATACCTGCTCCCACCATCACTTCCTTTGCACCAACTGCCGCAGCAGAAGGCATGGCCATCACCATCACAGGTACTCATTTCACCGGTACTTTTGCGCTTACTTTAGGGGGTACTCCGGTTGCTTTCTTCACTGTACTCTCATCGACAACCATCGTTGCCATAGTTGGGTCCGGCTCAACAGGTGCAGTAAGTCTCACCACCCCTGGCGGAACTGCCTCTTTAGATGGCTTTAGGATGCTACTTTTCCCTCCCAACTTTATACCGAATATCTCTAATGCCTTTTCCCCCAATGGAGATGGTATCAATGATGTTTGGGTGGTAAGTTTCCTGCAAGATTACCCCCAAGCCACCATGCAAATCGTTAATCGATATGGTCAAGTTGTCTTTTTCAGCAACGGATACAATCAACCCTGGGATGGTAAATTCAAGGGGCAAGCATTACCTGTCGGTACTTACTATTACCTGATTAATCTGCGAAATGGTAACCCTCCAATTGCAGGTTCAGTTACTATTATTCGCTAATGCGCAGAGCAGAAGAAATTTATTGAATCGGATTTTTTTCTAAATCAATTGAATCGGTGGTTGTCCGATGCAGCAGCCATTCAAAAGATTGCGGATACTTTTCCTGCCATTTAGACCAAATCAGCCAGAGCAGCTTTCTTTGAAGCAGGGTTTCATCAAGCGTAGTTTTTTCTATGTCGAACACATCACCCGGTATAAAATGGAGTAGACTATCCTGCTGAACATCTACGAATGGCTGTTGGAACATTCTTTTTCTCAACAACCTACTCCATTCTCTTTGTTCTTCCGGATTAAAATCTTCTACTGCAGCAGAGATCAGCCTCGCTAAATCAACTGCCGGAAGCTGCTGTATTTTTCTAAAATCCTGCAGAACAGATCTGCGATCCGGCTGGTCAGTTGCTTGCACCGACTGAAACCAGGTAGGTTGAGTAATGATGGTTTCCATCGCCGGCTCTACCATCTTTTGGATGTATTTTTTTCTGTTAACCCGTATGTTTTTTTTCGGTTGCCTGACAGCAACTGATTGATTGATTTGGCGTTCTTTTATGAGAAGGGATGCTGCAGTTCCTGCTTCTTTACTCACTGCTACCACCGCAGTTGCAGTCGGAGTAACTAAGGATACTTTTTGTGGTGATATATCAAATTGACTCAGTAAAACCAGCAGAACGAAAGCGAGGATGCTAGTGCGAATATCCGGTTTTGGTTTATTCCCGGAAAGACTAGTTATTCTGCTAATGCGTAATAACAATTCGTTTTCTTTCCCCGTCATTGCTAATGATCCATCCATATATTGGCTATTGCGAGCACACCAGGCGAGTGCCATGGCATAGGGAAGTGCAGGCATGCCCTGCTGTATAACAGTATCATCACAAGATTTCTCCCGCTCTTTGCGTAGTTGCCTGAAAAGCAGCCGGGCAAAGGGATTGAAGAAAAAGAAGATCTCTATCCAAATCAATAACCGCTGGTGGAGAAAATCATTTCTCTTTATATGGGCCAATTCATGCAACAAGATGGCCTGCATTTCTTCGGTACTCAACTGATTGACCGCGGCCGCGGGAAATAAAATAATAGGTCGAAGCCAACCAAAGGTCAGGGGAGAAACCACCCGATTGGAAAGATACAATTGAACCGGTCGCTGAATACCCATCGATGCAGTAGCAGCGCTAAGGTATGGTTGCCAGTACGCCGGCATAGGAAGGCCCTCTTTTCTTAACTGCTGCAACGACCTGTTAGCACGCAGGTAAATGATCACATGATAGCTCAAACCAGCAACATATACCGAAGCTAACGCATAGATCAGCCAGTCCGGTACATACACAACGGTTGAAGATGATAAGTCGGTAAGTGTCGAATAAGCAGGTGTACTACTGTTGAAGAAATATGCGCTAAAGGCAATCAGCCATCCTATCGACAGCATACTCACCAGTAAAATACCCAGGCGGTATAGATGCAAGGGTTGCAGCGGAAATAAGCGGGAAATGAATTGATAGAATAACCATAAAAGAGCAGCCATCCAGCAGCTATCTGCCAGTGCATAGACCATTGAACTCAGTAGGTGGTTCCATCCCATGGACGACTATTTATTTTTGAGTTGCGCTATCAGCGCTTCAATCTCTTCCAATTCAGTAGCATTGGGTGAATGGTTACCGAGTGCCTGCAAGACCAACTGCGAGCTGGATCCTCCAAACAAGGTATGTATCATTTTACCGACCAATTGCTGCTGGGTATTTTCCCTACTGATATTGGGTCGGTAGATATGAATTTTGCTGCTATCATCCCTACTGACAATGCCTTTTTCATGCATAATCTGCATCAATTTCAGGGTGGTGGTATAGCCACTGTTCTTGTGCTCACTCAATACCTCATGTACCTCACGTACGCTTGCCTGACCTTTGTTCCACAATACCTGCAGGATGGACAATTCGCTCTCAGTAGGCTTGGCAGTGGTGCTGGGTTCCATATATACGATTTTATTCGTAGCAAGTTACAAAGCCCCTGCCTTTCCCCCAATTTAAATTTTGTTAAACCCGAACGGGCAAAAAAAAATCCGCCATCGGCGGATTTTATATAGAGTTGTAGCAGGTAAAATTATTTACTGCGAAGTACCAGCTTGGCAGATTTTTCCGCAGGCAACATTGAGCGGTAAGGAGCGGTGGCAGCAGAATCGAGTGCAGTGCCATTTACGCTTAACACGCCATTCTCATAAATTACCTCCAGTTTTCCGTCTTTTTCATAGCCGGCTTTCTTCAGCGCATCCAACAGTTGCATGGGCGTGCCCTTTTTTTCTTCGATAGCAACTACTGTATTTTGTAGGGGTACACCTTGAACAGTGGTGATTTTTGAGCTACTGTCAGTAAGAATAACTTCTACCCGGCGCTCCTGGAAACCAGCTGCCTTGGCTTTATCAGCATGCATGTGCGACAGGGTAGGAGCGATAACCAGAGAAACGATGGACATCAATTTGATCAGGATATTCATCGAAGGTCCGGAAGTATCTTTAAATGGATCACCTACCGTATCGCCGGTTACAGACGCTTTGTGGGGTTCTGATTTCTTGTAGAATATTTCGCCATTGATTTCAACACCGCTTTCGAATGATTTCTTGGCATTGTCCCAGGCACCACCGGCATTATTCTGGAACATACCCATCAATACACCGCTCACGGTAGCACCAGCCAGGAATCCACCCAACACTTCCGCACCCAAGCCAAAACCAATTATCAATGGACTAACAATAGCGATGGCACCGGGTAACAACATTTTTTTGAGAGATGCCTCTGTGGAGATGGCAACGCATTTATCATATTCCGGCTTACCGGTACCTTCCATGATACCCGGAATTTCGCGGAACTGGCGACGTACTTCTTCCACCATAGACATGGCAGCTTCGCCCACAGCACGGATAGCGAGTGAGGAGAAAAGGTAGGGGATCATACCACCAACGAATAAACCGGCGAGTACATCAGCATGATAAATATCAATGCCGGAAATACCTGCAATACCAACGAAGGCAGCAAATAACGCGAGTGCCGTCAGTGCAGCAGATGCAATAGCGAAGCCCTTTCCGGTTGCAGCGGTAGTATTTCCTACAGCATCCAGTATATCTGTCTTTTCACGTACATCTTTCGGTAATTCGCTCATCTCCGCAATACCACCAGCATTGTCAGCAATCGGACCAAAAGCGTCGATGGCTAATTGCATGGCAGTAGTTGCCATCATACCGGCAGCGGCAATGGCTACACCATATAAACCTGCGAAATAATAAGAGCCATAAATTCCGGCAGCTAAGACCAGAATCGGTAAAAAAGTTGATTCCATTCCAATAGCAAGACCGCCAATAATGTTGGTGGCGTGACCGGTAGAAGATTGTTTGATAATGCTGTTTACAGGACGCTTACCCATGGCAGTGTAATACTCTGTGATGATGCTCATCAGCGTTCCTACGGCGAGTCCTACCAGGATAGCAGCAAAAACATCCATAGGGGTGAAAGCGAATCCGCGCAATAACATTGTATCGGGCAGGATGTTAATCACCAGAAAATAACAGGCAATCGCAGTGAGGATAATGGATCCCCAGTTACCCATGTTTAAGGCTTTTTGTACGCCGGACGTATTCACACCGGCAGTATCAGATATGCGTACAAAGAAAGTAGCAATAATAGAGAAGAGGATGCCTACACCAGCAATCATCATAGGCAATAAGATGGCAGATATCCCGCTGAACTGATCAGCCAGGGGGAGTTGATTGGCACCCGTCACTTCGCGACCAAGCACCATAGTAGCCAATACGGTAGCTACATAGCTTCCAAAAAGGTCGGCACCCATACCAGCCACGTCACCCACATTATCACCTACGTTATCGGCGATGGTAGCGGGGTTGCGGGGATCGTCTTCCGGAATACCGGCTTCTACCTTACCAACCAGGTCGGCGCCTACGTCAGCAGCCTTTGTATAAATACCTCCACCTACACGGGCGAAGAGGGCGATGCTTTCAGCACCCAGTGAAAATCCGGTCAGAACTTCTATCGCTCTTTTCATTTCTTCGCTGTCAACAGTGGCACCGGGGGCTAGTAACTGGCGAATGATGATGAACAATCCACCCAGTCCTAAAACGGCTAAACCTGCTACTCCCATACCCATCACCGAACCGCCGGTGAAGGAAACCTGCAGCGCCTTACTAAGGCTGGTTCGGGCAGCCTGGGCAGTCCGAACGTTGGCGCGGGTGGCTATTTTCATTCCGATGAAACCAGCCAGGGCACTGAAGAGGGCTCCGATGATAAAGGCAACAGCGATGCTCCAGTGACTGTTCTTATCAGAATAACCCATCACACCCAGTAAGAGGGCGACGATGATAACGAAGTAAGTGAGGATCTTGTACTCTGCTTTCAGGAAAGCCATAGCTCCTTCGGCTATGTAATTACTGATCTCTTTCATCCGGTCGGTACCGGCATCCTGGCGGGAAACCCAGTTAAACTTAATCAAGGTATACAGCAGTCCGATAATACCCATAACCGGAACTGCGTAAAGGAATAGCTGCGTCATAAGCAATAGTATGTCTGGTCTATTTTAAAAGTCTGCAAAAATAAGGGAATTGGTTAAAAAACCCGTTGGAAAAGGCGCCTGATTCAGCCCTGTTATAACTAATCTTCCAGCAGGGTAGTATCAGTAACGCCGCTGAAAACGGAGCTTAATTTACCTGCGGCCCATATATTCCGATTGAATTTGTTACCCAGGATGATGACCACCGCATCATTGCTGACCATGCGCTTGAAAACGGTGTTGTTGCCATGCCACCAGCCATTGTGATAAATTACCGGGGCCTCATTGGGCGGAAAGTAGAGGTGCCAGCCCAATCCATAGTTCCGGTTGCCCTTTGTTTCATGGCTATAAGGCTGGTAGGCCAGGTTTTGGAGGGTACGTAAACTCACAAATCGCCCTTTTTTCAAGGCTTCATCCCATTTTAGCAGGTCCCGAACCGTGCTGTATATATTTTTATCGCCATATACCACGTCCATTGTTTCCAAGGGGTAGGGGGCATTGCGATAGTTATAGGAGGGTACATAACTGCCGGTATCGCGCAGGCTGAAAACAAAACTGTTCTGCATACCCAGGGGGGTGAAGAGACTGTCTTTCAGGTAGTCTGGATAGGATCTGCCAGTCACTTTTTCGATCACCAGGGCGAGCAGGGCATAATTGGTATTGCAATATTGATAGCGGGAATCGGGGGAAGCTACCGGTGGAATTTTATGACGAATCATATAATCCAGCACATCCCGGTTGGTGGCCAAACCTTTAAATCGGTTGGGATCTCGGAAATACACCTTTTTATTCACCCATTTACCCCGCTTGTTTTTTACACGAACCAGCCGGGTACCCATATCATTCATGAAGTGCTCATATTTTGGTAATCCACTCCGGTGATTCAAGAGTAATTGAACACGAATGCCTTTGTAGGGAAAGCCCGGGATATAAGTCTCTATAGGGTCATTTAAGTTCAGCTTACCCTGTTCATAAAGACGCAGGATGGCAGAAGCGGTAAATGTTTTTGAAATGGATGCCAGGTGGAAAGTGCTGTTCGAGTCAATGGCTTGACGGGTAGATCGGTTATAAAGTCCCTGATAATCCTCGAAGATGATTTCTCCGTTTTTTGCCAATAAGATGCCGCCACTGAAACCGGTATTTAACAGCATCGATTGGTACATAGGTTGGATCGCCTTTCGGTAATTTTCTTTTTCTTCCGCACTAAGGCCGGCAGAACGAATGGCAGTCTTGACGTTATCTTTACCCGTGGTATCATTCCCCGGGTCGCAGGATAACAAGATCATCGTAGTAAGGGCCAATAGCATATACCGGTGCATTCTATGTAAGACTGTAATAGGTACAAATATAATTCAGTGCCAGCCAGTTCAACCGTAAGGTGGATAAGTAGATGTTTCTTGTAGAGATATTTACATTTATTTTTGAAGTCATGAGTCAGTCAGCAATTACCAGTTTTCCAAAAGAACGCATCCATATTCTTTTTTTAGAGAACATCAGTGATGCGGCTATCCGTCTTTTCAAACAAAACGGGTATACAAATGTTCGCAAAATTTCAGGTGCCCTCGGTGAGCAGGAGCTTATGCGTGAGCTGAAAGATGTGCACCTGCTGGGAATACGTTCGAAGACCCGCATTACGAAGAAAGTATTGGCGGCAGCCCCCAAATTACAGGCAATAGGTTGTTTTTGCATTGGCGTTAATCAGGTAGATCTCGATGCTGCCACTGAAGCGGGGGTCGTGGTATTCAATGCACCCTATAGCAATACCCGCAGCGTGGCAGAACTTGTTATGGGCGCAGCCATCATGCTAATTCGTCGCATTCCCGATAAAAACAAGGCGGCCCACGAAGGTATCTGGATGAAAGATGCTCGTGGCAGTTTTGAATTGCGAGGAAAAACAATGGGAATTATTGGCTATGGAAACATAGGCTCCCAGGTGAGTGTATTGTCAGAATCCCTCGGAATGAAAGTGTTGTTTTATGATATTGAAACGCGTTTGCCACTGGGTAATGCCATGGCCGCAAAGAACCTGAAAGACTTGATGGGTCGGTCGGATATCATTTCCCTGCATGTGCCGGAAACAACCCAAACCAAGAATATGATCAATCGCTCAGTGCTGAAATCAGCAAAACAGGGCGCTATACTGATTAATTATGCTCGCGGAGAAGTGGTAGATCTGGATGCCCTCGCAGTGGCACTGGCTCAGGAAGCCATCGGCGGCGCCGCCATTGATGTATATCCTTTCGAACCGGAAAAAAATGGCGATACTTTTGGTTGTCCGCTGCAAGGCTTACCCAATGTACTCTTGACACCCCATATTGGCGGAAGCACCCAGGAAGCACAGGAGAACATTGGCGCTGATGTGAGTATGAAAATGTTTCAATTTCTCGAGCGAGGTATCACCGCTGGCTCTCATTCTGTTCCTGCCCTGGCACTGCCGCCGGTAGAAAATGCCCACCGTATCTTACACATCCATAAAAATGTGCCGGGCGTTCTCACTGCTATCAATGCAGCTTTATCAGGAAACCACATCAATATTGTTGGTCAATACCTCACTACCAATCCCCGTATTGGCTATGTAGTGCTCGATGTCGATAAGCGACTCTCGCAGAAAGCGGTAGGATTACTGCGTGAAGTAAAGCACACCATTAAGGTAAGGGTTTTATATTGATATTTAATTATCTGATAATCATATAGTTATTTGGTTCATTTGGGAAGTCATTCCCTTCATTGTACCTTTGTGTTTTGATAGATGCTATGGAAACACTTACTGAAATACCTGTTCAATTAACACCCGGAGCAATTACCGAGATTAAGCGACTTATGGCAGAACCGGGATTTGACACCCTTCAGCGTCTGCGCATTGGTGTAAAAGGTGGTGGATGCAGCGGCATGACCTATGTGCTGGGCTTTGAACAACCTGCTGCTGACGATCAGCATTTTACTATCGAGGGTATACCTTGTATCATGCAGAAAAGCCATGAATTGTATTTGTATGGCATGCAGGTCGATTGGCAGGGTGGATTGAATAGTCGCGGCTTTACATTCAGCAACCCCAATGCAGCGAAGACCTGCGGTTGCGGTACTTCCTTTTCTGTGTAATGAGCTTTGCTTATATAAAAAAAACCTGCCAATCGGCAGGTTTTTTTATGTTCAGTCATTTCAGAATTATTTCTTCTTCTTGTTGTTTTCCTCCAGCTTGCCCAGCGGTCTGTTTTTTGCAAAGTCAACCAAGATGGGAGCGGCAACAAAGATAGAGGAGTAAGTACCTGTGATTACACCAATCAACATCGCAAAAGAGAAACCACGGGTTACTTCACCACCGAAAATAAATAGAATCAGAATAGTAAGGAATACAGTCAGAGAAGTCATTACCGTTCTGCTTAATGTCTCATTAATGGCTTTATCGATGATGGTTGCATTCGGCACACCTTTCATTAATTTACTGTCTTCACGGATACGGTCATATACAATTACCGTATCGTTCATTGAGAAACCAATAACCGTCAATACCGCCGCAATAAAATGCTGGTCGATTTCGAGTGGGAATGGAACGATCTTGCGGCAGAAGCTGAATACAATCAATGTTACAAATACGTCGTGTAACAAAGCGAAAATGGTACCCAGTGAATAGCGCCAGTCGCGGAAGCGAATAAAGATGTAAAGACAAATAATAATGATACCGAATATAACAGCCTTGGTGGCACCTGATTTCAGATCATCGGAGATAGTAGGTAATACTTTTTGTGACCCCAATTTGTAAGTACGTTCAAACTCTTCAAAACTTACATTGGCAGGTAAGTGTGATTTGAGTCCGGTATATAGCTTACGCTCCACCAGCGAGTCGATGTTGTCACCCTGCTGACGGATCATATAGGAGGTAGTGATGTTCAGTTGATTTTTTACATCCACTGTTTTTATTATAACCGGTTCTTTGAACTCATTCTTCAGTTCATTCCTGATTTGGTCTTCATCTACCGCCTTATCAAAACGAACTGTATAGCTACGACCACCCGAAAACTCTACCCCTTCATCAAAGGCATCTTTCATGAACAGCGTACTGATACCCAGCGCAAAAATGAAGATGGATAAAATATAAGCATATTTGCGATATTCAATGAAGCGAATGCTGGCATGACGGAAAATACGGCGGGAGATACCGGTGAAATATTCAAAGTGTCTGTTCCGGTTGGTGTACATGTCAGTGATCAGTCTGGATACCAGGATACCACAGAACAGCGACAGCAGGATACCAATGATTTGCGTGGTCGCGAAGCCCAGTACCGGACCTAATCCGAAGTAAGCGAGAATGATGGCAGTTAGTAAAGTTGTAACGTGGGCATCAAGTACGGGTGCCAGCGAGCGACGGTAACCATCGGCTACGGCAACAGAATAGCTTTTACCACGTGTTAATTCTTCCTTGATTCTTTCAAAGATGATTACGTTGGTATCTACTGCCAGACCAACCGTCAGTACCAGACCGGCTATACCCGGAGCAGTCAGCGTAAAGCCCAAGGAACTGAGGATACCCACTGTAAAGAGCAGGTTCAGGATCAAGGCAATATTGGCCACCCAACCGGCTGTATTGAAGTAAAGGAGCATCAGGGCAAAGATGACCAGGAAGGATATCAGAAAGGATAACCCACCACCAATGATGGTCTCGCGGCCAAGTGTAGGTCCCACTTGCTGTTCCTGAACAATTTTTGCAGGAGCAGGCAGTTTACCACTCTCTAGAATTTCAGAGAGGTCTTTTGCTTCCTTGAGTGTATAGTTACCGGAAATCTGTGAATTACCGGTTGTAATAGGATCATTTACATTAGGGGCAGAATACACAAAATTATCAAGAACGATGGCAATTGGCTTACCTACATTTCTGGTTGTCATTTTCGCCCAGATGTTGGTACCAATTTTATCCATGTTCATTTTGATGGCAATCTTGCCTTTCTCGTCATAGTCCTGAGAGGCACTGCTGATGTGGTCACCCTCCAGTTCTGCCTGTCCGTTATCGAGCGTTTTAACAGCATATAGGGTAAGGATATCTGCCGCTTTGGGGTCGGTAGATTGCATTTCCATTTTACCATACATGAAAACCAGGTTGGGCGGGAATTTGGCCTTAACCAGATCGAGTGAAAGATAATCATTCAGACTGGCTGTGTCTTTGGCAGCAATGTAACCAATGGCCGAGGGGAACACCGGCTTACCATTGGAACCCTGAAAAGGTTGAGCCACCTGCAAAAGTCTGAAAATGGGATTTTTTAGAGCAGAATCAGATTTCTTGCTTCCTGTACCACCTGTCGACAGGTTGGAGATGGCAGAGATAGTGGATGTTTTGGAAGTGTCAGTTGAAGCTTTGGTTGGGTTGTTAGCAGTATCTTTTTTTGTATCGGCTACGGTTGAATCCTTGATGACAATACCTTTTGCATAGTCTTCGGCAGTCTTGTCAGCAGCAATGAGGGCATTTTGTATGTCGCGGCTTTCCAGCGTATACGTCTCAAAAAATTGTAGGTTAGCAGTAGACTGAAGATAGGAGCGTACGCGTGCTTTATCGTTTACGCCTGCCAGTTCTATGTTGATGATACCCTTTGCCGGATCTGGATTGATATTGGGAGACGCCACACCAAAACGGTCAATTCTGGTGCGCAGAATACGATACGTATTGTTGAAAGCAGAAATAGCCTGTTCACGCAAATAGGCAGTCACTGCATCATCGTTGGCATCGAATTTTACTTTACCATTACTGCGAGCAGCAAAGAAGGGAGCCAGTTTGCCGGTAGGATTCAAATTTTTGTATTCTTCACGGAAGAGTGTAATCAAATCAGCACCCCCATTGGCTTTACGGGCAACAGCTTGCTGCAGGGCCTTATTGAAAACAGGGTCTTTTGTGAAGTTCGCAAGGGATTTCAGTAATCCGTCCAGTCCTACTTCCATCGTAACACTCATGCCACCCTGCAGATCCAATCCCAACATTAATTCTTTTTCTTTGGCACTTCTGTACGTGGTAAATCCAAATCCAAGTTTGGTGTCTTTGGTGCTATCTAGTAATCTGCGGAGGCGCTCTTTTTTCAGGTCGGCCAGACTATCGTTGTACTTCTCCTGCAGCTCTTTATCGCTGGGATAAACCTGGCTGGCAGTAGGGTACTGTTTCAGCCAGCTGGCTGCTTTCTTCTCCATTTCACCTTCATGGTTTTTCACCAACCAGGTAAATGAGAGTTGATAGACACAAATGATAATCAATACAATGGCAAAAATCTTCACCAGCCCTTTCAGTTGCATATCGTAACGGTTTTCAAATTTAGAGCCGCAAAGATAGGGGAATGCCGCTGAAATACAGCCAATCTGCCCCCAGCTTACCCGGGTGCCGGAAAGGGGCATTCTTGTGGACTTTTAAACGGGGTGGCCTTAACGGATGTCTACCAGACTAATTTCAAAATACAATGGGCTATTGGCGGGGATGATGGGGGGATAGCC
>CAYUXJ010000044.1:0-11751 GCA_964448845.1 uncultured Sediminibacterium sp.
AATGCCCGCAACGAAATTCAACAACTGACCCTTAACAATATCAGTCAGGAAATTCACGATAACGTTGGTCAATTGCTGAGCCTTGCTAAGATGCAGCTGAACCTCATTGAAGAAGCACCGGAAAAAGATAGTGACTTGATCAGGGAGACCAAAGAAAACATCAGTAAGGCTATGTCAGACCTGCGCGACCTCGCCAAGGGCATGAGCAGCGACAGAATCAAAGTCTTGGGCTTATACGATTCAGTTATTCAGGAAGCCGAGCGCATCAGCAGAGCCGGCTCATTAAGGATAGAAGTTAGTAGCAACGGGGAAAAACAAGAGCCGGACCATCAAAAACAACTAGTCATCTTCAGGGTGATCCAGGAGTGTTTCCAAAATATCATGAAGCATGCCCAGGCGGCGCATGTAAAAGTTGACTTTACTTATCAGCCTGAAAGTTTCGATATTTCCATACAGGATGATGGCAAGGGCTTTGAATTCAATGCTGAAAGAACAGCAACCACCGGACTTGGACTCATGAATTTATTCAACCGTGTCAATCTGGTAGGGGGCGAAGCCAAAGTGAACACGGCGCCGGGTAGAGGAACGCAGATCCTACTGCACATTCCCATTTAATTGTCGGCCGCCTTTATTCCTGCCCGCTTAAATAATTGTATCTTTTGTCCGTGAAACCCCTTTTCTTACGGCAGCTTTTTATCTCCATACTCTTACTGCCTATTGTTCTGGCAGCACAGAAGAATTCCGGTTCTACTAAATTGGTACTCCTCGGTACAGGCACCCCCTTTGCCGACCCCGATCGCTCCGGGCCCTCCCTCGCCATCGTCGTCAACGAGACTGCTTATGTGGTGGATTGTGGTCCGGGTGTGGTCAGACGTGCAGCAGCCATAGCAAAAAAAAATAACCTGCCGGCATTGCTCCCCGACCGGCTGACAAGACTCTTCCTCACCCATTTACATTCTGATCATACTGCCGGCTATAGTGACTTTATTTTCACCCCTGCCGTACTCGATAGAAATCAGCCCTTGCAGGTGGTAGGGCCACCCGGCACCCGTCGCATGACCAAACATTTGCTGAAAGCTTATTCGGAGGATATGGAAATTCGCATCCAAGGGTTGGAAATGGGAAATGCAGCCGGCTATCGGGTAGAAGTAAAAGAGGTTACGCAAGGAGAAATCTATCGAGATAAGAACCTGCGGGTAGAAGCATTTGAGGTTCAGCACGGCAGCTGGAAGCATGCCTTGGGATATCGCTTTACCACTCATGATAAAGTGATTGTTGTTTCGGGCGATTGTACCTATAGTGAATCGTTGATTGCCATGGCAACAGGATGTGACATACTCGTGCACGAAGTGTATTCAATGGCGGGATTACAAAAAAGAGAAGAGCGCTGGCAGAAATACCATTCAACTTTTCATACTTCTACAGAACAACTTGCTTCCATTGCCCAACAAGTTAAACCAGGATTATTGGTGCTTACCCACCAGCTTACTTTTGGCAGCAGTTTTGATAGTTTATTGACAGAAATCGGAAAAACCTATCAGGGTAAAGTAGTTAACGGAGCGGATGGTGATGTATTCTGATGGTATAGAGGGAAAGTGCTTAAAATCTTGCTATTTTTAATGGCAGAAAATGATCCGGCGACTTGCCACACCCCCCAGCTGCACTTTGCCTGCCGCCGGATCATGATGCAAAGCTGAATAGTCAGTCTGTAATCTATTGGTAGTCTCAAAAAATTTTTATGCCGGTCAATAAAAATGCCCTTTTGCGCTATTACGCCATTGATGCCTGTCTGAATAACAGCATGCGGCCCTATCCCAATTTGGAGCAGCTGCGTCGACACGTGATGCGGCAATTGGAGATTGACATTTCAATATCTATGCTCAACAAAGACCTCGCTCAGATGCGCGACCTCTATGATGCACCTATCAAATATGATAAAGTGCGAAGGGGGTATTGCTATGAGCAACAGGGCTATTCTATTAAGAAGTTGCCCTTGTCTGAAGATCAGATTGCTGCCCTCGATTATTCAACAGCCCTGCTGCAGCAATTAAAAGGTAGCCGCATCTTTGAACAATTCGAGTCTGCCATCAACCGACTCATTGAAGGTTACCGGGTCAGTAAGCTGCTGGGGAAGTCCGAAAAGCAATTGATACAGGTGGAAGAACCGGTAAAGACAGGAGGCAATGAATGGCTGGAACCCTTGCTGCGTGCCATAGTTAACCGTCGTACCCTTGAGATAACTTATGCCCGTTATGGCGCTACACCCAAGGTGCATACCTTATCGCCTTACCTGATCAAGGCCTATAGAAACCGCTGGTATGTGGTGGGGTATTCCACTACGCGCAAGAACGTATTGATATTCTCGCTCGACCGAATCACCGATGTTCGAAAATCGTCACAGGCATTCTATGAAGCCCCCGGTTTTCAGCCGGATGATTATTTCCGCTATTCCTTTGGCATCACGCATGTGCACGGGGCGCAGCCCGAAAAAATTATACTGGCGTTTGATAAAGTTCAATCACCCTATATCCTTGCGCAACCTTTGCATTATTCCCAGCAGGTGGTAGAAACAACTGCCAATGGCGTAGTTATTGAACTCACGGTGTATGAAACACCCGAATTGATTATGTCGTTACTCGGATACGGAAACGGCGTAGAAGTAAGGTCGCCGATTACCCTTCGGGAAAAAATAAAAGAAATAATCGGCAAGATGCAAGTGGTCTACCAATAGATGGCAGACTGAACCTGTATTTTTGTGGACTAAATGAAGCTCATGGAAACAACTGCATTGATTTATATCGGAATGGCCGCTTTTGGGGTGCTGCTGGGATATATCATTACATCACAATGGCAGCGTTCAGCCCGCCGCCTGCTCGAGGATACCATTTCCCGGCTGGATACCCAATTGCTGCAGGAAAAAGAAATACATGCTGCCGACCGTCAGCGCATGGAAGAGGCTGAGAAGAAAGGCTTATTGCTGGAAGAGCGATTGACAACTACACGGCAGCAACTGGAAGCAGCAAAACAGGCGCAGCAGCAGATCAGCGATGCCATGAAGAATGAAATGGAACTGCTGGCTTCCCGCCTGATTTCCGGCAATACACAGCAACTGGTGGCTAAGAATGAAGAAAAGCTCGGGCAATTACTCCAGCCGCTTCAACAGGAATTAACCGGGTTTAAGAAAGCCGTTCAGGATGCTTATCAGAAAGAATCCAACGAGCGCTTTAGTCTATCCAAAGAAATTGAAAAACTGGTACAAAGTTCTGTGCGCGTAAGTGAGGAGGCCAACAACCTCGCTTCGGCCCTGAAGGGTAATTCAAAGACCATGGGTGACTGGGGGGAGATGGTGTTGGAAACACTATTGGAGCATAGCGGACTGATCAAGGACCGTAACTACTTTGTGCAGCAGTACCTGCGGGATGCTTCCGGAAAGGTCATTAAGGATGAGGAGGGCAATATGTTACAACCCGATGTGATGATTGTTTATCCGGATCAGCGCAAGGTGATAATTGATGCCAAAGTTTCATTGGTGGCATGGGATAAATATGTTAAAGCTATAGACACGATTGAAAAGGAGAAAGCCCTGCAGGAACACCTGGCCTCGATGTACCGGCACATAGAGGGCCTTTCTAAAAAGAAATATGGTCGCTATGCAGAAGCGCTGGATTATGTATTGATGTTTGTGCCCATTGAACCGGCTTTTTTGGAATCCTTGAAGAAAGATGATTCGCTTTGGAAAAGAGCCTATGATAAAAATATCATGCTGGTGAGTCCCACCAACCTCATGGCAGTATTAAAAATTGTTGCCGATCTCTGGCGCATTGAAAAGCAAAACCTTAATGCCATCCAAATTGCTGAAAAGGCGGGAGCCCTCTATGATAAGTTTTTTGGGTTTTTAGATAATATGGAGGGAGTAAAGAAAAAACTTCAGGATGCCAATACTACCTTCGATGAAGCGTATAAGCAATTCTATACCGGTAGGGGTAGCATGATTAACCGGGCAGAGGAATTGAAAAAAATGGGAGCCAATGCCACCAAGCAAATACCGGAAAAGCTAATCCGGCAAACTCCGGAGGAATCTTCCGAACTTCCGCCCGCCAATGAATCTGCCTCCTAAACATATACTTTCCAAATCGACTTACCTGTACGGCAGCCAATGTAGTCTCCGTCTCTGGTTACATAAATTTCATCCGGGCCTCAAAGACCCGATCGACGCAGGGCAACAGCAATTATTTGATGCAGGCACCCGCCTTGGGTTGCTGGCAAGGGATTTGTTTCCGGGAGGATACGACGCTTCTCCTCCGGAAGCTTATCAGTATGCTCTGTCGGTGAAAAAAACTGCGGAGTTGATTGCTGCAGGAGTGCCGGTGATTTATGAGGCAGCTTTTCAGTATGAAGGATTGTTATGCGCTGTAGACATCCTGGTGAAAAAAGATGGGCACTGGTATGCGTATGAAGTGAAGAGCAGTACCCAGGTTAAAGAGGTATACAAGCAAGACGCAGCTTTTCAATACTTTGTGCTTACTTCATCCGGATTATCACTGAAGGCCTTTTCGCTGATATATGTAAACAACCAGTATATAAGAAAAGGGGCATTGCAATTGACGGAATTATTTGCAACTGAAGACCTCACGACCGACCTGATTGGCCGACAAACTAGTATTGGTGAAAAGGCAGTGACACTGAAACAAATGCTCGTTGAAAAAATTGAGCCGGTAGATATTCTGCCGGGTGCCCAGTGTACCCGACCCTATCGCTGTGATTTTTATACCCACTGTCATACAGGCGAAGCTGCCCCAACGCAAGTAGTTCGCGAGACCAGTATCCAGCTTGATGCGGTCAAGAACTTCCTGGCTTCGATACAGTACCCGGTTTATTATTTTGATTTTGAAGCATGGAATTCTCCCATTCCATTACAAGATGGGCATTGGCCTTTCAGGGCGGTATGTTTCCAGTTCGATGTCTATATTCAAAGGGAGCCGGGGAGTGAACTGGAACACCAGCATTATCTTGGCGGTCACATATATGAATCCTCTCAAGTGCTGCTGGACCATCTGCTGAAAGTGATGGGCGACAAGGGTTCAATTGTTGTATATAACGCAGTATTTGAAAGAACCAGGTTGTTGGAATATGTGCGGGAGTATCCTGAAAAAGAGGCTGCCATTCAATCAGTGGTTCAACGACTGGTAGACTTAATGGAAGTGTTTACGAAGGGGTATTATTACCATACTGCCATGGGAAGTTCTCTTACACTTAAGACGGTACTGGCAGCCATATCCCCGGGGGATAATCATACCCAACTCACCATCAACAATGGTATGAATGCGGGTGCAGCATTTTTTCGCCTGCAACAGGAGACAGATCCCGAAAAAATTCAGGCAGTGCGGAAGGCATTGGAAGAATATTGTGCCATGGATACATTTGCCATGCACCGGATACTCGAGCACCTCCGTATGCTGGTGGCTGAATAACTTAATAGCTATCGCGCTGAAATAGTTTAATTTTATAGAATGGTACAACCACCCTACTATCAATTATCTTGTATGAAGTATTTGAAAAGCAAAATCAGTGTTGCAAGTAGTTGCTTATTACTTGTTATGTTATCATTTAACACCACGCCTGCGCAACAGTTAACTCCCGGCTATAACAGGGAAGAGTTAGCAGAGATCTTGTCAATATCAGTAAGAACGGGTAGCGGAACCAGTTATTTCACGGATAGCAATTACGTTGCTACACCTGCTCGTTTCAAGCGAACGTACAGTTCACCTGAGTTAGGACTGATGAACAAATGGGAATTATGGACGGATGGAAAGACAACAGCCGTGATTACGGTTCGGGGAACAGTGCCCGAGCCGGATAGCTGGCTGGTGAATTTTTATGCAGCCATGGTACCTGCGAAAGGCACGATTGTGTTACCGGGTGCTGATACGGTGAATTATCAAGTAGCCGATCATCCGCGGGCTGCCGTGCATGTTGGCTGGATGATCAGCACGGCCTATCTCTCCAGAGACATACGCCCCCGGCTTGATTCGCTTTTTGCGCAGGGATACAGACAATTATTGATTACAGGTCATAGTCAGGGTGGAGGGATCTCTTATTTGTTAACCGCCTTCCTGCGCCAGCAGCAAAAAAAGGGTGAGCTGCCGGCACAATGGCAGCTGAAGACCTATTCAACAGCAGCCCCCAAACCGGGTAACTTGTTTTTTGCTTACGATTATGAAGCCGCAACAGCAGGTGGCTGGGCTATGAATGTGGTCAATGCGGCAGATTGGGTGCCTGAATTGCCGATAACGGTTCAAACGGTGACTGATGCGAACGATGTTAACCCATTTAACGGGGTAGATGATATGATCAGAAAGCAAAAAATACCTGCCCGGTGGGCAGCCCGCTATATATACAACCGTATTGAGAAACCTACTCGTCGCGCACAAAAGAATTTCGAAAAATATCTCGGCAAAATGTTAGGGAAGCGGGTCGAGGGAAAACTACAAGGACTCGAAGTGCCGCCTTTTGTGCATAGTTCGAATTATGTAAGAACGGGACAAACCGTGGTCTTACAACCAGATGCGGCGTATTATGCTAAGTATCCGGATAGTGACAAGCAAATCTTTGTGCACCATTTTCATCATCCCTATATCTACCTGGTGAAAAAAGAATTACTGGAGAAGCCGAATTCCACAATTGGGTCGACACAGTAGTTGCTGATTATTGATTATTGCTGTTGGGGCAATGTTGGATATTTTATACCCAGTTGTTCCAGATAGGTATTGTATTTGGAGGGGTCATAGTAAAAGGCTTTCATCTTCTCCCTGTGTTTCTCCATTATTTCTTTGTTCAGATAAACCGGAGGAGGATCTTTAGCGGAAATAAACGGAATGTATGGTTGATTTTTAGTCTGCACATTCGTAAAATAATCTTTCGCCTGAGTCAAAATTGCCGGTGTTGTAAGTAAATCGATAAGGGTTAGGGCTGTTGCTTTGGCCCCGGCTACACAGCCCTTATGGGCAATCGGGGTTGCCATTGCTATGGCGTCGCCCCAATGATGACCTTTGGTGCCCTGGATATTGGCAGGATATCGAAGCACTATGGTGGGAATATTCCAGGAAATATCTGCAATATCATCAGAGCCGCCGCCCCAGGAAAAAGAAACCGGTCCTTTCATTGTGTCTATTGTTTTTCTCATGCCTTTGATGGGTCTACCCTGGTTGTCTTTTTCAGGTGCTTCTAAAAGTTTTTGCACAGCGATTGCCAATTGTTCATCTTCTTCTGACCAGGAAGGCATTCCAACCCGAACTATATTTTTATACATGGTTTCGGCTATCGGCTTATTGAAATGACCGGGCCAGGCTGTACCTAAAATTTTGTATGACATCTTAGTATCAGTCATTAAGGCAGCACCTTGTGCTATTTTTATGCCGGACTGAAAATTCTTATAGATATCATCATAAGTTCGTTCTCTGAAATAATACCAAACACTTGCCTGAGAGGGAACAACATTGGGTTGATCTCCTCCATCGGGAATAACATAATGTGATCGCTGTGTTGGTTTAAGGTGTTCGCGTTTGAAGTTCCATCCAATATTCATCAGTTCAACGGCATCCAAAGCACTTTTACCTCTCCAGGGTGCACCAGCTGCATGGGCCGCATCCCCTTCAAATTCGAAGCCCACACTCACTAATCCGTTCCCGCCGTTATCGCCGTAATCTGTTGAAAAATCACTGCTTACATGGGTAAAAATACAGGCATCAATATTTTTAAAGTATCCATCACGAATATACCATGCTTTGCTTGCCACCAATTCTTCCGCTACGCCCGGCCAGATAACAAGCGTCCCGGGAATTTTATTTTCTTCCATGATTTTTTTTACCGCGATAGCAGCATAAATTATTACTGCTTGTCCGGAATTATGTCCTTCGCCATGACCCGGTGCGCCATCAACAATGGGAGATCGAAAGGCAACACCCGGTTTTTGAGATGCTTTGGGAATACAGTCTATGTCACTGCCCAGGGCAATTACCGGACTGCCGGAACCCCATTTGGCCATCCAGGCAGTGGGAATACCGGAAATTTCTTTTTGTACTTCAAAGCCGTTCTTAGATAATATATCTGTGAGATATCGTGATGTTTCAAATTCCTGAAATCCCAGTTCACCAAAGCTGTAAACCATATCTACCATCTCCTGAATATTCTTTGCTTTTTGTTGAACTTGTTCCAGCGCAGTCTTTTTAAGGGATTCTTTCCAGAGTGAATCCTGCTTTTTTTGAGACCATAACACAAGTGGAGCCAAGCCGAAAATAAAAACAAGTAAATTCCTTTTCATATGAATTAGTTAATTGAAATAACGAAGCACCCTGTTAAATATAAAAAAAATAATCCGTTCTTGACCGAGCATGCCGGCTTTCTTTTATCATAGGTTTGGTTCATAAACTTTGCATTTATATTTATATTTAACTAACTTTCTGAAAAAATAGATATGCTTCGCCACTTTACTTCCCTGTTGTTATCTGCGGCTCTTTTATTGTTCTCCTTTACTGATTTGCAGGCACAGATCAAAGATAGCCGTCCCATCATTGGTCGATGGGATCTCACTGTACAAATGGATCGGGTTGCTCCCTCCTGGCTGGAGGTGAAATTGTCGGGACTGAAAACGCTGGTGGGATATTTTGTGGCGGAAGGGGGAAGTGCTCGTCCTATATCTGAAGTCAAATATGACAATGGCAAGGTTAGTTTTTCCATTCCCACACAGTGGGATGTCATTGACAATCCTATGGTTTTCGAAGGTGTGCTGGAGAATGATCAGCTGACCGGTTTTATTACTACTCCCCGCGGAGCACGTTATCCCTTTACCGGTGTGCGGGCACCGTCATTAAAAAGAACCTCACCGATTGAGTGGGGAGAGCCCATTCAGCTCTTCAATGGCAAGAACCTGGATGGCTGGCACATGTCGGGAAAAGAACAACAGTGGATTGCCGATAATGGCAGTCTGAAAAGTCCACGTTCCGGTTCGAACATCATTACAGATGCTAAGTTCAATGATTTTAAATTGCACATAGAATTTCGTTATCCTGCTGGCAGCAACAGTGGGGTGTATCTGCGAGGCAGATATGAAGTGCAGGTAGAAGACAATTATGGATTGGAACCTTCTTCCACCCTATTTGGTGGTGTATATGGTTTTCTCACACCCAATGAAATGGTGGCTAAGAAACCGGGTGAGTGGCAGACCTATGATATTACTTTGATTGGAAGAAGGGTAACGGTTGTTGCCAATGGCAAAGCCATTCTTGTTGACCAGATTATTCCCGGCATCACCGGTGGTGCACTTGACAGCAAGGAAGGTGAGCCGGGCCCCATTTATCTGCAGGGCGACCATGGTCCGATTGAATACAGAAACATCATTCTAACTCCTGCCCGGTAGTGAGCCTCCTTCAATCAGCCGGCCGAATAATTGCCTTACCATTCATTGCATTGGTTCGAATCTATCAGTATGGTATTTCCCCTTTGATGGGGCCGAAGTGTCGCTATACACCAAGTTGCTCGCAGTATGCGGTTACGGCATTACAGCGGCATGGGTTATTTAAGGGAGGATGGCTCGCGATCAAGCGCATCAGCAGTTGCCGCCCGGGGGGAGGAGAAGGATATGACCCTGTGCCTGATTAGCGAATTATTTTTTTATCGGTTGCGTGAGTGCCTCCAGTTTGCCGATGGTTTCACGCACTTCGCGGATACTATAAAAGCGATATACTTCCGGCATCGCACCATCTTTCGCATATACGGAAGTCATTTTATGATAAGGACCTACAATTTCAGCATCTAAATTCGGAGAGATTAGTGCAGCCTGGTTGGGTAGGATATAAAAATTGCGATTGGCAGGAGAAACATTCTTTCCTTCGACCAGTAATTTCAGCGAATCTAGTTTATGGAGTATGGTTGCCTGTGAGATAACCTGACCTGTATTTTCAGCAGATACATAATTCTGCTGGCTGCCCAGTATGGTATCATTTTTTACATTCACTACATAGAGACCATTTTCTTTCAGTTCAATGGAAGCTTTTCCTGCAGGCGATTCGAGGTTCCAACTGCTTCGACCTGTTTGCAGGGTGGTTTCTTCGTGGCCACCGCCATCTTTGGACTGAATGGTTCCAGCTTCTTCCTGAATAGTGGCTGGACCTTTACTCAAGATAACCAGGCGTTTGTTATTGCAAGAGCTAAGAATAAAAAGAACTGCAAAGCAAGCAAGGAGTTGTTTCATAAAGCAAAAATAAAGGGCTGCCGTTATTGACAGCAGCCCGGTGTTTGAATGATTTATTGAGCAGCAGCGAATCTTTCGGCCACTTTATTCCAGTTTACTACATTCCAGAAGGCGGCAAGGTATTCTGCTCTTCTGTTTTGGTATTTCAGGTAGTAGGCATGTTCCCAAACATCAGCGCCTAGTATTGGTGATCCTTTTGTTTCTGCAACATCCATCAGCGGATTATCTTGGTTAGGTGTAGAACAGATCTCCAGTTTACCATCTTTTACTATCAGCCAGGCCCATCCGCTGCCAAAGCGGGTCATGCCGGCATTGGCAAATTTTTCTTTGAAAGCATCGAATGAACCAAAAGCCGCTGTTATCGCATCGCCGAGTTGTCCGCCAGGATTACCGCCTGCATTGGCTGCCAGGCTTTCCCAGAAAAATGTGTGGTTCCAGTGACCGCCGCCATTGTTTCTTACAGCTGGACTGATGCTACCGGCAGCAGCTACCAATTCCGCCAGACTCTTTCCTTCGTTGGGCGTGCCGGCAACGGCTTTATTCAGGTTGTCTACATAGGCCTGGTGGTGTTTGCCATGGTGGATCTGCATGGTCAGGGTATCGATATGCGGTTCCAGCGCATCGTGGGCATAAGGAAGTGGAGCCAGCGTAAAAGACATAATTTTTATTTTTTAGAGGTGAAAACGATGGTACAAAATTAGGTGGCTTAGGTCATTAAAGCGGTGCTCTCCTCTTAATTGTTCCAGAATTCGACAATCCGATGAAAACTTAGCGTTTATTCCGGAAGAAACGGGTCATCAGTTCTGCACACTCCTGCTCGCGGATGCCACCCAACAGCTCGGTGGAAGGATGCAGGGGCCAGTGGGGGGTGGTTTTCGAGCGAAACCCATTTTTTTGGTCGGAAGCGCCATATACAACTCGGCCAATTTTCCCCCAGAAGAGGGCACCGCAGCACATGAGACAGGGTTCTAGGGTTACATACAGGGTCGCGTCGGGCAGGTATTTCGTACCCAGCAGATGAAAGGCACTGGTGAGTGCCAGCATTTCTGCATGTGCCGTAGCATCCGTCAATTTTTCTACCTGATTGTGTCCGCGGGCAATGATGCGGTTTTGCATCACAACAACAGCGCCCACCGGAACTTCATCGGCTTCGAAAGCCATATTGGCCTGTACCAGCGCCTGCTGCATGAAATAATTGTCGTCCGGTATAGAAAACTGCATGGTGTGCTATATAAAAAAAACTGCGGCATGAGCCGCAGCAAAGGTAGTAAGGGTAGTTCACAAAAATCAGAGTGACTTGATCTGGATATTCCGGTACCAGACATTATCGCCATGATCTTGCAATACAATATGGCCTTTTGTAAAAGTGCCGAAGTCTTTTTTCGTTTTAAACTTACTGCCGGCAATCAGCGCCTTCCAGTTCTCTTCATCGTAGCGTGTGCGCAGTACTTCTTCGTTGTTTAAGCGGAAGATAAGCAAGCCATGATCGGCGATGATCTCAG
>CAYUXJ010000045.1:0-9583 GCA_964448845.1 uncultured Sediminibacterium sp.
CCGCTGGGCATTTTGCCAACCAATCCGAGTGCAGCAGCACCGTGGCGGATGGCCATGGCCGCTTCCTCTGAACTGCTGATACAACAAATTTTTACACGGGGCGGCATACCAAGTAGTCTCTTGAATTGGACATAAAGATACTTTTCAAAAACAATGAATCCGCAAGAAACGAAATTATTTAGAAGGTATCGTGCATGTCAGCTTTTAACACCAGAAACTAGTGTCTATGGGAATGGGTCTTTAAAAACTTTTTTATTTTGAAAGGAAATTATTTCATCGTCGCTGAGCAAACATTTTTCTAGGTTAGTCAAAATAGTTTCCTTGTTCATGTGCTGGCCAATAAAAACCAGCTCATTTAAGCGATCACCCCATTGTTTGCTCCATTTGCTTTCAATATAGGTTTGATTGGCGACAAATGAAGGATAGTTGAGTCTTTCTTTCATAGGCATGCTGCACCACCAGAATCCGGCTTTTTCCATCCTAGAAGAGCCACCTGCCTGAGAAAAACTGAGTGCGTCGTTCGGTCTGGAGGCTAACCAAAACAAACCCTTTGCCCTGATTATTTCGGCAGGATAGTCTTCGTTGAGGTATTTCCAGAAACGTTCCGGATGAAAAGGTTTTTGACTGCGGAAAACGAAAGAACCGATGCCGTACTCCTCTGTTTCCGGGGTATGAGACTCCGCTTCCAGTTCTTTTTGCCAGCCGGCTGAATTTTGGGCTTCTTCGAAGTCAAAAAGTCCTGTATGAAGAATTTCCCGGGGTGCTACTTTTCCAAATGAAGAGGAAATAATTTTAGCTCCGGGATTGAGTTTATGGATTGCTGCTTTTAGCAATTCAGTTGTTTTTGTATCAACGAGGTCTGTTTTGTTTAATATGATAACATTCGCAAATTCAATTTGATCCGTAAGTAGATTCACTATAGTTCTGTAATCTCCTTCCATATTGCTAAGGTTCCTGTCTTTCAGTAGCTCATTGGTGCCGAAGTCATTGAAAAAATTAAAGCAGTCAATTACAGTCACCATTGTATCGATATAGCTGAATTGCGACAGGTCTATTCCTTTTTCTTCGTCGATGAAAGAGAAAGTTTGTGCTACGGGTACAGGTTCGCTGATGCCCGTGCTTTCAATGATTAGGTAATCGAATCTTTTTTCTTTGGCCAGCTTTTCTACTTCCTGCATTAGGTCTTCCCTCAGCGTACAACAGATGCAGCCATTGCTCAGTTCAACAAGTTTCTCTTCTGTTCTTGAAAGAATATTTTCATTTTCTATGAGTTGGGCGTCAATGTTTACCTCGCTCATGTCGTTGACAATTACAGCTACTTTCATATTTTCCTTGTTGTGAAGGATGTGATTCAGGAGCGTTGTTTTTCCTGCTCCAAGAAAGCCGCTTAAAACTGTTACGGGAAGTTTACTACCTGTTTTCATGATTAATTGGTGATATAGGTTTTGTATAATTCAATGCCTTGATAATTGATTGCTCTTAGATGGAGTGTGTCTTTTTGCAGAATAACACTCATGAATCCGTGATCTGAAGCCGCAAATTTAGTTTGTGGTATTTCGCTGGTCACCGGTCTTTTCTCGCTTCCGGCGCCACTGACAAAATAGTGGGTATATCCTGAGGGCTTTTGGTGTTGAAGATCGTGTTCATGACCTGCAAAATAGACATGAACTTTTTGTTCTTCAAATATGGGTTGTAGCGATTGTCTGACATCTTGAAGTAGACCTTTTCTTACGCCGGTAGTAAAAAGCGGATGATGACCAATTACTATTTTCCAATCAGCAGATGAATTTTGTAAGGTGGTTTTTAGCCAATTTATTTGTGCTAACGTATCTTGTTTACCAAGGTCGCTGTGTGAATTTCTATTGAGCGTTCTATCAAAAGGGTTGGTATCAATGACAACAAAAAGTGCTTTGCTAGTAGAGTTGGGTATGGTTCTTTCAAAGCTATAAAAGCGCTCTGCGGTTCGCCATCTTCTGCTTATTTTACTATAATCAAGTTGTGCCTGGATGCTACCCCGGTAGTCATGATTTCCGAAACAAGTGTACCAGGGAATATTAAGGCTATAGCTGTTGTATATATCTTCAAAGGACTTGTTCCACTGAGGATCGGATGTGCTGATCACCCCATCCGGATAAAAATTGTCGCCTGTACTGATGACGAATGCTGCCGAGTTATTTTTTGCTTCGATTCCCATTTGATCGGCCACATCTTTTTGATGGTACTCACCATTTCTACCCCAATCACCAACTACAAGAAACCGCAGAGCCTTTTCTTTTTTCCAATAACTATTATCTGTAACTACAGATGAAGTTGCTATGGATTGTTGTTTACATGCTGGAAGGAAGCAAAGCTCAATAGCAAGAAGTAGAATGAAACAAAGGAACTTACAATTCTTCATTTTTACATTTTTTACATGACCGTATGCTTATGAGATGACCTGTGATTATGAGAAGGGAGAAAAGGATACCTGCCTGATGTAGCCATCCGAATTCTTCCTCAAAAAGTGATGAAAATAAAAAGCCGGCAAACGAGGAGAGTAAGAAGAAACTTAATTTTTGATTTTGTTTTCTTTCAATTGATTTATAAATAGCTAAAAAGGAGAGTAAGATGAAAAAATATTTTACCCCCGGGGTTTCGCTACTTCCAAAGCTAAATGTGGTAAGCATCGGAATACCCAGGCAATGGACAATGCAGAGTGACGAGCCGGCAATGCCTATTATATCTGCTTTTTTAATTCTTGAATAGCTGTTGTTCATTGAAAAATTTATAGATAAGACAAACTTTAGTCATTTAGTTCTTTAAGATATTGTTGGTATCTGACCGAATCAACGACAACTTTGTTCCAGCTTTCGCTAACTATAAGGCTAACTTTTCTATCAATTCTATCTTGAATTTCATTTCTGAATAACTGAAAGGAATAGTAGTCAGTATCTGTGATTTCATTGAGTTTGTTTTGGAAAAATCCAACCGGATTGATGAAGTACATTTTTCTTATAAAGGAGTTTTTTTCTTCATGCAGCGCCTCTATTTTCCGGGTGGTTTCTTTCATCATGTTGTTTACGAGATAGCTTACGGAGTTGTTGATAATTTCATCATCAATGGTGGTGTCTGAAAAATGGACGGATTGTCTTAATGCCGGAAAGCCACTAATCAATTGCTCTTTAATTTTCTCTTTCGACAATTCATTTATCTTTTCAGATTCTTCTCTTTTAGCATCGAGTAGCTCCGTCATATATGTTGCCGGATAGTTCAGTGTTGTGAGTTGATGTGTTGTGCCGGGAAGTACAACAGTCAATGTGAGCCACAAGGCAACCATTACAATCGAAATGTTTTTACTGCCGGAAAATGCGAGACTGACTATTAAGAACATAGCCATCCAGCTTACAACGTATAAAAAAGTGTACAGAAAAAAGTGAAGCATCTTACCGGGATCCTGTAACAAAGATTTCGTTAGTAAGGCGTAGGGCAGTGCTGTGAGTAGGATAGTTGCTACTATGATTATTAAGTAATATAGATACCTTCCGAGTATCCAGATCTTATGGTCTGTTACACTGAGAAAAATTAGTTGATCGAATCCAAGGTCTTTTTCCAAACCTCCTATGTTAAAAAGCAGTACTAGTAATATAGCTGGTAGTAAGAACAAAATGACAAAACTGAAGTCTAGTGTACCTATGGCAAGCCTCTCGGGATTGGCAATTTCTTCTGCAAGATCTCCATCATAGGGCGTACTCCGATTGGTAACTTGTTTGTAATAGCCGAATTGCTCTGCTTGTCCGATGCTAAAAGGCATCAGGCTGGAGGGTTTTTTACATACCGGGGAGGGCGTATACCATAGTGACCAATAGGGCTCTCGAATATTTACCCAGGGGCGATTTTCGGGACCCGACTTTCCTTCTGCAAACCATTGTACAACCTGATCGCTTGTTTTCTTGTTTTTTGATTTGATTTTTTCAATTTCTTCTGTCTGGGTTTGATATAGAGTATAACCGTTTTGAAGACCATAAATAGCTGCTACAAAAAATAATATGAGAGCGCCAATTTTATAGGGATTTCTCTTAAAGTGTATATTTTCACTTCTAATAGATGATGCTAGCAGACTCATACATATTCTTTTTTCTTTTCTTTAAAAAGTACGATAGTGGTAATCAGAGCAGCCCAGCCTATGAGGCAGAGCAGATCAATCCGGTAAGATTGCAATAGAGACCCCAGAGCAGGATTTCTATATTCAAAATCTTTTATAGACTTAAAAAATTCATTTTTTTCGGTCCATTCCCATTCTCCGGTTTTCGACCCGCCAAAAGCATGTCTATCATTCAGCATTTTTATAAAATTCCTTCTGTATAATTCTGCCTGTTGCAAAAAATGAATATGGTGATGCATGTCTGTTCCGCATAGTCCCATACTCAGATTTTGTAATGATATGAAGGGATTGATGATACCGGAGAGCTGATAAAATGTTTTTTGTTTTTTAAGCAGCGTATAGTTGTTGCCGAAATGTTTATCCCATACCTGGTTGCCATATTCCTCGTCTGCTTGCATTCTGATTCCATCATAGTTGATGGGCAAGTCTTTTACGTCGGTAACATTGTATTCTTTGAGAACTTTTTCTTTTAATTCTTTTTCTCTTTTGTCTGAAGGATTGTGCCCATCTATTCCTTTTGCCCGATCTTCTTGCATGGCAGTCTGAAAGGCCTGTCGGCTCGGAAGCCGGAAGACCTTTTCACTCGTGTTGCCTAGAATTTTAGGAAGAAAAATTGTCCAAAGCATCCAGCCAGCTAAGGACATTGTAAGAACTGCCGTGTTGTTTTTTAGTTTTGCGGATAAATAAATGGTGCCTATGACTAAAATATAATAATACAAGGCAAAGACCATAAAAAGAAGCACCAGTCTTTCTGTTTGGTCGTAGTGCGGAGGGAGGCTCAGTAATTGTGTGCAAAAGGTGATCAACAGGAGCAATACGCCATATATCCAGATCGCAATTGATTTTGAAATGATCAATTGTGCAGTGGTCGCACCCTGTAAATACAGGAGTTTGACCCTGCCTGATTCTTTTTCGTTACTCATGCTGTTGAATGCAAGGAAGATCAATAGAAGGGGGATGATGTACTGAAGAATGAGCGAGCTTTTCAGCTTCCCAAACTTTGACATTAGCAAGGACTGCGATGCTTCCGAGTAAACGATTTCATTTTGAACATGGCCCTCTATTCTCAATACTTTACCCGTTATGTTATAGACGCCTTCATCAAAATTTCCAATAGCCGTAACAGGCTTGTATAAATAGGTTCCATAATGAGCTGCAGAATGGGCATTCATGGAGTCGATCGACTCCCATTTTTCGCGCATGTGCTGTTGTGCTTTTTGCTGATTATCTTTTGACTGCTTCACCTCTTTGACAGAAATAATTGAAACAGCTATCAGCACCGCTGCAAAAAAAATCGAGGCTACCAGCAGCCCCTTATCTCTCCCCAAATTTTTCCATTCGTTTGCTACAATCGTTTTCATGTTGCCTGATTTAGTCTTGCATGTAAGCCAAATAGATATTTTCTAATTCGCTGGCTGAAACAGAGGCAGCTGCCATTTCTTTAACCAGGGTCCCTTTCTTCATTATCCCAATACGGGTGCAGGTTTCCCTTACCCTGAAAAGATCATGTGACGCCATAACAATGGTAGCTCCCCTCAAAGCCAGTTTGCCAAGTAGGGTCGACAACTCATTGCTGGCAACCGGATCCAGACCGCTGGCAGGTTCATCCAAAATATACACCTTGGCGTTTTTTGCATATGCAATCGCAATTCCAACCTTTTGGCGCATACCTTTAGAATATGTTTCTGTTCTTTTTTCGTGTGCATTTGTGTCTAAGCCACATTCGGTAAGAAAACCCGCCAATTCTTGGTCTGCATATTTTTTGCCGGAAATTTTACAGAAATATGCCAGATTCTCCATTCCCGTTAAATAAGGATACAGGCTTACACTTTCGGGAATATACCCTGTAAGCGACCTGACTTCTTTAACATGGGCAGAGGTATCCAGGCCATCGATAAATGCTTTCCCTAGGTCTGGCTGCTGAAAACCAAGCAACATGTTCAGGGTGGTTGACTTTCCTGCACCATTGGAGCCAAGCAATCCGTATATCTCGCCCTCCGTTATTTGAAGACTGAGGTTATTTACCGCCGGGATACCCTTGAAGGATTTGCTGACATTATTGAGTATAATCATACACTATGTATTTGCAATGATGTTGCAAATTAGCCTTTTTTTATTAAATGCAACATAGTTGCAAATAAAAATGATTGGTTATGCTTAAAGCAGCAGGCCATCAACAGTGTTATACAAAAAGAAATGGTTTGGGTAGTGTAAGCAACGGAAGGAATAAGACGATTACTCGTATTGGGTTGGTTATTTTTTCTTCGGAGAGGTGCCTCCAAGCGGTACTACATCCCTTAGGTCTAAGGAGCGGACCATAGCAAGAGTTCCCTGCTTATATTTTTGAAAATGGGCAGATTGTATATGCAAGTCATAAGTTGCTTTGCTTGCATACGTCTCAATGATTAGGATTTGATGGGGTCGTTCTTTTTCAGCCACCGCATACATTGACAATACCCCGGGTTCCTTTTTAAGAGAGGCTTCCATGTTCTCTTTTAAAAATTCAAGGTACCTTTCCAGTTGCACCGGATCAACATCTATTTTCGCCAACCTTACATAGGGATCTTCCTTTTGAGCCGAGAGCGAAAAACTGATCATCATTGCCAGCAGAAAGAAAGGAATTTTTTTAAACCACAGAGCAGAAATCATATTGTTTTTTATTCATGTATATTGCAATATAAAAGTAATTTATGCGGATTTGGGTGATTGTTACATTCATTTTTTTTAGTTGTTGTCAACTACAAGCACAGGTTTTGAAGCGAGAGTTGCGAGGTAGCTGGATTTCTACAGTTTCGAATCTTGATTGGCCTTCCTCCCGTTCCTTAACGCCGGCGCAGCAACGAACTGAGCTCACCTCCTTGCTCGATCAACTGAAATCAGCCGGCATCAATACGGTTTTCTTTCAGGTAAGAAGCCAGTGTGACGCTGCATATGTAAGTTCCATCGAGCCCTGGGCAGATATTTTTTCAACAACGAATCAGGGGGCCGGCCCTAATCCGGTATATGACCCACTGCAATTTGCCATTGATGAATGCAGAAAAAGGGGCATAGAGATACATGCCTGGTTCAATCCTTATCGTGCAGTTTCCAACTTTGGTAACATCAATAATTTTTCACCCAACCACATCGCCCGCCAACGCCCCGACCTATTATTGGCACAGGGATCCCTGCGCATTCTGGATCCCGGCATACCCGAAGTGCCGAATTATGTTATCAGGGTAGTGATGGATGTGCTGCGCCGTTACGATGTGGATGGTATTCACTATGATGATTATTTCTATCCCTATCCGCCCGGAACCGGTGTGACGCCCTTCAATGATGATGCTACATTTGCACAACACAACCGTGGGTTTCCCAATACAACCACCGGCAGAAATGATTGGCGAAGAGCGAATATCGACACCATCATCAAGCGAACCTATGATAGCGTGCGTGCGGTCAAGCCCTGGGTGAAGTTTGGGGTTTCTCCCTTTGGCATCTGGGCCAATGCCGGTTCAGTAACTGGTGGCTCTGCGACGACCGGCTTACAAAGTTTCAGCGCAATATATGCCGATAGCAGAAAATGGATGCAGAATGACTGGATAGATTACATGGTACCACAAATTTATTGGAGCATTGGTTTGAGTGCAGCGAACTATTCTGTTTTGGTGCCGTGGTGGAACGCACTAGGAGGAAGAAGACACTTGTACAGCGGCATGGCTGCCTACAAGATCAATGCAGACAGTGATCCTAATTGGAACAATCCCGGACAAATTCCCGCTCAAATACAATTGAATCGGTCGAATAGCAATTTCAGTGGCTCGGTATTTTTCAGAGCGGCTAATATTCTGGCCAACCTGAACGGTTTTAGGGACTCGCTGCGCAACAACTATTTTGCAAGACCTAGTTTGTTGCCAGCCATGAGCTGGAAAGACAATGTGGGTCCGCAGTCACCTTCAGCATTGTCAGGAAATGTAATTGGAACATCGGTTAGTTTAAGCTGGACTGCACCACCCGCCACCTCTGTTGAGCTGGACAAACCAAGACAGTATGTAGTGTACCGTTCCACACAGACACCGGTAAATATCGCCGACGCATCCCTGATCAGATGGATTTCTCCGGTTGATACGCTTAGATATGTAGATGATGCTGCTCCGGGGAATACTTATTATTATGTAGTTACAGCACTGGACCGGCTGCACAATGAAAGCCCGGTATCCAATACCTTTTCAGCTACAATACTTCCCACTTCCATTTCAACACCGCCGCTTATTTCAGCAGTGCAGGGACTACAAGTATTTCCCAATCCACTGCAGCAGGAAGCATTGATTAAGTACCGAATGCAACAGGCCGCACGCGTACATATTCGGGTAACTGATCTGCAGGGAAAGACCATAGCGATTAGTAATCAAGGACTTCGTCAGACTGGTGAACACCAACATCGCTTAGATGTTTCCTCCTGGTTGCCCGGCACCTATATTATTACATTGATAGCCGACAGGCACCAGATGAGCATATCGGTAGTGAAGCAGTAAGTGGGAATTGCGTCCTTCTGTCCGTAGCCATTCCTAAGTATTTTTGGTCTTTTTTCTTTTCAATCTTTCCTCTCATCATTTATAGCTTGTTAACATGACATGATGTGGCTAATTTCAATATTTCAGCCAATGAGTAGGATGATCAGTAAGAAATTATTTTTCAAGAGTTATGAAAAAGGTACTTGAACTGCTACACTTTTTGAAGTCTATAGAGCTCTTACAATTATTTACCATTTATTTGCGCTATTTGATTGGCACCGCTTTCATTATTGCTGCATTTGTGATGGGCAAAATCATACCCTTATTCGATGTTGAACAGTTAGATAAAGGACTGCCTCCCGGCCTCACCTCATATGCTTTCGCTAGTTTTATTCATTCACCCCTTTATTGGAGCTTTATTGGCTGGTCACAGTTAATAGCCGGAATTTTATTGGTTACCCAGCGATTTGCCAGATTGGGAGTGGTTGTCTATTTACCCATTATTCTAAACATATTTATACTTACCTATTCCTATCATTTTTCCGGAACCGATATAGTTTCCGGTTTGATGTTATTGGCAGCAATCTATCTGGCAATTTGGGAGGGAGATAAACTACAGTATTTATGGGTGGAGCCCGCCTTGGAAAACCTGCCACAACCAACGCACAGTATCGAAAAATTACCTGTCTGGGGATGGGCTGGAAGCAGTATGGTTCTGATAATCATGGTTTTCTTCCGCAAACTCCATCCGCTTTACCTGTGTTTGTTATGTCTGCTGATGGGAATCATTGCCTTATTGATATACCTGATAAAGTACCGAAGGCGATAGCTCATCATTGCAAGTAATTTATCTTCCGGGGGTAGAAATTCATGGCCTATTCCTTGAAAAATATTTTCCTAAAAAATTATTGTATTGATAAAAGCAATATTTTGCATGTAGGTACAGTTA
>CAYUXJ010000046.1:0-8546 GCA_964448845.1 uncultured Sediminibacterium sp.
ACTTCTTCGTTGTTTAAGCGGAAGATAAGCAAGCCATGATCGGCGATGATCTCAGCTTTGTTCCATTGTTCATAGGGCTTTGCTACCCCTTCTTTGGATGCCAAGAGATCATAGAGATTACCTGCACGGTGTTTGAGAATTTTTCCGTCGGGATGTCCGTCGTTGTCGAGTACCTGCATTTCCGGACCTGTATGCCAGGATTCCTTGAATTGACTATTGTCTTTTGACCAGAAGATAATCCCGCTGTTTCCGTTCTTGCAGACCTTCCATTCCAGCTCTAGGTGAAAGTTTTCAAATTCGTCATTGGTAACCAGATCGCCGGGCCCTTTTCTCTCTTCCGCCGTTTTGCTGGCTGCATCATAATAAATACAACCATCAGCCACTTTCCAGGATGGGTTAACGGTGGTTTTGCCGAACGTGTGCCAGCCCTGCAGGTCTTTACCATTGAACAACGAACGCCATTCGTCGGTCTGCGGAACTGCAGGAGCTACAAGGGGTGCATGGCTTTTGAGTGGAATAAAAAACTGCCAGATACTGAGTAGCAAAAAAACTGCAGAAGAGCCAATGGCTGTTAGTGGGGGCATATAAAAGAGTTTAAGGTGCTTTCTTAAGCAGGAAAATATATTTTACCATTTGGCGGGCATCTTCTTCGGATAATTGCGGGTGGGCTGTCATCGGAATTTGACCCCAAACGCCTTGTCCGCCTTTGATGATTTTGCCGGCGAGCAGCTCGATGTTTTCATCGGTTGATTCATACTTGGCCGCAATGTCTTGATAGGCGGGACCGATGAGTTTGTCTGCCACTTTGTGACAGGTAAGGCAATCTGATTTGGCAACGAGTTCTAATCCTTTCTGGTAATCGGGATTATTGCTATTGGAGGATGTAGATCCGGTGGTAGCAGGTGCCGCTTCTTTTTTTTCTGTCTGACCGCCGCATGCGGCCAGTAAGACACATAGACTGAGCGCGATAGAAATTTTTTTCACGGGTTTCAAATTTACAGGTCAACTATAAAGGTATCAATCAATTCCTAAAATACTGCGATTCGTTTTTTCATCAGCCCCAGTTCCGGCGAAGTCGTCAAACGCTTTTTCCGTAACACGGATAATATGATTCTTGATGAAGGGGGCTCCTTCGGCAGCACCGGCTTCGGGATGTTTGATGGCACATTCCCATTCCAACACAGCCCATCCTTTGTAACCATAAGCAGCCAGTTTACTGAAGATAGATTTGAAATCTACCTGGCCATCACCCAATGAGCGGAAGCGACCTGCTCTATTGACCCATCCCTGGTAGCCGCCATATACACCCTGTTTGCCGGTTGGGTTGAATTCGGCGTCTTTTACATGGAACATGCGGATGCGTTCGTGATAATGATCAATATAGCTAAGGTAGTCGAGGCATTGCAATACAAAGTGGGAGGGATCGTAGAGCAGACAGGCGCGGGCATGGTTATTCACTTTCTCGAGGAACATTTCATAGCTGGCCCCATCGTGGAGATCTTCTCCCGGATGAATTTCATAGCAGAGGTCTACGCCTGCTTCATCAAATGCATTAAGAATGGGTAGCCAGCGATTGGCCAATTCTGTGAACCCGGTATCTACGAGACCTGCCGGTCGTTGTGGCCAGGGATAAACTGTATGCCAGAGTAGGGCGCCGCTGAAAGTAGCATGTGCATCGAGCGAGAGGTTGCGCGATGCTTGTGCAGCATAGTTCAATTGCTGTACGGCCCATTCGGTGCGGGCTTTGGGGTTGTTGCGTGCTGCCTCGGGCGCGAACCCATCAAAGAGGGCATCATAGGCGGGATGCACTGCTACTAGTTGTCCCTGCAAGTGCGTCGACAGTTCAGTGATCTGCAATCCATGTGATGCAACGATGCCTTTGATTTCATCGGCATAGGTTTTGCTTTCGGCTGCCAGCTGCAGATTGATGCAGCGACTGTCCCAGGAGGGGATTTGTATTCCAACGAATCCAAGGGAGGCAGCCCATTGGCAAATATTCGACAGGTTATCGAACGGGGCTTTGTCGCCCATGAATTGTGCGAGGAAGATGGCAGGTCCTTTTATCGTTGTCATATCAATATAATTTCGGCGTACAGTAGTTACAATTGGAAGTTGGTCCATTTTTGTTCAGAAGCGGAGGAGGCGACTACGTTGTCGATGAAGGCCATACCTCTTATGCCGTCAGCTGCTGTCGGGAAGTCGAGTGCTTCTGCGCTGGGTGTTGTGCCCTCCAGACGCGCTGAGAGGGTCAGCGCAAAGTTTTTATAAATATTAGCGAATGCCTCGAGGTATCCTTCCGGATGCCCTGCCGGCGTGCGGCAACTGTGAACAGCGAAGGAGGAAAGTCGATCACCGAAGTTGCCTCCTGCCCGCAAAAGTTGCGTGGGTTGATCGAGCCATTTAACGATGAGGGTATTGGGTTCCAGCTGCGCCCATTCGATGCCGCCCTTTTCGCCATAGACGCGGATCTTCAGTGCATTTTCTTCGCCTGCGGCCACCTGTGATGCCATGAGCACACCGGTCGCGCCATTGTTGAAACGAAGCAATACATTTCCGTCATCATCAAGGGCTCTGCCGGGAACCATGATCTGCAAATCGGCACAGAGCTGCGTGATCTGTAATCCGGAAATATATTCTGCCAGGTGGGCAGCATGGGTACCGATATCTCCCATGCAGCCGGCTTTACCGGATTTGCCGGGATCGGTTCTCCAGGCAGCCTGGGCGTTGCCCTCTTTTTCTGATAATTTGCTCAGCCAACCCTGTGGATATTCCACCCAAACCTTCCTGATTTTTCCAAAAACGCCTTGCTGAAACATAGCGCGGGCCTGCTTTACCATCGGATAACCGGAATAGGTATGTGTCAGGCAGAGCAAAAGATTTTTCTCGCGGGCTTTTTGCTCCAGTTGTTTAGCCTCATCAAGGGTGAAGGTCATGGGCTTTTCAACTACTACATGAAAGCCATGTTCAAGGGCCATCATGGCCGGATCGAAATGTACGAAGTTGGGCGTTACGATGGTAACGAAGTCCATGCGTTCCCCTTCCGGCAGCGCCGCCTCCCGTTCAATCATTTCTTTGTAATTCGTGTAGATTCTGTCGGGGGGCAGCAGTAAATGTTTTCCGGAGGCGATAGCGGTTTCTGTGTGTGCACTCAGTGCGCCGCAGCTCAACTCGATCATGCCATCAATGCCGGCTGCCATCCGGTGGATGGCACCGATGAAGGCATCCAGTCCGCCGCCAATCATTCCCATTTTTAGTTTTCGTTGCATAGACTTTTCAATTGGTCTTTAAAATTTATTCTCATTCAAACATCGGAAAAATATGCTGTATGGATTATTTCTAAGGGGAATAAAAATATAAATTATATTTAACCCACGATTCTTTTCACCAACCGTATGAAAACATGGAAACCCGTATTTCCCGTAATCAGCTTTTTGTCGCCAGTTGTCTGGCTTTGCTGGTAACCTCCCTTTCTTTTGGTATTCGAGCGGGCATATTATCTCGTTTGGGTATACAGTTCGAATTGAACAATGCCCAGCTGGCGACCGTTGCCTCTACTGCATTTTGGGGCTTCCCGCTTGCGGTGATCATCGGTGGTATGGTGGTTGATATCATTGGCATGAAGCGACTGCTGCTACTGGCTTTTCTATTTCACCTGGCTGGAATTTTGCTTACGGTATTTGCTACCGGTTATTGGACCCTCTTCATTTCTACCTTACTGATTGGCATTGCCAACGGAACAGTTGAAGCAGCCTGTAATCCGCTGGTAGCAACGATTTACTCAAACGATAAAACCACCAAGCTGAACCACTTTCACCTCTGGTTTCCCGGCGGCATTGTGATCGGCACGTTATTGGTTTATTTCCTCGATAAAGCCGGCATAGGCTGGCAGGTGCAGGTTGGACTCATGGCTATTCCAACCCTGGTCTATGGATTTTTGTTCAGCCGGCTTGATTTTCCGGTTACGGAGCGGGTGGCCAGTGGTATATCGACCCATCAGATGTATCGTTCTTTGCTGCGCCCTCTTTTCCTTGTAATGATTGTGCTGATGTTTGGAACAGCCATCACTGAATTGTTCACAGGTCAGTGGATCGATGTTTTATTGAAAAACGTATCTGATAATGCCATTCTCCTATTGACCATTGAAACCGGTATCATGGTGATCGGGCGCGGACTAGCGGGACCCGTGGTGCATCGCTTTTCCCCTACCGGGGTATTGCTGTTGTCTGCCATCTTATCGGCTGCCGGCTTGTTTATGTTGGGTAACTATACGGGGAACATGCTTTTTTTAGGCGCCGTTATCTTCGGCATGGGTGTATGTTATTTCTGGCCCACCATGTTGGGTTTTGTTTCGGAGAACCTACCAGAGACTGGGGCGGTTGGGCTTAACCTGATGGGAGGTGCCGGTATGTTCGCTGTTTCAGTATACACCTCTTTCATGGGGGGGTATTATGATAAGCTGTTGGTAAAGCATTTACCCGAAGGAACAGCCATGGCCCAGGCAACAGCCGAGCAGATGAATGAGGCTAAGAAGCTGGCAGGACCAGAAGTATTGAACCTGACTTTGCTGATTCCAGTGATGCTGATTGTTGCGTTCACTGTACTATTTTTATATATGCGTAAGAATAAGCCTGCTGTGAATACAGGGGTATAAATCTGTTGTTATGCCTACCAATAGAAGAAAAATCATTAGAAACATGTTGGCAGGGTCAGCAGCTATTGCTGCCAGTCCTTTGCTCGGCTTGCGTGCCGAGGCAGACAAGCGTTTCGCTCTCAAAGGAAACATACACCATTCTGTGTGCCGCTGGTGTTTTGGTGATATGCCACTTGATCAGCTGTGTACCGCTGTCAAAGAGATGGGTTTGGTGGGCATAGATCTGGTAGGGCCGAAGGACTGGAATACCCTGAAGCAATATCAACTGATTTCTACCATGTGCAATGGTGCTGAGATCAGTCTCACCAAAGGGTGGAATAATCCTCAGTACCATGCGCAGCTGATAAAAAATTATACCGAACACATTGAGCTGGTGGCTGCAGCCGGCTACACCAATCTGATATGTTTTAGTGGCAACCGGGAAGGGATGGCTGATGAGGTAGGGTTACAACATTGTGCAGACGGACTTAAAAAGATCATGGCGCTGGCGGAAAAGAAGGGGGTAGTCATTCACATGGAGTTGCTCAACAGCAAAATAGACCACAAAGATTACATGTGTGATAAAACGCCCTGGGGTGTTGAATTATGTAAGCGCATCGGTTCTCCCAACTTCAAATTATTATATGATATCTATCACATGCAGATAGATGAGGGAGATGTGATCAGAACCATACAGACGTATCATCCCTTCATTGGGCACTATCATACGGCGGGTGTGCCGGGGCGGCATGAAATTGATGATAGCCAGGAATTGTTTTACCCCGCTATCATGCGTGCGATACTTGCCACCGGATTTAAAAACTATGTTGCCCAGGAATTCATTCCTGCACAACAAAATAAATTGGAATCGCTCCGCAAAGCCATTCAAATTTGTGACGTATAAATTTATTTTCTATCAATAAACATCAATAACCATGGCCGAACAAACATTTGACGCAATTGTGGTGGGCTCGGGCATCAGCGGAGGCTGGGCTGCCAAGGAGCTGACAGAAAAGGGACTAAAAGTATTGCTGCTGGAAAGGGGCAGAGACATCGAGCATGTCAAAGATTATGTCAATGCCAATAAAGAAGCGTGGGACTTCCCGCACCGCGGATCCCCAACACAGGAGATGATCAAGGATTACCCTGTACTGAAGCGTGACTACCCCCTCAATGAAACCAACTTAGATTATTGGGTAAAAGATAAGGAGAGCCCTTACACGGAAGTGAAGCGCTATGATTGGTTTCGCGGCTATCATGTAGGTGGTCGGTCATTGATGTGGGGGCGACAGAGTTATCGCTGGAGTGATTTTGATTTTGAAGCCAATGCCAAAGATGGTATCGCCGTCGATTGGCCGCTTCGCTACAAAGAGATAGAGGCTTGGTATGATTATGTAGAAAGATTTGCCGGCATTAGTGGAAACCGCGATGGATTGGTTCAGCTTCCGGACGGACAGTTTCTACCACCGATGGACATGACCTGTGTTGAAAAAGATGGTGCCAAGAGATTGAAAGAGCATTATAAAGGTGCCCGTCAGATGATCATAGGAAGAACCGCTAATCTTACAGTAGCGCATGAAGGCCGCACCAATTGTCAGTTCAGGAATAAGTGTTGGTTGGGTTGCCCCTTCGGTGCCTATTTCAGCACACAGTCCTCTACCCTGCCTGCTGCGCGGAAAACTGGTAATCTCACTTTGCAACCCTGGTCGATTGTCACAAAAGTGATTTACGATAAAGACAAGAAAAGAGCGACGGGCGTTGAGGTATTAGATGCAAATACCAACAAGACCTATGTCTATAATGCCAAGATTATTTTCCTCAATGCAAGTACATTTAATACCACCTGGATATTGATGAACTCTGCTACAGACATATGGCCGGGAGGTTTGGGTAGTTCCAGTGGTGAGTTGGGACATAATATTATGGATCACCACCTGGGCGTGGGCGCCAATGGTCGTGTTGAGGGATATGAAGACAAGTACTACTATGGAAGAAGGGCCAATGGAATTTATATTCCCCGATTCAGGAATTTATTTGGTGACAAGCGCGACTATCTGCGCGGTTTTGGTTACCAGGGAGGTGCCGGAAGGGAAGGATATCGCCATGAAGTGGCTGAAATGAGCATTGGCGGAGCGTATAAAGATGCGCTGACTGAACCGGGGTCCTGGACGATGGGTATCATGGGCTTCGGAGAAATTATTCCCGACCATGCCAATAAGGTAACCCTCGATAAAAATCTAAAAGACAAATGGGGCTTACCAGTGTTGTCTTTCGATGCCGAACTGAAAGAGAATGAACTCAAGATGCGCAAAGACATGCAGGCCGATGCGATTGAAATGCTGGAAGCCATGGGAGTAAAAGATGTCAATGGGTACGATGCCAATGGTATCCAGGGGCGCGGCATTCATGAAATGGGCACAGCCCGCATGGGTGCAGATCCGAAGACTTCGGTAGTAAATAAATACAACCAGGTTTGGGATGCCCCTAATGTGTTCATCACGGATGGTTCGTTCATGACTTCTGCTGCTTGTGTGAATCCTTCGCTCACCTACATGGCATTTACTGCACGGGCAGTTGATCATGCGGTAAGTGAACTTAAAAAACAAAATTTGTAATCACCGAAAAAAGATACTTTATGAATAGAAGAGAAGCGATATCTGCCGTGACCCTCTTGCTGGGTGGAACCCTGCTGGGTGCAGATGCTTTTTTATCCGGATGTAACAATCCGGCTGCCAACGCATCCCTCAATTTTTCTGCTGATGACATCAGTTTTTTAAATGAAGTAGCTGAGACTATTTTGCCGGCCACATCCACTCCCGGTGCAAAAGCTGCTAAGGTGGGTGATTTCATGACAGTGATTGTGAAGGACTGCTATGAAGAAAAAGACCAGCAGGTATTCCTGAAAGGGATGCAGCAATTGCAGGATGCCTGCAAAAAGTCTTGTGGAAAAGCATTCATGGAAGCTACCCCTGAGCAAAGACATGAGTTACTGGTAACGCTGGATAAAGAGCAGAAGGAATATCAGGAGAAGAAAAAATCGGAAGACCCCTCTCATTATTTCCGCATGATGAAAGAGCTTACTTTATGGGGCTTCTTTAGTTCTGAAATAGGTGCCACCCAGGCATTGCGTTATGTCGCTATACCGGGCAGGTACGAAGGATGTATCCCGTATAAGAAAGGTGATAAAGCCTGGGCTACCTAGATGAGGGCTTAGTTTTTATGAAACAATTAAATCAATTCGTATGTCTATCAACAGAAGATCATTTGTAAGAAATGCGGCGATGGCTGCTGCTGCCGGCTGGGCCTTACCTTCTTTCGCCAGGAATACTGAGCCGATAGTATCGGCAGGAGACGCGAGGCCTTTTGGTATTCAATTGTGGACAGTCAAGGAGGATATGACTGCCAATGCTAAGGATACCCTAGCCAAGTTAGCCGGCTATGGCTATCAGCAAATTGAAAGCTTTGAGGGCGGCAAAGGAATGTTCTGGGGCTGGAGCAATAAAGAATTTAAAAAGTACATGGATGATCTGGGTATGACAATCATTTCCAGCCATTGCAGACACCAGAATGACTTTGAGCGCAAGGCGGCAGAAGCAGCTGAGATCGGCATGAGTTATCTGATTTGCCCCTGGTTGGGCCCACAAAAAACAATTGATGAGTTCAAGAAAGCGGCAGCTGATTTTAATAAGGCAGGTGAGATCTGCCGCAAAAATGGCATTCGATTCGCTTATCATAACCACGACTATTCATTCAAGCCTATTGACGGACAAGTTCCTCAAGCGGTCATGATGAAAGAAACTGACAGTAGTCTGGTAGATTTCGAAATGGATATCTATTGGGTCGCAGCAGCCGGAGAAGACCCGCTGAAATGGTTCAAGCGATTTCCCGATCGCTTTAAATTATGTCATGTAAAAGA
>CAYUXJ010000047.1:0-8411 GCA_964448845.1 uncultured Sediminibacterium sp.
CCCCTCCTTTCCTCTCCCTCCAAATGAACTTCTATTTGAAACAGGACAAATCAACTATCACTGGTACCTGAAAAGTGGACGAGAGGCTGCCGCCGAAATCGCATCCTTCTGCCACCACTTTCAACCCACCCACCCCCATCATATACTCGACTGGGGTTGCGGCGTTGGAAGAGTGACACGACAGCTACCGGAGTTTTTTCCGGAAGCCACTATAACAGGAACCGACATTAATCAAAAAAGCATTGACTGGCTCAAAGCCCATTGTCCCGGTATCCAGTGGCTGATGACCGATGAACTTACTAAGCGTCCTCCCACTTCATTTGATTTAATCATCGGCATCAGCGTATTCACCCATATACCCACAACAGAACAAACCATTTGCCTCCAATTGCTGCACCATTTATTAGAAAAAGACGGACTCGCCTACATCAGTACACGTGGCAGTCATTATGATGCAGAACTGACCACAGAAGAGAAAAAACAATTGTCAGCGAGGGGCATGCTCACCTGTGGCGGAAAAGATCCAGGCAGCCGTGCCATGAGAACCTATCATACCCCTACCGGTATGCAAACGCTGCTAGGGAACCATTTCGACCTGCTACTCTATTACGATGGAAAAAAATTCCCGGGGGTATTAGGAGGCCAGGACCTTTGGCTGATAAAAAAAACTGCGCAGTCCATCTAAAAGACAACTGCGCAGTTGAAACGAATTACACCGACAACTTACTGTCCTCTTTGTTCCTTTTCTCTTTTCTCCCGATACACTGCATCGGAAGCTAATTTTCGAATCTCACTAACAGCCGCAATGTATATACTTCTGCCATGGGTTCCTAACACCAACTCATTATCACGTGGATGAATTACCAGGTCATGCACAGGCACACTGTATGGCAATCCCTTGTTCCACATCATATAACTATTCCCCCCATCAATGCTGACATAAAGGCCTCCATCTGTTCCCACATAAAGTACATTAGATTGCACAGGATCTTCGCGCATTACATTCACGGGCTCAGCAGGCAGGTTGGCAGAAATAGATCTCCAGTTGGCACCAAAGTCGTCACTGACATACACATAAGCCGCAAAATGATCATTTCTATATCCATTGAGGGTGGCATATACCCTGCCTTCCTGAAACCCACTCGCTACCACCCTACTCACATATAAACCCTTGGGTAATTTTTTATTGATCAGCGTCCATGAATATCCGCCATCCCGGCTGACATGTATATTGCCATCATCAGAACCAACATAGAGTAATCCAAATCGTATCGGACTCTCACTTATCGTTGTCAAAGTGCCAAAGGGAACATCCCCTTGTGGTGGATTCGTAGTGAGATCACTGCTCATCGATACCATGCTATCACCACGATTTAGGGAGCGATGAAACTGATTGCTACCATAGTAAAATACATCTTGCTGGTGGCGGCTCAACAGAATAGGTGTCTGCCAATTGTAGCGCAATGCCGGTTGCCCCAGATCGCGCGCAGGCCTTACGGATGTTCCCCGTCCGGGTGTGCCCAATGTCTGGCGGCTATAGGCACCAAACTGCGAACCACTGTACACCGTTTTGTTATCGCGCCAATCAACCTGCACCTGCATGCCATCTCCACCATTGATAGATTTATAAGGGTTCTCGCCGGAATCAAACCAGCGAAAGCTTTCCCTAGTAGTGCTCGCACCGAACCAGGTGCCATTGTCTTGCAAGCCGCCATATACATTGTAAGGCCTTGCCATGTCCACTGCTACTGCATAAAACTGACCTACAGCAGGGGTATTGGCTTTGAACCAATGCTTCCCGTCATCATAGGTAATATTGCATCCCCCATCATTTCCATTGATCAAATGACCATCTTTTGCAGCACTCATCCACACGGCATGGTGATCGGAATGTACATTTTCGCCTTCGATTGATTTAAACGTCTTTCCGCCATCATTACTCATGAGTATTCCGACGCCGGTAATAATCACCTTATCTTCCCGCACAGGGCTCACAAATATCTTTCCGAAATAGTACCCATAGGTGCTATATAAATTGATGGCTTTCTCGTGTGTTTTATTCCATGTTTTACCTGCATCGGTACTTTTGTAAACCTGAGCACCATAAATAGGCGTCTCAAAAAGAGCTGTATTAGCATCGTAGAGATAATCCCAGATGACTGAAGGTGGAAAGCGATCTGTTGCCACAGCCTCCTTTAATCCGGCAGCCGTATATTTCTGAGGAATGCCACTGCGTGGTGATGAAATAAATGACTGCAATTTTTTATTGTCAAGAGCTGCAAATGATTCCTTGCTAAGATTTTTAAAATCACTGAGCATATAACGACTGGAATCCGTATTTCGCTTTGCTGTATCCGGCTGACGAAAATTATTGTCAACAATAGCATATATAATCGATGGGTTCTGCGGAAATACAGCTAACCCGATTCTCCCCACCCCGTCTCCATTAGGGAACCCACTGCCGGCACCAGTTATCGGTTGCCATTGCTCACCCCCATTGGTAGATTTATAAATGCCGCTGGTGGAGCCACTCTCCACCAGGTTCCAGGCACTGCGGGTTTTATACCAGAGAGCGGCATACAGCTCATCAGGATTTTGTGGATTGATGTCCATCTCAACAGCGCCGGTATTGTCATCTACATATAAAACCTGGCGCCACTGTTGGCCCCCATCGGTGGTCTTATATACCCCGCGTTCCTTATTGGGCGAATATAAATGGCCCAAAGCGGCTACCCAGGCAATTTGATCATTGGTGGGGTGTAATACTATTTTTCCGATGTGATGGCTCTCAGGTAATCCCAGGTAATCCCAGGTTTTTCCATTGTTACCGGAGCGATAGATGCCCATGCCGGCATAGGAGGAACGACTACTATTCACTTCGCCCGTTCCAACCCAGATGGATCGTGTTTTCCAATTAATGGCAATATCCCCAATGGTCATGATATCTGTCGAATCAAAGATGGGAACAAAACTCTGCCCATTATTTATCGTATGCCAAAGTCCGCCACTGGCATACGCCACATAAAATTCTGTGGGATCCGATGGATTCACCTCCAGATCAACCACACGGCCACTCATAATAGAGGGACCCACATTTCTGAATGGCACCTGGTTCAGGATAGACTGTGCAGCAAGTGCTTTTCGTTGCTGAATAACACTCAGGCGCTCGGCTGCCGGGGTCGGCTTGATTTGAGCAGACAATACCCCCACCATGAAGAATGGCAGGCTTAACAATAATTTGGGACTACACATGCGCATTTTTGTAATAAATTTAAACTACAATTTATGCATTATGTATGGTAGGTTGCTCATACTGCTGCTACTATTTTCTCTATCTGCACAAGCGCAGTACAAAACCTTTATCAAGGGTGCTTACGGAGATACCATCAACAAAGTGGATATGAATGATCTTAAACAGGGGAAATGGGTAAACCGCGTTCCTGCGATACGAGGCAATGCGGGTTATGAGGAAGAAGGTTACTATATGGACGACATGAAGATGGGCACCTGGAAAACATATAATTTAATGGGCGACAAAATTGCTGAGGAGTCTTACCGCTTTGGCAATAAAGATGGCCGGTGCCGTTATTTTAATATGGCAGGAATGATCAGAGAAGAATATTGGCGCGCGCCCCGTAAAATCGGCAAGCAACAGCTGGATACCATACTGGTGCAAGATCCGGGTGATCAAAACAAATATACCCGTGTGGTGGTCAAGCTAGAAGGTCAATCCGTGAAACACGGCACCTGGCGTTATTTCGATCCGGTTTATGGAAAAATAATAGCAGAAGAAAAATATGTTTTAGACGAACTACAAGTGAACAAGACCCCGAGTGTTTCCCAAGATACTGCGGCTAAAAGACTAGTACTGCCGAAATTACCCGAGGCACCTCGCACAGGGAATAAATCTAGAAATAAATCAGTCATTCAATAGGTCCGGTTCTAACCATTACCCTTCGGGGCAGCCACCTTCTTTTTATTGAATTGCTGTTTGATGTAGAACAACTGGTACTGGATGGCATTCTCCCAATAGGGCCAATTGTGTTCACCCGGGCGTTCGAGGTATTCGTGGGGAATTTTCAAACGCAACATCTTCTCATGCACCAATCGATTCATAGGCATGACCCTGTCTTCTGTGCCACAGTCAATCAAAATACTCAATGAATCAGAGGGATATTTTTCAATTACATTCACTATACTCCAATCTTTCCAATAGGCGGCATTGGCCACTGTATCACCCAGTCTTTTTTCCACATCATAGCCCTTGCGGATGACACTAACGTGCAGGGCACCGCTCATGCTGCCGGCAACACTGAAACGATTGGCATGACGGAAAGCTATGAATAATGCTCCATGACCACCCATGCTAAGTCCGGTGATAGCCCTTCGATTTCTATCAGTAACAGTTCGATATACACTATCAACATAATCGGGAACTTCAATGGCAACATGTGTTTCATACCTGAAAGCGGAATCAACCGGACTATCAAAATACCAGCTGGTAGATGCGCCGTCCGGACATACTATGATCATTTGATACTGATCTGACAGGGCGCGAATGCGAGTCACTTTCTTGATCCAGTTGGAATAATTTCCGAAAGCTCCATGTAATAAATACACCACAGGATATCGCTGGGTAGGTTGTGATGAATAGCCATCGGGTGTTACGACAACAGCCGGAACCTTTTTTTGCATGGATTTGCTGTAAATACTGACTGTATCCACATCGGCTGCACGGGAAAAAGCAGGAAGAAAAAATACAAGAATTAATAAGCGAAAGTATTTCATACAGACAATAAAAAACCCGGAACATAAAGACTGTTCCGGGTGATGAAAGAATTAGATTACTTTTTCTGTTGCGAAGCTTGCATGGGGTTAATTCCTTGTGGTATACCTCCCCTACCACCGGGTAATCTGCCTTTGAATATGGCGAATTTGCTGGCATCGGGCGACTTGGGCCAGGTATTGTTTGACTCATTGATGTCTGCTGTTTCACGCATCGGATCGATCTGTATTTTCACGGCTTTCTTCTTTGTCATGTATACCTTGCTCATATTCGACTCATTCTTACGCCAGATCTGTGCAGGAATGTTCTCACGCATCGTGGTGCCATCTTCAAAAGTAAATTCAACAATAACGGGCATGACCAGTCCGCCTTTATTAGAACAATTGATCTCGTACAAATGCATGCCCGCATATTTGGCTTTTTCTTCCTCCGTCAGTGGTTCGGGGGTAGCAGGACTAGGCATGGGTATTTTTGTTACAGAATCGTAGGGTTCGAGACCACGCGCATATCTCCAGTAAAAATCACGCAAAGTAGTATCTACATCTGTAAGGAAAAGAGTGTTTTTATCGGTCCGGTTCCGGATTTTGGAAATATCTTCAAAGGAATTCACCAATGGTTTAGCCAAGGGGCGTCCACCGGCTGCTCCGGGTACTCGTCCTCCCATGCTTGGCATTGCCATGTTGGGATCGAATACTGCATACCGAACACTATCCAAAGAAATATCACATGGATCCACCGTATAGAACCATCCCCGCCAGAACCAGTCCAGATCTTCAGCACTGGCATCTTCCATGGTACGGAACAAATCAGCGGGAGTGGGATGCCTGAATGCCCAGCGACGTGCATATTCTTTGAAGGCTTCATCGAAGAGTTCTCTTCCAATGATGGTCTCCCTCAATATATTTAATCCGGCAGAAGGCTTGGCATAAGCATTAGGGCCAAAATTGATGATGTTTTCACTGTTGGTCATGATGGGTTCCAGCTGATCTTTTGGCAAGCGCATATAGTCAGCAATTGCAAAAGCAGGTCCTCTGCGGGAAGGGAATTTATTGTCATATAATTCTGTAGTCAGGTACTCCACAAAACTATTTAATCCCTCATCCATCCATGACCATTGGCGTTCATCACTATTTACAATCATGGGGAAGAAGTTATGTCCAACTTCATGAATGATCACACCCACCATACCATTCTTGGTGGATTCGCTGTAGGTACCATCTTTTTCTGTCCGGCCATTGTTGAAACAGATCATAGGATATTCCATACCATTGCTGGCTTCAATACTTTGGGCCGTGGGGTATGGATAGGGTATTGAAAACTTGCTGTAGGTTTTAATGGTATGTGCCACCAGTTTGGTGGAATAACGACGCCAAAGATTATAGGCTTCTTTGGGGTAAGCACTCATACACATTACTTTCTTTCCTTCCACATAAGCAGGCATGGCATCCCAAACAAACTTACGGCTGGCAGCCCAGGCAAAGTCACGTACATTGTTGGCTGTGAATACCCAGGTTTTGGTGGACTTGCTGCGCTGTTTTTCAGCTTTCTTAGCCTCGTCGAGGGTAACAATTTCAATTGGCTCAGTCACGGTTTGTGCCTTTTGCCAACGTGCCTGCTGCGTGGGGTTCAATACTTGTGCATAGTTTTTACATTCACCGGTCGCCATGATCACATGATCGGAAGGCACGGTGATTTGTACATCGTAATTGCCGAAAACCAGTGCAAACTCACCGGTTCCTGCAAACTGGTGGTTCTGCCAGCCCTGAAAATCACTGTAAACGCATAGGCGCGGGAACCATTGTGTAATGGTAAAGAGGGCGTTGCTGTCTTCAGAGAAAATCTCGTATCCGCCCCGACCAAAAAATTGGTAGCGGTTGGTGATTTTATACGTCCAGTCGATGGAGAAAATAAATTGTTGTCCGGGCTTCAGTGGGGTAGGCAAATTTACACGCATCATCGTTTTGTTGATGCGGTAAGTAAGGGGTTTACCATTTACGTCAGTGATCTTCTGAATCAATTCACCGTTGCCATTATCCTGTCCGGTATTAGCCATTTGATCCAGCTGACCGGTGGTGTAAATCCGACTTAGATTAGAACTGGTCTGATAGTTGGCATTGTTCACAGAGCTGTGCTGGTTTTCATCTAACTGAAGCCAGAGGTAAGTCAGCGCATCGGGTGAGTTATTATAGTAGGTGATGGTTTCAGATCCACGCAGCGTGAAGTTAGATTCATCGAGCGTACACTTGATTTTATAATCAGCACGTTGCTGCCAGTATTTTGGACCCGGTGCACCGCTGGCCGTTCTGTATTCATTGGGGGTAGGAAGCATTGAACCCAACTGCTCAAACTTGTTGCCATGGTTGGAACCGGGATTGTACTGCAGGTACTGAGCAAATGATTGCTGTGCAAGTAAAATCGATACAAATAATAAGATTCTTTTCATACTAATGAATTAAAAAATTAGCTCTTTCAATAACCATTTCCAGTGCCAATGCACTGACCATGCCCGAAAAATACAAAATATATTCTCTTCTACTGCAACGAAATAGATGAATGGCCAAAAAAGATATGAATAAAATTATCAATACAATGATCAGCTGTCCGATTTCCAGTCCCACATTAAAAGCCAGGAGACGGGGAAGGACGGCGGATGTGTTACCCAGCATACTTTTGAGAAAATTACTGAAACCAAGACCATGAATACAGCCGAAGAACAGGGCCATAAAGTAAATGAGAGGGTACCGGGAGGAAAAACTAAATTTTTTGACAAAAAGATTGCTGATGGCGGTCAGCACAATGGTAACGGGAATGAGCAGTTCTATCCACCGGGTAGGTAAATCAATGAAATCGAGCACACTCAATGCCAGGGTAATGGAATGCCCGATCGTAAAAGCAGTGACCAGGAGGAGCACCTTTTTCCAATCACCGAACTGGTATCGCAAACAGAGTGCAGCCAGAAAAAGTATATGATCCAGTCCTTGCCAGTCTGAAATATGCTGGAAGCCTTGCTCCAGGTATAAATAAAAATCATTCATTTGTTCAAGCGCGTATTTATTGTGAATTTTGACAGATGAAGTACGCTTTAAAGATACTGATTCTCCCTGTTTTACTATTGACTACCTCTTTTCTGCATCCCTTCTATATTTCGTTGATTCAGATTCACCACAATGAAAAAGCGTCCACCGCAGAAATCAGTATTCGCATCTTTACGGAAGATCTGGAGCAAACCCTGCGCAAGCAATCGAACATTCCCATTGACCTTGTAAATCCTAAAAATAAAGCAGCCGTAGAAGCCGAATTAAGCCGATATATTCGGCAAAAGTTGCAGTTAACTATAAATGGTAAAGTATGTCAGTTGGAATATCTGGGGTATGAAATCAATAAAGAAAGTGTCTGGATCTATTGGGAAGTATCACATGTCAGTCAACTAAAATCATTACGCGCAGATTGCAGCATCCTATATGATTTTGTAAATCTGCAAACGAATATATTCAACATAAAAAGGGGGGAGAAAGAATGGAGCAGAAAATTAGATTACCCCGATACCCGGGTGGAGTTTAATTTCTGAACCAAAGACCATTTGCCAAAGACCAAAGACTTTATTGATGTCTTTAGCGTATGGTCT
>CAYUXJ010000048.1:0-6040 GCA_964448845.1 uncultured Sediminibacterium sp.
CTGTCATACCTTTTGCTTTCTTCTGCCGGTTGAGATGTATAGAAATCGGGCTCCCATTTTACAAAACAATCTGCTCTGAATTTGCATATAGGTTAGCACTCAACCCGGCATTAAAAAAGCCGTTGTTGGCGCCCCCTCGCTATCATCCTATCTTCGGCTTCACATACCTTTCGATGTAAGCTTCCAGCTCCTCTTTATTTTTTACACCAGCAACCCTTCGAAGTCGGTTATTCTTCAGCTTGATATCTATAAATTTATTGGCGAATCTTTGTTGTACGGTGACAGACTTTATATCCTTAATTTGAATTTCACCCTGTGTAGACCGAAGCAGCATTATGATGAAAACAGACAAATTTATAAGCCCCAGAAAAAACAAAAACCCACTATAATATGCGGCATCGGATTTGAAATCTCGTACGAGAAGAATAGCAATAAAAGTTGCGCCCATGGCAATCCCTATTAACTCAAAATAGCTTTGCCTCCGGGAATTGTCCTTGATGACTATTTTATCTTCTTCAAAGGAAATCTCGCCCCCAACTAATTGGAATGCCAGTATCATGTAATTCGATTTACTCGTTTTCTACTCCTATTCCATCTTCCGGCAATTCTATTCCCGCTACTTCTTCGGCGCAATAGGAAGCTTGATAACGGAAGGATACAGCTTGGAATGATGTATAGTGTTCTTCACCGTTACCGGCGTCTTCTCATTGTAATTAGCACCACCGGTATTGAGGTTGCGATCGAACCGAGGAAAATTACTGCTCGATATCTCAATCCGTATCCGATGACCCGGTGCAAAAAAATTGCTGGTGACCATCGGACTCATGTTCACCTGGTATACCTTGCCTTTTTCCATCCACACTTCCTTATCATAGCCGTCCCTGTAGCGCAAGCGCTGTATCGTCTCATCTAAATTATACGCCTTACCATCCGGATGTACATCAATCAACTTCAAAGTAATATCCGTATCCACGCCGGTGGATGAAACAAACAAGCTCGTCTCGATAAATCCCGTCACTTCCAATCCTTCCGCCAGCGGCTCCGATGTATACACCAAGATATCATCACGCAATTCCATTTCAGATTGATCAAATGAGCCGCCCTGTATTGCATTGCCCGTGCAACATACATTCCCTCCCAAAGATGGCACCGGTTTCAACGGATCATATGTAAACGTATCAGGCATGTCCTTCGCCGGTGATTTTACCGGAGCTGTTGCTACTAACACCCCATCACCATTCCGGGTATTCGCTTTTCCGCCACTGGATAACCACATCGGCTGTATCCGCGTTCCGGGCACCGGAAAACTATCGGCAGATTGCCAGCGATTCGCCCCCATCGTATAATAACGTACCCGTGGATTTTTCTGCTTGAAATCATTCGGCTCACCCTTTAAATGCAAATCGAACCAAGACCAGGTGAGCTCATCATAATTCAACCGCGCATCCCCCACACTGAGTTGTCCGACCTTCGTATCTTCTGTCGCCCGCTTATAAGAACAATGCAAGACTGGCGCAATCACCAGGTACTGATTGTCGGCCAGCTTTCTGTCCTTCGCCGTATTGCGTACATGATTGAACAATTCTATGTTGGGAGCGGAAGAAACATCAAACCAGGAAACAAACCAATAACCCGGCACCTCAATGGGCATGGTCTCATGCCACAGACCCCCGGTAAACCACTGCGGATCATTGGGCTGGCGGGCAATCATGTTTTCATAAACACCTTTTTGTCCGTCAACATTTTTAATGATATCGCGCACAGGTAAATGATGGAAGGCTTTTGCCCAATCTACCCGCGGCATCTCTGTTGCCATGTCATAAAATTTAGAAATACGAATGAGGTCTTGCTGCGCCATTTCTTTGGGAAGCAGGGGCCGATATTGATCGTTCTGTGTTCCATAGAGCCAGGAAGTAAACAACATCTGCTGTGCTCCGCCGCGGTACCAGTTGCCCTGCTCCTGAAAGCGACCCACCTTACCCACACCTGCACCAAAACCCTGTGCCACAATCGCACCCAGCGCCGGATGCTTTCTCGCCGCTACCGCCATCTGCCATTCCGCTGTGGAGGAACAGCCAATCAAACCAATCTTGCCATTAGACCAGGACTGTGCCGCCAGCCAGCTAAAGGCATCATCGCCATCGGTAACCGGTGTGCCGAGTATATCCCATTGTCCTTCGGAGAAAAATCGTCCCCGCTCATTTTGTACCGCAAAAGCATAGCCCCGGCTCACTGCTTCGTAGGCTTCTTCAAAACTGCGGGCAGTCATCTTGCCATCTACCCAGCTATTGAAATTATAGGGGGTGCGGGAAAGGATCAGCGGATGCTTGCCATTACCCTTGGGCCGATAAATATCTGTTGCCAGCCGCACGCCATCGCGCATCGGTATCATCACTTTCTGATCGATCACGGCGATCTCAGCCAGCTTGCGATAAATCGGCAGGGTGTCTTGTGCCGGTGCAGTCAATGCAAACAATAGCAGGAGGGGAAGAAGAGTACGAAATTTCATGGCGGGAAGTTTAGTACTATGAATTTACTATTCTGCTGCGTACTGACAGAAAAAATATTTGTTCTGCGGGAACAGGCCCCTTGCTTCTCTACTTGCTTTTACGGTAAGCGATAATTGACCCCGACAACCGTTCATGAAACCTGTTGGCATGCATGTTAGCCTTCAATAGAAATTTTAGTTTGGTTGACCGCTATACTTCTCCCCAGTTGGGCATCGGCAGGGAGCAATAATACATAAGAGAATTCAGCAAAAGATTGAACAAATGCTGCTTTACCACTTGACTTGCGAATGGGCGCGATTTTTTTTGCGAGGCCGGTTTCATAATCAAAGCAGGCCTGGATCACGTCAAAGCTGAAAGTCTGTCGGGAAAAGGTTTGTTGCAGGGGGTTGTCGAATTTCAATAAAAGGGGCTGTTTGAATTGATTTTTCTTCCGAAAACAGAGGGACTGAAAAATTTCAATTACAGAGCTTGCGAGCTCACATTCAATAATTTGAGTCTTTTTACCCGTTGTCAGTTGAATGGTTGCCTTTTTGGAAAAAGGAAAAGGCAGGTGTTGGAAGGTCGATTGCATGGTGTGTTTTTTTAGTAGTTAAAAAATCACAGCAGGAAACGAGGAGGGAAATTCATTTTATTTGACAGAATGTCCACATCGCTTTGCCACCTTTGAGTGTTGTCTCTGGTTGGCACTCACTGAAGAGTTCCTGATGTTTGAGGAGTAAAGTTAAGAAAATCAATTAAAACAGCTGATAAAAACCAATGGCACTGAAATCATCCTGCAGAAATTCAGTAATTATTTCAACTCACTCCCATCAGTTGAACCCTCCTGTAACAATTTTAAAGGCCCAGTTGCTTTGCGCATCGGCCATATGATAGGCTCCATATCGATACATAGCCAAAACTCCCATATTAAATCCTTTCATCCGAAACCTGAGTCCGGCGCCTGTCTCTGTGTACCATAAATTCATGGATGGTGCAACCATGCTATTGTGTAAAGATGAATTATCAAAGCTACCCCAGCCGATATTATTTGCCAGGAGCGCAGCAATGCCAAACTTTTTTGCCTTTTGAAATAAATAACCGGATTCATAAGTGGTGAACAAGGCCGCATACCTGTCATTCGTAAACTCGAAATCGCGCATCGTCTGGAAAGTAGCGGGCACCAAAATACTGGATGCCGCCCTGGATCCGCTACCCATATTGCCAAAGAGCATACCAAAAGGCAGATGTCCATTAATAATTCCTCCAGTCGTGATGGTATTCAGCGATCCTGCTCTTCCAAGAGACAATTGACGAACATATTTTACTTCTGCCTTTTGATAGGGGTGTCGGGTCCCGTTTTGAAAAAGCCATCCGTTTCGCAAGTCGATATCCAAAAAGTTTTTTGATACTGATCTGTCAAAGCTGAAAAAATTATCCAATTTTAGCCCGCCCTGCTTAAATCCGGTAGTGATGTGTAACCCTGTCTCATACACCTGAAGTCTTTCTAAAAAAGTATTCTGTTTCTCAAACATGGCGAACTGATACCCCTGTGTAAACTGGCGATCCTGGTAATTGGCATACCACCTTGTTCTGAACTTCTTCAACATCCAGAAATCAGCATAGAGCTCCGTTTTTTGAACCGAATCGGCGCGGTTGGTAAACAGCCGCAGTAACCCAGCAGCAGGCACCGGTAGGAACTTATAGCCACTCAAACCTGCAAGGGCAATGTCTTGACTAAAGGAGACTCCGGCTGTTATATCTTTCCTTGAGCTGATGACTTGCTCAATATGTCCACCATATTTCATCGCCCGATCTCTCAATCCATATCCCCAGTATGCTCCGAGGCGGGTTTTTTTCATCAGTTGCTCATTCGTCGTAAAACCTACTCCCAATCGAAGTCCCTCATATTCATTGAAAGAAATAACTCTCTTCAAGTCGAGGTTAACCTTTTTAATTGGTACATACCCCTGCACGATGTATTTAGAAAAGTTGATGAGTCCGTTTATTATCCGTTGAGTCTTGACTTCACCCAAAACGCTATCCACAAAACGATAGGTGCTGCTTTCTGCTTTGGAAAGTGGTATTACACGCTGTTTGTTCCAAAAACTGTCCGGCTTTTTATCGACATCACTGGCAGCAGTTAGGGTATAATTACCAAAAGCAGACTTCTTCACCGGATTGGTGATGTTGATGTTTTTCAAGTATGTAACATTGTAGGCCTTAATTCTGTCATCGCTCTTCGCTTTTTCTTTTCCACCAGAAGAGATGTTGAACGCAACCTCTGTGTAGAGTTGCTCCGGAAACCACTTGCCATTCACTAACTGATAGCGTTGCTTGAAGGCCACCTGATTCTCGTCTTCTGTGGAGGCCCTGGCATTGACATTGACAATAGCAAAGTCTTTCTCGTGAATATGCACTTCTCCTCGCATTAATTCCACTCCATATTTATTTCTCTTCGGCCTGAATGGTAATATATACGTGTAGTAGCCGTCTTCCCCTTGTAAAGAGTCAATTCCCCGAAACACATATAAGCCTCGGTATGAACTACTAATGGGGTTATAATACTTCATGCCCAGTAGTAGAAATTCATTTTGATAAAAGTTATAGTATTGTAATTGGGTGGCCAGGCCAAGCAAATAAGCATTTTTTATTCCACTAACTTTTTGGGCCACCATATTTGTACTCCTGAGATTAGGTTGCCGATATTGATGATCAATCACGCTTTCAATCATGAACAAGTAATTTGGCTTGGCTTCCTGGGCCAGGCTATCGGCTTTAGATATGAGAAAAAGATTCTTGGCTTCACCCGAAAGGGTATCAATATATACCTTACCATAGGTTGTAAAACTGTAATACTCCAGCGCATCAGGATCGTTCAACTTTTTATTGCTGATGGCTTTTTGTACAATTTCTAACGCCCGCGGGTTACTCTCATCTGTGGGAGCAACTATCACTGCTTCTAAAACGTTTGTACGGGGGGTTAAAAAAACTGAGTCCTGAATGGCTTCAAAAATGATCGCCAGCGTATCATACCCCACACATCCAAATTGAAAGCGTGCTTTATCGTTTGCCGACAGGCTAACCCTGCCATTAAGGTCTGCTGTTTTACCTTGTCTAGTTCCGAGAAACCGCACACTGGCAAAAGAAATGGGTTGGCGGGTGTCACGATCGGCAACTACAATATTTTTCCGCACGATGGTCTGGGCATTTCCTTGCAGGACAGCACCTAAAAATGTCAGAAAAATAAACAGGTGTTTTCTGTGATTTGGCATTGGGGTGCTTATTTATTAAGTAAAATTATTCGACCTGCAGTATCCCCAATTTAATTAATGACAGGTGGCGGATATTGGATATTACCGGTAGATGGAATACAGAAATATGCAGGTTAGCATAATGAAACCAACCCGACTCATTACACAGGTAACAAAGTAGAAAATCAAGTAGTAAGTACTTCAAATCATTTTCGAATTTGTCGATGCGCTTCGATCAAGAGATAAATCATCAAAACATCAGAAAGCGGCTTTAAGACTATCCAACAGGATACCTGATAA
>CAYUXJ010000048.1:6140-8239 GCA_964448845.1 uncultured Sediminibacterium sp.
AGTCCCTTGTGGCGGTGGCCGACCTTGGGTAAGGGTATTTCCATTTTAACACAGATCTTCCGTCGACCTACACCAGCGATTGCCTGCTTTTTGGAAAGTGGCTGCAGTGGAACCGACCAAACTAAATCATATAGTTCTTTACGGGTGACTATTTCTTTTTCCATAGACTTATTCTGAACCCAAAAGCCGTTAAACCAATTCAGCTTTTGATTTTAGTCCATGAAGTTATCCCGGATTCATGCGTTATGGTTTGGCTTCTGAAATTTGAAAAATCCGGAGTAATTCAGGAGCTATATGCCCAGCACTTTAGACCTTTGCTGTATCAATTCTATATATCGATCCTGCAATGTTTGATCTATAAAGCTTTGGGGAATAAATTGTAACCAGCTTTTAACCGCATTGGCAAATTTGGCGTACATATTCTGGATTGCTTTTTCTTCCAGTGCTGTGAAGGAAGAGAAGACATTATCAAAGTCTTTGCGTTGCAGTTTCCTTTTTTTGCCATTGAAGTTCAGCGCCAATTCTTCATTGTCTTCCTGAACCACCAATGCTGAGGCCACCATATCGTACGCCGGAGATAAAACAAAACCGCTGCCCGGTTGCTCTATCAATGAAAAGTTTTTCAGATGCATGTCTGCATTGCCGGTCAGAAAAGAAAACAACACTTGTTCAAAAAAATTGATCAGGTCGAGCACCGGGTTAGCGGAATATTTTAAAATGGCTTTCCCGATCTGTTCATACGACCCCTTATACTTCTCTTCTGTAAGACGCTCTGTTAACTGGCACATATCTTCCATGTGCACCTTGCTTTTTTTATGGCGGTCGATCCGTTTGGTAATGTAGGCAAGGTTGCCCCCCTGCAACCGAATAAGTGAGTGGGGTACAGTAGCTATCCCGGCCAGCTCTGCCAAGTGCATGGTAAGGTCTTCCAGTTCGGGCAGCTGCGGATATTGTTTAGTGGGCGGTTTTAAAATATAGCCGGCCCATAGGCCAACAATGGTGAACCGTTGCGGCGTTTTCTGTCCTTCTCTTTGCTTAGCTGATTTTTCTATGTCCAGCGAAAGCTTCGGCTGTACGCCAGTAACGGCCACCTGGCTTTTAATTACCTGCTCCGCCAGATCCGGCATCTGATCTTCGGAATAAGGCAGTACCGGTGGCTCCGGATTACCGAAGATCTTCCGGCTGCATGCAGGATGAAAATCCACCTGTCCATTTTCCAGTTTGTTATAGCAATAAAGACAGTTCATCATTTTTATTCTTTGGCTTCAACAATACTTACCGCACCAATACAATCTTTACAACAGGCCAATAGCAAACCCATCCTGTCCCGCTCGTTTAGCTTCCAGTTTTTTTCTGCTACTTCCAGTAACCAGCCTTCGGGAATTAACCCGTCAAAAAACGGGATCATCGTTTTGCTGTTGTAGGGTTTGTCTGTCAATGGTAGGGTAAGACTAATATCCCTTGCATGTTCTGCATTCAGGTAAGCAGCCTCGTACCAGAAACGGTAACCATCTTCCGTTTCTAAAAGATGGCCGGCTAAGAGCCCATTCATTAATACATCAGCTTTCCTCATTGATCAGTGATTTTCGGTCAACCGGTATGGGTCCCAGTTCATGACCAAACAGTTTAAGCACTTGGTTCACCTTGTCCATTTTAAGCGTGGCTTTTCCCTGCTCCAGGTCTCTTACAAAGCGCAGGCCCACGCCTGCCTTGGCGGCCAGCTCAGGTTGAGTAAGATTCGCCAGCTTTCGTTTCTCCTTTATGAACCGAGGTAATCTGTTGTTTTCCTTTCGCATTGTGCACCCTTTCGGGTATAAAGTTAATCCTATAATTATAACTGTACCCTAAGGGGTATAGTTTTTTATTAAACTTTTATTATTATACCTTAAGGGGTATAAATATAGTTTAAAAAATTGTTGCTTTTAAAATTACTCAATTTTGATCTTTCCAAAAGGAATGGATGCTGATCAAGAAAACGGGGTTATCGAACTACGAAAGTAAATTCAGTATGCCTCTATCTAGCACGTCTGAAGTGAGTTTTAGCAGAAAATGAAAGCGGATAAATCAACGCTAAAGTAAATTTTTCCGACTCCGTGGTG
>CAYUXJ010000049.1:0-8076 GCA_964448845.1 uncultured Sediminibacterium sp.
CGTTCATCCTGAGCCAGGATCAAACTCTCCATTGTAAATGTTGTTTGATCTGACTTAATCTCAAATTAATCGAAATTAACGTCGGATTTTGTGTGTATTTTTTGATTGCTGCAAACCTTACCATAAAACTTCAAAGTTTTATGCTGCTGTTGCTTCCAAACTTTCAAAGAACTTTCGGCTTATTCAGCCTCCCCTTAATTGGGGGTGCAAAAGTAAGCACATTTATTTTAGTGACCAAAAATATTTGAATGATTATCAAATTATTTTAGCCGTAAAAATTCGAAGAACTGGTGCCCTTTTTATCGGGCGGGCGGCAAAGATACAACTAAATCAATTACCACCTAATTTTATTTTCAACTATTCTCAGACAAGACTTGCGCGAAAACACTTGATTTTGAAGAACTTACCCCCGACTTTTTCAGCGAGGGACGCAAAGATACGGCGATTTATATGACTGCAAAAATATTTCTGTTAAATTCTGCTTTTTATTAACACCAAAAGATCTGCCTCAACTACCCAATATCTTTTCTAATTCACCTGCATACCGCACCCTGCTTAGCTCTAAGCCCTCCGCAGGCGCGAGCCAACGTACAGCACCCCCCTCTTTCGCCGATAACAAATCCTCCCACTGCGCCATAGTCAACTCCCCCCTACCTACCCTTACCATCGTACCGACCAATGACCGTACCATCCCCCTTAAAAAACGATTGGCCCTGACACGATACACCCAAGCATCTGCCTCCCGGGCCCATTCCGACATCTCTACATAACATTTAAAATTCTTTACCTGTACACCCCGCTTGCAAAAAGAACTAAAATCATGCTCACCCTCTACCAAACGGGCAGCCTTCATCAAACAACTGACATCCATTGGATAAGGATAACGCCATCCCCGACCCACCAGAAAAGGATCCTTTTTACTGTAGATCGTATACACATATTCCCTACTAATTGCATCAAACCGGCAATGCGCTTCCGCCGGCACGGCGTATATCCCCTTGATAGCCACATCGTCTGGCAACATAGCATTGAGATGATATACCCAATCTCCCACTATTGACTCCGGCAAGTCGAAATGAAAAAAATTCTGCCTGGCATGCACGCCCCCATCCGTTCGGGATGAACCAGTTAAACCGATGGACGCCCGCGTATATACCGCCAGCACCCGCTCTAATTCACCCTGCACCGTAGCTGCCGTTTCCTGCACCTGAAAGCCGCTGTAGGCAGCCCCCCTATAACTTACCTCAATAAAATAACGCGGCATGAATGATGATTTGAAGGTGAACAAAAATACAATATTCAGGCAACCGCCTGTAACTGGCTATTGCCAAGTATCACGAGATTACTCCATCTCCCTACCAGAAATCAGCATCAATAGTAAGTTCTGTATCTTTATTTTTCATTTCTACCTAAAAAATAAGACCACATGAAGTACCTACTTATCCTTCCACTGCTGCTCCTGCAGATGAGCATCTCCGCACAACTATCTGCTGACAAAGGGGACTGGAAGAAAATTTATCGCTCGTTTCCTGAAAAAATCAATGATGTAGTGCACACCAAACTGGAAGCTAAACTTGTTTTTGAGCAGTCGCAACTTGAAGGTAAAGTGGCGCTTACCCTGCAACCGCATTTTTATCCGACCGATTCAGTGGTGCTGGATGCAAAAGGAATGGATATTCATAGCGTAGCCCTCTTGAATGGTAATACAAGTCTGCCACTGACCTATAAAAATGATGGACTGTTTCTGCGGGTGAAACTGAATCGCACCTACCTGCGGAACCAACCCTACACCCTCTCCATTAAATACACAGCCAAACCCAACGAATTTAAAACTGCCGGCAGCGCGGCTATCACGGATGCGAAAGGACTTTACTTCATCAACCCCACCGGCAAAGAACCCAATAAGCCTACACAAGTATGGACGCAGGGTGAAACTGAAGGAACCTCTGTATGGGTGCCTACCATCGATCGCCCTAACCAGAAATCAACACAGGAATTCTTTATCACTGTACCCGAGAAATTTGTTTCCCTGTCGAATGGCATCCTGATCTCTCAAAAGAAAAATGGCAACGGCACCCGCACCGATTATTGGAAAATGGATATGCCACACGCCCCCTACCTGTTTTTCATAGGTGCAGGCGACTTCGCTGTAATCAAAGACAGTTATAAAGGCAAGGAAGTGAATTATTATGTTGATAAGGAGTATGCAGGCGTAGCCAGAAAAATTTTCGGACTTACCCCCGAAATGATGCAATTCTTCGGAAGCCGTGTTACAGGCATCGAATACCCTTGGCAAAAATATAGCCAAATGGTTGCTCATGACTATGTAAGCGGTGCCATGGAAAACACCACGGCTACCTTGCACCAGGAAAGTGCGCAACAAGATGCCCGCGAATTATCAGAAGGGAATATTTGGGAAACCACCATCGCGCACGAACTCTTCCACCAATGGTTTGGTGACTATGTGACTGCCGAAAGCTGGAGCAACCTGACCGTGAACGAAAGCTTTGCTAACTATAGCCAGACCCTTTGGATGGAACACAAATATGGTAAGGATGCTGGTGACCATGAGAATAAAAAAGACATGCAGTCTTACCTCATGAGCGGTGGCTCAAAGAAAGACCTGGTTCGTTTCTTTTACGCAGACAAGGAAGATATGTTCGACAATGTATCGTATGAAAAAGGAGGTCGCATTCTTCATATGCTGCGTAACTATGTGGGTGATGACGCCTTCTTCGCTTCTTTGAACCGCTATCTCAGTGATAATAAATTCAGCACCGGCAGTGCTCATCACCTGCGCCTGGCTTTTGAAAAAGTAACGGGTAAAGACTTGAACTGGTTTTTCAACCAATGGTATTTTGGTAGCGGTCACCCGGCACTTGATATCAGCTATGGTTATAACGACTCAACACGTCGTGCCTTTGTGTATATGAAGCAAACCCAGTCAGGTGATAAAATCTTTAAACTGCCTTTGGCGATCGATGTGTATGAAGGAACCACTAAAAAGAGACACCAGGTATGGATGGAAAACAAAATAGATACTTTTTCCTTTGCGGTGAGCAACCAACCAACCCTCATTAATGTAGACGCAGAAAAGATACTGCTGTGTGTTAAAAAAGATAATAAAACACTGGCTCAATACCTTCATCAGTATAAATATGCCGGGAACTATGTAGATCGGGCTGAAGCACTAGCAGCTGCCAAGGGTAAAAATAGCGACACATCAGCTCAGGCAATTCGACTGCTGGCGTTGAAAGATCCCTTCCATGCCATCCGTCAAGATGCATTGGAACAATTCCAGACAGGTAGCCCCTCTCCTGAGGTCTTCGCTCTTGCAAAAAATATAGCAGGAACTGACCCATCGAAAACTGTGCGCGCTGCTGCAATCGATCTACTGGTTAAATCAGAAGATCAATCCCTGGTGCCAATGCTGCTTACATTAACAGGAGACTCTTCCTACTCGGTAGCAGGTGCTGCACTGGAAGCATTGGCTGAATTGGATTCCGCCTCCGCAATTTCTGCTACACATAAGCTGATGAAACAACCCAGCAAAGCCCGCTTGACCAGCAGTATCAGCAATACACTAACCTCCCTGAAAGATCCCATGGCCTTTGATTTTGTGGCCGGCAAATATGAAAAGATGCCACTTACACAGGAAAAGTTCAGCTTAACCACTACCCTGGCTGAAGTAGTGGGGGATGAGAATGATCCGGTGAAATTCAAAAAAGGTATTGACCTGATCGTTGCGATGCGGAATTCAATTCCCGCTTCTCAACGGGCACAAACCGACCCTTATATCAATAACTTCTTCCTAAAGAAGATTGGCGATAAGAAGAAGGCAGAAGGTAAAACAGCATTGGCTGATTACGTGAAAGAACAAATTGAGAAAAAATAAAATAATCGACGCATCTCATAAAAAAAGCCGGACATGATCCGGCTTTTTTTATGGCACCCCCACACAAGTCCGAAATACTTGAATCTCAGAAACCAGGGCCGCAGGCTATGATATAAAGACTGCAACCACACAAGTCCGAAATACATGAATCTCAGAAACCAAGGCCGCAGCCTATGGGTGTACACGTGTGTGCTGCTATAGATGTGTGTGTCGCTACAAGTTTGAGCTGCTACTGATGTTTGCTGCTACATGTGTAGGATACTATGACCCTATGTATAAAGAATAGATATAGATTACCATCCTCCGCTGGCACCTCCGCCGCCGGAGCTACCACCACCAAAACCACCAAAGCCACCACCGCCGAAGCCGCCGCCACCAAAACCACCGCCGCCCCAGCTGCTACCACCACGACCCCCGTTCAACAGGGATCCCAGTATAATGCCTTCGGCTAAACTGCCCAAATCACTCCGCCGTCTTCTACCTCCGCCAAATCCACCACCTCCGCCGATACCGGCTAAGATGATCAGCACAAAAATCAAAATGATAAAAAATACAACCATAGGATTGTCTCCATCGCGGGATGGCTTATTCCGTTTGCGGGCGACTTTATATTCCCCCACAGCCGCTTTAGCCAATTCGTTGGTGGCATCATCAATGCCCTTATAATAATTCCCTTCCCGAAAGGCCGGAGCAATCTTAGTTCGAATGATATCATCAGCGACGATATCAGGTATGGCACCCTCCAACCCGTAACCGGGCTCAATCCTTACTTTTCTGTCATCAACTGATACCAGCAGCAATACGCCATTGTTGGTCTTTTTGTTCCCGATACCCCAGGTGCGAAATAACTTGGTAGCATACTCCTCAATGGGCCGATCTTGCAACGACTTAATAATAACAACGGCAATTTGGTTGGAAGAACTGTCATCAACTGCAACCAGTTTTTGTTCCAGTGCCGTCAGTTCTGTGGCCGATAAAATGCCAGCCTTGTCGGTGACCAATCGAGGTGGATCGGGACGCGGCAATACTTCCTGGCTGCTAACCAGCAGACAGGCAAATAAGGCCACAATACTCAACCAGATTGATTTCATGCTTTTCATATTTAACCGGCTGCTAATCGCCCCAAACTACATCGTTGGGTAATTCATTACGGTCACCCTTTTCATCATAAGGGAAATGTGTGCTAAGTGCCTCACCGATATCATGGATCATCGTCACCAATCCGGGTACAAACTTCTTTTCCCGAAAACGAACAATCAAACCATTGACCTCTTGCTGCCACCAGTCCTGACCAACTCTTGCATGAATGCCTTCATCGCCAAATACTGCCATGCGTTTGTGGTGCATAGCGAGGTAAATCAGCACCCCATTGCGGGCATCGGTTGCCTGCATGTTCAATTGAGCAAAAACTTCCCGGGCTCTGTTGAGGGTATCCTCCTGGGGGCATTGCCCTTCAACGAAGACACGTATCTCCCCGCTGGTTTTTTTCTCAGCTGCTGTGATGGCTTTGCATATTTCCTCCCGCTCGGCGGGAGAAAAATAGTCAGCCGGCTTTTTCCGGAAAAAAGACCACATGTGTCTGATTTAGAATTTTACTTCAGGGGCTTTTTCAGCACCTACCTCTGCTTTGAATCCCTCTTTCGGACGGAAGCCAAAGAAACCGGCAAATATATTCATCGGGAATCGACGCACTTTTACGTTATAGTCTTTTACAGCATCGTTGAAATCGTTACGAGCCGTCTTGATGCGGTTCTCCGTACCTTCCAACTGAGCCTGTAATCCTCTGAATGCCTCATTGGCACGCAGGTTAGGGTAGTTCTCTGTCACCACCAGCAATCTGCCGAGGGCTTGCGATAACTGACCTTGTGCGGCCTGAAACTGCTCTAATTTCTCTGGCGTCAGGTCTTTGGGATCAATTTTCATTTGAGTGGCGCTGGCGCGGGCTTCGATCACCTTAGTCAGTGTTCCCTGCTCAAAATTAGCTTCTCCCTTTACCGTATTCACCAGGTTGGGAATGAGATCAGCCCGGCGCTGGTAGTCACTCTGCACCTTATTCCAGGCATTGTTAACGTTTTCGTCTTGTACAATCAAACCGTTGTAACCGTTACAACCAGTCCAACCCAGGATCAATACCAGGGCGCCAATGACGATGAGGGTAATGTTTTTCGTACTCATGATGTGTTGAATTTTACTGTAATATACTTTTTTGTAGTATATCAGATACCATTTATGCAAATAGAGTGCCAGTTTATGGACAAGCCAAGTTGGCGTCCTTTTCTGTCCGATGAACGGTATAGACGGTTGAAAAACAAGGCGGAACGGCAGACTTCGACCGATTGTTTAGGAGCGGATGGCGGCGATGCCGGGAAGCACCTTTCCTTCAAAAAATTCCAGCAGGGCGCCTCCACCGGTAGATACATAGCTTACCCGGTCAGTCAAACCAAACTGGTTAACGGCTGCCACACTGTCGCCCCCCCCCACCAAGGAAAAAGCTCCCTGATCGGTTGCTGCGGCAACTGCCTGGCCAATAGCAACAGTCCCCGCCTTAAAGGGTTCCATCTCGAAAACCCCCATGGGACCATTCCACAGCAATGTTTTTGACTTAGCTATGATATCCGTAAAAGCTGTTCGTGCTGCCGGACCTATGTCGAGACCCATCCAGCCGGCAGGAATCTGGTCACTGGGTGCGATATCAGTAGCCGCATCTGCTGCAAATGCATTGGCAATAACCGAGTCGGCAGGCAGATGAATGGTCACACCTGCTGCTGCTGCTTTTTCAAGCAGAAACTTTGCCGTATCGAGACGGTCTTCTTCACAAAGTGACTGACCTATGTTTCCTCCGGCTGCTTTTAAAAAGGTATATGCCATACCTCCACCAATGATGATATGGTTGGCTCTTCCCAATAAATTTTCTAAAATGAGAATCTTATCACTCACTTTGGCCCCGCCGATGATGGCAGTGAAGGGTTGTTCACTGTGGAGCAATACTTTTTCCGCACTCGATACTTCCCCCTCCATGAGTAGTCCGAACATTTTTTGACCAACCTGAAAATATTGAGCAATAACAGCGGTAGAAGCATGGGCTCTATGAGCTGTTCCGAATGCATCGTTCACATAGCATTCTCCCAGTCGGCTGAGTTTTTGCGCAAAAGCAGCATCGCCTTTTTCCTCTTCCGAATAAAACCGCAGGTTTTCTAATAATAATATTTGTCCGGGCTGAAGTTGGGCAGCTAATTGATAGGCGCTTTCACCGATGCAATCATCTGCAAACAATACCGTCACTTCCTTACCCATTTCTTTGCTGATGAGTTCAGTCAGGTGTGAAAGGATATGACGCAGGGAATACTTGTCTTCCGGTCCACCCTTAGGTCTGCCGAGGTGGCTCATCAAAATAGCAGATCCACCGCCGGCCAATATGGTGTGTATGGTGGGGAGTGTAGCCCTTATGCGGGTGTCATCAGTGATCTGTAAAGTGGTTTTATCGAGTGGAACATTGAAGTCGACTCTAACCAGAACTTTTTTACCCTGAAACGGATAAGCGTTAAACTGACTCATGGTAGGCAATAAGATGATAAAAAAAGTCCCGCAGGAACGGGACTAGAACATTTTTCAGATTAGTGGTTGATCAGACCGGCGAAGTAATGCACGGTACGAACGAGCTGGCTTACATAGCTCATTTCATTATCGTACCAACTTACTGTTTTCACCAGTTGTACATCGCCATTGGTGATGATTTTGGTTTGTGTGGCATCGAAGAGAGAGCCGAAGTGGGTACCAATGATATCGGTGCTCACCAGCTCATCTTCTGTATAACCAAAACTTTCATTGCTGGCGGCTTTCATGGCGGCATTTACTTCCTCGGCAGTTACTTTTTTGCTGAGGATGGAAGTAAGTTCTGTCAGTGAGCCGGTGATAACGGGAACGCGCTGCGCGCTGCCATCGAGTTTACCTTTCAGTTCTGGCAGTACGAGACCGATCGCCTTGGCTGCACCTGTGCTGTTAGGAACGATGTTGCCGGCGGCGGCACGAGCCCGGCGGAGATCTCCTTTCGGATGGGGCGCATCGAGTGTATTTTGGTCATTTGTGTAGGCGTGGATGGTCGTCATGAAACCGGTAACGATTCCAAACTGATCATGTAGCACTTTTGCCATCGGTGCAAGGCAGTTGGTGGTGCAGGAAGC
>CAYUXJ010000050.1:0-1916 GCA_964448845.1 uncultured Sediminibacterium sp.
GTAGGTTGATTTCTAAGAAGGTTTTATTTGCTGACATGGTCAGCCATGCCTGGTACACTGTACACTATTTTCATGTTAGCTTTGGTAAGTCTGATAAACTAGGGGAGGTCACCAAACGGCTGCAGACAATTGAAAATATTCCTGTCAATGCCGGGAAAGCTGATATTCTGAATCAATTGGTCGAGTCCAATCACCGGGAAACTAAATCTCTCTTACAACACTTTGATACCAATGTGCCCCACTGGTTTTTGAGTCCCTGGTTCCCAAGGACGGATAAAAATAAAATCTATCGGAATTCACAGGATTCTGCCCAACGACCACTTTATGCGTTGTCAAAAGAATTCATTTCGGTGGATTTGCTTTGGTACAATTATCTGATCGAGAATAGTTCCCTCATCCGCTCCTTCTGTTACTGGCATTTGTCACTGTTCATGCAAAACCGAAATCCCAATGTGCCGGATATACCCAATAAACTCATCAAACCCGCTGTTAGAAATAGTTTGACAAAACAAAGAAACTACTGGAAACTCTATGCCGAACACCAACCAGCGGCTTTCAATTGCATTTATACCGGTAAAAATCTGATAGACGTTCAATTCGATGTCGATCATTTTATCCCCTATAATTTTGTGTCCCATGACCTCCTTTGGAACCTTATTCCGGCAGATCCCGGGTTCAATTCCACCAAAACCGATAAATTGCCAACACTTTCCCGGTATTTCCAACCGTTTTTTACGATGCAAAAGCAATCCATCGACTACATGAAGCAGCATCATCCTTCTAATAAATTATTAGAAGATTACCTGACCTTGTTTCCCGACCTGGATACATCGATTACAGAAGAAAATTACAGAAAGCGCATGGAACCCATTTTATCCATCGCTGCCAACAATGGCTTTGAATATTTATCCCTATGAGCTTGTTTTTAGATATACCCGCTTCAGCATATTTACATGCATCCGAGCATTTCTTTATGATCTATGATCGGTTTCCGGTGGCACCCGGACATATCCTGATCATTACCAAGCGAGTTTGTCCGGATTATTTCTCCCTCACCGAAGCAGAAAAAATTGAATTGACTGTACTCATCGATACGGCCAAAACTATCATTGAGTCCACCCACCAACCCGATGGCTATAATATCGGTATGAATTGCGGCGCCGCTGCCGGACAAACCATCTTCCATTTCCATTGCCATGTTATTCCCCGCTATACCGGTGATATGGAAGACCCCAGGGGAGGCGTGAGAAACTGCATTCCCAGTAAGGGGAATTATATGAGTTAATTTTTTATAGAATAACCTGTATTTTTTTGGTTATTTTTAAATTCTGAAGATTTATTATATGAAAATTCCGTTGCTGATTACTTTCATCACTTCATTCTCTCTTGTTTCTATTCCACCAATTTTTGTCCAGGTTAAAAAAAATCAAATTTCTTTGGGCGCTAATTATGCTCGGCACGGTAGTGGTGACATGGATGGCATCCTGATCAATCTGGATTATAATCGGAATTTCACCAAAAAATTTTCTGTTATTTATAACCTGGGTTTTTCTTTACATGGACAAAAAGCTTTTCCAGGAGTAATTGAGAATAATTCATCTATTCCCCCAGATCAAAGAACAGAAGTTCCTCAATGGGTGACTGCCGGAATACAAGTAGCCGGTTTATTAAAATATAATTTCCGAGAGAATAAATCAACCGGACTTCATCTGAGTGCCGGCCCTTTATTGAGGTATCAATTAAATTCATATCCCAACGGATACAATTATTACGGATCGGGAAATGCCTGGTTTAGGCAACCATTCTACGTCTTTAGGGAAATAGATAACAATAGGTTGAATCTTGGCTATGCTATTAGAGTAGGTTATGATTTCAAAGCCAATTCCAATCGAAACCTGGGGTTACATGCATTCCTG
>CAYUXJ010000050.1:1926-4881 GCA_964448845.1 uncultured Sediminibacterium sp.
AAATTGGATTTGTACTCTGATGTAAGACTTTATCCAACAAGTTATCTGAGTGTTTCAGGGTTCATTTTTTTGTAATTCATCCCCCTTCCTGCGCAGCAGGGGGCGGCTCCTGCCAAAATAATCACAGGAGCGCCCGATACTTCCTACCACGGTAACCGTTTATTATTCCGGTGCCTTGCCCTTATAAATCACCGGATCGATGTTGTCAAGGTCAACAATGCCCATCTGTATGGCATACATGATTAAGCCCGCTCGACTGCGCAACTTGAGCTTCTCAAATAAGTTGTCGCGATGCGTATCAATCGTGCGCGGACTAACATTGAGCTGATCGGCAATGGCACGGTAGGTGAGCTCAGAACAACACAGCCGCAAAAACCGAAACTCCATGCTGGTGATGCGGTCATGCCCCAGCGCCCCCGACTTATTCTTCGTCAGCTCCCGGTACATGTTATGCGATACGTGCTTGTTGATGTAAAGTCCACGCTGACGCAACATATTCAGTGCAAATTCGAGCTCAGTGAGGTCATCCTGCTTGGTTAAGATGCCCCGCACACCAGCCTGCAGCATCCTGACAATCATATTGTACTTGCAGGTCATAGTCAATACCAGCACGGAAAAATATCTACGGTGCTCCTGTATCCACAGCGCCGTATCAAAGCCATCCATCTCCGGCATCAACAAGTCAAGCACCACAATATCGGGTAACTCCTCGGCCTTCTTGACCTGTTCAATAAATTCGGCGCCATTGGATGCCTGCATCACCACCTGAAAGTTTTGATACCGGTTCACTACCTGTGCCATGGTTTCACGCGACATAACGTGATCGTCGACCAATGCAATTTTTGTCTTCATTTGCTTTTGTATTTATTGGTAAAAAAATGCTCACTTCCATGCCCTGCCCATCCTTCCGCTTCTCTATCCGTGCGCCCACCTCCGCGGCACGTCGCTGCAGGTTCCTATTGCCCATCCCTCGGCCAGGCAGCAGCACCATGCGTTTTCTTCCGCGACCATAGTCGCGAATCCGCACCAGCAAACAAGTGCCGTCATAGCACATATCCAGTGCGATCTCATCCCCAACAGCATGTGACAGCACATTCTGCGTTAACTCCTGCACCATGCGATACAGCTGCCAGCTTACCTCCCTGCCGGGAAGGGGTGCCGCCGCAGGCCAGCCACTGTAACGTACATTGAGCCCCGCCAACTTTAGGTCTTGCACCAGGCGAGTAAACTGTAGGGGCAATCCGCCCCCCTCAAAAGCCGCTTGCTCCTGTCCGGCAGCCAGGTCGAGCAGCGATTGTTGCAGGCGCCGGAGTCCGTCTTGCAGGGGTGCCAGCTCCACCGGTCCGCTTTCGGTCGCCATAAGATGCACCTGCTGCTGCAATACCCGCAGTTGCTGTCCGGCATCATCGTGCAGCTCACTGGCCAGCCATTGCCGCGCCAATGAGAGCATCTCCCGCTCTGTGGTGAACGCCTGCAGCCGTAAACCCCACCGATAAGCAAAGAACAGCAGACATCCGATTCCGGCAGCCGCCAGCAGCCAACAAAAGATCATCAGCATAGTCGGACTTTTGAGCGTGGGCGGCTCAGGAGTACTGCAGCAACAAAAAATAAGTTCAATACCATAGAAACAATATGTTCCATCAGTCCATACAGCCAGCTGTCGCTATAGCCTGCCACTCCCATGCCGCCCTGCCATACGAATAAGGTCAGGTAATACTGGAAGAGGCCTGCTGCCACCCAGAAAAAGGGTGGGGGAAAGGGCGGCAGTTGGCGTATGTACTCATACAGGTAACAGCTACTCAGCAGGGCACCGGTGGCGGGTACTGCGAGCAGCCATATACTGTTCTCTCTTATAAGAGCCGTAAAAGGGGGGTAAATGCTGCCAGCGATTGCGGCAATAGAAAAAAATAGTTGGCAAAAGCGGGCGAAGCTGCGGATCAGGGGATGTGCCAGTGCGCTCAGCAGCAGTTGTGTATGGATAGTGAGCCAGAGCAGGGGCAGAAGTTGTTGTAGCTGGTGGTGCAGGGGGTGATGCGGGAACAGAAGGGTAGTGAGGGTAGCACTGCTTTGCAGGAACAGAAGCAAAAAGAGCCCCTGCCGCCAGGGTTGTCCGTATGTTCTGAAGGACAGGCAGCAGATGAGTAGTTGCAGCAGCAGCAGGGGCAGGAGCGGCATCATCAAGGGTAGAGCATGCCGTGGTTCAGGAATGTGTTGTTATTGTCGGTGCTCATAGTTGCCATCCCTTTGGGTTGAGCGGTGAATACCGAGCAGTAGATGGTCAGTCGTCCGCGGTAGTTCGGGCGGTCGCCGGGTGTGGTTGCCTCGGTATAGATGCCGGTGTGTATGCCGAGCGAGTCGGTCATGGCATTGGCGGACTGGCTATGCAGGAAGTTCAGCAGGTCTTTCACGGAGATCTTCACCAGGCGGGTGGCGGTGGGTCCTTCTTCGCGGATGAAGGCTGCCTGCATTTCGTTGGCTGCCTGTGTGCTGATTAGTCCGTTAATCGATTGGTCACCTGCTACGGCTTGTACGAGGTTCGGTGTGGTAGGTTCTGTCGGCACCTCGTTTTTGCTACATGCCAGGAGGCAGCAGGCGAGCATTGGCAGCAGTAGCTGCCGGAATGTTTGGTGTTGCATCATACGATGTTTTTGATGGTGAAAAAAGGGTGTTTCTGTCCTTCAAATTAATTTCGGTGTGCAAGTCTTTATAGGTGCTTCCGGTTAGTGGGGTGGGAGTGCAGTTGCAATTCATTGAAAATCAGTGGGTCGGTGAAAAACACCCAATTAAAATCCGTGTTTTTACGGATGTGTACATCCGTTACATCAATGCAGTGTCATGGCGCGTGACGATGGTGTGTTGGATGGGGTTGGGGTTTTTCTTTTTTTCCTTTCATGCAGGACGTTTTAAGACTTCAATCTTGGGCGTTGGATTTAACCACACTTCACTCTCACACTC
>CAYUXJ010000050.1:4981-7960 GCA_964448845.1 uncultured Sediminibacterium sp.
ACTCACACTCCACACTCACACTCCACACTCCGTTTTGGCTTTCCTCGCTCTCAAACTATCTTGCCTCTCAATACTCTCCCTATTGCGGTGACGCGACAGAATAGTCAGAACCAAAAACAATTATTCTAATTGAATTTTCATAATAAGTATCTTTAGTTTTCATTGAATTGCTATATGAAAAAGTTATTTATAGTGGCATTGATCTGCTCACAGTTGGCATGTAATGACAAGACAAATCATTTTCACATGCCTGCAGAATGGGAGCCTCATGCTGCTGTATGGTTGGGTTGGGAGGATGAAAACACATCCTTTCATCCCTCACAGGTAGCTATGATCAAAGCCTTATTGCCCCATGTGCAGGTAAAAATCTGCACCTCGTCCGATAGTATGCAACAAGTTGCCAAATTGCTGCTCAGCAAAAATGGAATTGATACGGGAAAGCTTCTATTTCATAGTATTCCCGGCAATCGATATTGGATTCGTGATCATGGTGCCACTTTTTTAGTGAATGGCAAAGGGGAATTGGCTGTGGCTGATTTTAAGTGGGACTTTTATGGTTATACGGGTTGGATCAAAGAAAAGTATGACAACAATGCCGATAGCTTTTCTAAATATATCAAGCCGGTTTTATTGCCGTTACAGCAAACGGGCAGGGTAGATAGTTTGATGGCTGTAGCTGAAAAGGCAGCGCAGTTACCAGTTGATATCATACATGAGGGTGGTTCTATCGAAGTGAATGGTAAGGGAACCCTGATTTTGTGTGAGGCAGTTGTATTTCAGCGCAATCCGGGTAAGACCAAGGAGGCCATTGAAAAGGCTTTTAAAGCTGCATTGGGGGTCACCCATATCCTTTGGATGAAAAGCGGACTTGCGGATGATCCTCATCTGTGGTTTAGGCGGATTGAGGGCAATTACATTGGTATGGGTACGGGTGGTCATACCGATGAATTTGTTCGTTTTGTTAATCCGAACACCGTATTATTGGCTTGGGTGGAGGAGCATGAGAAAGATGCTAATCCCTTGGCAAGGATCAATTATGAGCGGATGTCTGAGAATTACCGGATTCTCAGCCAGGCAAAAGATCAGGATGGTAAGCCATTGAACATAATCAAAGTTCCATTACCCGATCTGATCGTAAAAAAAATTCAGGCAAGGGATATAAAGGATGAAGAATTTGCCACGACGTATGATGTAAGTCCGTTTGATTTTAAAAAGTCTGAAGCACCCGGGAAAGGAGATAGTTTGCTCCGGGTACCTGCCAGTAGTTATTTAAATTATCTCGTCACCAATGGGGTGGTATTGATGCCAACTTATGTTGCTTTGGGATCATCTGCTGAGAAGGAGCGACGGGTCATAGAAATAATTCAAAAGCAGTTTCCTGACAGGGTGATAAAATTGATTGATGCTATGCCTATTAACTGGTGGGGAGGTGGCATTCATTGTTCTACCCTCCAGCAGCCCGTTTCAAAGAAGTAACCTAAAAATTGCACACGGTACTCCACACTCAAACTCTACAAACTCAAACTCCACACTCCGTATTAGCTTGCCTCGCGCTGGCTTTCCTCGTTGTGGGTTAAAGTACCATTTCTTTAACATTTCCTTAGCATCATACTGCTGCTTCCGGGTGTCTTGCTGAATAATTGCCTTCGCGGTCCTAAAGGCAGCGAAAAAAAGCTGTATGAGAAAATACCTTGTACCCATTTTACTCCTCATCCTTACCATTCATGCATCTTTCCAGTGCAATGAATGTGTTGACCGGCCCAGTACCCAATTAGATGACTCGAGGAACTGGTTTCCCCTCAAGGGGAAAACGGCTATTGATTTTGTTTCCAGTAACGGTACGATCCGAACAGTTTCTGTCCGGGTGGTCGACACCACCTACTCGCTTGAGCAATGTGTCAGCAGGGGTACTTATTATTCGAAGGAAAAAATTGATGTTCAACTCATCCTCGATACGACTTCAAGCAGTTATCAATACATTGGTTTCTATTTGGGTAATGTTTACGACCTATATGTACAAGGTACTTCAGATACTACCCTCCCTTACCCTAATTATGACCGATGGTACAACGTATTTTCACGGGCTGGAAAAGATATGTATGTCATTGCACTGAATAATTACCGACTGAATAATACGACTTACCCACGGGTGATCATACTTAAATCAGCTTTTCTAAATCCAATGCTTGATTCAATTATTTTGGCGAGAAATTATGGTATCGCTGGATTTAAATACCAGGGTGTCAGGTATGCGCTTCCTTAAGGGAATCCTGTTCGAAGAAGTTACATTCATTGCTTCGTTGTCTACCCTGCATGCGTACTCAACCGCTTATAGGTAATTGTACAATGTTTGTTTGAAGCATTTTATACAACAAAGAAGCCCGACAAGACTGTCAGGCTTCCGTATAAGTTGCCGGTCATATTCAGCAGAACAAGCTATTAAAACTTTTATCTCACCTGAACACTCCAGATATCTGAGTAATCACCCAATTCAATGTTATAAGTCTGAATGATGGTTTGTGTTGTTGGATTATTTTTCATGGCAGAATTTAATAATGCATTCATGCGGGCATTATAATTCGTATTCATGGTAGTTAATTTTTTCTTTATGGTACCGCCTGCATTGGAGCAAAAGTAGATGGTATTTTCAGTATTGAAAACCGGGAAATCATCAATAGTATTGCCCTGTGTTATCTGTGTTACTTCTCCACCGGATAAGTTACATGTAAAAATATGTCTTGAATTCGCTCTGGTGGAAGCAAAAGCAATTCTGTCTCCTTTTGGATTGATAGAGGGGGAGAAATTATTGTTGTCACCAGAGGTTAATTGCGTGCTTTGTCCGCTCTTTAAATCATAGTAAAACAATTGTGAATTCTTGCCCACCATATTCTCATAAACAAACCCTTGTCCGTTGGGGTTCCAGTAGGGGTTTCCATATTTCAGTAGAGTTTAATTATCGCATCAATGAAAATATATAAA
>CAYUXJ010000051.1:0-5279 GCA_964448845.1 uncultured Sediminibacterium sp.
TGGGTTTTCAATGGGCAAGAGAAAGATATGCTTCCGACTATTTCGATACCCTCTATCAATATGCTGAACAACTCATCCTACAAGGTGATGCCTACATTGATGACAGCAGTCCGGAAGCAATAGCTGAACAAAAAGGTACCCCCACACATCCCGGCCACCGAAATCAATATGCTGAAAGAAGCAGCGAAGAAAACCTGCAGCTGTTCCGCGCCATGCGAGACGGACAATTTCCGGATGGCAGTCGTGTACTGCGCGCCAGAATAGACATGGCTTCCCCCAATATGATCTTGCGTGACCCGGTATTGTATCGCATCAAACATGCCCACCATCACCGCACAGGTGACAAGTGGTGCCTCTATCCCATGTACGATTTTGCTCACGGACAAAGCGATTCCATTGAAAACATCACCCATTCCATTTGCACACTGGAATTTGTTCCCCACCGCGACTTATATGATTGGTGTATAACCAAACTGGGTATTTTTCCTTCGCACCAATATGAATTTGCACGCCTGAATATGACCTATACCGTGATGAGTAAAAGAAAACTTTTACAACTGGTGCAGGAAGAACATGTGGAAGGATGGGATGACCCCCGCATGCCTACTATCAGCGGTATGCGGCGCAGAGGATATACCCCCGAGAGCATTCGTAACTTCTGTGAGCGAATTGGAGTGGCCAGAAGAGAGAACCTCATTGATGTTGGCTTACTGGAGTTTTGTGTGAGAGAACACCTCAACCAGATTGCACTCCGCCGCATGGTGGTCTTTCATCCCCTGCGTATAATTATAACTACAATGGGAGAGGAAGTAGAATGGCTGGAAGGTGAAAACAATCCGGAAGATCCGAATGGCGGAACACGCGCGATCCCATTCAGCCGCGAATTGTACATCGAAAGAGAAGATTTCATGGAAGTGCCACCAAAAAAATTCTTCCGCCTGGCACCGGGACAAATGGTACGGTTAAAGCATGCCTATATCATTCGTTGCGATGAAGTGATAAAAGATGCCGACGGAACGATAACCGCCTTACATTGTTCGCATCTCCCTGACAGCAAAAGTGGTGCAGATACTTCCGGTGTACATGTCAAGGGAACCCTGCACTGGGTAAGCCAAGCACATGCAGTTCCGGTGGAGACAAGACTGTATGATCGACTGTTTAAAGTAGAAGATGTAGCAAATGCGGAAGGTAACTTCACCGATCACATGAACAAGTCTTCTATAGAAGTATTACCTGCTGCGCTGGCCGAACCTGCACTGGCAAGTGATCCGGCAAATGCACGGTTTCAATTCATCCGTATGGGATATTTTTATGCCGATCCGGCGAGTGCGCCAGATAAACGTGTTTTCAATAGAACGGTTACACTCAAAGATACCTGGGCCAAGGAAGCTGCAAAAGGTTAGATTCCCGATACCCAATTTTCAAACATTCAAGGAATGAGCATGGATCTGTTCCAGGCATTTGCCAACCATTGGAAAGAAAAAATGGCCGGGACAGTCAACCCGGACAGCACTTTGCTGTTAGCGATCAGTGGTGGCATTGACAGCGTAGTGCTAGCACATCTTGTTGCGCGTTCCGGATTCAAATTTGAACTGGCCCACATGAATTTTCAACTCCGCGGTGCTGAATCGGAGCGGGATGAATTATTCGTTCGGAAATTTGCGCAACAACTGGAAGTGAAACTGCACGTTCAACGGGCTGATACTGCCTTATTTGCCGCAGAGCACAAGCTATCGATTCAAGAAGCAGCGAGGGAATTGCGTTACCAATGGTTTGCTGCCCTGCGGGCGGAAGTATTGTCACAAACAGCACAAGAAAATAAAAGTCATCCCGGATGTTGGATACTGACAGCCCACCAGGCTGATGATAACATAGAAACCTTGCTGCTCCATTTATTCCGGGGTACCGGACTGGAAGGCTTATCAGGTATACAGCCGGTCAGAAAAAAAGAAGCCCTGATTCGTCCCTTGTTACCTTTCTACAAAAATGATCTACGGGTTTATGCCGGTGAGCAGGGACTTTCCTATGTTGAAGATTCATCCAATGCCACCGATCATTATACGCGGAATAAACTGCGCCAACAGGTGATGCCGGTATTGCAGGCGTTATTCCCGGAGGTAGCAAAACAACTGACCGGCAACATCGAAAGGTTTCGGGAAGGATTGCAGATCTACCGGTCGGCAGTTAAGCAACAAATTGATCGAATTACTATACAGCAGGGTGAAGAACGACATATTCCAATACATAGTTGGAAGCAGCTCCATCCGTTGCCAACATTTACCTGGGAGATCATTCATCCAGTTGGATTTCATGCTGCACAGATTCCGGAGATCATCAAATTGCTGGATGCTGAAACAGGGAAATTCTGTCAATCGGAAACCCACCGGATTATTCGCAATCGCAAACACCTGGTGATTGCCCCCTTATCAGCGCAACATCCCGGTTTAATAACGATTGCTCAACATGATCAGCACATACTTTTCAGTGGAGGTACCTTGGAGCAATCAAATATCAACTACAGTGGTATTCCGATGGATACGCCAGTTAATGAAATTTATATTTCAACAGCTGATATCAACTATCCGCTGTTGCTGCGCAAATGGCAGCAAGGTGATTATTTCTATCCGTTGGGATTGAATAAAAAAAAGAAGATCAGCAAGTTGCTGATTGACCTGAAGCTTTCTATAACAGAAAAGGAAAAGGTTTTTGTGTTAACCACCCAAGATAAGATCATTTGGGTCGTAGGCATTCGGTTAGACCATCGTTTTCGTTTGCAAGCAACAGCAGGGGAGGCGCTGCACCTGGTTCATCGGAAATAACCAGTCACTTCCCGCCAAAAATGTGAGATCGGACTGAAGTCACTGAAAAATAAGCAGGCAACAATGAGAAATACTATGCCATAAATTGCGCCCCAGATATGGGCGGAATGATTGATGGATCCGGCAGATTTTTTACTCAAATAGGCAGAGATGCCGAGGTAGATCGGACCAAATATAAATGCCGGAATAAAGAAGGGTAGGGGGAACAAGCCCATGCCCATGGTTGGATAAAGAAAGATGCCTGCAAATATGACGGCGGAAACAGCCCCGGAAGCCCCTAAACAATAGTAATCATAATCATCGCGGTGTTTTTGAAAACTTGCAGTCACCGATGCGGGAAGTGCAGATAGATACATCACTGCATAAATCAGGGCACCTGAGGAACCAAAAATTTGCAGGAAGGCTTTTTCAACAATGCCTCCAAACATATAGAAGGTGTACATATTAAAAGCCAGGTGCAGGAAATCGGCATGGATCAGTCCGGAAGAGAAGAAACGATACCATTGACCATTGTTAACAACAGAGGGTGGATGAAAGATCAGGTCATTGATGAATCGATCATTCGAAAAAGCCAAAAAAGATAGGATACAGGTGGCCAGGAGAATAATTAGTGTGACAGATAACATGGGTAAAGGAAAGATATAGAATAAATGTAGGCAAAGAGATGATTCAAAGTAGAAGAAATTTATGAGTGGTGATATTTTTCATGTCGAATGATGGTGCAGGCACGATAAATCTGCTCAGCGAGGATCAGTCGAACCAGCATATGCGGGAATACCAATGGTGATAGGCTCCAGGTGAATTGAGCCCTGGTAACGACTGGATCGGATACACCATAGGCACCGCCAATCAAGAAGACCAGGTGTGAGGTAGCCTGGTTAGCTTTCAGGGTGATGAGATTAGCCAGATCGGGCGATGAAATTTGTTTTCCTCTTTCATCCAGAAGAATCAGTTGATCGCTGGTTTGTAATTTAGATAGAATAATTTTCCCTTCTTCCATTTTCAGTTCAGCAGGTTCCATTTTTCCTGCATGTCTGGGTGGAGGTATGATTTCCCAACGGAAGGGGTAATAATGCTGGATTCTGTCGCTAAACAGTTGTATTCCTTCCTCCAGGTATTTCTCATGTGGTTTCCCAAGTGAAAAAGCTGTAATCTTCATTTTTTATTAAATTAGAGATATATGCAATTTACAAGGAACGAATTGCCTGCCGAATTTTCAAAATTTCTTTGTTTGATATAATTTAATACATAATATATTATTCGCATATATATTAATACATAAGCAATACTTATTGGTAATTATTTAATATATTAATTTATTAAATATCAGATAATACTATGATGTTGGTTAATTTAAAATTAAATTTGTCCTCCTATCATTCATTTCAACCATTTTTCAATGAAAAAAATCGCCATTCTGTTGGGCTGTTTTGTACTCAGTCTTGTACAAATCAGCGCACAGACAACCAAAACAGTGAGCGGTACGATCACAGATGAAAAAGGATTGCCTCTTTCCGGAGCTACGATTTCGGCATTGGGCAATAACAATTCTGTAGTGACTACTGCTGTTTCAGATGCAAAAGGTAATTATTCTATCCGCGTAAGCGACCAGGTGAAAAGTATCCGGGTAGCGTTTGTTGGGTTAGAAGAAAAAACCATTGCTCTGGGAGGAAAAACAGCTATTTCAGTTCAATTACTCAGTGCTGCTTCCAACCTCAATGAGGTTGTAGTAGTAGGTTATGGGGTACAACGCAAGAAAGACCTTACCGGAAGTGTTTCAACCATCACCGGAGACAAAGTGCGTGATATGCCCTTGCAGAGTTTCGATCAGGGTTTGTCCGGTCGTGCAGCCGGTGTAAATATTACCATCCCCAATGGTGTGGTAAATAATCCGCCGGTTATTCGTATCCGTGGTATTAACTCAATCAGCTTGAGTTCTTTTCCGCTGGTTGTAATTGATGGTATCCCCACTTACTCCGGAAATGCCGGTAATAGTGCTTCCAATAACCCACTGGGTGATATCAACCCTGCTGACATAGAGAGCATCGATGTTTTAAAAGATGCGGCTGCGGCTGCCATCTATGGTTCTCGTGCTTCTGCCGGGGTATTATTGATCACTACCAAGAAAGGAAGACAAGGAAGGGCTAAAGTAAGTTATGATGCCTGGGTTGGTTTTACTACCCCCTTTAACCTGATTCCTGTATTGGATGGCCGTGAGTATGAAACCATCAAAAACGAGGGTCTTACCAATGCCGGTACTGCTCCCAATGGTACTACCCGCGGTTTCTATCCTTATATCGGACCAGACGGACGTGCTGTGAGCACCAACTGGTATGATGTGATTTACCGCACAGGTGTGTCACAAAATCACAACGTAAGTGTATCCGGTGCCAATGAAAAGACCAACTATTTCTTCAGTGCAGCCTATACCAAGCAGGAAGGTTTCATTCGTCAGAATGA
>CAYUXJ010000051.1:5379-7680 GCA_964448845.1 uncultured Sediminibacterium sp.
CGCCGCTGGAACTGGACCAATGTATTGAATTATAATAAATCATTTGGCGACCACAATGTTTCCGCACTTGTAGGTACTGAAGAGCAGTATACTTTCCAGGAGGGATGGGGTGCCAACCGCCAGGGTGTAACAGACCCATTCTACAATGAATTTCAGGGTGGCTTTAATATCATTGTTCCCTCCGGTAACGCCCTGGGTGAGAACTACCTGGTATCTTATTTCGGTCGTATCAACTATGACTACAAGAAAAAGTACCTGTTATCATTCAATGGTCGTCGCGATGGTTTTTCTGCCTTTTCTCCGGAAAATAAATATGGTAACTTCTGGGGTGCTTCTGCCGGTTGGGTAGTTAGCCAGGAGAAATTCTTCCAAAATTCCGGACTTGACAAAATATTCAGCAACTTCAGGTTAAGAGGTAGCTATGGTGTGGTAGGTAATAACCAGGGTATAGGAGATTTCGCCTTTTACAGCTTCTTCAATAGCGGTTTATATGCTACGAATCCAACACTTGCATTCTCACAGGCGGGTAACCGCAATCTGCGCTGGGAAACCAGTAAGAAAACAGATATCGGAGTGGAAATGAGCTTCTTAAAAGGTCGTTTGAATTTTGATGCAACCTATTTTCTGAACGATGTTGATAACCTGATATTGGCAGAACCTCAAGCACCATCCAGAGGTATTCCCGGTAACTCCATCCTCACCAACATTGGTAGCATGACCAATAAGGGATGGGAGTTTACTTTGAATATGAACGTTATCCAGAAAAAGGACTTTAGCTGGAATTCCAATTTCAACATTACTTTCATTGAGAACAAAGTAACTGCACTGGCTGCAGGTAATGCAGACATCAACCCTGCCACATCAGGTCTGGAGCGTCCAAGTCTTATTCGTGTAGGCCAATCTATCGGTAGTTTTTATGCTGTTCGTACAGGTGGTGTAAACCCAGTTAATGGACAACGCATTTTCTTCTACAGAGACGGCACTGCAGTTCAATATAATCATGCTGCTCCTGCAGCATCTCGCTGGACAAATGTTGCTACCGGAGCTGTTGCTCCCCGTGTGGCTGACCAGGCCAATGATGGTGTTTTATTTGGACCTGCTCTTCCAAAATGGACAGGTGGATGGGAAAACAATTTCCGCTGGAAATCATTTGACCTGAACTTCTTGTTCTTCTTCTCAGGTGGTAACTATGTATATAATGGTACCAAAGCCGGTATGCGTGACATGAGAAGCTGGAATAACTCAAAAGAAGCGTTGACCAGATGGCAGAAAGCAGGTGACATCACCAACATTCCACGTATCGTATTCGGAGATAATATTTCTAATGGTTCCGGTGTGGTAATGAGTGAAAACATTGAGAAAGGTGACTTCCTGAAACTGCGTAGTATCACTTTCGGATATTCACTGCCAAAATCAATAACAGAAAAAATGGGTATCAACAGCTTCCGTTTCTTCGGACAAGTAATGAATGCCTTTACACTTACTTCCTATACCGGATATGATCCAGAAATTTCATCCAATGGTAACGGTAATCAAAACCCAAGTGTAGACAGAAACTCTGTACCACAAGCCAGAAGCGTAAATTTCGGCGTGAATGTTGGTTTCTAATTTTTTAAATATTACAGTTATGAAAATAAAAATATCATCTATCGTTCTACTCGCCTTACTGGCCGTAGGATGTAGTAAGGAAAAACTGAATCCGATCCCTCAGACACAATTGTCGGATGCGGTTGCTTTCAGTGATTCCAGCCGAAGCACTCAACAGGTATTCGGCTTGTACTCTGCCCTGAAACAGGGACAAATGTATGCAGGTAGATATCAGGTATATCAAGATGTACGGGGGGAGGAATTTCTCAATCGTACCAATAACGCAGTTACTGCCTGGTTAACATGGCAATTCAACCTGACTGCCAGTGCTAATGAGGTACAAGGTTTTTGGGCTGCGTGCTATGCAACGATTAATCGCTGCAATGTGGTGATCAATGGTTTAGGAACTTCTCCGATAAGCGCCGGATTAAAACGCAATCTGATTGCGGAAGCTAAAGTGGTACGTGCCATTTCCTATTTCATGTTGATGCAACTATATGCCAGACCTTTTACTGATGGTAATGGTACCAAACTGGGTGTCATATTAAAACTTACGCCCGAGACTTCTAGTGGTAATCAAAACCAGGCACGTGTAAGCGCTGCTGATATTTATGCACAAATCGTTAAAGATTTGAATGAAGCCGAAACAGATCTACCCGTTTCTTATGGCTCCAATGCTGCATTCAATACCAACAGAGCACACCGTAATACGGC
>CAYUXJ010000052.1:0-2689 GCA_964448845.1 uncultured Sediminibacterium sp.
GAGAGAGAGGGATTCGAACCCCCGGACCTTTGACAGTCAACGGTTTTCAAGACCGCCGCATTCGACCGCTCTGCCATCTCTCCGGGTGCAAAATAATAGCGTTGCGGTCGAACTGCAAAATAAAATCCGATAAAAGATAAATAGACGTAAGAAGCGCGTACCTGCAGATTGGATAGATCGCAGTATGGCAAAGCATTTGGCTATACCTGATAGAAAAAACACAACATCCAATAATCCCTCTACTCCGTAATATGAAAGCAGTCTAAACCTTATTTGGCATATACTACAATAGCTACATACTATCAGCGGCATCCACGGCCACCTACCTCAGCACTTCGGCTGGAAATACCAGTTGCTGCAAGACTTCTGGAAGAAACGCGCAAGTCGCTACTGGCAGAAGTCCAACTGCCACCCCGTCTACCCGCTCCAGTTTGATCAGGCCAACCGCCTGCATTGGCATCCCCATTGGTGTCCAGGGCTCCATTACCCTTGTTACCCGTAAAGGCTCGACCGGTAGAATTACCAATCGTAATCGCCTGCTCCCAAAGATTACCCGACAAATCCATCACCCCATAATAACTACTGCCCGATTCATTTCGATTGCTGGTGCCGGTAGCAAAAATTCCTACCCGGGCAGGCCCCGAGCTGTAGCCATTATCACCCACCACATTTGCCCCCGTAGTACCTGATGCCTCACCCGATTCTCTCGCGTTGGTAACCGATGACATGGCTACCGCGGTGGCATCCCCCCAGGCACATTCGTTTTCTATGGGTGTTATGCTACCCCTGCATATCTTTTCATATTCCAACTCTGTCATCGGCCGCAATCCCGCCCAATCTAAATAGGCAGCTACATCCTGCCAGGACAAATAATTACAGGCAATCCACTCCCCATCATCCGTCTCATTGGGGGTGCTATTATTATTCAGGTCACAGCCATAAATAGCTGGTACAGCCGAAGCATTGCCGGAAGAAGTAATGATTATACCATTTCTGTCAGTACCCGCAGCAACTAAAGCACCTGTTCCGGGTGAACTACTCGGAGCATTCGCTGTTCGAGTCGCCTGCTGGTCGTAAGTCAGTGTATTGAGAAAATCCCGGTACTGCCCCTGTGAAATCTCATATTTCATGGCATACATAGCCCCATGGCCGGTTGGAAATCCACTGGCAAGCGTAGCAGTATTGGTCGTCGTGCCCTGGTCAAATTCAACTCCATCCCGGGCCGATAAATTGTCAGCAGATGAAGAAGCATTATTTCCCTGTAGGGTAGGGGCGCTACTGGTAATAGTAAAACTGGCCGAAGAACCAGTAGAACTGATATCATTCGCCTGCCTGAACTCCCCTGTATTTTGCCCGGTACTTCCTAACTGAAAACTCCCTTCTGGTATATATACCATCTCAATGGCAAAGACTTTCACGAATATTTTTGATTCATCCGCCACACCATCCGCGCCATAATTCCACCTTAATTCTATATCTGTCATCGAAAATGTACCGTTACCATCGTTATTTCGGTATAAAAAAAGACCAGTACCATCGGACTGTGTTGTAGAAGTGCCAGATGGTATGGTATGTGCGCCATTATTTAGGGTGGCATGCTTCCATTCACCCGTATCGCCTATTCTATATTTGACAAATACCCAGGCTGCATCGTAATTCGCAGCGCCGGAACTGGTCTTAAAGGAATTTTGCCAACTTAAATCGAATTTTACAAAAACAATATCACTGGTGGCGTTTCTCTTAACCAGTGAAATGTTGTTGACCAGTATGTTGTTAGCAAAAGAGTTAGATCCCTGTAATACGAACAGGATTGCGAGCAACGCCCATTTTTTCATAGTAATATCAGTTTAATCCTGAAATCAAGTCGACCTAATAATGTAATCAGACCGAGTATGGTTCCAATTCAACTGATGAAATTACTGCAAAAAAACTATACAACGATTATATGAAATCTTATTGTAATGGATTGATTAACAATGTGTAATAAAGATGAATATGTTATTTTTTTAATTACTTTAAACAAATTAATGCTCCTTCCACCAAACTACTCATCGTACGCCTCTACCTCCATAATCGTTGTTGCGAGTAGTTACGCCACCGGTGATACTACTTCTGTTAGACACCCTTGCGCTGGCTAAATCACTAAGCCAACTCCCGCCTCTCCTTCCGATGAACGATTCACCCGGCCAGCCTGTGTCAGCATTACCATCAGTATCTAAAGCCCCGTTTCCGACATTTCCAGTGAAAGCACGACAAGTTGAATTCGCTATACTAACCACCTGTTCCCATAGATTACCGCTCAAATCCATCATGCCGTAGTAACTACTACCAGCAGTTATTCTGTTACTGGAACCTGTAGCAAACATGCCTGTTCTCACCGGACCTGGTGTATAGGTATTATTGCTGGCAATATTGGCATTGGTTGTATTAGATACTTCACCTTCCTGTTGTCCATTGCTAATGGCAGTGACAGAAGTAAAGGCAGTGCTGCCCCAACTGTGTTCATCAACAACAGGCGCTACGTTGCCACGACATGCTTTCTCAAATTCCAATTCCGTCATGGGCCGCAATGCTGCCCAGTCCAGAAAAGCTGTTACATCATTCCACTTTAAAAAATTACATGTAACCCATTCACCGTCCGTTGATTCATCATACGTGCCATCGTTGTCTAAATCACAATAAAAGGTAA
>CAYUXJ010000052.1:2789-7611 GCA_964448845.1 uncultured Sediminibacterium sp.
CCGTCCGTTGATTCATCATACGTGCCATCGTTGTCTAAATCACAATAAAAGGTAATAGGGTCTGAGGTATGTATCGTTGCGGCACACCTGATTCCATTTCGATTAGAAATGGCACTGGTATTACTCATTACATATCTGTTGGTAACAGAGGTTATTCCGGCAGCAAGATCCGTCTCGGTTCGATTATTTTGTTGCGTTCGGGTAAGCGTATTTAAAAAATCACGGTATTGCCCTTGACTGATCTCATATTTCATGCAGAAGAAAGAAGCATGTCCAGTAGGATAACCGGTCGCAAGGGTAGCAGTTGTAGTTCCTGTTAATTGGTCATTTCCCGAACCGGCTTTGGTAGAAATATTCAATGAAGAAGATGCAGTGTTATTGCCCTGTAGGGTAGGGGATGTGCTGGTAATGGTGAAGGATGCTGCGTTTCCTCCAGTAGTTAGATTTGCCTGCCTGAATTCTCCATCATTTGCTCCGCCACTTCCCGCCTGAAAATTTCCTGCTGGTACATTCACCATCTCTATCGCAAATACCTTCACATAAATTTGCGATTCATCCGGAACCCCGTCTGTGCCATAATTCCAAAGTAATAAGACATTTTGTAAAGTCAAAGTGGAGGTTGCACCACTTCCACTACGAATAATGAAAAGTCCCCTTGAATCGGGTTGATCGGCAGCCATATTAATGCCCTCTTGCGAAGCAGGAATGGTATGACCACCTCCATTTAATGTAGCATGCTTCCAGGTGCCATTGATCCCTATTTTGTATTTGACAAATACCCAGGCAGCATCAAAGTTTTGCGGACCACTAGCGGTTCGAAATGAATTGTTCCAGGAAAGGTTAAACTTAACCTGAACCTGATCTGTTGACTTGTTCCTGTTTTGGAGTGAAATTCCATCTACGCTGATGTTATTGGCTAAGATAACTGATGGAAGAAAAATAAAAAGAAAGGTGGCAAACTTCAGATGGATGCGAGTATAATGACTTATCATAGGTAGATAATAAATAAAAAATATTATATTCAAAATTGAATATAAGTAAAATTAATTTAAATTATATAATTAGATTATGCATTTTAATGCACCGTTTGTTCACTTCTTTATAAAAAATTGAATATGAAGGTTTTACAAAAGAGCAACGCTATGCTGTTGAGCCCTGGTGATACAAAAAATACTTTACTTATTTTGGCATCAACTTTTTAACTTAGATCCATGCGTTTCATCATATCCTTACTTTTTTTTCTCTCCGTCTTACCAACCAACGCCCGTTCACTGGAGGGAAAATTATTAGATGAAAAGACCCTTGAACCCATCAGCTCAGCCACTATATTCCTGAGTTACACCAAAATCAATACGACCAGTCTATCCGATGGAAGATTTACATTTCCTCAATTCCCCTCTGGCAGGTATGAATTAATAGTAAGCTGCAGTGGTTATAAAACCCGGCGCATAGAACTCATATCATCCGCGCTCCCTGCTTTTTTATCCATCTCACTTACACCTTTGGAAAAGGAATCACCTGAATTCATTGATTCAACTTATGAAAAAGATGGATGGGCACAATGGGGTGAACTTTTTTTAAAACAATTGATTGGCACTTCTAAGTTTTCCAGAGATACTCGTCTAAAAAATCCGAAACAGGTAAAATTTATTTATAATAAAGTTACTCAGACCTTAATTGCCGTAGCTCATGAACCACTGTTGATAGAAAATAAAGCATTTGGTTATTGGATCAACTTTACATTGGAACATTTCGAATATCAATTAAACAGGGGACTGATTGCATGCAAAGGATATCCACTATTCAGAGAGATGGAAAATAAACGACCTACTCAAATTAGTAAATGTTCTTTCAACAGGCAAATGGCCTATCTGGGTTCTTGGATGCATTTTTTCAGATCACTTTATCGCAATCAATTGGTCGAACAAGGTTTCGAGGTTAGGAAAATCCAAAAAGTAGTGAACGAAGAATATCGAAGGGTGAAAAACCTTTTATACAGCCGTGTAAATGAGGATACCTCGAAACATCCATCTGTTTCTTTATTTGATGAAAAATTCTACTCAAAAGACTCCATTCAGTAGTATAGTAAAATTTGGCACCAAGGTGAATGGAAAGACAGTATTTTGCCCGAACTGATCCCCGTGGATTCACTTGCCTATGCCATTGATAGTGTAACTGTTGTATTTTTTTATCATCAACCACTGGAGGTTTATTTTCCCCCTCCACAGCCAAAGTATCGTAACAAAAGAATGAATGAGATACAGTTTTACTATCCTAATCTTCCTACGATAAATGGCGAACCCCTTCTTAATAGAATTGATCAGACCTTAACAAAATTAGATTTTTCAAAAAACAAGTTATTGACTGATAAGGAAATCATTGTTATGGCCAATGGTACCTACTTTGAACCATCTTATCTTTTTATCAGTGGTTATTGGGCTTATTGGGAAGGAATCAGCATGCTCTTGCCAATAAGTTACATACCCAAGCACCCATGACTTTTAATTTGATATAGAAGTAGCATGTTTTTAGGCCCGGATCTTTACACATCAGAAAGCAGCAATAAATAAATTAAATTACACTTCTCAGGAAGGCGACCCTGGCTGGAGATAATGAATCTTCTACCTTTTCGATGATGCCATTGAATATGGTAGGCACCCTACAATCATATCTATCTTTTGTCTCATGGCACACTTTTTGTTTCAGTTAGATGTATCGATAGTATGAAAAGAATTTTACCCTTTTTATTCTTCCTTTTTTTCTCTGCTCATGCGCAGTCACAAGCTGTAAGAGGTGTTTTGTTATCTAAAGGGGAACTTAAGCCCATCCCATCGGCAACTGTTTATTTGAGTAATACTATGATTAGTGCTACCAGTAACGAAGATGGGAGTTTTTCATTGGCTACTATTCCCTCAGGTAGATATGAATTGGTTGTTTCATGTATCGGCTATCGAACAAAACGAATCGAAATCAGTTCCGCATCTCTACCAGAAAACTTAACTATTCAACTAGAACCTGTTGTGAAAGAACTGGAAGAAGTAGTCGTGAGGAATCATGACAAAGAAGGCTGGAACAAGTGGGGCACCTTTTTTCTGGAACAATTCATTGGAATCACACCATTTTCTGCCGATGTTGAGCTGATAAATCCGGAAGTAATTAAGTTCATACATGATAAAACAACCAATACAATCACTGCATTCTCGCATCGACCACTGATTATTAAAAATAATGCACTGGGATTTGAATTGTACTATGAATTGGAGCAATTTGAATTCAATTTTACTTCCAGAATGCTACTGTTCAAAGGGTTTCCGCTGTTCAGGGAAATGACACCCAAACGTGCATCTCAGGAGAGAAGATGGAAGGACAACCGAAAAGATGCTTATCTGGGTTCCATGATGCACTTCTTTCGGGCCTTATATCGAAATCAATTACAGGAAAACGGATTTGAAGTCCGATCGCTCATAGAAGTAACAAATGAAGAAAAAGTAAGGGTCAAAAACCTGTTGTCAAGCAGGTATAAGTCCAATAAAAATGATGTACCGAAAGATCCCACCCTCCCAGATACCATTCGTTTTTCGAGCGCTGAAGACTCTATGAGCTACTATCAGCAGATTATGCGCATGCCCGATAAGTCTGATTTTGTAAATAAGGGTATTCTCCCTGGCGATTCTATCGCATATTCAATTGACAGCGTAACTGTTGGTATGTATTTCGATCATTTTTTACAAGTGAGGTATCCAAGTAAAAAGATGCCCGGAGTTATTGCCGATGCCATCAGAGGAAATCCTCCCAAATTCGTTGGTGGACCTGATAGGTTCAATGAACTTGCCAACGGATATTCTGCGGTAAATCTAAATCACATAGGTGTAACCAATAAAATGGATATGATTTCTAAAATCAAACTGACAAACAATACTCAGATTGTCGTTCTTTCCAATGGCTCTTTCTTTGACGCTACGAATCTTATCAGCTATGGCTATTGGGCCTTTTGGGAACGTATCAGCACGCTGCTACCCCTCGACTATAAGCTCCCGCCTCAATTGTAAAGTTTGGCCTGATCGGTCATGAAAAAGTTATACTTCGAATTAATTAGTTTTATTAGTTCTGGCGGCTAATGTGCTTTAAACTGGCATAAGATTTGTTATATATTACGAAACAGAAATATGAAGCCATACCTTTTTGTTCTGCTGCTCGGTCCTATATTCGCTTTTTCGCAAAAACATACCCTCTACCTCAAAAATGGAGAAACAATAACGGCAGAAAATATGCGCTATCGTAACCCGATTTTTGGGAAAGAGCAACTCGTCGTAGGTGAAAAGACTTATTACATGAATCAACTTGATTCGTTTAAGATCTTTAAAATTTCCTATCTGACTAAACAAATACGAGGAAGTGGACGCTACATCAGTGTAAGACCACTCATACAGGGAAAAATAAGTTTGTACGATCATTCCCGCCCTCCTAGAACTGAAACCATCGCCGGTCTGATTCCCCAACAGTTGGCCATGGGTTTTCCGATGATCGAACATGAAAATCATCCTCTTAACTGGTACCGACACAGCAGATTGGTTCAAATCATCAAAGACAATGAGCAGGCAATGGCCTCATTCCGTGACGCGAGAAAAATTTATACGATCAGTACTTTATCGAATTTAGTTGCCGTTGGCCTCATGACAGCTGGCATCATAGCAAAACCCGCTGAATCAAAACTGGCTAACGGACTGTTTTATGGGGGTATAACATTATCCCTTGCTTCAAGCATCTATGATTTATCTACCTCAGAAAGATACCTTTCAGGAATGTACGATGCTGTTAAAAA
>CAYUXJ010000053.1:0-7290 GCA_964448845.1 uncultured Sediminibacterium sp.
AATCCGGAGATATCACCACTCACCACGGGAATACCATCTATCACATAAAGCGGTGCGGCACTTGCATTGATAGAGCCCACGCCACGAATGCGCACATTGGGTACACTACCCGGTTGTCCGGAACCATTGGTACTCTGCACACCGGCCACATTTCCCTGCAGCGTTTCCTGCACAGAGGCATTGGGGGCTGATTCAATAACGGTATTTTTAATGGTACCTACTGATCCGGTAAATGTTTTCTTTCGCTGGCTGGAGTAAGCTACTACCAACACATCTTCCAGGTTGTTGTCGGCCTGCTGCATTTCAACTGTTAAGGACTGACCCGAAACAGCGGTGATGGTGACCGGCTGCATGTCAACGCGGGTAAAACGGAGCGACTCGCCTTTTTCGATGCGGATGGTAAAAGAACCATCATCGGCTGTTACCGTTCCGGCCTTCGACTTGAGGGACTGAACAGTTACGTTTCCGAGACCGGTATTTTCTTTCGCCAGCAATACCCTTCCTTTAACGGTGATGGATGTGGGGGCGGTTGTTTGCGCCGAAATGGAGCCAGTCTGCAAACAGGTAGCTAAACCTGTCAGGAGAAGGGAAAACAATAAGAACCTTTTCATATTAATTATTTTATGAATACAAATTGCTCTGAGAGCAGTTGTAAAGCAACAATTCATTTGAAGAAAGTCTTGAAGTTTTTTAATTTTTCTTTAACTTTACGTAAATCTGAAAGAGGGCGACGGTTTCGGAAATTTCATAAACAACTGTTTTTCAATGTTTTACTAAAAAACTGCCCTTGCGATCCGAAATCATTTATCTGATCAACCGCTGCATGGAGAAGTACCGGCAAGAGACCGGGCAAGAGTTGGTAGCCAATACCAACAAGAAAAATTACGAGCCCCTGGCCACCCTATTGAGTGAAATCAGCAACCGGTTACCGGAAACGGCCGAGGCACTGCAGCACATCCCTTATACGCCGGATGTAAAAAAGGAAAGTACCGAGTACCCCTTCCGGAAATACGATATTACCGGGGGTCAGATACGCGATGCTTTTATGGGTTTGGTAGGGAATCCCCGCCCCTTCCTGCTGGATGCCTGTTATATTTATCTATATGGTGTAGGTAGAGAAGGATTTGACAAGAAACCGACAGACCCTGAGCTGATTGAAAAGCGTAAAACGGAGTCGACCCCGGGAACAGATGCGCTCTCTGTATACCAGGAAAATGAGCAATTAAAGTGGCGGGTGCAAGAACTGGTAGCTTCACCAGCCCCTGTTCAGTCCGGCAACCGACGCTTTCTGCTCTATGCGCTCTTCCTATTTCCGGCCATCATCTTAGCCTTTCTATATTGGAAGCAAAGCGATACACTTGATCGATATCGCCGACAAATGAGTCTGCTTCCCTATCAGCCCTCCCAGGCAGAATCAGATAGTTTGGAAGGCGTCTGGATTTGTTATACCGGTTCGCCCCAGGCGCGCAAATCAGATCCCAACCGATTTCATAAAATCGTGGCCAATCTGCTGCAGCTGACGAAACACCCCGATGGATATTACCTGGTAGAACGGTATGGTGCAAATTTCAATCACAGCGGCTATGCCCAGTTCGAGAGTAAGGGATTGGTTTCAATACACACCCATGTGAAAACACGACAATCAAGTATCGAGTCGCCACGACATTCCTTGTTGTCTTTTATTCATGCAGACAGCCTGCCTTACCTGAATGTAATATCAGCCTCCTGGAACTTTGATGCAGGCAATATGAACCAGATCATCGGCATACGGGAAGTATATCAGAAACTAGGAACGGGAGGTACGCTGGAAGAGGTGTACAATTCGCTGGAAAATGCGCAATGTAATTGTAAAATTGTGCGCTGGCATAAACAGGATGGGTCAAAAGAAACCTGGTACCTGAAGAACAGCAGCCTCGATACCCTGCACGATGATTACCTGAAACAATTGCTCAATGAAAAAAGTATTCTATTGAGAGATCCCGATTCTTCAACCTTACCTATAACACTCCCACACTTGCAACACTAGTTATTCCTGGTACTTTATTTCGGGCGGTGCACATTGCTTCGGAATCCAAGATGACGTGCACCTTTGGGATGGGTGCTTTCAGGCGGGGCACTTCTTTTTCCTTTTGGGGGAGCAGGTTTGCGAGCGCCACGCGGCCGGGCAGCACGTGGCTCATAGGCCGGCGTTGGTCCTAACACGGCAGGAATTTCCCGCTTAGGTACTTCCTTCCCCAACAACTTCTCAATACGTGCGAACGCTGATTGCTCGGCCTCTGTAACAAAGGTGTAAGCAGTGCCCTTGCTTTCTGCGCGGGCTGTTCGACCAATGCGGTGCACATAATCTTCACCATCGCGGGGCACATCGTAGTTGATCACCAGATCGATATCATCTACATCAATGCCGCGACTGAGAATATCGGTAGCCACCAGCACTTTGATTTTCCTGCTGTGAAAGTCTAGCATGACCTGTTCCCGCTGCGCTTGCTCCAGGTCGGAATGTATTTCAGCGGCCGGAATGCCGGCTTTCTGCAATTCGCGTGTCAATTGCTTCACAGCCTGTTTACTGGAACAAAATACGATGACAATTTCGCGTGGCCTTTCGGTCAACAGCAATTTAATCAGTGGATTTTTCTGGGGCGCATAGAGCACAAAGGCTTCCTGAACAATTTGCTCGGGGGGCCTAGATACGGCGATATTGATTTCCAGGGGCTGAGCCGTAAGTATTTTTCGTCCCAGCTCGCGCATCTTCGGGGGCATGGTAGCAGAAAACAATAGGGTTTGCCTTTGCTTCGGCAACTGTCCGATAATTTTCATGATATCATCATGAAAACCCATATCCAGCATTCGGTCGGCCTCATCCAGCACCAAAAACTTCAGGGCCTTCACCTGCACATATCCCATATTCAGGTGGGTGATCATTCTGCCGGGTGTACAAATCACAATATCAACGCCACTGCTGAGTGCCTTCTTCTCGGTGGCAAAATTGATGCCATCCCCCCCTCCATAAACGGCTATGGAGCTGACAGAAGTGAAATAAGACAATCCCTCCAAAGTTTGTTCAATCTGAACGGCCAACTCCCGGGTGGGCACTATGATCAGCGCTTTAATTTGGTGCTCCTCCTGTGGCTCTGTCAGCAACCGATTGATAACGGGCAAAAGGAAGGCGGCTGTTTTACCCGTACCTGTCTGAGCCGACGCAATGATATCTTTACCATCCAGTATGGGTTGCATCACTTGCTCCTGCACGGGTGTGGCCTTCTCATAGCCCATGGAATCTATTCCCTCAAGTAATCGCTCATCCAGATTAAAATCAGAAAATTTCAAAATATTTTTCTTTAAAAATTAAGCTTTAAAGGTACGCTTAATTTCACGGGCATCTCCGGAAAGCACCGCCGAATGACATAAGAGAGGTGCTTATACCAAGATAATTAGCCGTTTTGTTATATTTTGACTAATTTTTAACCTCATCTTTGCGGCCAATTCAGTTATTTTTGCCACCTCCCGGCATAACAATGCCGCTTAACACGTCTGCATGAAGAAACTACTGCTTTGTTTATTTATACTGCCTTTGGCCATAGCGACCAATGCGCAAACTGCTAAAAAGGATACTGCGCAAGCGGGAAAGAGATGGTTGTTTTTTAAAAAGCAGCCTTCAGCCCCTGCACCTAAAATCAATACCCCCGATCTGCCAAAACGTGACTGGAGTAAGGTAGACCTCTCCAGCCGTGCTGCCGACCACCTGGTGATCCAGTATGGATCTGACACCTGGCTCAACCGTCCCGACAGTATTCGTATCGGTGGTGGCTTCAGCCGGCACTTCAATGTGTACTTTATGCTCGACAAACCTTTTAAATCGAATAAAAAATTCAGTGCAGCCTTTGGGGTTGGTATAGGAAGTACCCACATATTTTTTGATAACTCCAGGGTAAATGTGAAGGCAAATTCCGCGCGACTGCCTTTCAACCGCAGCGATAGTGCTGAAAACTTTAAGAAATATAAGGTAACCAACGTGTATGCTGAAGTACCCGTAGAAGTGCGTTACTACTCTAATCCGGAGAATCCTAATAAGTCTTGGAAGGCCGCCCTCGGCATCAAAGTGGGTACCTTATTGAAGACTTATTCGAAGGGAAAAAATCTCCTCACAAAAAATGGCTTCTCTATATACGGACCTACTTATATAGAAAAAGAGAGTCAACGTCGCTTTTTCAATGGTACCATGCTCGCCATCACTGGTCGGATAGGTTATGGTGCTGTTTCCCTGTCGGGCGGTTATCAGATTACCGGCGTATTAAAAGATGGCTCAGGACCTGCGATGAACCGATTGTCGGTAGGGGTGACCATCAGCGGACTATAATCATTAGAAAGAATGTATACACAACCCGCCTTTGGCGGGTTCTTTTTTTTAGGGTGGGCTACAAAGGTGGTCGTACCTTTGTAATTCATGAGGAGGCAATAAAGTGATAGAGAAAAAAACAGGTGCACGAAAAGAAGACAAAACGGTGCTGGTCGGACTGATACAGAAAGACCAGACAGAGGCGCAGGCCAATGAATACCTGGATGAGCTGGCGTTTCTGGCAGACACTGCCGGGGCTACTGCCGTAAAGCGATTTACGCAGAAATTACCGCATCCCGACAGCCGCACTTTTGTAGGTAAGGGTAAGCTGGAGGAAATCAAGCAGTATGTGCAGCAACATTCCATTCCCCTGGTCATTTTTGATGATGAGCTATCTGGCTCACAGATTTCCAATATTGAGAAAGAACTGGGTGTTAAGACTATTGATCGGAGTGACCTGATTCTCGACATTTTTGCCGGACGGGCCCGCACGGCGCAGGCCAGGGTGCAGGTAGAGTTGGCACAATACCAATATTTATTACCCCGCCTAAAGGGTTTGTGGAAGCACCTCGAGCGACAGGGGGGTGGTATTGGTACGAGGGGCCCGGGGGAAACGGAAATCGAAACCGACCGCCGGATTGTGAAGGATAAGATTTCGCTGTTGCGCAAGCGGCTGGCCGAGATCGACAAGCAGGCATTCACGCAGCGCAAGGAACGGGGAGAACTGATTCGCGTTGCCCTCGTAGGCTATACCAATGTGGGCAAGAGTACGCTGATGAACCTGATCAGCAAGTCTGATGTATTTGCAGAAAACAAGTTATTTGCTACCCTGGATACAACTACACGAAAAGTGGTGTTGGAAAATACCCCCTTTCTGTTGAGTGATACGGTAGGTTTTATTCGGAAGCTGCCGCATCATTTGGTGGAGAGTTTCAAAAGTACGCTCGATGAGGTGCGGGAGGCGGATATATTATTGCATGTGGTAGATATATCGCATCCCAAGTATGAGGAGCAGATGGGGGTGGTGAATAAGACCTTGCAGGAGTTAAAGGCCTTTGACAAGCCGATATTGGTGGTGTTCAATAAGATGGACCGCTATGAGGCGGAGTTTTTCGATCCCTGGTTATCGGAGGAGGTAAAGCAGGAGTTGTTGCGTGATTTGCGGCAGCGCTGGGAGGAAGCGACACAGCAGCAGTGTGTATTCATTTCTGCTACGGAGCGGGAGAACATAGAGGCCCTGCGAACGATGGTATTAGAGAAGGTGCGGGATATGTATAGTATCCGGTATCCGTATAAGACGATGTTGTATTAGATTTTATTTCCGGAGTCATGTTAAGTTGGCATAAGATTGCTGAAAATGAGGAGTCCCTGCCCTGGCAGGAGAATGGCATGTGTATGGTATTGGTGGCGGATAAGCCGCGGTTGCTGGTACGATTTGGTGGTGAAATCTATGCGATGCCGGCTTTTTGTCCGCATGCCGGTGCGGTGCTGGCGGAGGGGTATGTGAGTGGACGGGGGGAGGTGGTATGTCCGTTGCATGACTATCGTTTTCGGGTGCGGGATGGGCACAATAGTTCGGGTGAGGGTTATCGGCTCAGGTGTCATGTGGTGGAGTGTAGGGAGGATGGGGTGTATTTGGGTTTAGCGGAGGGGGTCATTGGCTAAATTTTTCCGCTTAATCATTTCATCTCCAATAAAATTTCCCCTACTTTTGCACTCCGCCATTGGCGGATACTCCTCCTTAGCTCAGTTGGTTAGAGCATCTGACTGTTAATCAGAGGGTCTCAGGTTCAAGTCCTGAAGGGGGAGCAAAATCAGTTTGAGTGTGGGATTGAGTGTGGGAAATTCTCCTACACTGATTTTTCTTCACACTCAAACTCAAACTCACTCTACTTAAAGCTCCGCTATACTCGGGGCTTTTTCTTTGTCTATCAGTGAGTTAGGCTAGTTGTATCTTTTTAATCTGACAAATAATCTATTTTCTCTATCCTGTCACCCAAATGACGTGTAGAAGTCGTTTTTGCAAGCGTTTATCCCCTGTACATTTGTACCATGAAAATTGGAGAACACATAAAAGAAATTAGAATTTCAAAGGGGTTTACTCAATCTGAATTATCTGAAAAGAGTGGAATAGCAGTAAGAACCATTCAAAGAATAGAAAATAGTGAAGTAACGCCAAGCATTTATTCACTAAATGCCATTGGAGCGGCTTTGGAAGTAAAATTGAATGAAGTTCCAATTCGTGAAAATAAGGACAAATTTGAATTCAAAATAGTCATCTCCAACTTTAGTAACCTTTTTGCAGATATTAAAACTTTAATTAAGAGAAATATGAAAACACTTTTGGTACTTGTAACAGTGACATTCGGATTACTATCTTTCAAAGATTTGAAATCATTGTTTGTTAATCTAACGGAAAATTCAACCGTATCAGTTTCAACTATCAATTGTGACACTAAAAATGAATGCGATATAGAACTTGTAAAAAAAGATGTTAATGGCAAGGTTTTATGGAAGCGTACAATAGGGGGAACAAGTTATGATAAGGCAGGACAGGTTATTAGAACTAAAGATGGCAGTTATATTGTAGTGGGTTCTACAAGCTCATTTGGAAAAGGTAACTATGATGTTTTGGTTGCTAAAGTTAGTTCCAATGGCGAAATGCTTTGGCAAAAAACCTATGGCGAATTCTTGAATGATTATGGTTTAAGAATTTCATTACTGGAAGATAATCTCTACCAAATAGAAGCTACCAAACAAATTTGTGCAACATTCAATGTATCTAATGACTGTTTTGACCAACAGTGGTTATTTAAGATTGATGAGAGCGGGCTCGTTAAATAATTTTCTGATAGCCACATACTCAATCATAGCATTATAGTTGCATCTTTCGTCGAAAAGGGGAGCAAGAGTGCACAAGGCGACAGAAATGTCGCCTTTTTTGTTGTCCGTCA
>CAYUXJ010000054.1:0-7264 GCA_964448845.1 uncultured Sediminibacterium sp.
ACTACCGTAGCTAAAATTATCTGGTTATTATTATCCATACAACCCAATCTCCGCATTGCCCTGGCAGCACCTACCGGCAAAGCCGCTACCCGCATGGCAGAATCTTTACTGACGACCACACAGCAGTTCCCCGACTCCATCCGAAAGTCTGTCGAACAACTGCAACCCGCCACCCTGCACCGGCTGCTGGGATACAAAAAAGACAGCATCTACTTTCGCCACCATGAAGAGAATCCTTTGCCCTATGACCTTGTCATCGTAGACGAATGTTCTATGATCGACGCAGCCTTATTCGCCAAACTCTTTGCGGCCATCGGTCCCAATACACGCCTGCTGCTGCTGGGTGATAAAAATCAGCTGGCCTCCGTCGAAGCAGGTAGTCTGTTCGGCGATCTTTGCAACCACCCGGAAGTCATCAATGCCTTTTCACCTTCTACCCTCGAACTGATCAACACATTCCTGCCAACGGCAGAGCGAAAAATTCCTGCCTCCCAACCAACAGACCACCCCCTGGCAGAACACATCATTGAACTACAATTTAGCCACCGCTTCAACTCGAACAGCGACATCGGTCGCTTCAGCTATGCTGTACTGCACAATGATACCAAGGTCATAGATAGCTTCCTGCAAGATAAAACTTCAACAGATGTACAGATAGTAAGTCCACCCAACGAAAGTGTGCTGACGTCATTCCTGGAAGGATATCGCAACTATATTCTCTCGCCCGACATCAGCGCGGCATTGGGCCTCCTTCAGGAACAACGCATACTATGCGCCGTAAGAGAAGGCAAAGCTGGTCTGTATGAAAGCAACCAGACTGCAGAAAACTGGTTAAAAAAACAACAGCTGCTGCAACCCGACAATGGATTTTATGAAAACAGACCGATTATCATCACGCGCAATAACAAAGAATTGAACCTGGTCAATGGCGACATCGGTATCGTACGAACCATCAATGGCGAGAAAAAAGTATGGTTCGACGCCGGAAACGGACAAGTACGCGGGGTAAGCGTTCATTACATTCAAAATGCAGAAACTGTTTTCGCCATGACCATCCACAAGAGCCAGGGTTCTGAATATAATCAGGTACTGATCCGGCTGCCCGAACAAGCAAAGATTGCCTTACTCACCCGTGAGTTGCTCTATACTGCTGTTACCCGTGCAAGAAATCAGGTCTTTATATTATCCTCACCGGAAGTGCTCAAAACAACTGCTGCCGGCCGCGTCTCCCGGGTATCAGGCATCAGTACCAGAATGGACGAAATCTAATAGTACGCACCATGTCTTACCAACTCTACATATCTAATTCGCTGGAACAACTGGCACAACAACTGGGGAACAGCCTCAGCAATGAATCACCGGGCGTATTTCAGCAACAACACATCATCACGCAGACGGAGGGCATGAACAAATGGCTCACCGGCCAAATAGCAGCACAATTGGGCATCAGCGCCCAACTGGCTTTTCATTCACCCAATGACATCATCGGACTTCTGCATGAATGGCTCTCAGAAAAACCCTTTCCCGTTATCACCTCCGACAAAATTCGCTGGCAAATCTGGAAAGAACTCAACCAGTCCGGATTTCAACAGACCTTCCCTGATATTGCTTCCTACTATCAACAAGACCCCATCAGGCAAATTGCTTTGGCAAATCAATTGGCAGACTTATTCGACCAGTACCAAATCTACCGGCATGGCACCATTAACAACTGGAACGATCCATCGACACCATTGAATGGTTTTCAGCAATACCTCTGGAAAAAATTACAATCCTACTATCAGGAGCGCGTATTGGATAAACCCAACATCGTAACCAAGCTGAAAAAGGCACTCGAAAATCCACAACAACAAGCATTGTTGCGCCAGCGCGTGCAGGGACTCCACTTCTTTGGCATCGCAGTGATTACACCGCTGCACCTGGAATTATTCCGGGCACTGGCAGCTCATATTCCACTGCATTTCTACCTGATGAATCCGGCACCTCTTTATTATTGGCTGGAAGATGAAACGGAAAAAGCACAGATCAAAAAGAGACAAAAAAACAAACTAAATGTACCCGCAGGCGATTTCAATCGCCCCGGCAACACACTCTTGCTCGGCTGGGGAGCCGTAATCAAAGACAGCTTTGCCCTGCTCTTTCAACAGGAAGAGCTCATCAACGAATTATATGATGACCTGGTAACTGCACCTGATGATCCACGCACACTTTTACAAAAAGTGCAGGCCGATATTTTTATCAATGCCTGGGGTGATGAACGACATCCAATTGACGATGCCGATCTCCGCGACAAATCCATCATCATCAACAGTTGTTATACCCCCGCGCGCGAGGTAGAAGTATTGTACAATGAGCTCATACAGTTGGTAGAAGCCAGACCGGGAGAACTTGCGCCACGCGATATCCTCGTACTCTGTACCAATATCGATAAATATGCTCCTTATATCCGAGCTGTATTCGACAATGCCCCCTACGAATTTCCCTATACCATCTCTGATGAAAAAATTTCGCAGGGACAAAATCTTTTCGGTCAAGTGCAGCGCCTGCTGCAGTTGGATGAGGAATCGATGATAGCAGAAGAGATACTCGATCTGCTGGAATCGAAGTTTATTCGTGATCGCTTCGGCATTAGTGATACAGCGCTCATTCGGGAAACCATTCTGACAGCGAATATACGTCGGGATATAACTGGCCAACGCCAAAACGATACCCGACTGGTGAGTTGGGAATATGGATTACAACGCATTGCCTATGGCTGGTGCATCAGCGGTTCTCCGCTCTTTACTACACCGCAAGGCGATATAATTATCCCGCTCGATACGATAGAGGGAGATGAGATATTTGAATTGGTCAGATTCCAGGCATTGGTAAACGAATTGATTAACCATCTCCGCGAAAGACAACGCCCCCGACCCGTGGGTGAATGGGTCAACTATGTACGTGCCCTGATTTCAGATCTATTCAGCATCGACGAAGAAGAGGACGGAGATGATTACCATGAATTGATCACCCACCTCAATCACTATGCAACTTTCGCGGAAGATGTTACTGATCCCGTTCCCTATGAAGTATTCAATTATCACTTCCTCAAAGCCCTCGAATCAGTTACCCGCCAGCAGAACTTTGGCAGGGGCGGCGTACTCTTTTGCTCCCTTATCCCCATGCGCAGCATTCCACATAAAGTAGTGGCCATGCTCGGTATGAATTATGATGAATTTCCACGCAAAGACAGTCGCCCTGACTTCGATCTGCAGAAACAACAACCTGCAAAGGGCGACCGCAACATTCGCAACAACGACAAACACCTCTTACTGGAAACCCTGCTCTCAGCCAGAGAACACCTCATCATCAGCTACCTGGGACAAGATGTAAAACAAAATCAGTCCATACCGCCCTCCGCATTGGTAGATGAACTGATCAACTACATTGTAGAAGGTATTCCGGGGGCAGACTATAAAAAAAGAAAAGAAGTCATCACCGTACATCCACTTCATGGATTTAGCGGAAGGTATGGCAATGGTGGTCCCGATCAGCTGGTTTCCTATCTGCAACCACCGCAGACTTGGACGCCTGCGAAAAAAACGCCCCTTGCCTCAACGCCGCCGGAACAGAACATCATTGAACTGTATAATTTGTGCCAATTCATCAAGAGTCCATTCACCTGGTACCTTCAGAAAAAATGGCAACTTTACCTTTATCAAGACGAGATCTTATTGGAAGATTCAGAAATCTTTGAGCTGGAAAAATTCAGTCAAAAAAATCTGTTGAATGAACTACTTCAACATCCTCCAGCAGCATACGATGACTTGTACCGGAAAATGTTGTTAACCGGCAAACTCCCGCTCAGCAATCGCGGCAGAATCATCTTCAATGGTATTGCTGCAGACGCAAAAATTTTATATGAAGAACTGGATGGTATTCGACTGGGACAACCCATCGGTCAGATACCGGTAAATCTGCAATTATCATCAGTAACCATACAAGGAGTAGTAGAAGTATATGGCGACAAGCTGATAGAGCGGCAGGAGCATAGCAAATTGAAAAAAGAATTGTTCCCGGCATTCACACGCTACTGCTGTTTGCGGGCACAAAATTTACCCATCAGCTTTCATTTTAGAAAAAAGCAAAAGTTGGTTACGGTTGATGCCGGACAATTATCGCCACAACAAGCAATAAGCTGGCTGGAATTTGTTGCCAAGGGAATGATAGAAGGAACTCAGAAGCCCTTCCTGCTATTTCCGGAATGGAAAAATGCGAAAAGTGAGCATTATTTTGAAAATGGAAGAGATGGTGTGCTAGATGCAATGGCGACAGATTTATATAATAATCAGGATCAGTACCTGACGAAAGCAATTGAATGGGGCTACTTCGGACCCGCTTATTTTGATGAGCTAAAAGCCAACGCTGATTTTGCTTGGGGATTTCTGAACAACATTGATAAAAATTTGACCAAAGAAAAATAGAGCTGCATGCAAAAATTTGAGGTAGAGGAAGTAGTGCTGGAAAGTAGCAATGTGATAGAGGCCGGTGCCGGCACCGGAAAAACCTATTCCATTGGTATTCTCGTGCTGCGGCTGTTGCTGGAAAAGCACTTACCGGTGCAGGAAATTTTGATGGTGACCTTCACCAAAGATGCCGTAGCCGAGCTGGAAACCAGGATACGCGAATTCATTACATTGGCTTACCAATCCGCCATGGGAAAAAATATCGGAGATGCTACGATTGAGCGGCTGGTGGAGAAATCGATCGATCTACAAGGACAGGAGGAGACGCGTAGGTTATTAAAAGAGGCCTTGGCAATGATGGATGAAACATCTATTCAAACCATCCACAGCTTTTGTCAGAAAACCTTGCAGGAATTTGCATTTGAGACCCAACAGGTTTTTGGTGCCGAGGCGATTTCCCCGGAACAAATGCGGGAGATGATCCAACAGGCAGTCAATGATGCCTGGCGCAACTACATTACACCCCTGTCATTGGAATTGCTTTTGCATATCAACCAGTTTTGTGACAGAGCCGTATTATTAAATATAGTAAAAGAAATGTTGGGAGGTAAAAAATTTCATATCCGGGTTCCACCCCGATCACCCTTGCTGGATGCCACCCACCAACAAGAACTGCTTGACGAAATTGAAGCGGCAGAGAATGCCACTGATGCACAATGGCAAAGTGTACTGGATCTCTACAACGATAATAAAAAAAATTACCAGGCAGCGATTGCTGCTAATGCCACAGCCAGACGCAATCTGGCAAACTACACTACTGCTGAAACATTGATTGCCTATATCCTTGACAAATCCGATTCCGCCTATATACAGACTTTGTTTCCAGACATCCTTGCCGGACTGGAGCGATGGAAGCAACTACAGGAAACAAGTGCGAAAACCAAGCAAATTGTGACACTTCGCATTTACGCATGGCTACTAGATCTTATTCTCCAAAAACTAACAGAAAAAAAAGAAAGACAATCTGTATTGAGCTTTGATGATATGATTGAACACCTGCACAGAGCTGTTTGCATACAACAACATGCCGGACTCATTCAATCGCTGCGCAAAAAATACAAGGCAGTATTCATTGATGAATTTCAGGATACCGATCGCCTGCAATATGAAATCTTTTCTGCACTTTTTACCCAACAACCCGATACCATCTCTTTTTTGATAGGCGATCCCAAGCAATCCATATACGGCTGGAGAAAGGCAGACCTATTCACCTATTTCAAAGCAGCCAAAGAGGCCGACAACCAGTTCAGTATGACAGTGAACTATCGATCTGTCACTTCACTGATTGAGGCATTCAATCAGTTCTTTTTACCGCGACCCGATTTTGATACCTTTTATTTCACTGGGGCAGCAGATGCCATCTTATACCAACCCGTAGAAGCGCCCGATCCCAATGATAAAGGACAACTTACTTTGAATGGCGAAGAAGTAATGCCCATCAGCATCTGTCGGGAAACGGGCGAGAATGCAGAAAGAGTGGGACTACAGATAGCGAATTTGTTGTATCAACCAGGATTTTGCATCCAAAAAAATAATCAGCCGCGCGGTATCCGCCCCTCCGACATTACAGTGCTGGTCAGATATGGATATGAGGCGAATAATGTTAAAAAGGTGCTGAGTCGTTACCAAATTCCGGCAATCACGGTGTCTGATAGTACCATACTGACGACTGCAGAGGCAAAAGAAATGCTCTGTCTGTTATACGCCCTGGAAACGCATGTAATCGGGAAAATCAATCAGGCCATGATTGCTGGCATAGCAGGATTTAGTATTGCCACATTGGAGGATATCGATGAAGAATCTTTGGTAGAAAGATTTCGTTACTGGCATTCCATGTGGGTGGAGAAGGGAATCTATGTTGCATTGCAATCAGTTTTTGCCTGCTTCGATATATCAAACCGCCTGCTGCAATCATCTTCCGATGATGGTGAAAGAAAATTATCGAACTACATCCAGCTGGCTGAAATCCTGCACCAGACCGAGAGCCGGCTGAAATGTCGTCCCGCGGAACTAGTCAACTGGCTACACAAGGCAACCGAAGGAAAAAGAGAAGAGGGAGATGAATATGAGCAGCGCATCGAAAGTGATGCGGAAGCCGTGCAAATCATCACCATTCATAAGAGCAAGGGACTGGAGTTCAATATTGTAATGGCGCCTTTTTTAGAACTGGAACATACGTTTAAAAAAAACTATCTGTACTCATTTCGAAATGATACGGGTGAATTTTTCTTTGGTAAAACCGAATCGCTCACCGATGATGAAAAGCAATGGATAGAGACCCAGCAGGAACAAGAAAATCGCAGGTTGCTCTATGTAGCATTGACCCGCGCCAAATACAAGTGCTATCTTTTTACAAAAAAGGCTGATACGGCTACCGGCACATTGGGTTATTTTATTGACGAGCTGGCCAGTTACCCTTCCACCATGATTGAGACAACCGATGTGTTACCAGATATTCCGGTTAATTACCGGTACAATTCAGCTGCTACGCAACTGGCGCGCTTCGAACAGGCTAATTCATTTGTACTGAAAGACAAAAATTGGCAAAAATTAAGCTATAGCTTCCTGAATTATGACCCCGGCATGTCGAAAGTGAGTGAACCGCCAAAAATCAATACAGCAAGCGATGATGCTTATGACCAATTCATTTTTCATCAACTAAGAAAAGGTGCATTCACCGGCAACCTGGTACACCATTTAATGGAGCACATTGATTTCAGTCAGCCCGCTTATTGGTCGAATACAGTGAGCAAGTCATT
>CAYUXJ010000055.1:0-4270 GCA_964448845.1 uncultured Sediminibacterium sp.
ACTGCTGATGTTAAGGGGCATGAAGAATACAACCATACCTGAATACAGGAAGATGGCTTCTACTACCCTGCATTTATTGCGAACAGAATTTCCTGAACTGAAAAAAGTTCAATCTACTCAAAGGAATTAATGATTGTAATAAGTTACCGGAAGAATTTATACCGGACACTTTTCGTGGTAATTGATCAACTCAATAGGAGCTCTTTCAAAAGTATATCCCTGATACGTTTTGTGCACTTCCGATAAAACATCCAGGATTTCTTCCTCCGTCATCAGCGTCACCAGCCGGTGCCGGAATTCCTTGATATTGGGTAGTCCCTTCAGGTAATTGGCATAATGTCTTCTCATTTCAAAAATGCCCACCATAGGTCCCTTCCACTCCAGCGACTTACGCAAGTGCTTGCGGCATACTTCGATTCTTTCTTCCAGCGTAGGTGGTGCCAATAATTCTCCGGTGCGGAGATAATGCTTGATCTCCCGAAAAATCCAGGGGTATCCAATCGCTGCCCTGCCAATCATAATGCCATCTACCCCATACCTGTTTTTATAGTCGACTGCTTTCTGAGGACTATCAATATCTCCGTTACCAAAAATGGGAATGTGGATGCGGGGATTGTTTTTTACTTGGGCAATGAGTGACCAGTCCGCTTCCCCCTTGTACATCTGTGCCCTGGTTCTGCCATGAATCGCCAATGCTTTGATGCCCACATCCTGCAAGCGCTCTGCCACCTCTTCAATATTTTTACTTTGTTCATCCCAGCCCAGCCGGGTTTTAACGGTCACCGGTAATTTCGTACTATTGACTACTGCCCTGGTTAGCGATACCATTAAGTCCAGATCTTTTAACACACCCGCACCGGCGCCTTTGGTGACCACTTTTTTTACGGGACAACCAAAATTAATATCCAACAGATCGGGATGCACCGTTTCCACAATGGCTGCGCTCAAGGCCATGGCTTCCTCATCTCCCCCAAAAATCTGAATACCTACCGGTCGCTCCTCCTCAAAAATATCCAGCTTTTGTCTGCTCTTAATCGCATTCCGAATCAGTCCCTCACTGCTGATGAACTCGGTATACATCAGGTCAGCACCATTGTCTTTGCAGACAGCGCGAAAAGGCGGGTCGCTGACATCCTCCATCGGCGCCAGCAATAAAGGAAAATCGGGTAGTTGTATGGAATCAATTTGTACCATGAACGATAATCAGGACAGGCTTAAAAAACATTCTTATCTTACAGCCTGATTTGCAAAGGTACAATTCCAGCCACTATTGTATGATACCTTCTAACAGCTTATTGAATCGTTATCCTACCCAATTGGCTTTATTACTGGCAATTACGGGTGTTTGCTTTATGGCCAGTGGTGCTGCCATGGTGTTTTTTGGACAGCTGCTGTTTAAAGTACCACTTGATCAGCTGGCCAAACAGATGATGCAACAAGAGCACGCCAACCTGTCCAGGGCATTAAATACGGCAATTGCTTTCCTTTCATTTGGCCTGCCCCCCCTTATTTTGGCCCGGATGATGGGGTCTCAGCCCCTGCGCAGACTGGGTTTTCATGGAAGTATGCATGGAAAGCAGGTGGGCTGGGTGATTTTAATCGCCTTGGCATCAATCGGATTATCGGGCGCACTGGCAGAGTTGAATCAACAGATTCCCCTGAGCAAAGAGTGGCATATCAAAGCCAGGGCGATAGAGGAATCTTACCAGCAAACGATCATGGCAATGGCCTATATGCCTCGCCTGACCGATTTTTTGCTGGCCCTGCTTACGATAGCTGCAGCCCCAGCCATCTTCGAAGAACTAATGTTTCGTTCCGGATTTCAACCGATACTGATCGGCATCACCAAGAGTCCTTTTTGGGGTATCCTCCTGACTGCAGTGCTTTTCAGCGCCATCCACTTTTCTATATATGGATTCCTTTCCCGACTGGCACTGGGCTTCTTGCTGGGACTGGTTTACTATTACGGAAAGAATATCTGGTTGCCCATACTATTCCATTTTCTTAACAATGCACTCATTGTTATGGTGCTGTATTGGGCAGGCAAAAACGGTAAGCCGGTTTCGGAGGTTATGAATGAGAAAGTGCCGATGGTATGGGGCTTGTTGTCGCTGCTAGCCATGGTGGTTTTATTCCGCTACTTTATTGCCGCCAGTCGCAGGTACTGGAATGAGTCACCCTCCCTATTCAATTATACAAGCGAGCAAGATGACTGATCAGTGGATACGCGTATATGAAACACAGAACCTGGCGGAAGCCTCCATCCTAAAGGGATTGCTGGAGGAAAATGGTCTGCCGGTTCAGCTGCTCAATAAGCAAGACAGCGCTTACTTGCTGGGGAGCGCTGAATTATATGTGCCGCAGCAATTACTGCCGGCAGCTGAATTAATTATTGAAGGTAACCGACTCAATTAATCAGTAAGTCAATTTTATGCCACTACAGTTATCTGTTTTGAAAACCCGCGCCATTACTGCTATTGTTTTTGTAGCAGTCATGCTGCTCGGATTGCTCTGGAACCAGTGGAGTTATCTGATACTCTTTACAGTGATTCATATCGGCTGCTGGTATGAATACAAGCAGTTGCTACTAAAAATCGATCCGTCTTATGAGCAGATGAACAGCATCCACCACAATAGCATGCAATTGGCGGGCTGGGGACTTATGCTTATGGGGGGTATGCAAGAGCTTCGTATTGGTGAGCTGATATTTCCCGACCTAGGTCAATATATTCTGGTGGCAGCGCTTTTATTGTTTATTATCAATGAAGTGCTGCGCAATAAAACCAATATCTATCGATTTCCTCTCTATGCTCTTTTGGGCTTTTTGTATATTTCACTGGCTTGTTATTTCATGATGTTATTGTATGGTAATATCCGGCACCGCGTATTTCCAGAGCAACCCGATGTGGCGATGCCTCTGTTGGTTATCTGTACCATCTGGATCAATGATACCATGGCTTATCTGGTGGGATCCCTCATAGGCAAGACGCCCCTCTCGCAGGTTTCTCCCAAAAAAACAGTTGAGGGTACGCTGGGCGGCATCATTTTATCAGTAATTGCAGTGACAATGGCCGGTGTTTATTTTTTCCATCTTCCAACCCAACCACTGCTGGTATTATCCATATTGACAGCCGTGGCAGGTACCTGGGGCGATTTATTGGAAAGTAAACTCAAAAGAATGGCAGGCGTCAAAGACAGCGGACAAATTATGCCGGGGCATGGTGGTTTTATGGACCGATTTGATTCTCTATTGCTGGCAGTTATTGCAGTGGGAGTGGTCTTCAGCTGCTGGTATGCTGAATAATTAACCGGCGTCACCACCTGACATTATTCAATATTCCCGATTATATTTGCGCTTCAATTATGCATCATGACAATACATCGGGAGGGTTATAGAACGATTGCCATATCAGCACTTGTATTTGGTTTGCTGAATCTGGCTAGCTTTTCATTGTTGAGTGATGATTATCCTGCTACAGCCATCGTTATTTTCTTCGCTACACTCGCTGTTTTTCTTTTTCTGGTTTCCTTTTTTCGTATTCCCCGCCGCACATTAACTATAAACGATAACCAGATTATTTGTCCTGCCGATGGCAAGGTGGTGGTAATTGAAGAAGTAATTGAAAAGGAATACTTTAAAGACAAGCGCATACAGGTGAGTATTTTCATGAGTCCGGCCAATGTGCATGTTAATCGTAACCCGGTTTCGGGGGAAGTTATTTACAATCAATATCATCCCGGCAAGTACCTGGTAGCCTGGGATCCGAAATCATCTACCGATAATGAACGCTGGACAGTAGTTACGCGCCACAACCGGGGTGAAGTTTTGTATAAGCAGATTGCCGGCGCTTTGGCCCGCAGGATATGTAATTATACCCCTGTGGGCACCCGAATTGAGCAGGGGGAAGAGTTTGGGTTCATTAAATTTGGAAGCCGGGTGGATGTGCTTTTACCCGTCGGAACAAGGGTTCAGGTAGAGTTAAATCAGGTCGTACAGGGGGGAGTTACCGTTCTGGCAAGCTGGTAGCACCCGCTTTAACATTCCTCTTTTAAAAAAATCTAAAAAAAATCGTATTTTTACCCTATCAAATTATTAAAAACAATATAATATGAAAAAAGTACTAGTTTTAGCTGCTGCTGCCTTCTTCCTGGGTGCTGGTGTTACTTCTGCCTGTGAAGGAAAGAAGTGTGGAGATAAGAAAGAGTGTGGTAAAAAAGAATGCTGCAAAAAGGGCGACAAGAAAGATGACAAGAAAGCTGCCACTTCTGC
>CAYUXJ010000055.1:4370-6937 GCA_964448845.1 uncultured Sediminibacterium sp.
TGGTATAGGTCAGACAATGATTCCCGCGCATTGGTCTCGAAGTCCCACAAGGTATGATCCAGGTCGAAAAAAATATGGCGGTATTTCATGTCTGCAAAATACACATTGGCAGGCGTTCCCCGTTCTTATTCGATAAAAATCACGCAACTTTGTTGCAACTAATCAAGTGTACATGAAAGCAGTCATTACCGGGGCCTCACAGGGTATTGGAAAAGCGGTCGCCGATCATTTTGCAGCTGCCGGCTATGATCTATTTCTCTGCAGTCGCGGAGAGGTCAGACTCTATCATACGTTGGAGGAATTGCAGACGAAATATCCTGAAAGGCAGCTGTATGCCCGGGTAACGGATATGTCGCAACAAGCGGAGGCGGTAGCTTTTGCTCAATGGATTTTATCTTTTGGCGTTCCGGATGTAGTGGTGAATAATGCCGGTCAGTTTATTCAGGGGCAAATAAGTACGGAAGCTGAGGGCGCCTTGGAAAAAATGATGCAAGTCAATCTCTTCTCTGCGTATCATTTGACACGGGCTTTGTTGCCTGCGATGAAAGCAGCCGGCAGGGGACATATTTTTAATCTATGTTCGATTGCTTCCCTGCGTGCTTATCCCCATGGAGGTAGTTATGGTATTTCGAAATATGCATTGGCCGGATTTACTGCCAACTTACGCGAGGAGCTGAAAACCCAAGGCATTAAAGTGACAGGTGTTTTTCCGGGAGCTACCATGAGTCCGAGTTGGGAAGGCTCTGGTGTACCTGCTGAACGTATCATGCAGGCAAGTGATGTGGCCAGCATGATCGTTGCTGCCGCGTCGCTTTCACCTGCCGCCGTGGTGGAAGAAATTGTGCTGCGCCCGCAATTGGGAGATCTGTAGCAAAACCTGTATGCTATCGCCGGTCAGTTTCTTTCTTTTTTCTTGTAGTCCGGCTGTAACTTTATTGTATAACACTCCTTATGCGATGGCTACTTTTGCTGCCTGCTCTTTTTGTTTCCGGCCTTACTGCGGCACGGGAAGATAGTAGTTGGATCCGAATCAATCAACTAGGCTATACGCCCTCTTCTATTAAACAAGCAGTATGGTGTAGCCAATCAACCATGGTTCCGGCATTTTTTGAATTGGTACAGGTATTGACGGGGGAAGTTGTTTATCGGGGAAAATCGGAAACCTCCTACGGTGCTTATGGTCCATTCCGCTCTACTGCCCGACTCAATTTTTCTAATTGGCATAAGCCCGGAAAATATTTTTTACGAACCGGGAACACCCGTTCTCCGGTGTTTGCCATCAGTGACACCGTCTATAAGGGAACCGCGGATTTTTGTCTCCGTTACATGCGGCAACAAAGAAGTGGCTTCAACCCTTATTTAAAAGACAGTTGCCATACCTACGATGGATATACGCTGTATGGTCCAATGCCAGACAGTACACACGTCGATGTCAGTGGTGGGTGGCACGATGCCAGCGATTATCTGCAGTACAGTAGTACCAGCGCCAATGCTACGTGGCAATTGCTGGCTGCCTTCAGGGATTATCCTACAGTATTCAGCGATGGCCACCAATCTAACGGCTTGCCCGGTTCCAATGGTAAGCCGGATGTATTGGATGAGGCACGTTGGGGTATGGACTGGCTGCTGAAGATGCACCCGAGAGCAGACTGGATGTTCAACCAGTTGGGCGATGACAGAGACCATGTGAACATGCGGATACCGAAGGAAGATCCTTATTATGGGAAGGGGTTTGAGCGGCCTGTTTATTTTGTGAATGGTCGTCCCCAGCAACGGGGCCGTTTCATGAATGCCACTACCGGTACTTCTTCCATCGCAGGAAAGTTCTCTGCTGCCTTTGCACTGGGGTCAGTTGTTTTTAGAAATACCGACACTTCCTATGCAGGGCAACTTGCAGAAAAAGCGCTGTCAGCCTGGAATTACGGATTGAAAAAGCCGGGGTATACACAAACAGCTTCCGTGCGTTCACCTTATATCTATGCGGAGGAAAATTATGTTGATGACCTGGAATTGGCTGCCGCTTCCTTGTATAAAATGACTCATCATAAAGATACAGGTTGGCAGAGAAAGGCAATTCAATATGCCAGACAAGAGCCGGTTACACCCTGGATGATTCGGGATACGGCCAACCATTATCAATGGTATCCTTTTATCAATGAGGGACATGCCGAACTGGCGTCTACAATGAAGGGAAACGCAAGAAAAGAGATTGCCAATTTTTATCGCCAGGGCATTGCAATCATTCAGCAACGTGCCAATAACAACGCCTTCCTGCGCGGCATACCATTTATTTGGTGCAGCAACAACCTGACTGTACAGTTTTCTATCCAATGCATCTGGTACAGGCAGTTAACCGGTGACACTACTTTTCAGGAATTGGAACAGGCCAATATAGATTGGCTTTTTGGATGCAATCCCTGGGGAACCAGCATGGTATATGGGTTGCCTGAAAAAGGGGATACGCCTGTTGATCCTCATTCTGCTTTCACGCATTTAAAAAATTATCCGATCGACGGGGGGTTGATTGATGGTCCGGTGTATACTTCCATCTATAAAAACCTGATTGG
>CAYUXJ010000056.1:0-3504 GCA_964448845.1 uncultured Sediminibacterium sp.
TCCTGTTTTCCACCTGCGGCGGTCAACAGAGACTGCTGCGAAGACGGTGATAATCGTCTTTCAAGCGCAGGTTCTTGTATCCGCCAGAGACGGACAGTTAAGACTGATTCCTGTACAAAACTTTAATTATCGCCTTTGCATTGCTGAATAAATTGGGTATCTTTCAACTTAATCATTAATCTAATTATAGATGAATCCTTCCAAAACTCAAATACTGGGAACAACTCTATTACTATATTTTGTTTTATTACTGGCGGGTACCATATTTAAAATCATGCACCTGCCTTATGCAGAGGTTATACTGATTATGATGTTTTGTACTGCCATTACATTCATTGCTTTGGCAGTATATGAAGTCATACAATCCAGCCGTATCAACATGAACGAAAAAATTATGTGGGTAATTGGTTTATTGTTCCTGGGTATAATCGGTTCCGCGCTCTATTGGTTCTCGGGAAGAAAAAGAATAGTAGCAACAGTCGCTTAGGAGCGGAAGGAATACTTTCTTTTATTCACCTTCAAACAGCCTGAGTTGCTCAGGACCCGTTTGTTTGTTGACAATCTGTGGCTTGTCTGCCTCCGTTCCGGTAATCGAATACACTTCTGACGGACGATAGCGCGATGCAATGATGATGTGTGTGTTGCCCGTATCACGGCTGAATACTTCCTTCACCTTCTCATGGGTATTGTTGTTGCGCGAGAGATGCGAGAGTAATAAATGGCTCAGCTGTTCCCCCCGATGCTGCTGAAATAATTCCCAGGCTTCCTCATTTGATAAGTGGCCTTCGCCTCCACGAATACGTTTTTTCAAGTGCTCCGGATAGCGACCCTGTTCCAGCATTGCTGCATCATAATTGGATTCGAGAAAAGCAGCATGACACTGACTAAAATGTTTTTTTAAATTATTACATACCCGCCCAATATCAGTAAATACACCCACCTGTATATGACGGTGTTGAATGATGAAACTATGAGGGTCTGCAGCATCATGTGTCTTGGTAAATCCGGTCACCTGAAGTTGACCGATGGATACGGGTTCATCAGCCCGAAAGCGCCGGATAAAAGAAATGGGGGCCGGTATGCGCATCCCTGATTCGGTAGCTGACGTTACGTAAATGGGTAATCGGTACTTTCGGGCCAGAACGGCTACTCCACCGATGTGATCAGTGTGTTCATGTGAAATGAAAACAGCCCTGAGCTTTTCTATAGCTAACCCGAGCCTTGCCATGCGGCGCTCCGTTTCGCGGCAACTAATGCCTGCATCGATTAATACAGCTTCATCAGCTGAACCCACATAATAGGCATTGCCATTGCTGCCGGAATTCAACGAAGCAATCATCACACTCATGTTGCCACACTTGTAAACTGGAGTAGCTTACTCAACGATTAACTGCGTTGAGAAGACGGTCCTTTTGAAATAATCAACCACCAGCAAAGCATACGTGCCTTTTGCTTCGTAAGAAGGAATATTGAAAGAATGGTTGGATGTTTTTTCGCCCAGATTCATTTTCCCCTCCAAAACAATTCGACCATTCATGTCGACCAGCAAGAGCGAATACACACCCTTATCAGCAATGTTTTGGGTACGTACAGTAAATTTTCCTCTGCTCACGGGATTGGGAAACACAGTATATACGGGCTCTGGAAGAATATCTTTTTTCTTCTCCTGCTGGAAGGCAATCACAGGGGGAGGAGTATTGTTGCGTTGATTCAGCAGGTTGCTGCTGGCCATATCTGAAATATTACCAACGGCAGGTATTTTGCTGTCATCAACCGCTTCAGCTGTCAGGTTGCCCAATTCTTTTACACGGAATAAGTGTTGTGTCATATTCTGCGTTCTGGAACTGCCACAACTCAGGATCAATTCACCATTCTCGTCTACGGCTGCCCCATTGGTAGTAAAACCACCCGGTAATCCGCCTATCTGGCCGAGGTATTCTGCTACCCGACTGGCTATGTTGATGCGAAAAACATAATTGCTTTGAGTGATAAGTACCAATCTGCCTTCTGCATCTGCTACCATATCACCGCCCCAGGAAGTACAGCTGGAACGAACAAATATGCCATTCCCCGGCTTATCAGTTATTACACCCAGGTCTGTAATGGTCGGCTGTCCCTCCGTTGAAAAGCGAATCAGGTGTTCACCATCATTGGTCAGCGCATAGCCAAAGCCATCGGCGCCAATGGTCATACGTGAAATCTGATTGGCAACATCTGTGCGGTGCTTGAGCAGGTTGAGGGACTGATTATCTAAATATGTAAAATGTGGTTCGGGTTGGCTAAGATCCATGTAACGTAATTCTGATGCATACATGGGGAAATAAAACAAACGGTTGGTTTTCTTATCATAGGCAACCGAAGCAACAGATCCACCCATCGGACTCCGCAATGTATCCATTTGTCCAAAAGCATCACCAATGAAAGCACTTTGCTGCAGGGCAAGGTAGGTTTGAAACCCATGTGTCTTCACAGCATATTTTTGTTCCGGCTGATACCAGTCTTTCACCAACACCTTGCACTTCCCGTCTATCTCGCGCATCTTATTATATTGAATGGGTTGCGCAGGATCAGAAGAAACAAAAAATATACGCTGGGAAGGGGATTGCGCCGCGGCAGTCAGTCCCACAAAAACACCCAACACAATCTGCAGGAAGTTTCTGGTTAGCATGGTAGGGAATTGTTTTCTCATAAGGATATAACGTAAAATTACAGGTTTTAGAGATATACTCGCGGCAAAAAACCGGTGCTTTTGTTTTAATTTTAGGATCCCAAACTGGTTGATGATGATTCGAAATTTAATCCTTGCCTCTTTTTTCCTGGTTTGCCTGCCTTTTCTGGCGGCTGCTCAGCAAGATAGTACCCCTGTACCCAAAGATATTCAGCTAATTGCAGAGTTCACCAATGCTGATTATAACATGGGGAATGTTCTCATAGGTAAAGGCGGCGAATTCAATGTCTATATCAAGAATATCTCAAGCAGTGATACCCTGATGATTGTTGACATAAAAGTGGGCTGTGGCTGTACAACCCCAAAGTACCGCAGCAATGACCCAATTTTACCCGGCAAATCGTCTTATATCACCCTCGGCTTCAATGGCAGTGGGGGAGGTGCTTTCACAAAATTCGCAGACATCATCTTTAAATCCGGCCAGTCCAAGCAAGTGAAGTTTTATGGGGTGGCAGTGGCAGAACCCGCACCGGCTGATCCTGCCCGAAAACAATGATGCCCGTCGCATAGCAACGGGCACCTTGCGCTGATGTTTGTTGTTGTTCTTATTAGAATATCTCCAATCCAGAGAAGAAGAAACTACCTTCAATAGCGGCATTCTCATCGCTATCACTTCCGTGCACTGCATTTTCACCTACGGATGCAGCATATTTCTTACGGATGGTACCTTCAGCCGCCTGCGCGGGGTTGGTGGCACCAATCAGCTGACGGAAATCAGCTACGGCATTGTCTTTTTCCAGTATAGCAGCCACGATCGGACCACTACTCATGAAACT
>CAYUXJ010000056.1:3514-6655 GCA_964448845.1 uncultured Sediminibacterium sp.
TGAACGGCATAAAATCTGCCGGCTTGCTCAGCTGTCAAGCGGGTCCATTTCATTGCGCGGATGGTAAATCCGGCCTGTACAATCTGATCAAGGATGCCACCGGTATATCCTTTGGAGGTGGCATCGGGCTTAATCATGGTAAAAGTTCTGTTGCTCATAAAGGAGGTTTTGGGCTGCAAAGGTAGGAGTTTACCGTGGTTTGTGTATCCTGAAACCGATTTTTCGCTGTTCTACCTTAAATACATTTGCCCGTACAAGCAGGAAATCGCAATTTTGCTGCCTCCATGTTGCAAATTCAAGCTTTTTACCCCCTCTTGCATCAGCCGGCCAGGGTGGTCATTACTACCCACCAGAAACCCGATGGCGATGCACTGGGATCTTCCCTGGGACTCTATCATTTTCTGGTACAGTTGGGTCATACAGTCACCGTTGTATCGCCCACCAACTGGCCCGACTTCCTAAGTTGGTTACCCGGAATGGATCAGGTAATCAATTATGAGAACCAGCGTGAACGATCACAACAACTGATCGCGGGAGCGGATTATATTTTTTGCCTCGATTTTAATATACTTCACCGCACCAAAAACGTTGAACCATTGCTGGTGCAGACACCCGCCAAAAAAATTCTAATCGACCACCACCAGGAACCGCAGGTAGCAGCGTTCGATTGGGGTATCAGCGATACCGGTAAAAGTTCTACCTGCGAGATGGTGTACGACTTTATTGTTGACTCGGGACATGATCACCTGATACATGCCGACATGGCTACTTGTTTATATGCAGGTGTGATGACCGATACAGGCTCTTTCCGCTTCCCTGCTACCACCGCGTCTGTGCATCGTATGGTTGCGCGCTTGAAAGATACCGGCATCCACCACGCCCGAATTCACGATGAAATATTTGATAATTTCCTGGAAAACAGACTCCGCTTCATCGGATACGTTCTGCTCAACCGCATGGACGTGATATACGAATACAATACCGCCATAATGTACATTACCAAGGCTGACCTGCAGCGCTTTCAGATCAGAACCGGGGATACAGAGGGACTGGTGAATTACCTGCTCTCCATACAGGGTATTCGCTTCGCTGCGCTCGCGATCGATCGCGATGAGGAAAGAAAGTGGAGCTTCCGCAGTAAAGGCGATTTCGATGTCAATGCCTTTGCCCGCGCCCATTTTGAGGGTGGGGGACATAAAAATGCCGCCGGCGGCCGCAGCAGCGATAGTCTGGAAATGACAGTGAAAAAGTTCCGGGAAATACTACCTTCGTACCTAAATCAACTTCAATAAATGAAAAAATTCATGCCGCTGTTAGCAGCCCTGGTCGTGATCGCAGGTTGCAATCAATACCAAAAAACACCCTCGGGCGTTGCTTATTCTATCTCTGGAAACAGCAAACAGAAAATTAAACAGGGTCAGATCTTCAAATACAACATTGAATACAGAATCGCACCTAAAGATTCCGTTTTCAATACTACATTCGGTCATGTACCCGGATTCATGCAATTTGATACTACCCGCATTACTCCCCACAGTTTCCTGGAACTCGTAAGCAAATGTGGTGAGGGCGATAATGTGAGCTTCAGTCTTAGTGTAGATACACTTAAAAAGCTGGGTTTGCTGGATTATAACCCATTCTTCCGTAAAAATGACCTGATTAAGGGTAAGATGGAAATTTTGAAAGTATACAAAAATGAGGAAGAAGTCAATGCAGATTATAAGAAGGAACTGGAGAAACAGCAGAAGCTGGAGGCAAAACAATTGAAAGAGTATGTGGCTAAAAAGCAATTGAAAACGCAGGAACTGGCAACAGGCGTGCTGGTAAGTGTGGCCCAGGCGGGCGATGCAATGAAAGCAGATTCCGGCAAGACTGTTCGCATTTATTACAAAGGATATTTCCCTGATGGTAAAATATTTGATTCGAATATGGGTGCCAATGCGCCCAATAAAGACCCGCTGGTATTCCAGATTGGTTCGGGTGGTGTTATTTCCGGCCTCGAGAGCGGTTTGTCTTTATTCGGCAAGGGAGGTAAGGGTACCATCCTGATTCCTGCTATGCAGGCATATGGCATCACCGGACAACCACCTGTGATCCCTCCTTATTCCAACCTGATTTTTGATGTGGAAGTAGCAGAAGTTTCCCTGCAGGCACCACCTGCACCAGCTCCGCTGCCCATGCCACAGGCACAACCCGGCAAAAGATAATCAGACCATTCGTATGGTTGAAAACAGTTAAAAGGCACTGCTTCCGCGGTGCCTTTTTATTGGAGTTTTTCTGTGAGTAAAATGGCTTCACGTGCTGCAGCAGGATCATGTACACGCAAAATAGCTGCCCCATTCATTAATCCCACTGTGTGTAGTACCGTAGTGCCATTCAATGCCGCATCCGCAGTAGTGTCAAGCGTTTTATAAATCAATGATTTTCTTGAAACAGCCAGCAGCAGGGGTTTTCCCCAGTGGGTGAATACAGAAAAATGTTTCAGCAGGTCAAAATTTTCAGGAATGGTTTTTCCAAAGCCAATACCCGGGTCAAGTATCACATCGTGTATGCCGGCCTGCCGGCAGGCTTCCAAGCGCTCGCTGAAATAATCGTACACATCGCACACTACCTCTCTGTCTTTCGGTAGCTGGTGCAGCTCGGGCCAACTGCCTGTGCTGTGCATGAGTATATAGGGTACCTGCAATGCCGCAATGGTAGTAAGCATTTCTGGGTACCACCTGCCTCCGCTGATATCATTGACAAGCGCTGCCCCGGCAGCTACGGCCTGCTTTGCCACAGCAGGGCGGAAAGTATCTACAGAAAGAATCGCTGAAGGAAAATGCGCCATCACGGTTTCTATCAGGGGTAGCACGCGTTCAGTTTCTTCTAGTTCAGATACGGGCTCACTTCCCGGTCGGGTGCTAACACCCCCAATGTCCAACAGGTCAGCCCCCTGTTCCAATAATTCCCCACACCGCTGCAAAGCAGCAGACACCCCCTCAACCCGACTGCCAGAAAAAAATGAGTCGGGCGTTGCATTCACAATACCCATAATCAGCGGTTGGTCAAAGCTGAATAACCTACCCCGCAGGTTGAGTGAAAAAGTAAAGGGTATTCTATTATCTTGCAGTATCATTTCGTGGGTCCTGGCCCATAAAA
>CAYUXJ010000057.1:0-6544 GCA_964448845.1 uncultured Sediminibacterium sp.
GAACGGTTTGGGTGGAAGTGTTGCGGGCAGTGAGAGAAATACCAGAGACGGCAATATTATTGGCCAGTCCACGAAGTGAAAGGCATACTAAGAGAGAAAGCAGTAAGCTTTTAATAGCAATACCGGATTTCATAGCGTACCAAAAATAATGAAAAGAAGGTATAAGTATTTCTTTTTATATTTTGAAGCCCTTATCCCTACTGCTATTGCTTGATAATCAATGAAAAGAGAGCATATATTCAACTTCTTACATGACCGAACTTAGGTTATAAAACTAGCTGATAGAAGAGCCGGGTGCTATCGACTCTTCGGGATGTATAAAGTGCAATTTTCCATGTGCGTCCTCTGCCATCAAAATCATTCCATTGCTTTCAATGCCCCTCATTTTTCTTGGTTGAAGATTGACAACTACAGTCACTTGTTTTCCTACTATCGCATCCGGACTAAAATGCTGGGCGATACCTGATACAATGGTGCGGGTTTCAAAACCGAGATCTACCGTCAACTTCAATAATTTATCTGCTTTTTCCACTTTTTCTGCGGCAATAATCTTTCCATTCCGCAGATCTAATTTGGCGAAGTCATCATATACAATGCTTTCCTTTACAGGAGCTGGGGTAGAGGGAACAGGGGTTGCTGCGGCACCCGGAACCGGATTCTCTGTCATGGCAGTATGTAATTTATTCAATTGTAAAGCAATTTCTTCATCTTCAATTTTTCTGAACAAGAGTTCCGGCGCCCTGAGTGAATAGCCGGTGCTGAGCAATTTGGTTTTGCCTGCATTTTCCCACAACAACATTTTGTCCACTACCTTCAGCAGATAACATATCTTTTTCGCCGTAAAAGGCAGAAATGGGTGCACAAAAATTGCCAGGTTGGCACATACCTGTAAGGCAATGTGTAAAGTATTATCAATGGTTGCCTGTGCTTCCGGTAAAACTTCTCCATTGGCATCGATTTGCTTGGCGAAAATCCAGGGCTCTTTTTTCTGCAAAAATTGGTTGCCGCTTCTGGCAAACGAAATGATTTGAAACAGGGCTTCCCTGAATTTGAATTGTTCGAGATTTTCTTCAACCGCTACACGGGTTGCATCAAACGCAGCTAACATTTCGCGGTCTGCATCGGTTAAATGATCGGGATGCAGCGGCGGCACTTTCCCTTTGCACAGCTTGTGCATGAGTACCAGACTTCTATTTACAAAATTCCCGAGGATGGCTACCAGTTCACTATTATTCGCATCCTGAAATCCTTTCCAGGTAAACTCACTGTCTTTTGTTTCTGGTGCAATTTGTGTGAGATAATACCGCAATACATCTGCCATGATTTCATTGCCTCCGGGTGCCTTGATGAAATCATTGATATAATCTTCCATATCGAGCTTCCAGTTGCGACTGGTACTCATTTTATCGCCTTCCAGATTGAGAAATTCGTTCGCGGGCACATTGTCGGGTAAAATATTTCCATGCAATTGCAGCATTACGGGGAAAATAATGCAGTGAAAAACAATGTTATCCTTCCCGATGAAATGAATCAAGCGTGTTTCTTTGTCTTCCCAGTAAGGCCTCCAGTCCTTGCCATGGTCTATGGCCCATTGCTTGGTAGCGCTGATATAACCGATAGGTGCATCGAACCACACATATAATACTTTTCCCTTACCGCCCTCAACACTTTCAGGCAGCGACACCCCCCAATCGAGATCACGGGTAACTGCCCTTGGTTGTAAGCCACCATCAATCCAGCTTTTACATTGGCCCACCACCGTAGAGCGCCAGTCATTGGCATGTTCCTCTAAAATCCATTTTCTCAAAAAATTTTCATGCTTATCCAGGGGAAGATACCAGTGGTTGGTTAATTTTTTTACCGGCGGCTGTCCGCTTAGTGTGCTGACGGGATGAATGAGTTCTTCCGGACTAAGGCTTTTACCGCATTTCTCACACTGGTCGCCATAAGCACCGGGGTATTGACAGTTCGGACAAGTACCCTTTATATAACGGTCAGCCAAAAAAGTCTGAGCCTGTTCATCGAAATATTGTTCGCTGGTTTTGGTGATCAGCTGACCGGCATCATTGAGACGAGAAAAAAATTCCCGGGCCGTTTCGTGGTGCAGGGGCGCGCTGGTGCGGTGATAAATGTCAAATTGTATCCCCAGATCACGAAAATTTTGTTCCACCAAAGGATGATATTTGTCAATGATAGCCTGGGCTGTCGTTCCTTCTTTGGCGGCTTGAATGGGAATGGCGGTGCCATGTTCGTCGCTGCCACAAACAAATACCACATCCCGCTGCCTTGCTTTCAGGTAACGTACATAAATATCCGCAGGCAGGTAAGCGCCTGCCAGGTGACCAATGTGTTTGAGTCCGTTGGCGTAGGGGAGCGCCGCAGTGATAAGGTATCTCTTGGGTTGCTGCATGTTGAATACTGGTGTTGCTTGTTATGAGCCATTCTGACCGCAGGGCAGACGGTGCACAAAGGTACAAAAACGGCGTGGAAGGCTTCTATGTGAAGAATTCGTTGTGAAATCTTACTTTTATTTCATGAAACGTTCTATTTTTTTCAGGCAATTACTGCTAACAGGAGGTGCCCTTGCTGCCGGTCAGCAGCTTTTAGCTGCACCATCTTCCTCACACCCAAAAAAATGGATTATACCGAAACACTTGAAGCCCGGCGATGCTATTGGTATCACCTGTCCCTCGGGATTTGCCCTGCAGGGAGACATTGCTCCTGCCGTTCAAGCCCTCGAGAAATGGGGGTTGCGGGTAGTTGTGGGAAAAACGGTTGGCAGGAAGGATCATACTTTTGGAGGAACAGATGAAGAACGTGCAGCCGATTTTCAATCCATGGTCGATAATCCGGAATTGAAAGCTATTCTTTGCGCAAGGGGTGGGTATGGTGCTGTGCGAATCATCGACAAAATTGATTTCACTCCCCTCCGTCGGCAGCCCAAATGGATTATTGGGTATAGTGATATCACCGTTTTTCATAGCCACCTGCATGCCCATGCGGGGTTGGCTTCCATCCACGCAAAAATGACGGAGGGCTTTCCTTCCGATCCGGCCCTATTTGAACCCATTCAATTACAGGCATTGGACACCCTTCGCCAGGCATTGTTGGGTGACAACCTTACTTATGGTGTTCCGGCAAACCCTCGAAACCGTCCGGGTGATGCTACGGGTATTCTGGTGGGTGGTAATCTAAAGATGCTCGAAACGCTCGCCGGAACTCCCAGTGACATTGATACCCGAAATAAAATCTTTTTTGTTGAGGATGTAGGCGAAGCACTCTACAGTATTGACCGCATGTTTTGTAACCTGAAGCGAAGTGGTAAGCTCTCCAATCTTAAAGCATTAATTGTAGGTAGTTTTACCAACATTCGTCCCGACGATCCTGATGAACCTTTTGGCAGGTCTATTTATGATATTGTCTGGGAGCAAGTGAAAGAATACGATTATCCGGTATGTTTTGATTTTTGTGTTGGCCATCAAAAGAACAATGTTGCCTTGAAATGCGGCGTGCCACATCGTTTACAGGTCTCTTCCGACGCCACTACTTTAACTTTGTTGGGATCATGAGTCGTCAACCTCCATTTTTGCGGAAGGGCGATACCATCGGTATTGTTTGTCCTTCCGGATATTTGCCGCTGGAAGATACCAATGCCTGTGTTCAGCTATTGCAGGAATGGGGTTTCCGGGTTCGTATGGGCACAACAGTTGGCAATCGTTTTCACAGTTTTGCAGGAACAGATGAGGAACGTCGGATTGATTTGCAACAAATGCTGGATGACCATGCCATACAAGCCATACTCTGTGGTAGGGGTGGCTATGGCATGAGCCGCATTATAGATCAACTAGACTTCCGGCAATTCAAAAAACATCCAAAGTGGATCATAGGGTTCAGTGATATTACTGTACTTCATGCCCATTTGCATGGAAAGTTACAGCTTGCCAGCTTGCATGCCTCGATGGCGAGGGCTTTTGTAGAAAAAAATTCCGGCAATATAAAAAGTTTGCGTGCAGCATTGTCCGGAAAAAAATCGCGCTATAGGTGTTTACCCCATCATTTGAATAAACAGGGAGAAGCGATTGGATGGCTAGTGGGAGGAAATCTTTCTTTGCTGGCTCATCTGGCGGGAACAAAGACATCCCTTTTCACCAAAGGGGCCGTGCTTTTTCTGGAAGATGTGGGAGAGTACATTTACAATATTGATCGCATGATGATACAGTTGAAACGCAGTGGAATGTTGGCTGATCTCACGGGTCTGGTTATAGGTGGTTTCACGGAGTCTAAAGACACCAAAATGCCGTTTGGTTCTACCGTAGAGGAACTGATTTGGGCGCAGGTGAAAGAGTATGGCTATCCGGTTTGTTTTGGATTTCCTGTCAGCCATGGTGAACAGAATCTGGCATTGAAACATGGAGTAAAACATCGCTTGCGCATTACTTCCCGTTCAGTTTTGTTAGAGGAAGTATGAGTAGCTCCCACTTCCGGAAGCATCTTTTTAGTGAAAGCAACCTGGTTATCGACTCAGTATCTCTTGGATGGTTTGTTGGAAAACCGGATAGTCTGATAGGTTGTTGTGAGATCCGCCTTCTATGGTAACAAAGCGGTCGTCCTTTTTGAGCAAAGGAATCAGTTTATTTGCATTGCTGTAGCGTATAACACCATCGTCAGTTCCATGTAAAATGGTGATAGGTGCTTTTACCATAGGCAGGTATTCGTAAGTAGGAAATTGAAAATGGAGTAATCGGTTCAACGGATATATTCCAAAGACGGGCTGCAAAAGCGAGGGAATACTGTAGTATGGTGTTTCCAACATCAAATGCCTGCAATCTCTAACGGATGCCAGCCAGGACGCTACGCCGGTTCCAATTGATTTTCCATAGATGATAATCTGCTCAGGGGTATATTTTTTTCTCGCCAGCAGGTAGAGTTGTTTGGCTTCTTCATACATGAGTGCTTCTGTAGCTTTTCCTTTTGCTTTGCCGAATCCGGGATAATCTGCCATCCAGACTTCATAGTTTCCATTGATAAATGTGGGTGCAAAGCGGGCATACCGGTTGATATTTTCCCTGTTGCCATGAAAATAGAGTACAACACCCTTGGTGAGGGTGTCATCTGGAGGGGTAAATTGAATGAAATGAAAGGAAGTGTTACTATCTACCGGCAATTGTATTTCCCGATAAGGTTGATTGATTTGATAACTATCCCCGGCTGGAATAGATACGGGATGGAGCAGTAAAAGGTCTTGTAAATAGTAGCCTGCGATGCCAATTAGTGCATAGATGAGTAAGACAACCTTTAGGATGGTTTTTATCCGGGGAGAAAAAAAAGACGGCATAGAGTGCTTTAGTATTTGAGAATATCGCGGAGAAAATTGTGGTATTCGGGAAAGGTAGGCAGGTTGTTATGTCCGCCTCCTTCAATCCGAATCAATGTGATCTTATGCGGGTTGATGGCTTGCAGTTGTTCGCTCTGTCGGATGGGTATCAGCCAGTCGCGGGTGCCGTGAATAATGTATGTATGACAATTCACTTTCTTGATCCATTGATCGGTAGGAAATTTATATTTCAGTAACCATCGGTGGGGCAGAAAGGGGGTGAAACGTTGAATTACTTTGGTAAAACTGAAATAGGGGGCGTCTAATATCAGGTAGCGTGGTGTATTGTCAGCAGCAATCTTAGCGGCAAAACCGCTTCCCAGACTTCTGCCATAAACAAGAATGTGGTGCTGGGGAAAACGTTCCGTCAGTTTTTCGTACACAAACTGCATATCATTTAACAGGTGCTCTTCTGTCCTTTTTCCGGTACTTTTTCCGAAACCGCGATAATCCACCAACACCACATCGTATTGATACCGATAAAAATCCCGGGCATGCTTTGCCCAGCCCTTGATGCTTTTTGAGTTGCCATGAAAATAGAGTACAAGTCCTTTCGGTTCGGGACAGTAAAAATGGAGGCCGTTGATGGATATGCCTTCATCTACCTGAAAGAAAAGTTCTTCAAAGGGAAGGTCGTATTTATAAGTAAAGTCTTGGGGTAGTTTTTCCGGCTTAAAAATAAATTTTTCCTGCACAAAATAGATAATCAGTGCAACAACCAGATAAGCAGCAACGATGTATATAAGTGTTGGTGACAAAAGGACGACATTGTTTTATTAAGTGATTCTTCTTCCACCGGTACTCGCTGATGCGCTTATATTATACCTCAGAGCCGTCGTGAAATACACGCTTCAGCTTCAGGTCGGCTACCGGAGCTACTATCAGTGGGAACTTCTCTACAGAAACATTACTCGGGTCGAGTCCGAAGCCACGCTCCTCGCCCAGACTGATTTCCTTCAACCAGAAATATAATTTCATAATGATGCGTTCCCTAAAAGGCAATTCGTTATCCTGGCTGAGGTATTTTTCCAGTACCACAAATTGAAAGTCGCCTGCTACTTTATTTTTTTCCAGACTCTCATAGCGGCTGGTAATGTTCACTTCTTTATTTTTCACCAGGTCTTCTACCACCTTCCTAAACATCAGGTTGATGCGTTGTTCCATACGGAA
>CAYUXJ010000058.1:0-6121 GCA_964448845.1 uncultured Sediminibacterium sp.
ATACCAATCATCTCCCAGCCTTGCTACCAGGTCTAATTTAGCCGGATCGATTTTGTTGTTTTCGTTTAACACCTGCTCGCCAATGTGTATCACTTTGATCTCAGCAATCACCAGATTGCCTGCTCCTGGCTGATCACCGAGTGAAATGATGTCACGAATGATACATTCCAGTTGTACGGGTGATTCGGCTACCCGCGGAGGTTTAACCAGGGTTGAAGCTATCGGAGTAAAGCCGGCTTTTATAAATTCACTGGTACCTTTTGGATAGTCACAGCTCGATAAAGACATTTGTTGAACCATGTCATAATTGACGATATTGATAACACATTCCGGCACCTCACGCAAGTTCTCCAGGGTATGTTTGGTCGTATTATCTCTTACTCTTCTGCTGGGAGAAAAAACACAAACCGGTGGATTCATGCTAAAGAGGTTGAAAAAACTGAACGGACTTAAATTTACTTGTCCCTGCTTATCAATGGTAGAAGCAAAGCAGATGGGTCGCGGAGCGATCGCTGCTTGCAGGTATTGCTGCAATTGCTGCAATGGAATTTTTTCTGTCTCAAGGGTTAGCATGCGGCTGATTAGCTATTCTTTTTTCTTTGCAGGATGGACCAGTCGGTGGCTTCGGCACGAATGATGTTTTCCAGTGTTCCCAGGCCGTCAATCTGCATGGTTACTATATCATTGGGCTGCAGCCATTGTGGCTGGTGATTAGGGTTTTGAAGTTTCGCAGTGCCATTGAGCTCTAAGAAACATCCCGTACCTACGGTGCCAGAACCAATTACGTCACCCGGATATAAGGTTACACCATACGAGCAGCGTTCAATGATCTCTGCAAAGGTCCAATCCATATCTGCCATATTTCCTGCTGATACCTGTTGCTGGTTGACCAGGCATTTCATGGCGAGGTTATAATTATTTCCAGTGTGGCCAGTTTTTGCAGGCACTTTCAAAGGCTCCAGTTCTTCCGGTGTAACCAGCCAGGGACCAATAATGGTAGAAAAATCTTTTCCCTTTGCCGGACCGAGGTTTAGCAGCATTTCTTCCATCTGCAGTTTTCTGGCACTCAGATCATTCATGATGGTGAAACCGCCGATGTAGGCATCGGCCTCTTCGGCACGTATATTTCTTCCTTCTTTCCCAATAACAATGGCTACTTCCAATTCGAAATCCAGCTGTTGAAAGTGATCCGGCATGCAGTAGATTTCTCCGGGACCCTGCACTGCAAGATGGTTGGTGAAATAGAATATAGGGTATTGATCAAACTCTTTAATCATTTCAACGCCGCGGTTTCTTCTCGCAGCAGCCACATGTTGGCGAAAAGCATAGCCATCGCGGCAGGAAGTAGGTCGGGGCACCGGTGCCAGTAGCTGATAATCGGCGATCGGGTTTACTTGCAGTTTGCCTGCTTTCAACAAATCAAGGGCTGTTGTAAGTACTTGCTTCGCTGTTTCACCCAGGGTCAACCAGGCGATGATGTCATCGGGTAGCGATTGATCTAGTTCGGAAACAGAATAAACATTGTGTCCTTCCAACACACCAAGATGAACGTTTCCATTGGCGGAATAGCTGACTAGTTTCATTCGTTATCAATCGTTTACTGAATAAAGAAATATCTTGTTGATAAAGCCTTTTTATCAAGTTATTGGCACGAAGTTAATAGGAATAAATTTAATTTTGCGGCGCGTCTCGATTCATCGTCAAACCTAACTGTTGCCATTATGCCTATCTATCATACACTGGGATCTATTCCTGCCAAGCGACATACGGCATTCAGAAAGCCGGACGGTACGCTGTATGCGGAAGAGCTGGTTTCAACCGAAGGCTTTTCCAGTATGTATTCACTGGTGTATCATACGCATCCGCCTACCATTGTTAAATCCATTGGTGAGCCCTATTCTGTTGAGCCGGTGATTGCCAGGGAAAAACACTTGCGGCATACCAGTCTTCTTGGTTTCAATGTGCCTCCAGAAGATGATTATCTGAACAGCAGAAAGCCCGTGTTGGTGAATACAGACCTGCAGATCTCTCTGGCCGCGCCAAAAAAATCAATGACGGACTATTTTTACAAAAACAGTCAGGCAGATGAGATTATCTTCATCCACAAGGGGTCGGGAACCCTGCTGACGGGATTTGGAAAAATTCATTTTGAATATGGAGATTATGTAGTCGTTCCTCGTGGCACCATTTATCAGATTACTTTCAATGATGAAGATAATCGCTTATTTATCATCGAGAGTTATAGTCCGATCCGCTTTCCAAAGCGTTATCTGAATCAATACGGACAGTTGATGGAGCATGCTCCTTATTGCGAGCGCGACATTAAACGCCCTGTTGAGTTGACCACCCACGATGCGGAAGGCAGTTTTAAAATTCTGATCAAAAAGCAGGGACTCATTTATCCGTACACCTACGGTACGCACCCTTTTGACTTTATTGGTTGGGATGGCTATCATTATCCCTGGGCTTTTTCCATCCATAATTTTGAACCTATTACGGGTAGGGTGCATCAGCCACCGCCAGTGCACCAGACTTTCGAAGCACACAATTTTGTGGTGTGTTCTTTTGTGCCCAGAAAGTATGACTATCATCCGCAGGCCATACCTGCACCCTACAACCACAGCAATGTAGACAGTGACGAAGTATTATATTATGTGGATGGTGATTTTATGAGCCGTAAATCTGTGGTGCAGGGGCAAATCACTTTGCATCCGGGTGGAATTCCGCATGGTCCGCATCCGGGCAGTGTAGAAAAATCTATTGGAAAAGAAAAAACCGATGAGCTGGCAGTGATGATCGATCCTTTCAGGCCACTGATGATAACGGAGGAGGCGCTTAAGATTGAAGATGAAAATTATCACAAGAGCTGGCAATTCAACATCGAATAAAATAATAGCATGAATCAGACTGATGCAACACATGATTTTCTGCCATTGGCAGGCACCGACTACATAGAATTATATGTTGGTAATGCCAAGCAGGCAGCACATTATTATAAAACTGCTTTTGGATACCAGGAACTTGCTTATAGCGGTCCGGAGACAGGTGAAAAAGAGAAGGTGTCTTATGTTTTGCGGCAGAATAAAGTAACCATGGTACTCACCACGCCGCTCCGTCCTACCTCTGCTATTGCCGAACATGTTCATCTGCATGGCGATGGTGTAAAAGCTATTGCACTAACAGTACCCGATGCCCGAACAGCTTTTGATCAAACGGTTGCAAGAGGAGCCAAGCCTTATCTCAACCCGATTACTTTGAAAGATGAGCAGGGTGAGCTGGTGATGAGTGGTATACATCTCTATGGTGATACGGTGCACTTATTCATCGAACGCCATCAGTACAATGGTATTTTTATGCCCGGGTTCCGTGCCTGGGAAACCAACTACCGACCTGAGCCAACCGGATTACTTTATGTGGATCACTGCGTAGGTAATGTTGGCTGGAACCGTATGAATACCTGGGTGAAGTTTTATGAAGATGTAATGGGCTTTAAGAATATTCTCACTTTCGATGATAAGCAGATTTCAACTGAATATTCGGCACTCATGAGTAAAGTGATGAGCAATGGTAATGGCTATATTAAATTCCCCATCAATGAGCCAGCTGAGGGAAAGAAAAAATCACAGGTAGAGGAATACCTCGATTTCTATAACGGCGAAGGTGTTCAGCACGTTGCGATTGCTACAGGTGATATCATTCAAACCGTTACAGCATTACAGCATCGCGGCGTTGAATTTCTGCACATACCAAACACTTATTATGAGCAGCTGCTCAGTCGAATCGGACCCATCGACGAAGACATTGAGCCATTACAGCGATTGGGTATCTTGGTTGACAGAGATGAGGAAGGATATCTGTTGCAGATATTTACCAAGCCCGTCGAAGATCGCCCCACTTTATTTTATGAAATCATTCAGCGTAAAGGAGCCCGATCATTTGGTGCCGGTAATTTTAAGGCACTCTTCGAAGCGCTGGAACGTGAGCAGGAATTACGCGGGAACTTATAATACTGCATGTTCGAAACAACACCGGCTATATTATGGGAAGCAACGGCAGCAGAAAAACAGTCTGCCGAGATTACCCGCTATCTGCAATGGCTGAGGGAATGCCATCAACTGAATTTTTCATCGTATGATGAATTATATCAGTGGAGTATCGAAAAGCCGGCAGACTTCTGGCGCTCCCTGGTATCTTTTTATCAATTATTTTCTTTTCCGTCTGATCAGCCTGTTATGAGTCAATATAACAATGACTTCATAGGCGTGCGGTGGTTCGAAGGCGTACAACTCAACTATGCTGAGATGATTTTTCGTCGGGCAACGGCCGATCATCCTGCACTTTTATTTAGCGATGAATTGAATCCCCAGATTCGAAGTCTCTCCTGGGAAGCAATGCGCCGGCAGGTGGCCAGTCTGGCTCATTGGATGAAATTGAAAGGAATCAAGCCGGGTGACCGAGTGGTCGCTGTACTTCCCAATATGCCGGAAGCCGTGATTGCTTTCCTCGCCACGCAATCCATCGGGGCCATCTGGAGCAGTTGTTCGCCGGATTTCGGCACCAATTCCATCCTAGAAAGATTCGGTCAAATTGAGCCTGTGCTGTTATTCACCACGAATCGGGTAAGTTATAATGGCAAGCAAATTGACAAAAACAACTTATTAGATGACCTACTACCTGGTCTGCCCACGCTGCAAGCAACCGTCTTGGTTTCATCTACAGATGCTGTTGGTAATGAGAACCTTCATCACTGGGATCCAATCATGACCATCGATGGCGGCGAACTGTTATTTGAACCCCTGCCATTTAATCATCCGCTGTGGATTCTTTATTCATCGGGCACCACAGGTAAACCCAAAGCCATTGTTCACAGCGTTGGTGGCAACTTACTCGAACACATTAAAGCACTGCAATTACACTGGGATGTTAGACCTGGCGAAAGATTTTTCTGGTATTCCACCACAGGCTGGATGATGTGGAATTTTTCTGTCGCGGCACTGCTTACCGGTGCAACCCTGGTTTTATATGAAGGATCACCCGCCTTTCCCTCTTTGGGCAGGATTTGGGAAATGGCAGCAGCTGCCGACTTGCATCATTTGGGCGTAGGGGCCGCTTATCTGATCCAGTGCCAGAAAGCAGGACTAACCCTGGATCGTACCGGACTAGCTTCATTGCGCACCATTGGTTCAACGGGGTCACCCCTAACGCCGGAAGCATTTGATTGGGTATACCAGGCAGTGAAGAAGCAGGTGTGGTTGATCTCTTTCAGCGGCGGAACCGATGTTTGCAGTGGTTTTGTAGGGGGTTCTATTTTGTTGCCACTCTACCGGGGTGAAATACAATGTCGGTTGCTGGGTTGTGATCTGATTGCAATCGATGAGCAGGGGCATAGCATAGAAGAGGCTGTGGGGGAGATGGTCATCAGGCAACCTATGCCCAGTATGCCCTTATTTTTCTGGAATGATGCCGGCAATCAACGTTACAGGTCTAGTTATTTTGAAAGAGTTCCCGGCTGCTGGTGGCATGGCGACTTCATTCGTATCAGTTCCCGCCATGGCGTGGTGATTTATGGCAGATCAGACGCAACCCTCAACAGAGATGGGGTGCGCATTGGCACAGCAGAAATTTATCGGGTACTGGATACCTTCTCTTCCATTGCAGACGCAATGGTGGTATGTATTGAGAAGAAGGATGGAAGTTTTTATATGCCTTTGTTTGTAAAACTGCAAGACGGCCAGCAATTAACAGAGGAACTGCAACAACAAATACGAGTTACGTTACGACAACAATGTTCTCCCCGACATGTGCCTGATGCGATTATAGCTGTTTCTGACATTCCTTATACCATCAGCGGTAAAAAGATGGAGATACCGGTGAAACGTATTTTAATGGGTACGGCCCCTTCAAAAGCTGCAGATGCGGATGCCGTTCGCAATCCTGCTGCCCTGGCAGCCTTTGTGCAGCAGGTTATTCCTTGATAGATCCCCCAAAAGAATTTTAGCGAACATAGTTCTATGTGAACGAATCTCTACCTATAACAACAATGGCAGGTGAACTTCTGCCAGCATACAGCGGGCACTTCCTCCTCCATTGCTTTCAATGGTATGCAGCGATGAATGAAGAA
>CAYUXJ010000059.1:0-5702 GCA_964448845.1 uncultured Sediminibacterium sp.
CATCCCCACCTGGTGTTCCAACGCAACACTCAAACTTGGTGACCAGACCCTGCCCTTGACAGTCGGTACTGATGGCTATGTGGCGGTACTCCGTAAATGGAAAGCGGGTGACAGACTCAATCTTGTGTTGCCTCCTACTGCGCGCGTGGTGCCTGGCGACCATGACAACCTGGGACGGGCATCCATCTGCTATGGTCCTATGGTGCTGGCTACAGATGTAGCCCTTGATCCTGCGGGTGAGCGGATACAGTTGAACAGCACTGACATAAGTGCCCTGGCCATTACTCCAGAGCCGGCTTCTGGTATATTCCACGACTGGCCTAACGCACAGGTCTTCCGCATCACCAGCATGGGAAATAGTGCGTTGCTTGCGCCCATCGCAACAGCCGGTTCAGATACCAGGAGTACATGCTACAGGGTGTGGTTGCCCTTTCCCACCCAACCCGGGGCAAACCTGGCAGTGGGTGGCACCGAAAGTGTTTCCCGCACCCGCACACCGGGGGCGCACATAGATACCCGTGCCGGCGGATGGGGGTCGATCATTGATGGTGGAGAGGTGTTGACCTATGACAATACCAGGCAGGATCAGGACTGGTATGCGGTGACGCTGGCCAGACCCGCCACTGTAGGTAGGGTGATCTTCTTCTTCGGCTGGGCCTACCCCAGTGGGGGGTGGTTCGATACTTCGGATGGAAAACCACAGGTACAGGTGCAAACAGAGAAAGACGGTACATGGACCACAGTAGGTGAATTTAAAAACTATCCCGCCACCACCGCCACCGATCCGAAGCCTTTCCACGCCGGCAGTTCGGGTACACGCTACACCTGCACCCTCGCCACACCGGTGACGGCGCTGGCAGTGCGCGTTATAGGCAAACCGGCCTGCGGCAATAATCCGAAGCAGTCGTTCTCGTCCTGTGCGGGGCTGGCCGTGTACGAGCAATGAGAAAATGATCAATAAACTCTGTAATTAAGGAAACAAAATGAAGACAACCACATGGAGTTATCTTACAAAAAGAAAATCAGCCTTTTGGATATCAGCATCCCTCTTGGTTATGGTTTTATTCTTACCCATGCAAATTTCTGCAAATAAGATAGATGAAACGATTAAGCAAATTCGATACTCATTTGTAAAGCCCGATGGAGATCATTTTTGGCGTTTTTTAAATCATGATGATTCACATTGGCGTTTGGCTAAAAATGCTTCCGAAATAGGCATTGCGGTTGCCAAAGAAAAACCTTCGGAGGTTTATGTTCGCATCGAAGTCAATCATACTCCGGCAACGCTCAATAATTTCTATTTCCAAATGAAAAATAGCGGGCCAATTGAAATATACGTCAATGGCGCTAATGCCGGTGGTTCGAATAAAGAAAGCCTAAAAATGAAAGATTATCAAATTCGTCCACGACGGATTGATGTTTTAGGCAAAAACGTATATGCCATTTATTTTAAAAACACATCAACTGATGTACCTGTTTTCGATCTTCAAATTGAAAATTCAGAATGGATTTGTACCGACACAGCCAAAAATTACCCTGCTCCGGTACTAAGCGATTTAATCCGTGATGCCGAAGTCTGCAAAGGTGGCGATGGAGCTTATTACCTAACCGGAACTACCGGCGACGATACGTTTCTAAAACCAAATCCCAATTATTGGCTTATCTCGCCGGGTATACAGGTATTTCGCTCGACCGATTTAAAAAACTGGAAAACACTTGGTTTTGTTTGGACTTTTGACAAAGACGGAACCTGGAATAAAGATTTTGGAACTTTTGGAGGACGCGGACCGGCACGTGGAATTTTTGCTCCCGAAATTAAATACAACAAAGGTAAATACTGGATAAACTATTCTGTTAACCACAGCAATAAAATACATAATCATGGCATTGGGTTGCTTTGGGCTGATAAACCTGAAGGACCTTACCACGAAGTATCTCCTGAAAAGCCGGTAACTGATGGATTCGATTCGAATCTTGTTTTCGACGATGATGGCTCTGTTTATATCTTAAAACATGGTGGCCAAATAGCCCGTTTAAAAAATGATATGACTGCAACAGCCGAACCTTTTAGAGAATTATCGCCTGCAAATTATCCGCAAGTTGGATACGAAGGAGTTCACCTATTTAAATACAAAGGAATCTACTATTTAACTTCCGCCGAATGGAATGTCCATAGCGATGGAAAAGTGAGTTATGACAGTATGATTGCCTCATCGACAAATATTTATGGACCCTATGGAAACCGGTATTGTGCTTTACGATACGGGGGGCATAACGGATATTTCGAAGATCCAAACAATGACATATATGCAACACTTTGGTGCTACCCCGATCAGGACGAGCATTGGCAAAGAGTGTCAATTGTAAAAATGAAGTTGAACGAAAAGGGAATGTTTCAACCTGCTAAATAAATAAATTCGAAAAAAATGAAAAGTTGCATTATTTCATCCATCCTATCAGGAACTGCATTAGCTACTGCTTTTCTGTCCGGTACTCTTCCGGTACAGGCAGAAAAAAAGTCAGCTGAATCCCAAAAACAAAAGCAACCGAATGTTCTTTTTATCGTTGTCGATGATTTGAATGATTGGATTGGATGTTTGGGAGGTCACCCTCAGGCACAAACTCCAAATATGGATAGATTGGCCGCCAAAGGTACGTTGTTTACAAATGCACATGTTCAGGCGCCACTTTGCAACCTTTCCCGTTCGAGTGTGCTCACCGGCTTGCGCCCTTCAAGTACGGGAATTTATTGTTTGGCACCGGGCCTTCGTTCCATTGATGCTACCCGTGATTGTGTTTCGCTGCCCCAGTATTTTAGCAAACAGGGCTATTTTACAGCTGCCTATGGTAAAGTTTTTCATGATGGAGCAATTCCAAAAGAGATTCAAAAGAATGAGCTTGATGTTTGGGGACCTGCACCTTCAATCCCAGAACCTGCTGAAAAGTTTGTTCACACACCTAGTACTATTAGAGGAATGGATTGGGGAATTTTCCCGGAAGATGATCGCGACCAGGCCGATTGGAAAACAGCTGATAATGCCATTGCTCAATTAAAGTCGCGTCCAAAGGATAAGCCATTTTTTCTGGCTGCCGGTTTCAGATTGCCTCATGTTCCCTGTTTTGCGTCACAAAAATGGTTTGACATGTATCCGCCCGAAAATGAAATTCAATTACCGCCCTATTTAGCAAACGACCGGGCTGATGTGCCATTCTTTGCATGGTACCTGCATTGGAATTTGCCTGAGCCAAGACTTTCCTGGCTGAAAGCAAACAATCAGTGGCACAACCTTGTACGTTCGTATTTGGCCAGTACTACCTTTATGGATAGTCAGATTGGGCGGCTGATGGATGCATTGGATGAGTCGGGTGAAGCTTCGAACACGGTTATCGTTCTATGGTCGGATAATGGTTGGCATTTAGGCGAAAAGGATATTACGGGTAAAAACTCACTCTGGAAACGTTCTACCCATGTTCCATTAATTTTTGCCGGACCGGGAGTTGGTGTTGGAAAACGATGTGCACAACCGGCAGAGTTACTCGACATTTATCCATCATTGGTGGATCTTTGTAATTTGCCGGCTAAAACAGGCATTGAAGGTCACAGTCTGAAACCTCAGATGAAAAATCCAGATACAAAACGAATTTGGCCTGCCATCACTACTGCCAATCAGAACAATCATGCTGTAGTAACCGACAAATGGCGTTTTATTCAATATACTGATGGCTCACAAGAGCTTTACAACGAACAGAATGACCCCAATGAATGGAAGAATCTGGCTTCGGAGGCTAAATACAAGAAAGTAATTGACGATTTAAAAAAATGGTTACCCAAAAAGAACTTGCCACTCGCACCCGGTAGTGCTCACCGAATTCTTGAACAGAAAAATGGAATCTGGTACTGGGAAGGAAAACCTATTAAGAATGAAGAGTTGATAGACTAAAAAAGGAACTCCCACAAAAAACTAAAAAATAAGAATGAACGTATGAAACACCTACTTGCATTTTCAAATCGGACTAGGATTCAAACAACACTTACCCTTTCAACTTTGGGATTGAGTGTTGGTATGCTATATTCTCAAAATAGTGAAATAAAAACTAAACCAAATGTGATTTTCATATTGGCTGACGATTTCGGCTATACAGATGTAAACTGTTTTGCAACCAGAGTAACAAATACTCCTGCCGATAAACAGTATTATGAAACTCCCAATATCGATAAGCTTGCCAGGCAGGGGGTTGCTTTCGACCAGTATTATACTTGTCCGCTCAGCTCACCTGCCCGTGCCAGTATCCTTACCGGAAAATACGCCTCCCGGCTTGGATTCATGACCGCAACAGCCGGAAGTGCCAATACGTATTATGCTCAAGGGGTGGAACCACCGTCAGGTTTTCATGAGCAGGATTGCTATTGGTCGGATAAAATAGAAAATCCATCGGCTTTGTTAAATGGAAGTACCTTGATAGCACTGCCTTCGGGTCAACCGCAAGATAAGGGGAGAGATGAAATCACTTTTGCCGAAGCCATGAAAGATTATCATTCGGCATTTTTAGGAAAATGGCATGTCGGCGGTCATGGATCGGAAGGTTATCAGCCCCACAACCAAGGTTTTAATGAATTGGCTTATTTTGATGCAGGTAGTTCACCCTATTATAATTGGCAAAAATCATGGAATAGAAAAGTAAAACACTTCCCAAAAATGAGACAAGACTCATTGCATCAGGGTAAATCAGGTGTGAATTTGGGTATTCCATACTTAACGGATGATTTAACGCAACGCGCATTGGATTTTATTGATGAGCGAACCACTACAAAAGATGGAAAACCATTTTTGTTGTATTTCTGCGAGTTTGCTGTTCACGGCCCAAATCAGGCACCCGACGAAACCATAAAATATTTCGAAAATAAAACTACCAAAGGATGGAAGGGACAAAAAAATGCAACTTATGCAGCCATGATTAAAAAGATGGATGAGTCAGTTGGAAAAATAATGGATAAGCTGAAAGAAAAAGGAATAGATGAAAATACGATTGTAGTTTTTGTTTCAGATAATGGCGGAATAACAATTGGCAAAGGCGGTACTGATGAAGAAATAACTACAAACACCCCTTTGAAGGGTCAAAAAGCAAATGTGTATGAAGGAGGTATTCGAGTGCCTATGATAATATCCTATAAAGGACATATTAGTGGTTCGAAATGGTGTAATATTCCAGTAGATTGTAATGACTTTTTCCCAACTTTATTAGAACTTACGGGAGAACCAAAAGCAACACATCAAATTGATGGACAAAGTATAGCCGGTCTTTTGAAAGATACCAAAAACTCAAAAAAAAGCTATACCCGCGACACTTATTTTTGGCATTATCCATTAACGGTGATTTATAAAAATCCTGAAGATGGACTCCCATTTACGCCTCATTCGGCAGTTAGAAAAGGTGATTACAAGCTGATTTTTGACTGGTATGGTCGATTAAGGCTGTATAATCTTAAAAATGATATTTCAGAAAACACAAACCTTGCAAAAAAAATGCCCCAAATGACCCGTGAATTATTTGCAGTATTGATGACCTATTTAGAAAAGAATGTGGAGAAAAAATACTGGCCAAGTAAAAATCCAAATTACGACCCTAAAACTGAAGTTCGGAAAGTGCCTTATGTGGATCTTTACAAAGCTTATAAAGAAGGAAAAAATATTGTTGAGTTG
>CAYUXJ010000060.1:0-5311 GCA_964448845.1 uncultured Sediminibacterium sp.
AACCGCATGTTCGTGCGCATGGACTATGCCCGCAATAGCACCCTCGGCGGCGCCTTTTACCTTCGGCTAAATGATGCATTCTAATTACACACCTATCGGCCGAGGGTATAGAATGCTGTGCAAAATCCTACAGGTATTCCTTTTTTTAGAATGAATTGCTTACATTTAAATATCTCTTTTAATACCCAAGCATTTTTTCTATGGATCGTAGAAACTTTCTGCAAAGCATGTCAGCAGCTACCGCCTCTACCCTATTATCGACAACCGAGTTGTCTGCCCGCGTGAGGGCCGCAATTGAAAAACCCAGAGACCTACCTACTCTTTTTGATGTGATTGTACTCGGCGTAGGCAGCATGGGCTCTTCTACCTGTTATCATCTCGCCAAACAAGGATACAAGGTTTTGGGGTTGGAACAATTTGATATTCCACATGAACTCGGTTCGCATGGTGGACAAAGTCGTATTATCCGAAAAGCCTATGCGGAACATCCCGACTATGTGCCTTTGCTGCAGCGCGCCTATGAAAACTGGAAAACCCTGGAAAACGAAACCGGCACCCAGGTATATTTCAAAACAGGACTCCTGTATTGCGGAGAAACCAACGACCCCTTCATCAAAGGAGTGAAACTATCATCTGAAAAATATAATATTCCTGTAGAAGAGCTGTCGCAGGCAGACGCCCAAAAAAGATATCCTCAATTTAAACTGCCCGACGGCTATATGCAACTGTTTGAACCTGATGCCGGCTTTGTCACGCCCGAAAGAAGCATCCTGCTCTTCGCCGAGCAGGCGATCAAGCGGGGAGCCATCATTCGCACCAGAGAGAAAGTATTACAGTGGAAGCGCGACAACGGCACCATCAGCGTTACCACCGACCAAGGCAGCTACCAGGCGAAAAAACTGATAATTACGGCCGGGCCCTGGGGCGGAAAAATGATTCCGACATTAGCCAATCAACTCACAGTTACACGACAAGCCATCGCCTGGATGAAGCCAAAAAAATGGGATGATTTTACCCTGGGTAATTTCCCCTGCTGGATCATTGAACACGGTGGTCATGATTATTATGGATTTCCCATATTACCCGTCGGGCAACTCGGCGGTCCGGCAGGATTGAAGCTGGCCATGCATGCACCCGGCGGAGATATAACCGATCCGGATCATGTTAACCGGAACAAAAAAAATGAAGACGAACAAGTATTGATAGAAGCGCTGCGACGCCTGATACCCGACGCCTATGAGACAACACTCACCATGAAAACCTGTCTGTATACCAATTCACCGGATCAACATTTTATCATTGATCATCTTCCCGGCTACGAGAAGGATGTAGCGATTGCCGCCGGCTTCAGCGGGCATGGATTTAAATTCGTGAGCGTGATAGGAGAGATCATGGCCGACCTGGCTATGAAAGGGCAAACAAAATTGCCGATAGGCTTTTTGCGGGCGAGTCGATTGTAGTAAAGAATAGACCGCCCCATTTAATCTACTGATCGATACTTATTCTATTATAGATAAACACTCTTTCCTCATGCAACGATTATCCATCTTGGTTCCTACACTCATCGCCTTATGTTACAGCTGTGGAAATCCAACTCCACATACCAGTCAATCTTTATTGGTTGATCGTCTCTCCCAGGCAGTGTGGGACAGAGACCTGACAACCGGGAGAGCAGTAACCGTGGCTGGAGGTAAATCAATGCTACCAGATAAGCTATATGCTGGCACAATGGTTGACATGATCGAAGACTCTATCTATTTTTCTAACCTGCTAAGCCAATTAAAAGAAGTTGACTTCAATACGCTATCGGCTGCAAAAAAGATTGATTACGATCTTTTGAAATGGACTGCCGAAATCAGACTGGAGGGAACACGCTTCTACGATAATATGTTCCCGCTCGTTACTCCGTATGCCAGTTATTTGAATAGCACTGAAATGACATTTAAGCAAGCCTCTTTCGAGCAACCGGTAGATGTAGACAAATATGTAAAACTACTGGGCCAATATGGAGAAGTGCAAAAATCTTATCTCGACAAGTTACGGTGGATGGAATCGAAGGGTATACGTTTATCTAAACCAGAAATAGAGTTGACGCTTGGACTGATCAAAACCAGGCAGGTTCAGCCGGAACAGCACTTTTTGTATCCTGGGGATGCTCGATTGAAAAAAATTGATAGTGCTGCAAGAAAAAAATTTCAAGCTGCCGCAAAGGATATCTTGCAGAATAAAATTATTCCGCAACATGATTCGCTGGCCAACTACCTGAAAGGAGATTACCTGAAAAATGCTACTGACAAAGTTGGCTTGGCACAGTACCCGGGAGGAAAAGCCTATTACCAATACTTGGTAAAATTTTACACGACATCCGATCTGACACCCGAAGCAGTGTTCGCTATGGGTAAGCAACAGGTAGCCATGATACTGCAACAGCTCGACAGTATTCGTTTATCGACCGGGTTTCAGGGAGACAGAAAAGCATTCTATCGCTTTTTACAAACCGACAAACGGTTTTTAGCCACCACGCCCGAAGAAGTTGGCGAGCGACTTAAGAAGCCTTTGCGAAAAGTAGATACGGTGATTCATCGCCTGATCTCTTTACGACCCAAGACAGGATACGACATACGAAGGTTAGCACCTGCTTTAGAGCCTGTGATGACCTTCGGTAATTATGAGCCCCCTGCAGGAGATGAACCACTGGGTATTTATTATTTCAATGGGTCTAAGCTCGACCAGCGTCCGTTGACGAGTGCGGTGGGATTGGCGCTGCATGAGATCTCGCCCGGTCATCACCTGCAGGGTCGCTTACAGGCGGAGAATAAAGACCTTTCCACGTTTCGGCAGAATCAATTCATCTGGGCTTTTTCAGAAGGCTGGGCTTCCTATGCCTCTCAATTAGGAACAGAGTTGGGTATGTATGATGATCCCTATGATTATTGTGGCCGGTTGCTCATGGATATGTTTGTTGCCGTACGCTTAGTGGTAGATGCGGGTATGAATTACATGGGCTGGAGTAGGGAAGAAGCAATGCAATACATGCGCGATCATGTAATTGAATCCGAAGAACAAATTAAAACAGAGACATTACGTTATAGTTGCGATATACCCGGTCAAGCACTGGCTTACAAATCTGGCGCCTTGCAATTCGAAAGATTGCGCAGGAAATACCAGGACAAGTTAGGCAAGCAATTTGACGTCATTCGATTCCATGATTTCATTTTAATCAATGGTTGTCTTCCATTTACAGAACTGGAAAAGGCATTGGACAGAGTGTTTGGTGTTGTACAATAATCTTATTCGTGTAGAAAAGATTATACTTTATATTAAATTTCGCTATTTATGAGCTTCAATAGCGCCCAAAGATTAATTCTATTACTTGTATGTATTACAATGGCATGCAATGAATTAAAAAAAGACGATTCTTCTAAAAATGTTGAGGGAATTATTCAGGAAAACCTAAAACAAATGAGTAAATATATTGAGCGGAAAGAGCCTGACTCACTCTTATCTATGTTTGAGGATTCAGATGAAAGCCTGCTCGTGGGATCAGATTCTTCTGAGGTTAAACATGGTAGGAAGGAGATCAGAAGTCATATATATGAAGTTATGGCCAAGCCATACCGAATACATTTTGATTTCAGCGGGGCATCTATTTACTCAACACCGGAAATAGCTTGGGCTTTTTCAAATAAAACGATAGTGATAGAAGCTGAAATGGGAGAAAAAACAACTTCGGCATACAGATTGACCTCTGTTTGGGTAAAAAGGGGAAACAAATGGAAACTAAAACTTTTTAATGGGTCAGTCCCCGAAAAAAGATAGTTGTCAACCTTTTATGCTTTCTTTTATACAAAAAAGTTTCCTGCTGAAAAAAAATACACGGTAACTATCTGTTTCAAAACATAAAAGCAGCTTAATTTAGAAGTTGCTCTAATCTCTTTGAGTTGAATGCAGGAAGAAAATCTTCCATTGTCCGTCTATTTTTTTTAGTGTAGCACTTTCAATCCAATCCATCCTGCTCGTTAAAGAATCGTTCTGATAAATGTCGCCATGATTAAAATAAACAACATGGGCGAACCGTTGATCGATCTCAATACTGTGGCTATTGATGCTGAATCGAATGGTATTATCCTTAAACTTTTGAATTTCATTCCATAAACTGTCATTATTCCAAACTTTACCACTTTCAAAAAGCAAATAATCGTTCGTTGTATTGGCCTTCATTTGCTCGTAATCATTTGACTGGATAGCTTTGAAATAAGCATCAATAACTTTTTTAACTTTTTCTTCCTCCGCAGTCTTGTTGAAAGAATTACATGCAGTGAATACTACTCCTTGTAACAGGAGAAATAAGATTACATTTTTCATGGTTATATAATTTTTGTGTTATCGTTAGAAGATATAATGCTTTCTACCTGCCGATGATGATGGGTAACATGGTAGCTGGTAAAATACAACATCTCACGCATGGTTAACTTGCCTAACAATGGGTGAGGTAAAAGATACCGGTCTAACTCTTCTTCAGTTAACCTATCTATGATATGACAAAGCCGGTCCACAGATTTTTCCAATTGCAACAGCCGCTTCAGTGAGTTAACTTCGGTTGCCGGCTCATAGGTAGAGGGCGATTTTCCGCCTTGCTGCAGCTTAGTCTGGTAGTCGCGCACCAGGGTATCATAATCCCTGCTCGCCCGTTTTGAGGTACCAAATAGCAAACGGGGAATAAACTTGGGCAACTGAAAGGCAAGTAGAACGGGACGAAAACTTAAATAAATATGCTCCAGTTGCTGGGCTGGATTCCACCGGTGAGGAGCAGCCCGCTTTAGCTGTTCTCCATTCAATTGGCCAATTAAATGAATAAATGATACATGATTATTTCGGAGGCTTGTTGTAATTTCAGGTGAAGTCATAAAAACAATTGAAAGGTGAGCGACTTATCCGAAATTAAAAATTTTGGACCATATATGGTCAAAATAATGCACGAGATCGGGATTTTTTCTAGGGAAGATCTGATGCATACAGATTACCGGAAAATTAAAGCGGACTTGATCAAGAAAGGAATTCAGCCACACTTGAATATTTTCTATTCCATCGAGATGGGCTTACAAGATAGGGGCTGGAGTGATATTTCCCTTCAGGAAAAAAAGGAGATTCAGGAAGTATTGAAATAAGGAAGACAAGTACACACGCTGCTTCCTCAATGGCTGAAAGCAGAAAAAATATGGTCACATTGTATGCTGCGGTTACTATTTCCGCCTCGTATCAATCAGGTACTGAATCTTCCACTGTCCGCCCAGATTCACCAGACAAAACA
>CAYUXJ010000061.1:0-5235 GCA_964448845.1 uncultured Sediminibacterium sp.
ATACGATCGACCAGTATAGAACGAGCAGCAGCAAGATATTCCCATTTCCCAATTTGTACTTTTCCGTTGAGCGACATAATTAGCTCTCCGTCGCGCTTAAAAATATATTTCTGATAGCCGGCATTGGCATCGATTAACACCCAAGGTTTATCTATGAATAACGCAGTATTATCCAAATGCTCACTGAATTGAGCCAATCGATTGATCAGATCTTGAAGATAATATTTCATTTCGTTACTGCTGGTACTGAATGAAGATAAAAAAAGTGTTGAATTAATTAGTTTATAATACGAATGAAATACTATCCCTCTTCAGCCGGTAAATTCAGCAACTGTCGTAGCTGTATCTCAAAATTTCGTTCAGTCGGAGGGGGAAAATTGGCATTAATGAAATTACCATTCTGGTCGAGTAATATAAAATGGGGAATGGATTCAATTCCATAGAGTTGGTTTAAAGCAAACTTATTCGACGCCCTCCAATGAATCACTTTCCCGGATTTCTTTTTGACGTATGATTGCCAGTCGCCTAACTTATCATCAATGCTGAGGGAGAGAAACACTACGGGTTGATCTTTATATTTTTCACTCATTTTTGCAAAAATTGGAGCTTCCTCCAAACAAGGTCGACACCAGGTAGCCCAAACATCTACGACAACATATTTGCCTTTCAAGTTTGTCCAGGATACTGGTTCATTGTTGAGCGTGTGCATCTGAATCAATGGCGCCGGCTTTCCTTTTCGCAGTCTATTGAGCAAACTTGCAGTATTGTTTAAATCAGATTGCATCTCTTCATCATCAATAATTGCCATTTGCTGCATAATTGCAGTCCGACTGATGCTATCACGGGATGCATTGAGCCGCTTGTTAGCAAACTCATATAGTAAATAATTACGCATTTTTCCGGAGGGCTGGCTTTTCACAAAATTAAAATAGACACTGTCCTCATTTGTTTCTGCGGGTAGATGATGCGTAATTTGCTTGTATAAAAATTTAGTATAGACCGGCCAACCAATCAGCTTCTCTTCAAAAGGTTGTAGTTTTTTCTGAATGGGTTGAATTGATTTCAGTATTGATGCGAATTCAGGTTGAGATAAATCAATGTTCTTTTTTGCAGGATATTGATACAAGGCCCGGTCGAGTAGTTCTGCAGCAATAAGCTTTTCCTTCAATTCAATCACAGCAGGACTCAATCCCAAACCATCAGCAGTCCGAAATTTTTTCAAGCCGGAAATTTTATTCTCCCATTCCTCAACAACTACCGAATAATATGCCTTAGGTTCCGGAAGTCGATCTTCTATTTCAAGGTAATATGCTGAACGACTCCAGTCGTCTTTATTAGATACAAAATATTGATTGGTAGCAATGGCGTTTCCTTTGATTTTAACTTCTTGTAATTCGGAATTTTTTCCGATGGTCCAGTCAATGAAAATACTATCCCCGTCACCTGCAAAAAATTCTTGGGGAGGAGTAAGCTTGGTGAAATTAATTTTCAGTTTTTCTACTGCGCCCGATTGTTTAATAACTGTATGAAAGTATCCTTCCTTGTTCACCGGAATATTGATTGTTCCCATAGGAAATTTATCTATGGTAAGACTATCAGGCAGTTTAGGTGCATGAATAACGCCTGCGATGATAGTTATGCCGGGTTGTTGTTTTTCTATCCTCGGTTGCTGCAACCACCAGCTGCCAGCAGCCAGCAATATCAAACAGGCAATAGAAATTCCCCAAATAGATTTATTACGAAACGACTGACGGAAAGAAATACGATATCGATACAATAGAAATGCCATCGGTATGAAAAGTAGCCATAAAACACCTTCCCATTCTGCGGGTAACAACAAATAGCCAACCTCACTTCCCTCTGGGTAGGAACTTGTTTGACTGGGTAAAGCATAAGGCCAGATATTGGCAAATGCCGTTGACAGACTGGCTGCAATATTGGTCAGCAAAAGCATGATAACCCCTATAACAATGGGCCAGATGGTACTTCGGATAATCATGGATATGGTCAATTGAAGGGTAATGATGCCCAAGCTGGATAACCATAATCTGATACCGGTATTGCTGAGAAATTCAAAGGGTATGGAGAGGTAATCTTCTTTATCAATAAAATCCACCCAATCCAATGGGTAAGTCAATACAATAAAAGCAATAAAATATACCAGAATGGTAAGTGCACTCATCAGAGCTGCCATGCACCATTTGACCAGCCAAAAGGACAACCGACTGACCGGTTGGGTTTCTACCAGTTTCCAGGTATCAGATTTATGTTCAAGGGTTGATAGGCGGGACGTAATCAGAATCAAAGCTAAGGGAAAGAAAAAAATGCCAAATACAATCAAACCACCATTTAGATTTGTCAACAGCTGGTTTCTTGGAAGGTGTTCGCGCACCATGGAAGCATCTGCATACATCTTCACCATTATCGAAGTGAAAATAAATAGAATGGGAACCATGGCCCCCATGATGAGACTCATCAAAATAATTCTGCTTCCTTTTAGTTTCAGCGATTCCGCCTTCCAGGCCGATTTTAATCCGTATAAATTAATACTATTCATAAAATTAGTTTTGGGTGATTTGCATGAACCAGTCCTCCAGGTTGTCTTGTATTTTCAATTCAGCAACCGGCGCCCCGGCATTCACGAGGATTCGGTTGATTTGTATGGCATCCTCCCGGTTCTTTATTGAAACTGAAATTTTATCAGCAGTTATTACCCTACTTTCAGCAAAGTGCTCAGATAGCGTAGGTAGCCACTTTTCAGCGTTGGCAACCGTCAAAATAATTTGTGGACCACTTCCATTTGCATGGGATAATTCATTGATTTTTCCTTCAAAGCGCATCTTTCCTTTATGGATGATACCAATGTGGGTGCACATTTTTTCTACTTCATGCAGCAGGTGGCTGGAGATGAAAATCGTAATACCGCGTTCCCGGTTCAGCTCTTTCATCAGTTCCCGCATTTCCACCATGCCATTGGGGTCTAGACCATTCACCGGTTCATCCAGCATCAGCAGTTGCGGTTCATGGAGGAGGGCCATGGCGATGGCCAGGCGCTGTTTCATTCCGAGGGAATATTGTCCGGCTTTTCGGTTAGCGGCTTTTTCCAATCCCACCCAGGCCAATGCGGGAGCGGCTTTCTTTTCATCAATGCCTTGCATACGGGCAATAAGCCGCAGGTTATTTAGTCCACTCAGGTGCAGATAGAGGGAGGGGGTTTCGATGAGGCAACCTACCCGGTGAAAAAGGATAGGAAGCTGCTGGCTGAGCGATTGTCCGAAGAATTGAATGTGGTCTCCCTGCTGGGGAAGTAACCCTGTCAGCAGACGCATGGTCGTAGTCTTCCCGGCTCCGTTGGGACCCAGAAAGCCATAAATGCTACCGGCGGGAACGCTGATGTTGATTTTGTCTAAGACCGGATTCCCTTTGTGAAAAGAGAAAGACAGGTCACTGGTTTGAAGTAAAAAATTAGCATCGTTATTCATAAGAGGAAATTAGGTAATAAATATTTTCCTCTTAAAATTAAGCTTATTAGTTATATCAAATATTCATGAATGGTGAGGATCGGAAAAAAAAGGGGGTGGAAGGGGAATTATTGGCTATGGAAGTATTGCATTAATTTTCCCCCATAGGGTATTATCGAAACTTGATAAGGCCAGGCTAAAACTTTGATCAGCTGCCTCGCCCATACGAATCACGACCATTTTTTTAGAGGGCACTACATATATTTTTTGGTCATCTTTGCCGAGGGCCATATAGGTATCTGCGGGAGCATTAGGTACCAGTGGACCGGGAAACAGTACTTGACTGCCCGGTAGCATAGCACTGCTTTTGCCGTTCAGCCACCATAGATAGCCGTAGGATGGGTTGAGTTGCTGGGAAGTGGTGGTACTTTCATTAAAATAGTTGGCGTTAACGATGGCCTCTCCATTCCAGTTGCCCTGGTTCAATGCAAGGAGACCGAACCTGGCCATGCTGCGTGCGTTACTTTGATAAATTTTAAAGATCAGGCCATAATTCCATTCTCCTTCCATACCTATTTTATTGCGCAATTGGCTGGCGAAATAGGACTTAAATTCTTGACCTGTTGAAGTGGTAACAACGTCCATCAGCTTTTGAAAAACATTGTGGTAAGACCAGCGGGTACCGGCGTCTGCCAGGTAGGTGAGGTTAGTAGGCGTAACCAGTTCACTGGCATCATTCAGTCCTGAACTCATTGTCAACAGGTGACGAGAGTTTATCAGGTTTTCTTTACCAATAGGTGCGCTTGTCCAGTTATTTCCCAGGTATTGCGATACCTTAGTTTGGATATTCATAAAACCCTGTTGTTGGGCTATGCCGATGGTAGCGGTCACCAGGGTTTTACCGGCGCTGTTCCAGGCCCAGCTGGCAGAGGAGCTGTGGCCATTCATATATTCTTCTACTACGATTCTGCCGTTAACGAGAATGATAAAAGCCTTGGTACCTTTTTGTTGCAAGTAAGATTTCAGATCTTGTAAGCCGGCGGCATTCCAATTCAGGGAGGCAGGGGATACCGTTTCCCAGGTAGATCCGGTTATGGGGGGGAAGTAGGGGGTAGTAGGGGTGGGAAGTGGATCGGAAGATTTAGTACAGGCGAACAACAAAAGCGAGAGTAGGAGGGAAAGGGTGGTTTTCATGGATTCATTTTGGCTATAGACTGAAAAGTAAGCTATAGGTTTAATGCAAACGTGAGTTACTGAAAAGTTTAACTTTATGATGTAGAAATGATTGGATTACAAAAATGCGATGCATTTGCCTTTCCACAGGCATGAGAAAGAATAATTGATTGTCCGTAAACTCATTAAAAGTAACATACCATGAAACAATATCTGATTAAATGGCTGGTTCAATCCATCACCGGATTAGTATTAACCGGAGCTGGTTTATCTATTAGTATTGATGCGGGGTTACACAAGTTAAGGGGGCTGTCCTGGTTTTGGCAGGGGACATTGGGGTTGATCTTATTTCAGGCCGGAATATGTCTTATGATTGATTCGTTGGTTGCCAAGATGCGGGTGAAGAAGATATTGAAATGACAGGGGCGTGTCCGTTCCGCCTAACCAACAAACCTGTCATCCATTTTACCTGGATTTTCTCTCTATTATCAATGCTTTTGTAGCGAGTTTTTCAACCAAACCAGGGAAAAGTCTACCCATCAGCCAGGCCAATCGGGCCTTTCCCGGAAGCACAATGGTTGGTTTATTTTTTTCAATGGCG
>CAYUXJ010000062.1:0-4593 GCA_964448845.1 uncultured Sediminibacterium sp.
ACATTTGATCGTACAACGCGACTAGAACTAATGTACTATTGCTTGCAACTGTTTTAGGCAATAGATTCAATGAAGTTCTTGCAATAGCTACGGATTTCATTTCTTGTTGAGCGGAATGCGGCCATGATCTCTTCCTCGCTGCCTGTAGCTTTGGCAGGATCAGGAAAATTGTGGTGCAATTGCATCGCTTTTCCAGGAAATACCGGACATCTCTCCTGGGCGTTATCGCAGACTGTGATGATGTAGTCAAAATTCAGTGTAATGTACTCTGAGAGGTTGTTGGAAGTGTGGTGAGCTATATCAACGCCATCTTCCCGCATGGATGCGATGGCTCTTGGATTTACACCATGTGTTTCTACCCCGGCACTGTAAACTTCCACCTGTTCTCCGCCGAAATGTTCGAGATAGCCATGTGCCATCTGGCTGCGGCAGCTGTTGCCTGTACAAAGGATGAGGATCTTTTTCTTAATCATGTTGTCAATAAATTAAAAAAGTAATTCTTTAGAAAAGTGACTGAATAATTTCAGGTTGCGCTTTGGTTTGAATTATTAGCAACATCCCGAACCCGGTGTGCAGCTGGTTGATTGCGTGGAACCTAATTCCCTCCAATTGATTTTAATTTTCTCGGTGGGAATACCGCATTTGTCTTTTGCAAGACAGTCGGTAAATTTATTGATGAGCTTGAAGCCGGAATCGTTAATTTCAATCCCGTGTCTGCTGATGCTTTCACTTTGATATTCTACTTCAATTTCAAGGTCGCGGTTGTTCCATATTGGTTCTGCCAGTTGTATAATGTTACTGAGTTTTTTCACAGATAACCGATGGTCGAAATCGTCTGCCACCCACAATTGAAAAGAGATTACTTCTTCTTTTCTGATCGCACCTCCGCAATCGATATAATGTTTGGTTGTCAGTCCAGCTTCTGTGATGTGATAATGTTTCGGAAGCAATTCTCCGTTTGGCAGCAGGAAGTTAACTTCTGTAAGTTGGGCGAGGTGATTTTTTAATTCTGATAATTTCATAGCGTATGTTTTAGCAGCATTTGTTTTTCTTGTTGTTCAATCTGGCAGAGATGGAAGAGAAGTAATTTTGAATTTTATCAATTGCTTTTTCATCAATACAATAGCAAATCGAGTTTCCAGTGACATTGCCTTTGATGATACCGGCATTTTTTAGTTCTTTCAGGTGTTGTGAGATGGTAGGTTGTGCCAGAGGCAATTCATCCACAAGTTCACCGCAGATACAGGTGTCTACTTTGAGCAGGTGTTCAATGATGGCAATTCTGGCAGGATGCCCGAAAGCTTTTGTCAATTGAGCAATTGAATTTTGCTTCTCGGTAAAAAATTGGCTCTTGGTAATACCCATTTTAAAATTGTATATTGCAATATTACGATGAAATATCCATAACTCCAATTTTGATTGAAAAGTGCTGTGATTTGGCTAGTGTTAAATCTTTCCTTCTTATGCCTGCAATAGTCAATTAAATTAAATAATTTTAGAATTCAATACTTTGATATGTTCAAGGTTTACTATGTTGGTGACTGGGCAATATTAACGGGCCCTGTTTTTGCCGAGACTCCTTTTCACCAAAGTCCGAAGGGTCTTGAAATATTCAATTACGGTATTTGGCTCAAGGATGCTCTGGAAAAAAATCCAATCTATGCGGTGAACTCCGTTTCGGCATGGGATTTCTACAACAATCTTGGGCCCGGGGACTATGAAAAAATTTTAGAGGATTATCAATTGATTATTTTCAGTGATGTGGATGCTAAACTTTTTCAACTTTCCCCCAAATTTTTTGATCGCAGCAAATTTGGTAAAGAGATATTGACCTTCCCCGACCGCATTCGGCTTTCAGTAGAGCATGCCCATGCAGGCGGGCGCTATATGTTTCTTGGAGGCTGGTATTCATTCACGGGTGAACTGGGCAAAGGCGGCTGGGGTAGAACCCGGCTGGCTGAAATGTTACCCGTGCGTTGTATGGATATCGAAGACCTCGTGGAGACTACGGAAGGTTTTTCAATGGATTTGACGGAAGCGGGTAAAAAGATCTGTCCCTCCCTCGACCTGAGCGGTTGTCCACCTATTTTGGGGTATAATAAAACATTTGAAAAAGAAGATGCCATCGTCATCGCGCGGTTCAAAGAAACTGGTGACCCTGCTATTGTCATTGGTAATATCGGCAAGGGAAAAGTACTGGTATACACTTCTGATCCGAGTCCGCACTGGGGCTGTAACTTCGTTTACTGGGATGGCTATGCTGCATTCTGGCAATCACTCGCACAACTCGTGTTGGCATGATTCGCTCATTTTTCATTTCTCTCTTGCTCCTCATTTGCGCAGACGTCTTCGCGCAACAACCTCCGTTGATGCCGATGCCTGCGCGTTATACGATGGGCGGACCCGCTTTTAGGTTAACATCTTCTTTCCGTGTTGAAGTACAGGGCCATCCCGGTGAGCGGATATATAAAGAGGCCTCCCGTTTCTTTCAGCGACTCTCTGAACGAACCGGCATTTTTTTTCCTACCTGGCAGGTGACACCATCCAGTAAACTTAATGACAGGGGTTTATTGCTTTCTGTAGCCAGAGCGGGTGAAATAATTATGGGGGAAGATGAGTCGTATCTCTTGGAGGTAAACGCCAATTCAGTTAAGATTGAAGCGACTACTGATATTGGGGCAATTCGGGCTTTGGAAACCTTGCTTCAACTAATTGCTTCCGATGCCCGGGGTTATTTTTTTTCGGGCGCGGTCATTTCCGACGCTCCGCGTTTTCCCTGGCGGGGATTACTTATCGCGATGCCTTATCACTTTATGCCCATGGAGGTGATCAAACGAACGCTGGATGCCATGGCTTCTGTAAAAATGAATGTGCTGCATTTTTATATCAGTGATGATCAGGGTTACCGCATTGAATCAAAAGTTTTTCCGCGGCTGCATGAAATCGCTTCGGATGGCATGTACTTTACACAGGAACAGGTAAGAGAAATGATAGCATATGCACACCAGCGTGGGATACGTGTGGTACCGGAGATTGATTTGCCCGGTCATTCTACAGCCATCCTCACGGCGTATCCTCATCTGGCATCCATCCAGCGAAGCTATGTATTACAAGATCACTTTGGTGTGTTTGATCCGACCATTGATCCTACCCGCCCAACCACCTATACTTTCCTCGATTCACTTCTGACAGAAGTAGCCGCACTTTTTCCGGATCGGTATTTTCACATCGGAGGCGATGAAAATACAGGACGTGACTGGCAAAAAAATGCTACCATACAGCAGTTCATGAAAGATAGCGGACTTACCACTACACTGGCACTGCAGAATTATTTTAATCAGCGCATCAGAAACATACTGGCACGCAATGGAAAAATAGCTATTGGCTGGGACGAAGTTCTGGTGAAAGAACTGGATGATTCCACAGCAAAAAAATATTTTAATGAAGGCAGATACGATCTGCTCGTAGAAAAAAATGTGCCCAAGGATATAGTTATTCAATCCTGGCGAGGGATGGAGGCGCTATTGGCCTCTGCCAAGAATGGTTACCGCAGTATTCTTTCAAAGGGATACTACATCGATCTGGTTCAACCGGCTTCCTATCATTATATGAATGATCCTTTTCCTTTTCGTAATGAGGTCATTGTGCCGGATAGTGAAGCTAACCTGAATCGATTTGAATCTGATATTATCAATAAAATAAAGAAAGGCGAAAAACTGCTCACCCCCGAAGAAGAGCAACTCATTTTAGGTGGCGAAGCAACCATGTGGACTGAGCATGTAACAGCCGAGACCATTGATTCCCGCATCTGGCCCCGCACAGCGGCTATTGCTGAGCGATTGTGGTCACCGGCTGACTTACGTGATGTTGATGATATGTACAGGCGAATGGATATTATTTCTATTCAGTTGGAGGCACTGGGATGCACACATTTAAAAAATAGTGAGATGCTATTGCGTCGGCTGGCAGGCCGCCAGGACGTTGCCTGTCTACAAACGGTTGCTCAGTATCTTGAACCCGTTCAGGGCTACCAGCGCAATCAACTGGACAACTTCACGCGCTTTTCGCCTTATACGCTTGCCGCCGATATTGCCATGCCCGACCAAAAAGCTGTTCGCGATCTTCGCCGAAATTTCTTGCGTTTTTCTCAATCTGCCGATACAGGTTGGAAAAAACAAGTGGTAATCATTTTTCAATCCTGGATCAATAATGATGATTGTGTACAGGAAACAGCGAAGCAGGTTCCTGCATTATCCGATATTGCAATACATTCTGCTCATCTTCGGCAACTCGCCACTTTATCGATACAATTGCTGCAAACCGGTCAACAAGACACGGCATTGAAAAGTGCATGGGAAAAAGCATTCAGCCGCGCCAGTCAGCCCCAGGGTCATTGTGAACTAAAAGTAACCGAGCCCATCCAAATGCTTTTGCAGCGTTTAGAATAAGGAGAAGCCAATTAAGCGTTCTTTTTCGGTCGTGGTCGAACCAATTCATACGAATGATCAATTAGTTCACGCACCAGTTGTAGAGGCAGGGTTCCATCCAGTAAAACGGTATTCCAATGTTTTTTATTCATGTGATAGCCGGGTA
>CAYUXJ010000063.1:0-4498 GCA_964448845.1 uncultured Sediminibacterium sp.
GATGGTATCTACCGGGGTATATTTACCGTATCCTACAGCAATGGTGTTCAAACCGGTCCGGTTACAGTAGAATTGAAGAGTGGAACATATACCTGTTCGAGTAATTCAAATAGAATTCCAGCCGGTGGATCCGGTACTTTCCGCATGGGTGAAAATAAAATGTCTTTTAGTGATGATAAAATGTGGACAGCCGACTTTGATGGGAACCTGATATTAAAAGGAGAATATGAGTCAACATTCGATGGCAAAAAACTTTCATTAACTGCCAACAGAAATAATGTTGGGATTTATACTTACGAACTCGAAAAACAATGAGTCAGCAGTTACAAACATCCACTTGCTAGTACCCCTAACACAAATGCAAACCCCTATAAAAAACACGTTCTAAGGTTCAATACCACACCATTCAATGCCAGAACATATTTTCTTCTATATAGGTATATCATTCATTTTCCTACATGAAATGGATGCTATCCGTTGCAGAGAATGGCGGATTTTTCCGGGACTCTCCCTGTTGAATGAACGACTGGGATTTATTATTTTTATATGGGCACATCTGCCCCTATTTTACTGGATCTTTTGGGAACTCACCCGTGGCCCACATCCGGACACATTCATGAGGGGTTTTGACATTTTTCTTATGGTGCACCTGTTGCTACACCTACTTTACCTGCGTCATAAAAACAATGAATTCAAAGATTGGATTTCCTGGTCAATTATTATAGGAGCAGGGCTTGGGGGGTTGTTGGATTTAATTTTTTAAAGGAAAGCGCAATAATTTCAATTGAATACCTCTCACTCCATTGCAGTGCCGAGCTAACATAAACTCTGACATTTCAAATAGAAAAAAATAACTGTAAAAGATTATAAAGATGGAAAAATGATAACCCTCTCCAAAGCCTTTGATACGAGAGCCAAATTTCTAAATATAATTTATTTCCTAGTTTTCACGTGTGGGGCAAGTGTTTTTGGCTTTATTGCATCATCAATAATTACTGATGATATATGGATAGGATTACTTGCTGTACTGGTTTTTACAGCATACTTAATCGCTGGCTATAAATTTATAAATAAGTCATTGCAAACAGAAAAAATCATTATTGATAAAACAAATTTAACTATTATCAAAAGTGGTTTTTTTTCTACAAAAAAAGACACCTACGCACATGCATACATTTCGAATTTTACTCATCTTGACAAACCTAAAATAACGAAGCACGCATTGGCAGGACAAACATTTGACTACCTGGGCTTCGAGACCGAGCAAGCGGTAATCAATGAAATGCATGGCGATAATCGTATTTCTTTTGAATACCAAGGAAAGACAATCACATTTGGTGAAAATATGTATACCTGGGACTTTGAAGAGCTTGAAATACTTTTATATGATATAACCGGGAATGATTTTCGCTACACAGATGATTTTGAGAATTCTTTCTACCCAAAGCAGTGAAATCAATTTTTCAACTCAGATCCTATCAAAAAATAGTACATCAAATCCAATAAAGAAGTGCTGAATCTCACTTCACCTCAAACCATATCGCCGGCTTATCACCTTCCTCCGGTAAATAGTTAATCAACAACTCCTCCCCTACCTGAATTTCCCGTAGGGCACGAATAGCAATCGTTTCCGCCTCAAAATCCATTTCATAGGTGCAGTTGGGCAATTCAGAATGATTGTACATCGATACATACCCCCAGGCCACACAACACTGCGCCCTATCCGGTCCCCATTCAAATACGTAATCATGCAGCAGCGTTTTCTCCACTTCCATCCGCTCCCGATTACTTAATACCAATACCGGCGAAACCTCCAGGAATGTACCCTCCGCCAACCGATCGCGGGTAAAGACTCCCCTGCCCCGGCCCTCAGAAGCTTGTATGAAAAGTGATGGGTGTAACATGACTCAAAGTTATGTTTTTGCCCCGGCCCGGCAGTGCTTCCAATACTCAGAAATACTGAGTAACTTGCGCCCATGATGGAGGAATTGGAACAACCAACCCTGTTCGAAAGGTTTGATAAACTCCTCAGTGCAGAAGATACCCTGGAAATCCGGTCTTTTCTGAATGACCAGAATATCAGCGATGTCGCCGCACTGATCGATGAATACCCGGAATACGCGGCCCGCATCATCGCGCACATGGCCGTGCACCGTGCCGTGGGGGTATTCAAAATTCTCGACATCACCCAACAAAAAGAAATTGTCAAGAAACTTCCTTCCGCCAAAACAGCAGAACTGCTGAACGAATTACCGGCAGATGATCGTACCGATTTTCTGGAGGAACTCCCCAATGCAGCCATCCGTGACCTGATCAAACTGCTCGACCCTGAAGAAAGAAAAGTAACCCTTTCCCTACTCGGATACCCAGAAGATAGTGTGGGTCGCTTGATGACGCCGGACTATGTATATGTGTATCAGCACAACACCGTGCAGGAAGCCTTCGAAATCATTCGCAAACACGCCAAAAACAGCGAAACCATTGATGTCATCTATATCATCAATGAACAGGGCAGACTGGTAGATGATATCCGCATTCGTGACATCATTCTGGCTTCTCCCGAAAAAACGATGGAGGAAATTACCGACGGCAGAGTCATCTCCCTGCGGGTGCAGGATGATCAGGAACATGCCGGTCAGGTGTTTAAGATGAATAACCGCGTAGCCTTGCCGGTAGTCGATGATAATAATATCCTGCTCGGCATTGTTACCATCGATGATATGCTCTGGGTGGCCAATGAGGAGTTCTCAGAAGATATGCAAAAAATGGGGGGTACAGAAGCGCTGAATGAACCCTACCTCGATATTCCCTTTTTTACGCTGATTAAAAAAAGAGCCGGCTGGCTGATCTTACTTTTCTTCGGAGAATTATTGACTGCCAGCGCCATGGCTTTTTTCTCCGATGAACTTTCCAAAGCACTTATCCTATCCATTTTTGTTCCCCTCATCATCTCCAGTGGAGGCAATAGCGGCTCACAAGCATCCACCCTCATCATACAAGCTATGGCAGTGGGGGAAGTGAGTATTGAGGACTGGTGGCGGGTGATGCGCAGAGAAATTTTGAGCGGACTAACGCTCGGTGGCATCCTGGGTATCATAGGATTTATCCGCATTGCCCTCTGGCACCAACTGATGCAAAATGGAGTTATTGAAAATGTTTACGGCGAACATTGGGCCTTAATCGGGTGCACCGTTGGCTTTTCGCTGGTAGGCGTCGTATTATGGGGTACACTGACCGGCTCAATGCTACCGTTGGTTCTGAAAAAATTAGGCGCAGACCCCGCCGTGTCATCTGCCCCTTTCGTTGCTACCCTGGTCGATGTTACCGGCCTGATCATTTATTTTAGCATGGCCTGGATCTTCCTCCATGGCATCATGATTTGATATTATTTTAATTGACAACACCATTGATGACCAGCCTTGGCTTTTTTCCGGAAGCGGAAGGAACCTGACCGATCCATAATTCCCCGCGCCCAACCATGAGTCCGCGGTAGTTGTGAAAGAGCCCACAAAAGCATACAGAGCGAAGTCTTGCTAAATATTCAGGATAAAATACTTTATCATACGCTGCCAATAGCTGTGCAGCATTTCGAATGGTCACACCTTTTTTTCCCAGGTAGGATGTTTCCAACGGAAAAAAAGTATGCTGACTGACCCATTGCTTGTCTTTTGCCAATATCCGGGTAACCGCTGTCTGCATGAATGCTTCAGCCACCGAGTCAGCTACGTCAACTGAGGTATAGCGATGACTGGCATCACCACCACAAGAGGCGATATAAGTGAGTTTTAAAATAAAAATATCTTTGGTTTCCAGCTCTTTCCAATCCCCCTCCATCCGATCGGCATCCGAACTGGTTATCTTGCCGGAAAAATGGGCTACCGGCTTCTCACGATTAAAAACTGAAAAATCAAGCTGATCAGCCTCGAGCTTACCCTGCAAGGTTAATTCAGGCTTCTTGGCGGCATAACAAACCTTTCCAGAAATCTTTCCATCCTGCTCAACATAAATAGAAATATGCGCTTGACGGACTGCTATGAGTCCTTCAAAATCATGCCAACGATTTTTCTCCAGGGGTGCCGACCAACCTAAGGGAGGGCATCCAACAAGAAGCAAACAAATTAAAAATAATCTCATATATATGTGGGTATAAAATGACACCCTCAAAATAAACAAGTTTTTTTATTCCTACTTAGCGCAAGGCATTAAGTTTTTGTTTTACCTCCCTTAACCAGTCCGTTTTCAACACAGCAAATAATCGACTGGTGCGCCAGCTTCCATCTTGTAACATAATGTGTTCACGGAGTATTCCCTCACTCACACACCCAAGGTTTTCCATCGCACGAATGCTGCGCAAGTTATTTATGTCGGAACGCAAGGCAACCCGATGAAATTGGCATTGCTCAAAAGCAAATTGAAACAACAACCACTTACACTGAAGGTTGAGGCCGGTACCCTGAAATTCTTTTCCGATCCAGGTATAGCCCAGCAAGCATCCGCC
>CAYUXJ010000064.1:0-3760 GCA_964448845.1 uncultured Sediminibacterium sp.
GATTTGATCAAATCCCTAAAGACGAGTACCAGAAAAACAAGTATCCCTACAATAATTTCTCTTCTGTATTTGATAAAAAATGCTTTCATGCTTCGTTGGATTATACGCCTAAGCTCCAGCCCTCGCGGTAGGTGCGTTTTACAAATTGATTGGCTTCATCGAAATTGGTGATACGCATGTTCGGGCCATCCCACATCAATTTGATGTTTCTGCCGGGATAGGTGTCACGACCATTTTTGCCTTTTCTGCTGACATAATAGCTGCGAATAGCAAGATTGCCCATCAAAACACTTTCTGTAAGAGGTCCGGCAATATCAAAGTGTGAACTCAGGTTTTTGGCTTTTTCACTGCCATAGCCTTCGAGTGCGGCTTCTACCCAGGCGGCATAGTGGCCATTGTCGCCTTTCGGAACGCGTGCCACTGTTTGTGGTACTTTTGTTTCAGCAGTTCGGGAGGTAGGTAATAATTTCGGCACCATTCCATAGGTTCCACACATCATGTTGCTTTTTGTGCCTAGGAATATTGCGCCGTTTCCACCATCACCCATTATTTCGTTCGGGCCCAACTCTTCCGGCCGTACCGGTTGAAGGCCACCATCCATCCAATGCAGTTTCACATCGGGCTTACCATTTTCACCTTTAAAAGTTAGTGTGATGTAGGAGGAAACCGGACCTGAATCGGGATAAAATCCGCGGGTCCAGTTTTCAATGTAGGGAGTAGCCACACTACATTCAGCAGAGACAGGATAACCCAATCCCAAAACCGCGAAAGCAGGTGCCATGATGTGGCAGGCCATATCGCCGAGAGCGCCGGTACCATAATCCCACCAGCCTCTCCAGTTAAAGGGAATCAGCTTATCAACATAATCGCGGTAGGGAGCCGTTCCCAGCCACAGGTTCCAGTCCAGCTCTGCCGGAACGGGAGGTTTTTCTTTTGACCAGGCGATGCCTTGGGGCCAAACGGGGCGATCGGTATAGCAATAGATGGTGTGTACATCACCAATGATGCCAGCATTGTACCAATCCTGTAATTGCCGCACGCCATCTCCTGAGGCGCCCTGGTTACCCATTTGGGTAACTACTTTGTAGTCATGGGCAGCTTTGGTTAATACGCGTGCTTCGTAGATATCGTGGGTAAGTGGTTTTTGAACATACACGTGTTTATTCAGTTGCATGGCACCCATGGCGATGACGGCGTGCATGTGATCGGGTGTGGATACAGATACGGCATCGAAAGACTTATTTTCTTTGTCCAGCATTTCACGGTAGTCGGTATAGACTTTTGCTTTTGGGTACCTTTTGCGGCTGAGGGCTGTTTGTCTGCTATCGACATCACAGAGGAAGCCGATTTCTGCTTTCCCACTCTGATAAAAATTCCAGAGATCACTTTCGCCTTTTCCTCCGGCGCCTACACCTGCCACGATGAGTTTATCACTGGGGGCGGTAAATCCTCTACCCAGTACATGGCGGGGAATGATATAAAATCCGGCGGCAGCAAGTGCAGCATTCCGAATAAAACCTCTGCGGGATTGATTGGACTGGGATGGCAAGTCTTTCTTTTTCATAAAGCGAAATAGTTGGCGTGTATTTTGGGATATGAATGTAACAATTTTACCAATATTTCCACCGCTTTATGGACTGATTTCGGTGAATCTAGGTAGGTCTTTCTGTCAACCTTTCACTAAAACCCGGTGTTATTGATTATCTTGTAGTTTAAATTTTTACATTATGGAGTCTGCTTCCTTGCAAAATATGCGCCGCTATTTTGAGAGTGGCATTACGCTTCCTTATGCTTTTCGGCGAGAGCAGTTATTGGCACTTAAGCGTGCTATTGAAGCGCATGAGGAAGAGATTTATGCAGCACTTCGATCAGACCTCCGAAAAAGTAAGGAGGAAGCATTTGCCAGCGAGAACGGGTTAACCCTGACTGATTTAAATGAATCTCTTCGTCATCTCAAAGATTGGATGACACCGGAGCTCGTCTCTACCGCTTTGTTCAATATGCCTTCCCGCAGTTATATCCGTCGTGAGCCGTTGGGAGTGGTATTGATAGTGGCACCCTGGAACTACCCCTTCCAGCTCTCATTTACTCCATTGATCGGGGCATTGGCAGCGGGTAATTGTGCGGTGGTGAAGCCCAGCGAATTTGCACCGGCCACTTCAGCGGTAATCGGAAGAATCATAACCAAGACCTTTCCTCCTGAATATGTTTTGTTTGTTGATGGGGAAGGGGCGAGGGTGATACCGGAGATGATGCAGGCATTCCGTTTTGATCATATTTTTTATACAGGAAGTACCCATGTTGGTAAGATTATGTACCAGAAGGCAGCAGAGCAATTGATTCCGGTAACCCTGGAGTTGGGCGGGAAGAGTCCGGCTGTAATTGAGAAAGATGCCAATCTTTCAGTGACTGCCAGGAGAATTACTTTGGGAAAATTCATGAATGCAGGTCAGACCTGCATTGCACCGGATTATGTGCTGGTGCCGGAAGAGATGTTGCAGCCATTTGCAGAAGAGATGAAAAAAAGTATAGAGAAGTTTTATGGAAAAGAGGCGGCTGCTTCTGCAGATTATGGACGTATTATCAATCAACGGCAATTTGACCGGCTAAGTACCTATCTCCATTCCGGAACAGTGCTGGTGGGAGGCAAGACCAGCCGTGAGGATCTGTTCATTGAGCCCACTTTGATAAAGGATGTCGCATTGGATGCTCCCGTCATGCAAGATGAGATTTTTGGTCCCATTTTACCGATCATCCCCTATAGTACCCGGGAGCAGGCGCGGGAGATCATTGCGCGTAATCCGAATCCGCTCGCATTTTACGTGTTTACTGAGTCGAAAGCGAATGCTACGTATTGGCTCGATGCAGTGCCTGCCGGTGGGGCTTGTGTGAACAATGCCAACTTACATTATGCCAATCTGGAGTTGCCTTTTGGTGGCAGGGGCAACAGTGGTATTGGCAGTTATCATGGCCGACAGAGTTTTATTACTTTCTCGCACGCGAAATCGGTAATGAAAACGCCTACCTGGTTTGATCCCGACATCAAGTATCCGCCTTACAGGGGGAAATTGTGGTTATTGAAGACGCTGTTGCGGTAGGTAGTATTCAATTTAAATTTAAAACAGATGCTTAAGAAATTATTGTGGGTGGCATTGATATTGGTAATTTTTCTTTTGCTGGTGAAGCGGAAGAACATGACCTGGAAGCAGTCTGTTGTGCGGGTAGTATATCCGCTTTTTATGTTAAAGGATAAGTTGTTCGGGAATTCGAATAGTATAATGACCAATTCCGGACAACAGGTGCCGACGGTTTCTTTTTATTCGCTGCAGGCAAAGAGTGGCAAGGGAGAGACGATCGATTTTGCCAAGTTGAAAGGGAAGCAGGTGTTGGTGGTGAATTCAGCGAGTGATTGTGGTTATACGCCGCAGTATGAAGAACTGGAGGCCTTGCATCAGAAATATCCTCAGTTGGTGATATTAATATTTCCGGCCAATGATTTCAAGCAACAGGAAAAGAAAGGGGATGCGGAGATTGAACAGTTTTGCAAGATTAATTATGGGTTAACTATTCCGCTGATGTCGAAAGTGAGTGTTGTGAAGGGACCGGAGCAGCATCCTGTATTTCAGTGGTTAAGTGATGCCGGGCAGAATGGCTGGTGCAAGCGGGCCCCGGTTTGGAATTTCAGCAAGTACCTGATCAACAGGGAGGGTGTACTCACACATTTTTTCAGGCCTTCGGTATCGCCATTGTCGGAGGATTT
>CAYUXJ010000065.1:0-3691 GCA_964448845.1 uncultured Sediminibacterium sp.
TGGTCAGGCGATACGCCTAGTCGCACAAGTTCCGCCAGAGGCGGACAAGATTCCGTCCCGACTCAGTCGGGACGGACAAGTCCCAACAACGGCAGAACAAATCCCAGCCCGCCTCCGGCGGTGCGACATATTAATAGCACAATCCCAATCAACATTTGAAAAAATCATTCAGAACGAAAACGCATACCAAAAAACACACTGAAAGGTTGTGCCGGACCATACATAAAATTGCTATCGCGGTTTTTTCCCAAATCAAAATCCTGCTGCCAGGCATTGAACATATTTTTGCAGCCGGAAAAAATCTCCAGCTTAGTTTTCCATTGGGGCAGTGAGATTGTATAGGCGATTCGTCCATTTAATTCCATAAATGACCGGGTCTGAACCATCCTGTCAACAGGCTGATTGATAGCACCCCCGATATGCATAACCTGCATAGCACCCGTGTACACCCCATTCAGACCAATCGTCCATTTTTTATCGGGAGTAAATGTCAACATACCATAACCATACCTATCGGGCGTGCGCAGAAAACGCCGCTCAGGAGCGAGGCCCTGCAAGTACTCAACCGGATCGGCATATTCACTGCGCTGTAATGTCCACCCCATTTCTGCCTGCAATTTTCTTCTGAAATTTCCCCGCAACTCCAACGTAAAACCCTGCACCACTGCATTTCTTCCATTGACTTTTTCAAATACTTCCCCAAAAGCATCATTGCCCCGGTGTTCCAACACAAAAGCATTCCGCAAGCGGGTATGAAAAGCTTCCACAGTAAATCCGGCAATCCAATTGGCTACCGCTTTATCATAATTAATAGAGGTACTCCAACTCTGTGATAATTCTTCCCGCAATTGCGGGTCAAGCTGAACCCTCGAAACTCCTCCACCCGCAAAGGCAACATGTAAATCAGTATCAAATGCCTGTGGAGCACGAAAACCTGTTCCATAACTAAGCCTGAACTGGGTATTGGGCAATCCTTTATATAGTATGGCCAGTCTTGGACTCACCACGGGATTATCCAGCAAATTGTGTCGGTCAGTACGAACACCTGCGAGCAGATTAAACCCCTCGGCAAAATCCCAGTCACTTTGCATAAACACCCCAATATCTTTGGTATGCTGTCGCACCAAAAAACGATAAGCCGGTATCTGATCATTGATCTTGTCGGATAAATATTCCCCTCCTAAAGTAACCACATGCCGCCTGCCGAAAACCTTGGTGAGTGCATGGTTCATTTGAAATCCTGCCTGCCAGGTTTGTGCAGCTGAATTGCCATATGGTGGCTGCAACAAATGAGCATTGATAGCATCTGCACTATCCGGATAAATACCGGTATAATGATTTCTGTCAGTAGATTGTATTGCACCATACAAAATGAGGGAGGTACGCTTTTCATTGAAATTGAGCTGATAATCGACGTTTGCCATCCAAATCCGGTGTTTTCGCTCCTCTGCCTGAGCAGTCTGATAAACAGGTTTGTTGACCATTTCCCCTCCGCGGCGATATTCATTCAGGTAACTGAAAGAAAATTCAATCTTTTCATCCTGTGAGGGACGAAAAAAAGAAGTGAACCCTGCAGATCGATTCATCAGTAAGGGCAATTCGGAAAACTGATCACCATTGGCATCATAGTAGTCCCGATTGCGTTGGTGCATAAAAAAGGTAACACCCGATTTTTTCTTCTCATCAGACAGCGTGAAATTGCCATTGAAATTGGCATCAGTCGTCTGGTTACCTATTCGCTGCCAAAAACTATTGAAGTCAAAGCCGGTCTTGGCAGGAAGCCTGGTAATGACATTCACCGTTCCTCCAATCGCACTGGATCCATATAAAGATGAACCACCTCCTCTCACCACCTCAATTTTGTCGATCATATTAACCGGCAGTTGCTCTAATCCGTAAAGACCGAGCAAGGCACTGAAGACCGGTCGACCATTGACCAGAATCTGTGAATACCCACCCTGGAGTCCATTCATCCGCAACTGTGTATAATTACAGGTCTGACAATTGGTTTCTATGCGAAGTCCGGGCTGAAATTTGAGTCCCTCAGAAAGGTTGCAGGACTGCAAATTTTGTAAGGATTGATTGGTCAGAATTGTTACAACGATGGGTGTTTCAGTTTTACGGCGCAGGGTTCTGGTTCCGGTTACAACAATTTCATTTAGTACCTGCACCGGTAAACTATCTGTGCGCAGGGTTTGCTGTGTAAAGGCAGGAAGGACAGCAGTGACTGATAGAAAGATGAGAACAATTCGCATATACATCGAAATGCAAAGTTATCCTTCTCATCACCATGCTGACTAAAATACCAGCATTGTTTTTTGAAGGATATGTTAAGGTCTTACAGTTGAAGCTTTCCCGGCACTATCGAATTTAGCGGGGGAATAGGTAGGAGGAAGATTGATTTATTGAAAAATCCGCCTATCAAAGGGAAACTTTTCTACACCCTTAATCTTTATCTTTTTAAAGTCAGGATGTGCCGGATTGATCAGCAGGTTATAATCGCCTTTTGTCACGGCCGAGGGCACCCGCAGAATGGCGTACTTATTGTCTGCAACAAACCTATCCCCTATTTGCTGGGTTGACTGAGGATGCGGAAACTGATTCCAGTTATTTGGTAGATCAGCTGCCGATAGCTTTTTGATACGCACCTCATCGGGTATCATCAGCGTCACCATCCTATAATCGTTGGGTAGGGTGGCTAAACTGAGGTGGACTGCTACCTCCGCCATCGCCAAAGAGCGATTGGTGGCAACGTATATCACTTCTACACCGGCAGAATTCCAGCGCGCACCCCGCAGTGCCGCGCCCTTCCCCGACAACTGTCGGGCAAACTGTTCCCTGGATAAACGATATACTTCCATTATACCAGAATGCCGTAATTGATTCTTGTCAACTCATCTACTACCAACTCCTTTCCATAGGAATCATGCAACAATTCCCGTGGGGGCAAATTGCCCAATGCATAGTTTGGGGTCGATAACCAGAGACGAAATTTCTCCATCGAACCAAATACTTCCAGACCAATCTTGGCCACTTCCGCCATCTCAATGATTTTTTCTGATTGCAGCGGCTTGAATCGTTTGGATGCCTGTTTGTAGCGCTGTAGGGACTTGGTAGATAGTTGCAACAAGGTTGCCCACTCCTCTTCCGTGAAAGGTGTGAGCAGTTGTAGGAGGGAGAAAAGTGAAAAAGGGATACCCTCCCGAATGATTCGCATCATCATCAACTTATCACCCATCATCTCATCAAAACTAATGGTTTGTGAGGGGGACAGTCTGGTACGATTGGTAGCACTACCCTTTACTATTTTGGTGATTTCCTGTGTTAGCTTGCGTTGAATGGGGGGAGTAATAGGTGACATGGAATCAGGGTTAAGACATTTGTCTACAAATTTAAGACAATTATCTGAAAAAACCTCGATCCGTGCAGGCGGGCGATTACCTGTACTACTAGTGGAAGTATATTCTGGCATCTCATTGATTTACCCGAAATTAGGCAGGGGAACATTGCTGATAACCAGTATAAATACCTGCTATCAGGAAGGGTTTTCATCAACAATATATAGTTGTCCTTGGAGCTCCAACTGCTCCGATCCTCTTTCATAAATAAGTCAGCGGAGAACATGCATTCTTCGCTGCGCTCAGTAGACTTTGCTTGGAATTAAATTTTACATGGATGTTGGTCAGGCGAT
>CAYUXJ010000066.1:0-2643 GCA_964448845.1 uncultured Sediminibacterium sp.
TCCCCTCATTTCATTCGGTAGACTTTGCCGGGAACTAAGAAAAGTACTTCGGTATTCATATCAAAAAGTAAATTTGAAGAACAAAGCATCATAACGCAAGACAACCAACAGCATGTATACAAAAAATGCATTATCGGCTATTGGGAATACCCCGATAATACGATTAGAACATTTTGAGCCAATCGATGGCGCAGAGATCTGGCTAAAACTAGAAGGGGGAAATCCTACGGGCTCTTATAAAGACCGAATGGCTGCATCTGTATTAACTGAAGCCATTAAAAGAGGAAACTTGCGCACAGGTGATAGAGTGGTGGAATATACCGGAGGAAGTACCGGTACCGCACTCGCATTCGTTTGTGCCGTTCTAGGATTACGTTTTACAGCTGTTTTTTCAGATGCATTTTCAGACACTAAGCGACTGGCCATGGAGGCATTTGGGGCTGAGGTTTTGGTTGAGCCCAGTGAAGGGGGGAAAATAACTCCTAAATTAATCGCGCGCATGAAGGAAAGAGCTTATGCATTGGGAGCGGAACCCGGCAGTTTTTACGCAGACCAGTTTGGTTCACCGGATGTTCGTGCAGGATATGAATTAATGGGTCGGGAGATTGCAGAAGGTATGGAAGGAAAGGTGGATGTTTTCATGGCAGCAGTTGGAACCGGTGCGGCGCTTATGGGTGCTGCTGATGGTTTGCGAGCAGCTGGTGTACAAACAGATTTAATTGCGCTGGAACCACTTCAATCTCCCCTACTTACAACGGGCAAAGGTGGGGCACATCGCATTGAGGGAATTGGTGTAGGGTTTGAACCACCTTTTCTGAATAGAAATAGTTTGCGGGAAATAAGAGCAATTGATGAAAATCGTGCTTTTGAAATGTGTAGAAGATTGGCCAGTGAAGCAGGAGTGTTTTGTGGGGGTTCAACTGGATTAAATGTTGCTGCGGCAATTGATGTTGCAAAAGAAGTAGGGAAAGGAAAAAAAATTGTCACCTTAGGTTGTGATACTGGAACAAAATACCTCGAAGGACATATATTTAAATCTTCCAACTGAATTCGGTAGTCTTTGAATCATCCTATCAGGAATTATACGAAGTGTATAAAAAAGTAATTATAGTCATTGATTTTACACTTAACCATGAAATTTAATATTCAAGAAGCAGTCTATGCTTTCCGCCGCAGGCGGAACATAGTATGCTGGGCTTGAAAGACGATTATTGTACTATTCAATTGATTGATAAATGCAGCTAGCAGCTGCGTCAAAGTCCCCTCATTACATTCGGTAGACTTTACCGGGAATGAGACCCTCCTATCGTCTTCGCAGCAGTCTCTGTTGACCGCCGCAGGTGGAAAACAGGACTCTGCGCTTGAAAAACGATTATTGTACGATTCAAAACACCGATAAATGCAGAAGACAGATACATCAAACACCCCTCATTACATTCGGTAGACTTTGCCGGTAATGAAAAATCAAGTAACCCACTGATAGAAGTGACTGTTCGGAAAATTCAATCACTTTTATAAAACACCTCGCTCAATCCAAACAATCGTTCAGGGGCTTTCACATAGAGCGCATATAGGGATACATTGTAAACCCATGCACGCTACCTGCCCCATAAAATACCGGCTACTACTGTGAAGCCCCTGGCATTGTATCCCCGCACTTCCTCATAGCGGGTGTTGGTTAGATTGCGAAGGTCTGTGAAGAGACGGAGTCCTTTCTCTTTTATGTTATATTCTGTATAAAGGTCAATGGTGGCATACCCCTTCATGGTAATTGCCGGGGACCCGAAAATAAATTCTTCCCTGGCAGATGCCAAGCGTCCGCCCAATTGAAAAGTCCATTGATTCTTTTGAAAGCTCATCTGCCAGTTGACTGCATGTCGTGGAATCCGGTACAAATTGAAAAAACTAGTGTCTTTACCCACTAGTGTACCGGAGCCGTCATAAGCACCGGTCGTTCTACCATCGGTAAAAGTATAATTAGCCCTGAATTGAATGTGTTTGATCTTCCATGTCGCTTCTAGCTCAACACCATAGTTGGTTTGCCTGCTTGCATTGATGTACTGCCCCAACCAATTCATCGGATCATACGAGTAAATGATGGTTTGTCTGCTGTTTCGATGAAAAGCGACTACACGTGTTTGAAATGACTGAGAAGATGACCAGTCAAAACCAAGTTCCTGGATCAGTCCTTTTTCCGGTGACAGGCTACTGTTACCGGCGTAAGTATCAAATAACTGAAAAAGGGTTGGTGTTTTAAATGCGGTGTACCAGTTGCCGAATACTCTCATCCGATCGTTCAAGCGGTAGGCAGGATTGAAAGAAAAAGTAGCATTGTTCCCATAAACTGAATGTTGATTGAAGCGTCCACCGAGTTCAACGGTGATATTTTTTTTGCGATACTGCAAAGAGGCATAGCCACTGATTTGTGACATACTTGCACTAAGTGTTGGTATGGAAAAAGGTCCGAATATTCCGGAAGAAAAATAATCTTGAACGGTGCTGTGTTGCCGGAAATCAATACCAGTGAGTAATTCCCATTGCCGAAATTGGTGGTTGATGAAAAATTCAGCGAAATGAGTGCTGCCCCTGTAACTGCTGTTGGTATATGCGGCAGCAGGATTGCTGATAAACAAAGAATCATCC
>CAYUXJ010000067.1:0-2533 GCA_964448845.1 uncultured Sediminibacterium sp.
GTTCCATCCAGTAAAACGGTATTCCAATGTTTTTTATTCATGTGATAGCCGGGTAAGATGGCCTCATAAGATTCCCGCAGCACGATGGCCCTCTCCGGGTCGCATTTGGCATTGAACTGTATCGGATTGCTATTCAATGGAATCAGCAGAAAAGCCTTACCATTTGTTTTCAATACCAACACATCCGGACCGAAAGGCAAAGTTTCTTCCGTTTCGGGTTTTGCCATGGCGTAGTCAATCAGGTCTCCCAAAGTCATAGTAAAAATTACTACATTTTTTCTGAATAACAGCGATAATGTGTATCAGATACAATATCAACTATAAGTAGAAACGATTGTTGACATATATTTTATTTATGGAAATTTTCTTTCGCTGAAAGTTTTCCGCTTTTATATATTTCTACACAGTAAGCTGCTGCTTCTTCTATATTTTTACATCGTCAAAAATTTTATCTGCCAGTGTCTGACTTCTACGATTTTAACAACCCACAGGTGGCACAGCTACCCCTTCACTTACGGAAATATATTGTTGATCAGGGCTATGAGCGATATACGCCGGTTAACCATGCTGTTTGGCGCTACGTGATGCGCCAGAACTACAGTTACCTGAAAGATGTAGCATACTATCCCTATATTCCGGGTTTGAAAAAAGCCGGTCTCACCATCGAGAAAATACCAAGTCTGCAGGAGATCAATGATGCGCTTGCAGAAATTGGCTGGGGAGCAGTTACCGTTGATGGGTTCATTCCACCTGCGGCTTTCATGGAATACCAGGCTTGTCGGGTGCTGGTGATTGCTGCCGACATTCGGCAACTGGAACACATAGAATATACTTCTGCACCCGATATCATTCATGAGTCGGCCGGCCATGCACCCATCATCAGTGAGGTTAAATACAACCAATACCTGAGTTATCTCGGCTCTATTGGTACCAAGGCATTATTTTCTTCAAAAGATTATGCCTTGTATGAGTCCATTCGTGAGTTGTCTATTTTAAAGGAAGCGCCGAATGTTGACCCGCATAAGATTGCAGCAGCCGAAGAGCTGGTATTATTTAATCAGCAAAACCTCGGCGAGCCCTCTGAAATGGCCCTGCTGAGCCGCTTGCAATGGTGGACAGTAGAATATGGTTTGATTGGTGATTTAGATGATCCGAAAATTTATGGTGCCGGACTGCTCTCCTCTATTGGGGAAAGTGCTTCCTGCATGCGCCCTTCGGTAAAAAAGATTGTCTATACAATTGATGCGCTCAATTATTCCTACGACATTACCCAACCCCAACCTCAGTTGTTCGCAACACCTACTTTTCAAAACCTCATTGATGTGTTACAGGAATTTGAAAGTAGAATGGCTTTTCGCGTCGGCGGACATGAAAGCATGGTAAAAGCTATTGAGTGTAAAAACGTATGTACTGCTGTATACAGTTCCGGCTTGCAGGTATCCGGCATCTTTGTCAATGCGGAAGCAGATGAAGCCGGAAAGCTAACATACATCCAATCACAGGGACCAACCGAGTTGGCTTATAATGATAGCCAGCTTCCGGCACATGGCACCGATTATCACCGGGATGGATTTGGCTCACCCGTAGGTAAACTGAAAGGAGTGCAGCATCCACTTGAATCGTGGACTGAAGCGACTTGTCAGGAGAACGGACTGTTGCCGGGGAAGCGGGTTGATTTAATTTTTGAAAGTGGCATCCGGGTATCAGGAAATTTGTTAGCGGTCTTGCGAAAAGATGGAAAAATTATTTTATTATCTTTTGCCGATTGTACGGTAAGCGATGAAGGGGAGAAAATTTATTTCAATCCCTCTTGGGGAAATTACGATATGGCAGTAGGAGAGAAAATTGTTTCTGTCTTCAATGGGGTAGCCGATAAAAATCACCTTGTTGATCAGTTATATGTATCCTCTAACCCTACTTTCCAGCCCAATTATACGGAGGCAGATCGCACTTATCATGCAATATTTCAGGAGATACGCGACATCCGAGAGCAGCATCTTTCCAAGGAAAAATTACGAGCCATCAGAAAAACGCTGGCAGAGAAGTACAAGGAAGATTGGCTGGCCTCGATGGAAATTCTCGAATTGATTGCGGAAGATGCCTCCATGTCTGATCTGGCGGAAGAAGTGCGGTCCTATCTCTTGTTACAAAAGGAGCAGACCCCTGCTCATAGCAAACTAATAGCAGACGGACTTCGCATCATTGATGCTCGACTGCGTTTTGAATAATTGACCAGGCCGCTGTTGTATCATTTTCTTTCAAAGCCTCTTTGATAGATGCTATCACAGGGGTAGTGAGTGTTATTTGCTCTGCTGCGGGCTGAAATGTAGGCAGCATCGATATATTTGCTAGCTGCGCCTTTTCATTGCCAGTGAAAGCTGCATTGTTTAGAATAAAATTAGGCAGCTGATCAAAGCCAATACCCAGTTGGGTGTTAGGCTTTTCAACTTGAAACAATACCTCGGGGGTAACCCTGCTATACCAATCATCTCCCAGCCTTGCTACCAGGTCTAATTTAGCCGGATCGATTTTG
>CAYUXJ010000068.1:0-1684 GCA_964448845.1 uncultured Sediminibacterium sp.
ACTCGATCTTCAAGTTTTTGATTTTATGGTCAAGCTGCCCTTCGGTATTTCAAAGCAGGGGTTGCCTCAAGTTTGCCAAGATCCCTGTTAACCATGTGTTTTTTTGATGGATACAAATGTATCACATCCTTTTCCAGGGCCTTTGCAAATTCTTTAAACCGCTCAATTGGGGTATCAGACATGATAATCTTTTCAAATGTAGACAGAAGACCCTCGACCTTAATCTTTTCCGTCAGGCTGCCCACAGTAAATGCGGGGAGTTTGTTTTCTATCCGGGCCAGTTGGGCAGGATGAAAAAGGAGGCTGTGATCAACCATCAGGCTCAGGATCAGGCCTCTGCTTGATCCTTCCTCACCGGGATGCTTGGTCAATTTACCCCATCCTTCATTGCCTTTCCAGTCCTGAAAAAAAACCTCGACAAGCCATCTTAAGGTATAGGCTTCAACGATATCTAATGTTCTCCAGGTCATGTCGGAAGCTATGATGTATCGGTAATCCTCTTCACCCTCATACTTGAGCGCAATCACAAAACGCCTTTTCCCGTGAGCTTTAACAAATAAACGGGCGCTGCCGACAATAACCGACATTGGTTTGTCACCACGAACCCGGATAGTATTTTCAATTCCAGTGAATGCGGCAAAATATTTTTCTACAGTCCGGTTTTTATTTCTGAACCGGACAAGTTGATTAGCACGTATCTGACTTATGACCTGGACACCTGTGAAAAGACCGGAGGCATGGTCCACAAACTCCCGAGTACCATAAAGAGCATCGGCAAAAATGCATCTGATGCGGATGTCGGGATGATTTTTCTTGAATTGTTCAAGAAGGCGGAGGGCTATCTGGGGAATCGTCGGATAGTTTGGATCACGATCCGGTTTGGCCGGCCGCAACTCTTTTTTCATCCCTTTTTTCTTGAGGGTGCAGTCCATTTTATGCCAGGCTTTCAGGGCCGGATCAGGCATATGAAATGAAAACCCCACTGGAATAGTCACCTTCTGCGTTATCAAAACCAGGAATACAATACTTTGGCCCATGATATAGCCGCCGCTTGGCTTATCTTTGATTTTATGGACGTAAGAAATTTTTGTTGTGGATTTTGAGCGTTTCTTGTCTGTGTCATCTATTCCGATATTACCCTCAGTAATGCCATAACATTGGAGAATTATACGAACACTCAGCTGAAGAAGGATTTCCCATGGGATTCCGGATTTGCGGAACATCCATGACAATGCTCCTATGCCATACCGACCTATACCGGCTTTCTGAAAACGTGACCAGCAAACCGAATTGGTAACGATAATAGCCATGACACAAAAAGACAGCCACGCCTGTTGGGTTAGAGAAAGTTGCCTTTCAGGGCAGTAAATTTTGATAGCATCGTTCAATTTGTTCACATAATCTTTGATGAATGGCAAAGGTTCTTCAAACAGCATATGGCTCAAGACTCCTGATGTTGTAGGTTGAGCCATCTGTGTACACTAGATATAGATAAAAATCTAGTGTAATTTCAGTATGTTATAAAATATTTGCAAAAAGTCTCCTAAAGTTGTAAAAGTTAGAGCTGGTAGCTGGCCTATCAATATTTCGATGAAGGCTTCGGTAAAGACTGAAACCTGAGTGTATTGACAGACTCAGCTACCACCTTCATTCCACCGAAATTATAAAAACTTGAAGATCGAGT
>CAYUXJ010000069.1:0-1670 GCA_964448845.1 uncultured Sediminibacterium sp.
TACGTTGACTGCCGTCAGTAGCAACACCACCTGCCCGCTCAATAATAAATGCCATCGGATTACATTCATACAGCAACCGAAGCTTCCCCTTCGCCTGATCAGTCATACTCGGATACATAAAAATACCTCCCTTAATCAGGTTCCGATGCACATCGGCTACCATGCTTCCAATGTATCGCTGTGAATAGGGGCCGCCATCCATAACCGCCCTTTTCTGACAGGCAGTAATGTATTGTTGCACCCCCTTCGGAAAACGAAAGAAATTACCATGATTAACAGAATAAATCGTTCCAACAGATGGACATTGAATATCCGGATGACTCAAACAAAACTCACCAATGGAAGGATCCAGGGTAAACCCATTAACGCCCCGACGGGTCGCATATACAAACATTGTGCTACTTCCATAAATCACATAACCGGCAGCGACCAGCTGATGCCCCGGCTGCATGAAATCGCTCTCCTCGCATGGTTGCCCGATGGCACTCAGTCGCCGATAAACACTGAAAGTACTTCCGATTGAAACATTTACATCAATATTCGAAGAGCCATCTAAAGGATCAATCAGACAAACATATTTACTATTATTGCTGACCTCATCATCGAATACTTCTATCCCTTCCATTTCCTCACTGCCAATACCCGCACAACTAATACCATGTTTTAATACGCCTACCAACTGTTGATTGGCAAATACATCCAACTTCTTTACATCCTCACCCTGCACATTGGTCTGGCCTACTTCCCCCAAAATATCTACCAGTCCGGCCTTATTCACTTCAACATTAATCCGCTTAGCAGCTAATCCAATATCGCGCAACAAACTACTCAACTCACCGGTGGCAGAGGAAAAATTCCTTAACTGCTGAATGGTAAATTCGTCGAGGGTTAAAACCTTTCTGTTAATGAGCATGACATAGTATGTTTGATAGATTAAGCAATCAGAATTTCCGTATAAGCCTTACATGCACCGGCGTCTCCCGGTACTCTGTATAGGTATATCCATTGTAAAAGTTGATCACATAAGCACCATTCGCATCTTCTTTCGATGGGAGGGATGTCCAGTAATTGCCCACCTGAAAACCACCAATCAACAGACGATTGACATATAACAATTCTAATTCTTCCTTATTAGGTACCCGCCATTGATCGGAACCACCTGCACGAAAATCTTTGGCGATCTGTATGGCTTCCGACCACTTGACCATTTTTTCCCAATCCGCCTTAGCTACCAGTAACCCATGAGGTACTTTTTTTTCATAGCCGGGCTCTCCCTTCTGAATCAGTGTTAGAATAATTCCATCCTGATAACTATCACCCGGTTTTAATCGTTGGGCCGCGGCATGATTGCCTGCGAGCAACCCTATGATCATCGATACAAAAACAATGGCTATTTTTTTCATGGGGAAGATTTATACATGCAAATTACAAACAAAATCTCAGCAGTCTTTTTTATTCGTGCATACGCTCGATCGAGAACAAAATATCAAAGGCTTTGAATCTTCTATCGTAATTTTCACTCCGTAAATCAACTCCCATGTGTTATTACCTGGGTATCGAAGTAAAAAAAGAAACATTCATTCACCTGAAAAACCTGCAGGTGCAGGTGAAGGAACATGACCTGATTCGACCGGTTATGAGCGGATTTGAATACGATAGCTGGCCCATAT
>CAYUXJ010000070.1:0-1615 GCA_964448845.1 uncultured Sediminibacterium sp.
TGGGAACGCCCGCTGATTATACTTATCCGGAGATGGGCGCCTCCTACAAGACGAATAAGCAGATTCGAACAACACTCGAAAAAACAATGCAAGAACAGCCAGCGGGATTGAATGGGGCCATTGTATTGATTCATGTAGGAACTGATCCAAGAAGAAAAGAAAAGCTGTACCATGAACTGAGAGACATCATTCAAATGGTGAAGCAAGATGGCTATCGTTTCCGGCGCATTGATGAATTATTGTCTCCAAGGTAAATTGAATTCACCAGCGATCTTCTTCCGGGATATTTTCCTGAGCGGGGAATTGCTTTCTAACTTCCTCTCTTTTTTTTAGCCGCTCGATGATCAGTGCTGCTATTAATCTGCCGGCATCCTCCTTTGGATTTTCAGACAATACCATTTTGAGTTTAGCCTCACTCACATCTAATCTATAAAGAATCTGAACGAGTGCAGTAAAGTCATGAACAATTAGTTGGTTGATCTCATTGGAGAGTTCTTCCGGACTCATCCCTGCCCATCGAATGATTTCTTGTTGCATGCGTAAAGTTGAGAAGTAATTTAATGCATATTAGAATTTTTCCATCACACCGAGTCCGAAGAGTGCAAAATCATATTTTACAGGGTCGTTGGGGTCTAACATGCGTAATTTTTTTGTCAACTCGAGTGCTGCCTGCCAGTCATCGTACTTCCTTTGAAGTAATCCCAGCTTTCTTGCCACGCGAGCTACATGGAGGTCGAGAGGACAAATGAGTTCTGCAGCAGCAATGTGGTGCCATATTCCAAAATCAACGCTCTGCTTGTCTTTGCGCACCATCCAGCGAAGAAACATATTCAATCTTTTACAGGCAGAACCTCTTTCGGGAGTTGCTATGTGTTTCCGTGTTCGTGCAGGCGCGTCTTCTAATGAAAAGAAATACCGATGAAAATGAGTCAATCTTTTTTCTGCAGGATCAGCAATGGAGGAATAACTATTGGCGGGGACTATGAAGGCTGTTTCCAGACTATTGTGATGCTGGTAGTGCTGGTGCAGGAAAGCAATGAAATAAAGTAAATCAGTATCGTTGAAAGTGCGGTGTTTGAATTCCAGTAATTTTTTAAGGTCCTTGGAAGAATGTTGCAGACAAAACTGATGAGGTGCCATGTCCATTCTTTGCAATAATTCTCTGCTTTTGTTGATAATCGTAGTTCGGTTGCCCCATGCCAACACTGCAGCGAATAATCCGGCAATCTCTATGTCTTGTTGACGACTAAAGAGATGTGGTATACTGATCGGGTCAGTAGGTATGAATCCGGCCTGGTTGTATCTGCTTGCTCTATCATCGAGCAGGATTTGCAATTCATTTTTTTTCAGCTTTTTTTTGGTTGCTGTCATAGGGCATGGTTCTTCCCGGCAACGGGTTTAAAGGCGAACGGCTTGGCGAAGTAACGGATTTATAGCGCAAAAGTTCAATCTAAGAACTGCATATGAACTTACCAAAAACTTTTAAATGAATCAATGTAACCGCCAGATGGCCTAACCGCTGTTGGATGCTGCCCTTCTGTCTTTCGTTCTGATTGTCTGACGGTTGTGCCGTTGGAAAGACATAAGTTGCAGCTAAGTTTGCGTCTGGGTGTAG